>MWFE01000016.1 GCA_002071445.1 Bacteroidetes bacterium ADurb.Bin008 | reverse complement strand
TTGCTAATTCTTTCTAATGGATTTCCTATTTCAGACAAACGTTCAATTGTATATTGCTCATCAAATAATCCTTTATTGCCCTGGGACTTATAATTATGCTTAATCATTTTTTCGTTTTTTTAATAAGCAAATATAGTAATAAATAACTGAATAACAATCAATTAAATTTTAGAACTCCCCTTATGAAAATCTGTTCAATTTACAATAATAAGTTTTAATTTAAATGGGTTGTTTTTTTACCGGACTTTTTTAAAAACACAGAGGGGCTAAAGGATCATGATATTAAAAAATTGCCTCACTATTTGTACCTTTGTGGAACAATTCGTTTCAAGCCATGAGGATAGATATCATCACCGTTTTACCTGAGTTGCTGGAAAGCCCTCTAAACCATTCCATTATCAAAAGGGCACAGCAAAAAGGATTGGTAGAAATAGCTATCCATCACCTGCGCGATTATACCACCGATAAGCACAAAACGGTTGACGATTACGCTTTTGGCCCCGATGCCGGAATGGTTATGAAGATTGAACCCATATACAAGGCGATAGAGAAGTTGAAGGCAGAGAGGGACTACGATGAGGTGATTTACACCTCTCCCGACGGAGAGCCTTTCACGCAGCGAACAGCCAATGGCCTTAGCACCATGAAGAATATAATAATCCTATGTGGACACTACAAAGGCGTTGACCACAGGGTGCGCGAGCATCTTGTTACCCGCGAAATTTCCATAGGCGATTACGTCCTTTCGGGGGGGGAGTTGGCTGCTGCCATTATTACCGATAGCGTGGTACGGTTGATTCCGGGTGTGCTTTCCGATGAAACCTCGGCTCTTACCGACTCTTTTCAGGATAGCCTGTTGGCTCCTCCCGTATATACCCGCCCTGCCGATTTCAACGGTTGGAAAGTGCCCGAAGTGCTTACCTCGGGAAATTTTAAAGAGATTGAGGAATGGCAACTTCAGCAAGCGTTGGAAAGAACCCGTAGGCTGAGACCGAAACTACTGGAATGATGGATAGCTGGTTTTTTGGTAAACGCATAGGGATTATCGTATTCATAGGTTGGTGGCTTATGTTTGGCACCATACACGCACTTGTGGTTGCGCATTTTTTTCAGGTTGCCTATTCCATAGCCTTCGTTGAAGCAGCAATCACAGCTACCCTATATGCGTTGCTCTCCCTGGGGCTTTGGTTTTGGGTAAGGCTATCCAATATCGAAACGAGTAAGATAACAACCCTGATAACCAATCATCTTGGTGCAGCAATAGTGAGCATTGGGGGCATTTTATCGTTGGTTAACTTTTTACTTTCAAGAATTTTTAGCGGGAATCAACAGTACGTTGAATTTATCAACACCTCTATCCCATTTAGAGTCATAGTCGGTTTGTTGGTGTACTTGTTGATTGTACTGGTTTTCTACCTAATCACTTACATACAGAATTACAGGGAACAGGTACTGCGCGAAGCAGAGCTGCAATCGCTGATAAAGGATGCGGAGCTGAACTGGCTTAAACTCCAGCTTAACCCTCATTTCCTGTTCAATAGCCTTAACTCCATAAGCTCGTTAACGACTACAGATCCC
Source organism: Bacteroidetes bacterium ADurb.Bin008 (assembly GCA_002071445.1). Classification (GTDB taxonomy): domain Bacteria; phylum Bacteroidota; class Bacteroidia; order Bacteroidales; family Tenuifilaceae; genus MWFE01. The sequence continues at coordinate 19,336 of MWFE01000016.1, read as the reverse complement.
CAGAAAGCTCAGGAGATGGTTATCAGACTTTCCGAGCTGCTGCGGTACTCACTAAAGCAATCGCCCAACAGCAGGGTAACACTGGACAACGAGCTGGATAACTGCATTAAGTATTTGGAGATTGAGAAGATACGATTCGGGACAAGGCTTAAATACAGCATTGACGCTGACCCCGAATGCCTGTCGCTGCAAGTGCCAAGTATGATTATCCAACCCCTTTTCGAGAATGCCATAAAGCACAGCGTAGCCATTTCTCCCGAAGAATCGGTTGTTAAGGCCGAGGCCATAAAAAAAACCTCAGGGGTTGAGATTCGGATAAGCAACACACTGCATGCTCAAAGCAGTATGCCCGGCTCTACAGGGGTAGGTTTGGCGAATATTAGAAGAAGGCTTTCGCTCATTTACGGAACTTCGAAACTGCTGAAAATAGATAAAAGTAATAATACCTTTACTGCAATTTTGACGCTACCGGAGGAAACATTGTGATAACCATGAGAGCTATAGTAGTTGAAGATGAGGAGCCGGCACGCCAGCTGATCCATAGCTATTTAACCGGAATAGATGATATTCAGATAATTGGGGAATACGCTGACGGTTATTCGGGTGCCATAGCCATAAACAGGGATAAACCCGATTTGGTCTTTCTCGATATCCAACTACCACGTATTGATGGCTTCGAATTGCTGGAATTGATTGATTGCAAGCCTCAGATAGTATTTACCACGGCATACGACCAGCACGCCATTGAGGCGTTTGAACGGAACGCCACCGATTACCTGCTCAAGCCATTCTCACGCGAACGCTTTTTAAAGGCCTTGGATAAGGTGCGGGAACAATACCAGATTCGTGCTGGACGCCAGCATGATAGCCAAGCGCCCGATATCTCCTCGCTTTCGGATGCTGTCCCTTTGAACCGTATTGTAATCAAGGACAGTAAAGGAATACATGTAGTGCCTTTGGACGCTGTGAGCTACTTTGAGGCACAGGGCGATTACGTGATGATTTACACGGCCAATGGCCGTTATATGAAAAAGCAGACGCTTAAGGTGTTGGAAAACAGGCTGAATACAAACACGTTTATCAGAGTACACCGATCATACATTGTGAATACCGGAGCTATACAGAAAATTGAACGCTATGAGAAGGGTTCGTATTTGGCCCTCCTTAAGGGGAATATCCGGATAAAAATCAGCGAAACGGGCTATAAAAAGTTGAGAGAAAGCCTCGATTTCTGACAGCCATTTGAAGACTAACAACGTTTTTTTCCACATAATTGAGTTCTTTTGCTTATTTTAACTTTTTTTCAATCATATTAGCACTTTCTTTGTTGTAGAAAATGTACGTTATTGCATAATAAGAACAAGGAAAATCCGGCATAACTGAACAATATCCTTCAGAATATGAATAGTTTAACAAGGACTATACTCAACTTAGCCATTATTGTTGCAATTGCCCTATCCGGTGGTGCAGCCCATGCCCAGTACTTTGGGCAAAACAAACCCATATACAAGAACTTTAAATATAATGTGTACGAATCGCCCAACTTCGAATTTTACCACTACTTCCAGGACGATTCGATTATCATCAGGCTTGCTCAGGCCGCCGAGCAATGGTATGCCATGCACCAGCAAGTTTATCGCGATACCATCAAAGATCGCAATCCCATTATTTTTTATGCCAATCATGCCGATTTCCAACAAACCACAGCCATATTCGGTTCGGTAGGCGTGGGCACCGGAGGGGTAACCGAAGCTTTAAAAAACAGGGTGATACTACCGGTTACCGAGACCTGGGCCCAAACCGACCACGTTTTGGGGCACGAGTTGGTTCATGCATTTCAGTATAATGCCATAATACATAACGACTCCACCAACCTGAACAACCTTAACAATCTGCCTCTGTGGATGGTAGAGGGTATGGCCGAGTATCTATCCATTGGTAGCGTTGATCCTCACACAGCCATGTGGATGCGCGATGCCGTATTTAACAATAACTTCCCCACCCTAAGCGACATGACCAAGAATGCTGAGTACTTCCCATACCGTTTTGGCCATGCATTTTGGGCTTTTATCGGGAGAACGTTTGGCGATAGTTTGATAGTGCCAATTTTCATGGAAACCGCCAAGCGGGGTTACGATGTGGCTCTGAAAAGGTATCTGGGTTTCAACGAAAAGGAGTTCTCGGATATTTGGAGAAACGCCTACATTGAACACTATAAAATGATGATGGTGGATACGGTGGATAACCCTGCGGGCACTAAGGTAATTGACGAACGAAATGGCGGAAATATTAACATCTCACCGGCCATTAGTCCCGATGGTAAGTACATCGCATTCTACTCTGAAAAAAACTTGTTTTCCATCGACCTGTTCCTTGCCGATGCAGCCACGGGGAAAACTTTCCATAAGCTATCATCAACATTGCATAGGAATGAGATTGATGCTCTTAACTTCATAGAGTCGGCCGGGGCCTGGTCGCCCGATAGCAAGTATTTTGCCTATGTTGCCTTCGGCAAGGGTAAAAATAAGCTGCTGGTTGTGGATATTGAACGGCGAAGGCAGGAATACGAAATTGAAATTCCGGGAGTGCCATCCTTCAACTATCCATCATGGTCGCCCGATGGGAAAAGCATTGTGGTTTCGGGTCTGGTTGACGGGAGGAATGAACTATACCAATACTATATCGAAGAAAAAAGGGTTGAACAGCTTACCCATGACGTGTGGTGCAACATCCATCCCAGCTGGTCGCCCGACGGGAAGACCATTGTCTATTCCACCGATAAGCCTCTGGCTGCTGACCTTTCATCGAAACGTACTCCCGGTTACTATATAGCTACCCTTAACGTTGAAACAAACGAAATCAAAGAGTATAATCTATTCCCCGGGGCAGCAAATCTCAATCCGGTATTCTCACCCGATGGCAGCGAAATCTTTTTCCTGTCCGACAGGGATGGCTTTCGCAATCTGTACCGTTTTCAGCCCGCAACGGGTAAAGTATTTCAGGAAACAAAAAATCTTATCGGGATAAGCGGAATGACCAACATATCCCCTGCTTTCAGTATCTCAACCGATACAACGGGTACGTTGGCATACTCGTACTATTTCAAAGGACACTACTCAATATTCACGGCAGTTCCCGAAGATTTACTGTCGAAAGAAATTTCTCCCACCGACGTGGATTTCACTTCCGCCACCCTTCCGCCGCTAAACAGACCCATAGCGGGTATTGTGGATAAGAATATTTCCAACAGAATGGCACAGCCCGAAACTCCTATCGACTCATTTAAAACAGTATCCTACAGGCCCAAATTCAAATTGGATTACATTTCCAATATCGGTGTTGGGGTATCCACCTCAAGCTATATGGGCACAGGCATGGCCGGTGGTGTTGAGATGCTTTTCTCCGATATTGTGGGTGCTAACCTTTTCCATGTGGGGCTTGCGCTCAACGGTGAGATTTACGACTTTGGAGGGCAGCTAACCTATATCAATCAGAAAAGGCGTTTTATTTGGGGTGCTTCGGTTTCGCATGTACCCTATTCCTACGGGTTAATGGGGAGAAATTATGGCTTCGACTCCAACGGAAATTTGCACGATACCCTTTTCTATTCGCATATCAGAATATTTGAAAGCACCATTGGTGCCATGGCACAATTCCCTCTGTCGAAAACGCGCAGGTTCGAGGCATCGTCAGTTATGGCATGGTACAACTATAGAGTAGATGTTTACTCGTACTACTACTACAATTACATGTATTACGGCTATAAAAAGACAAAGGGCAGAGCCCCCGATGGTTTTGCACTTCAAAATGTGAGCCTTGCATACGTGGTTGACAACTCCAGCTTTGGATTAGCCTCGCCTATGGATGGGGCTCGTCGCAGGATTCAGGTAGATAAGATTTTTGGCGAATTTGACTACTGGGGAACCCTCGTGGATTTGCGTAAATACTTTTTTGTAAAACCCTTCAGCTTTGCTTTCAAGGGTTATTACTATGGTCGCCATGGCAACCACACACTGGATCGGCTATATCCGTTGTATTTGGGTTACCCCTGGCTAATCAGGGGTTACGACAGGTCATCATTTAACAGCCAAATGACCCCCGATTCGAAGTATATCACCACTGCACAGCTGATGGGAAATCACATGGTGATTGCCAATGCCGAAATACGTATTCCCTTCACAGGCCCAGAAAGGCTAACCCTTTTTAAATCGAAATTTTTATACTCCGAGTTGGCCCTATTTACCGATGCAGGACTTGCCTGGATTAATAAGGATGATATTGCCTTCAACTGGTACCCCGAAAACGAAACTCAACGCATCCCTGTGGTGAGCTCCGGGGTGAGCCTCAGGATTAACCTCTTTGGCATGATGGTTTTGGAACCTTTCTATGCCATTCCTTTCCAGCTGGGAGGTTTAGATGCAGCATATTTCGGGCTTAACTTCACACCCGGATGGTAATAAAGTGAAACCGGCCAATACAACAATCGGGGTGCATTTTGCAATGCACCCCGATTGTTTATATGGTTGTAAATGCTATTCTACTCTATCTCCTTATAATCAATGCACTCAATAGCGAAGGTAAATTCAGGGGCTTCGTCCACCTCATGATCTTCGCAATCGGCAGTATGGGCGGCAGTCACCTTTTTAACTGTTCCGATAATCTCAACCTTTTTGCCATCGAGGCTCGATTGGAATGCCGGTAAATTCTCAGATCCGTCAATTTTGAGAACTTTCCCTTCCTCTGTGCCAAATACCGTAAGGCGGTTGCCACCATGCTTGCATGCATGGTCAACGTTGGCAGTAAACTTAACTATTTTCCCCTCCAATGCCGAAGCATCAACCAGCAGGGAATCAATGGATACTTCAATGGCATCAATCTTTTCGTCGGCGGGCTTTTGGCCTTTCTGCTCGCCACCACACGATGCCATTAACAGCGTTGCTGCTATTGCTAGCGCAAAAAAAAGTTTGTTTTTCATGGTTTAATAAAGTTATTGGTTAACAAAAAAAGTAATTATTTAGAATTACAAAAATGGCAAACAGTATACTCGATAATCCGTTAAGCGTTGCAAAGGCAAAATTAATCCTGCGATAGTTGGAAGAAATAACCACGTAATGCTGATAGATCAGCAGGGCAGTGAACAGCGCAGCGCCTATCCAGTATAGCAAACCGGAGCCGATTAGAACTCCTGCTTTTATCACCACCAGAACAACCAACGCATGAAGCGTAATGGCTATACCTAAAGCCTTTCCCCTACCCAGCACAGCAGGTATCGATTTAAGGTTTTCATCCTTGTCGAAATCCTCATCCTGAATGGAATAAAGAATATCGAAACCGGATACCCACAGGATAACGATGGCAGAAAACAGCATGGGGACTATGTCCCATCGGCCTGTAACCGATAAAAAGGCACCAATGGGTGCGAGGGAAAGCCCCAACCCTAAAACGAGATGGCATAGCACCGTGTACCGTTTGGTATAGCTGTAGCCAAGTATGATGAGAAGGGCCACTGGTGATAGATAGAAAACCAGCCTGTTGATATGAAATGTTGCTATGATAAAGATCACAGCGTTAATGATGGAAAACACAAGCGCATTCCGTGGCTGAATTTTTCCCGAGGGAATCTCTCTACCGGCAGTGCGCGGATTCCGCTTATCGATAAAACGGTCGGTTACACGGTTAAAGCTCATGGCCGAATTCCGTGCGGTAACCATGCAAAGCAGCACCAGCAGGAGTAATTTCCAACTAAATTCGTATTTATAGTAGCCTATGGCCAAAAAGAAGCCAATAAGCGCGAAGGGCATTGCAAAAACTGTGTGGCTAAACTTAACCAAAGACAGGTAATTTTTAAAAACCTTAAATTTCTCCTTACCCATTTGGCATTAAGTAAAAAAAAGTTGCTTTTATCCGGTTTGGTTTGATAAAATGGAAGGCAAAAATAGTTGTTGATTCCGACATTAGCAATAGATAATCTCACAATATACGTTCAACACAACTGTATCGGAATAATTGTATGCTAATAATCGCCGGTATAGCTGCTGCCTGCAACCAGCTCAATGCACTCTTTCAACTCGTCTACATTTTCCTTCAGCCCAATCTTCTGATAAGATAGCATTAAACTGGCTATTAGCTGTGTAATGGTTATGCGGTTTGAGCAGGGGTAGAAATACTCCTCGTTGATTTCGAGATTATTGCTTGTAAGAAACTGCTCGATATCCTTTCGCCTTAACAGCGCCCCTGAGTTGAATGGGTTTATGTAGAAAAGGACAGTCTTTTCCGGGTTGGCATGATTCTCCACCGTTTGGCTATCGCCAAGGTAAGCCAGTATAAAATTTCGTGGCAAACTGACGCAGTGGATGGGAAGCCCCAATTTATGCGCAACAAGTGAGTACAGAATGGAGAGCGATACCGGCCCGCCCTTTTTTGTCTCGATTAGCTGATTGATGTAATGATTCTCCGGAGAGTAAAAGTTCGTGGAATTGCCTTTGAATCCAAGCAAAACGAAAAAAACATGGTTGAGAACCTTAATCTTTTCCAGCGGGGTAAACTTTTCATTTATTTCGGCGATCACGCCCTGTTTCATCTTTTCCAAACATTCATCAATGTGGCTGACGCTAAGTTCGGGATACCGATACCGTGCCACGAAAACCGAGCCCTCCAACAGGCTATTGGCACCCGATTGCACCCAATTGCCTAAATATTGTTTAGTGGTCTGAAATTGTATTTGGTGAATGATGGAAAATATCCTTTGCTGAATTATAGTACTATCTGTAGAATCTAATGCCTTTTCCAGGGATGGAATGAGTTTTTCGCCTTCTTGCAATAATTTCTCCGTGATTACACTGTAAACCTTGTCATCAGGGTCATCCAGAAGGGATATAAGGGCAATTAGTTCTTTTTGTCTCATTAAATCGGGGCAATCTACTGTAAAAGACGATTCAGCACAATTTCAATCAATTTTTTAACCGTAGGCTTGTAAGCAGGTGACGACTCCTTGGTAACCCTGTTGGCTATAATGGCACATATGGTTATAGAATTGTGACCCAGCAACTTCGAAAGGCCATTAATGGCCGAGCTCTCCATTTCAAAATTGGTAATCATACGGTTGTTATACCTGAAGGACTCAATTCTTTTATTTATATCGCTTGTAGCCAGCGGGATGCGCAAAACTCTTCCCTGAGGGCCATAAAAACCCGGCGCTGAAATGGTTATACCTTTAATGGCTATATCCTCGAATCTGGCCACCAAACTTTCTGACGAAGAAACAAAATATGGCTTGGCGCACAATGGGTTCCACTGCGTATGGGCCAAAAAAGCGGCCTCCATATCCAGGTTGCTGACCTCATTGCGCCCCTCGTAAAAATTGAGCAAGCCGTCGAAACCAATGGCCGTTTCGGTGAGCACGAAGCTATCAATGGGGATATCGGCCTGAATGGCACCGGAGGTGCCAAGCCTAATCAGCGTGAGCTGCTGCTTATCTTTTTTTTCCTGCCTTGTAGCAAAATCGATATTAAATAGCGCATCCAATTCATTGACTACTATATCAATGTTGTCGGTTCCTATTCCGGTGGAGACAACGCTGAGGCGTTTGCCCCGGAACCATCCCGTTGTGGTCTTAAACTCGCGGTTCGACGTGGAGAATTCAATCCTATCGAAAAATGAGGCAACGGTATCAACCCTACCGGGATCGCCTACCAGCAGGATTGTGCCGGCAATGTCATTGGGTCTGAGGTGCAGATGAAAAATACTTCCATCGGGATTGATGATCAGCTCAGATGGTTCTATTGTTCTCATGATCGTACTTATTTGAACCCATAAAAGTAAATAAAAAAATACAATTGTTACACCTTGCCCCGGTAATCAGGACTTACTCCCTCCCGTTGGAGCATTGTTGTCCGATAAAAGGATTAACTTTGCAACAGCAAAAAATATTAACAGAAAAAATCTATTGTTATGATACAGAGGATTCAAACGGTTTTTCTGATGATTGCCTTTATCATTTTAACCTTCCTGTTTTGGTTTCCCTTTGCCGAAATCGTTGGGACATCGGAACAGCACATTTTTGAGCTGGGTTTTGCGGGATTGAAAAACATAAACGAGGGTCAAAAAATCGCATTTGATTCCCTGCCGCTTTCCATACTGATGCTGGTTTGCACCGCCTTGCCATTCATAACCATATTTCTATACAGAAAGAGGATGATACAGATACGTCTGAGTATCATTAATATAGTGCTGTTACTGGGTCTTCAGGGTGTATTCTATTTCTACTATAGCGCCGCATTGAAAGCGTTATCGGGCAATGGTACAATGAAAATCATATTCGTTTTTCCTTTGGTGGCTGCCATTCTAACCTTTCTTGCCCTCAGGGCAATAGCACGCGATGAGGCGCTGGTACGAAGCCTCGACAGGCTTAGGTAAACATTAGCCCTTCACCCTCTTAGGCTGAACAGCCAACGGAATACAACCCATGTTTTATATGGGCATGCTACAATATGCTGCGAAATTTAACTGCCGCCTGTGGATTAAAGGTAAACCATATGCTCCTGGTCTGTAATCTTTTCGCAATACTGGCATTTAAGCGAAACGCTGATTTTATCTAACACTTTGAACTTAGGAACAACTGCCTCAACATTTGTAATACATTTGGGATTAACGCATTTCACAATCCCCTCAATATGATCGGGAACTTCAACCACCCGCTTCTCAATCACAGTGTAGTCCCTGATGATATTCAACTTTGCATGGGGTGCCGCAATGGCAATCCTGTTGATCTCATCGTTTGCAAAGTATTTATCGGCAATTTTGATGATGGCTTTCTTCCCGAACCGCTGGCTCTCCATGTTGGTGCCAAAGGTGATAAGGTTGTCGAATTTATGGAGCCCTAAAATGGTGATTACATTGAAAAGGCTTTTAGCCGGGATATGGTCTATTACCGTTCCGTTTTCAATGGCGCTGACTCTGAGCTGTTTTTTCTGTATCATGGTAAAAAAAGTTTTTTTATTATTCCAAACCAAATATTAACGACATGATGGCCATGCGGGTAAATACCCCGTTCATGGTTTGAGGGAAATAGTATGCCTTTGGATTTTTATCCACATCAGTGTGTATCTCGTTTACCCTGGGCAGCGGATGAAGTACCCGCATGTTTTCCTTAGTATTTTGCAGCATCCCCTCCCTTAGCACATAAACATTTTTGACTTTCTCGTATTCAACAGGGTCGGAAAAACGTTCCTTCTGGACGCGGGTCATGTAAATAATATCGGCCTTATCCAGATTCTCATTAAGGTCGGTCTGTTCACTAAACTTCAAACCCTTTTCTTCAAGATAAATCTTGTACTCGTCGGGCATCCTCAGCTCGTTGGGTGAAACGAAGGTGAACGTTGCGCCAAAATGGCTCATGGCCATAAGCAATGAGTGAACGGTACGACCATATTTTAAATCGCCCACCAGAAAAATATTGAGATTGTTGAGCGTTCCCTGTGTTTTGCGAATGGAGAACAGGTCGAGTAGGGTTTGGGTTGGGTGTTGATTGGCTCCATCGCCAGCATTGATAATGGGTACGGGCGAAATCTCGCTGGCATATCGGGCACTCCCCTCAACAGGATGACGCATTACAATCATATCGGAGTAGTTGGCTACCGTGAGAATGGTGTCCTTCAGGCTTTCGCCTTTTGTAACGGATGTGTTGCTCGCTTCCGAAAAACCAATCACACGCCCACCCAAGCGGTTGACAGCACTCTCGAAGCTCAGGCGGGTGCGCGTTGATGGTTCGAAGAAAAGAGTGGCAACCACCTTTTGGCATAGGGTGTTCTGAATTGGATTTTTCTCAAACTCTTCTGCAAGATTCAAAATCTTAACGATTTCATCCCTGCTAAGATCATTAATGGCTACAAGGCTTTTGTTTTTCATCGTTTTGTATTTAGGTTATTAATTCATCGTAAACGTTTAGGTCAAAAAAAAGCCTCGTTAAACGAGGCTATAAGATTATTCGGTGTTCATGTACTCTGCCATTACCGATTCGATTTTGCTAAATTTCTCAAGAACAAGTGCCACCTTAGACTGCCTAATCCCCAGCATCACCATGCATTGGGTATCGAATTGCTGCTCTTTGACGGCAAGTTCCTCATCCTTAATCAACCTCATCACCTCATTCAAAACGCCATAGGAAAAGTTGATTTTATAAACATCGTTTATACTCCTGGTAATCACCTCGGCTTTCCCAAGTGCGTCAGAAGCGGCTGTTTTATAAGCATTTATAAGCCCCGATACGCCCAGTTTAGTTCCGCCAAAGTATCGCACCACCACCACCAACACGTTGGTCAATCCACGGCTTACCAACTGCCCATGTATGGGCTTCCCGGCCGTGCTCGAAGGTTCGCCATCGTCGTTGGCACGCCAGACATCGCCTTTAAAGCCAAGCACATAGGCATAGCAATGGTGTCGGGCATCATGATATTGCCTTTTCAACTGCTGAACAATATCCTTAACCTCGCCCTCAGAACTCACCGGATATGCCAAAGCGATAAAACGGCTGCCTTTCTCCTTATAGAGCCCCTCGGTTGGGTTTTTAATGGTAAGGTATGTATCGGTTTCCATTGTTACAGTCAAAACTGGCTACGCATTAGTAATACTATGGCCACCCCCGAAAGGGCTATTCCCAACCAATTCATCCGTGATGGCCTCTCTTTGAACAGCAGGTAACCTGCCAATACGCTCAGCGCTACTATGGCAAGGTTATTTATACCGAAAACCACCGAGCCACTGGCTTGCTTACCGGTCGAAATGTCAACATGATTGAGCGCAAGGATGAGGAAGTATGTTGAGCCAAAGTTCACAATTCCCAGAGCAATGCCCATCAGCCAGGTTGATACGGATTTCAACTGCACCATCCTGTGGTTAAAGAGCAATGATACTATCCCTGTAAGGAGTGCGGAAGCAAAAATGGCTGTGCTGAATAGAGGAGCCAATCCGATGTCGATATAGGTTGATTGGGAATACTTGACCAACGTATCGACCATGCCCATGCCTATGAATAGAATCAATGGTAAAATGGCTGCCTTGGCGGTAATCCTACTCTTCCCCTTTTGAAAAACTACCAGAAACACCGAGAGAACGGCCAAAACAATTCCAGATAATTTCAGTGTTGTCAGCACATCAAACGCATCGTACCAAATGGAAAAGGCAATGGGGAAAACGACCGACATTTTTACCGCCACTGTGGTAACCGAAATCCCGGCTTCCTGAGTAGTCCTGGCAATGGTGTAGAACATTAGGATAAATAAAACCCCTATTACTATGGAAATGGGGAACCAAGGCCGACTGAAAATATGGAAAGAAAGTTGTTGACTATTGCACAAAAAAAAACCTGCTAAGCAGGCTGTAAAATAGTTAACCACTATGGCGCTAAAGGTGTGAATTTTTAAATGCGAAATCAACTTAAAAAGAATGTATATTGAAGTGGAAGAGAGAATACTGAGGATTAAAAATACCATTCTTGAAAGTTTCGGTAAAATTACTGCAAATTTTATTGATGGGTACATTTTGTCGCCTCTCTTTTTAAAATTTTTATTAACATGCAAAAACGATGATTCCGGGTATTAACAGAGCCATTCCAAAATCATGAGGGAATTATGCTAAATCATCAGAAATTATGATATTTTTGTGGCAACGAATCTCAAAAACCACATCGTTTTGAACCTATATAGTTTGAGAAAGACGCCATACATACTGTTGCTATTCATTGCATTCTGCTTTTACTCTTTCGTTTTTTCTCCCGATTCGGTTGACCCATACAACCCCGAACAGATAAGGCATAAGCTAAACCTTGCCCTGAACAATGCACAAACCGAGCCTGATAAGTCGTATCGCATTATCGAGGAATCCATTGCCCTGGCCGAAAAATCGAAGGACAGGCCTACCGTTCATGTGGGATACATTACAAAAGGGAAATATTTCCTGCTGTTCCACCAGTACGATGAGGCACTTTTAGCTTTCAACCAGGCTTATATCAACGCCATGGAATCGGGGATAGAATTGCAGATGCTCGAAGCCGTTAGGCTTTTATCGGAGGTTCACATCGTAAAGGATTTTAAAAACGAATCACTTGAGTACCTGTATAAAGGGCTCAATCTATCCCAAATGCTGAACAACCACGAGGGTATGGCATGGTATTTAATTCAAATACCCGACATTGAATTTGCCGTTGGCAATATTGTTCCTGCCATGAAAAGTGCCATACAGGCCAAGGAGTACTTCGAATCCCAAAAAGATACGGTTGGACAAGTACAAACCCTACTGTTGATGGGCAAAATATATAACCGCATGGGAAATCTTTCCACATCAAGGAAACATGTTGAGCATGCAAACTCGCTCATTAAAGATGGGAACTATCCCTTGCTCCTGGGTGCTACCCATGAAGTTATGTCCGAAATACTGGTTTCTGAAAAAAAGTATTACGATGCGGAGGTAAACCTAAAAAAGGCAATTGAAATAGTCGAGCCGCTGGACAGCAAGGAGTTCAACCGATTGAAATCTTTTTTAGGCGAACTAATGACGCTGAACAAAAAGTATCATGAAGCGAACACAATACTCCATGAGGTTTTGAAGAGTCAAAAAGGTCTATCGGACATTGCAGGGAAAGCGCACACACACTACCGAATAGCAAATCTTCACCGACTCACCCATCAGCCTCAACAAGCCGTTGCGGCTTTCAACAGCTGCATTGAGCATGCCAACAGCATTGGACTGAACGACTTATTGAGGGTGGCATACAAGGGGCTATCGCAGGTACTGGGCGAAGTCGGAAACCATCGTGAGGCTTACCTCAACTTGCTCCGTTACACCCGGATAACGGATAGCCTTTTCAATGCACAGGTTATCAGCGAAGCTTCGAAAGTAGAGGAAAAGGCCATTCTGAATCAGCAGCAACAGGAGATGCTTATTAAGGAAATGGAATTGAAAAAGGGTAAGGAGTTGATTTCGCAGCAAAAGCAGAAGCAAACCTTGCTCATCTTAGTTATCGTTCTATTTTTCGTTATCATAGTTTTTGTGGTCAGGGGATTTATCCAGAACAGGCGTGCTAACCTTGTTTTGGCAACTCAAAAGGGGGAACTGGAAAAGCAGAAATCCATTGCCGAAAGCCGTACACGCGAGCTCACCGATAGCATGAACTACGCCAAGTACATTCAACAGGCCATTCTTAGAGCTTCGCTGAGTCTTAGAACTTCATTCCCCGAATCCTTTATAGTATTCATTCCCCGTGATATTGTGAGCGGCGATTTCTACTGGTCGAAGGAAAAGAACGGCCGGATTCTTTTCGCATTGGCTGATTGCACAGGGCATGGAGTACCCGGAGCATTGATGAGCATAGTCGGAACCTACGGATTGAACAACCTGGTTAGCGATTTGAACATTGCCAATCCGGGAGAGATTTTAAACAGGATAAACTACATCTTTGAAGACAGCATCGAACAGCAGAAGGGTTTTGAAATATTCGACGGCATGGATATAGCGTTTTGCAGCTATAACCCTAAAAGCAGGGAGTTGAAGTATGCCGGTGCCAATATACCCCTGTACATCATCCGCAGTTCCGATTTACCTCAGCCTTCCAACACCATTGTATCGAAGGGGAAAAACCATGCGCTATACCAGATACGTCCCAATAAGCAATCCATTGGATCGCACATCGAAACCGTGCCTTTCGTTACGCATAGCGTTTCCCTGATTGAAAACGATATCATTTACCTGTTCTCCGACGGCTTTGCTGACCAGTTTGGAGGTCCCGACGGGCGAAAATTTATGACGGGTCAACTGCATAAGCTGATCTGCGATCTTGCTGAGGTGCCCCTGAGTGAGCACAAGCAAAATATTGAAAAAACATTCTACTGCTGGAAGGGAAACGGGAAACAGGTTGACGATGTGAGTTTTATCGGAATTAAAATTTGTGGCGATTCTGCCAAATCCTAAAACCGCTTGTTGATTACCAACAGGTAGTCAATCATCAGCAGGAAGAGGAGGAAGAAATCGGCTTCTTGCCAACCAGCAATATTCATAACGGTTGATAAAATCATGATGGCAAGAATGATGATCCTGTACATTTCGAGGCTCTCCTTACGGTATCTTCTGTACTTGACAACGGAATAAAGCCTATAAAGAATAAACGGGAGAAAAGCGATGTAGAAAAGTACCGATCCTGTGGGGTAATGTAAAAATCGCACAACACCTGCCAAAACAACTAAAGCTGCTGTGTAAAGAATGATCTTCCGTTCCGAAATCCGTTTTGTAGCCATGTATCCCGCGTTTGAAATGCAAAATTACAAGGATTGTTAACAATCCAATGGTGCGTGAGAAGTAAATTTTTGTTCCAAACGCTATCTAAAAAAACAACTACTTTTACAAAAAATTTGCCTTATATGAATCCTTTACGCAGCCTAACGCAAAGAGTACTGTTGCTACTTAAACTTGCCATTTTCTGGTTGTCCTTCTTCCTGTTTATGAGGTTGTTATTTATGTTATACCATTTTGGTCAGCTATCCTCCCTGAGCATTACCGATTGGATAAAAATATTCGTCTTGGGAGCCTGGATGGATTTATCGCTAACGGGTTATATCCTGCTATTGTCCTGCATTCTCATAACGTTGTTCTTTTTAAGCACCCGAACCCTACTAACCATTTTTAAGTACATTAACCTTTTTCTACTGATTATTTTCACCTCATTGCTGGTGAGCGACATGGAACTCTACCGGCATTGGGGATATAGAATTGATGCCACTCCCCTATTCTACCTTAAAACGCCCGGCGAAGCATTTGCCTCGCTGGAGATTTGGTTGATAATAACCCTTGTTATATCCATCGGATTGCTCGTTTACGCATTTTTCAGGTATTACCAATTTCTCGTTGGCAGGTCGGAGTTGGAAAAAGGGAAATTGTTTGTGGCTCCTGTCTTTTTGTTCCTTGCTTCAACCATGATCATCCCCATAAGGGGTGGATTTGGCGTAGCACCCATGAATCCCGGGAAAGTTTATTTTTCGCGGAATATTTTTGGCAATCATGCTGCATTGAATGGAGTGTGGAACATGATATACGGTCTAACCATGTTGGAATCGATGGGAAAGGAATACCCCCGGTACATTACGGCCCAGGAGGCCGAATCGCATATCGCCTCCTTCGATATACAGAACGATGCTGCTCCCAAGATATTAAAAACCGACAGGCCAAACATTGTTCTGATACTATTAGAAAGTTTCACTTCAAAATTTATTGAACCCTTGGGAGGCATGCAAGGTGTAACTCCCAACTTCAACCGACTCTCCCAACAGGGATTGCTTTTCTCCAACCTCTACGCCTCGGGTGACAGAAGCGATAAGGGAATTGTATCGGTGCTTTCCGGATTTCCTGCACAATCGAGAAGGTCCATTATTCAATACCCTCCCAAATCGGCCAAGTTGCCCAAATTCAGCAAAATCCTCGATTTTCTGGGCTACCATACATCCTTTTACTATGGTGGCGATCCTAATTTTGCCAGCATTAGCACATTTCTATACTCTGCCCGTTTTGGGCAGATCATCTCGCAGAGCGATTTTCCCGCTTCCATC
Source organism: Bacteroidetes bacterium ADurb.Bin008 (assembly GCA_002071445.1). Classification (GTDB taxonomy): domain Bacteria; phylum Bacteroidota; class Bacteroidia; order Bacteroidales; family Tenuifilaceae; genus MWFE01. Next base: position 3,746 of record MWFE01000016.1, on the reverse strand, counting down.
GATAGGGGTAAGTGGGGTGTGCCCGATGAGTTTGTCTTTCAAAAACTGATATCCGATTTGGATAAGGCTGAAACGCCTTTTTTTAAATTTTTCTTCACCCTGAGCAGCCACGAGCCCTTTGTGTTTCCTGCTGAACCTTTTTTTCCCGACAACAACACTTTGAGCAAGTATGCCAGCAGCGTGTACTACGCCGATCAGTGGCTTGGATACTTCTTTGACGAAGTATCCAAAAAACCATACTGGGACAATACGCTTTTCATACTTATAGCCGACCATGGCCATCGCCTGCCGGGAAAAAATCAGGTATTCGAACCTGAAAAATTTGCAATACCCATGTTATGGCTCGGGGGTCCTTTAGACACGGTAGGGGTTGTATCGCGGGTAGGATCTCAAACCGATCTGGCCCGAACTCTCCTATACCAGCTAAACATTGATGCCAGCCGCTTCATCTTTTCCCGAAACCTCCTTGCCTCATCAGAGAAACACTTTGCATACTACGCCTTCAATGACGGGTTCGGATTTATTACCGATAGTTGCCGTTTCATCTGGGATCATCAGGGACAAGCCGAGATTTTCAACTCCGGTTGCGAAGGGATTAAAAATGATGCCTTCTCGTATTTCAAGTACTACCAGGACTATTTTCTGGGGTTATAGCAAATGGCAAATTGCCATCTGGGAATTTCCATTTTTTTATTTTCTATTTTTGGCATAGGTTTGTAGTACCAAAACTCAGTCATCATTAACCAAAAAATAATAATCTCTTTGAAGATGAAAATAATCCGACTAACCACCATCTGTATTCTGGCATTCATACTGTCATGCACACAGAAACAGCAATTTAACCCTCAGATTAATTCAGACGAGCTGTATGCTCATGTCGATTTCCTTGCATCCGATTCCCTGTTCGGGCGTAAGCCCGGAACCCCCTACGACAGGGTTGCAGCCAAGTATATAAAGGATGCTATGGAGGCTTCGGGTATCAGCCCATTGGGGAAGAATGGCTATCAGTTTTTTGAATTCATCGAGAAACAGGATTTTGGAGAGGACAACTCCGTCAGCATCGATGCAAAACCCTTGCAATTGGGTAAGGATTTCTCCGTTTTTCCATTCTCCTCTTCCGGTTTCCTTTCGGCCAATGTTGTCTTTGCCGGTTTTGGCTTTAGCATCAATACCGATTCGCTGGTATGGGATGATTATCAAACGGCCGATGTGACCGAGAAATGGGCACTAATCCTACGGGGCGATCCTGAACATGGCAATCCTAACAGCCCCTTTGCTCCATTTGCCGGCGATAAACACAAAGCTACCCTTGCCAAAGAGCGTGGAGCCGCCGGAGTTATTTTGGTATCGGGAAAGGAGTTCGATGAAGAGGATGAGCTGATTAACTTCAATCAAAAATTATTCGAAATAGGCATACCCGTAATACAGCTGAAAAGGGAAATAGTTAATGAATTACTCAAACCCTATGGGCAAACGGTAAGCAGTTTGGAGAAAAAGATGTTAAAACGCCAAAATCCAAAAAACCTGATTATTTCCGCAATGGTTGATGCGAATACCAGCATAATCAACATTAAGAACAAGTCGCAGAATGTGGTTGGGATCATTGAAGGGAGCCATCCTGTTTATAAAAATCAGTACGTAGTCCTTGGTGCCCACTACGATCATCTGGGGCTGGGAGGACAAAACTCGTCCAGCCGTACACCCGATATCCAATCCATTCACAACGGCGCCGACGACAATGCCTCGGGAGTGGCCGGTATTTTGGAAATTGGCCAGAAACTGGCCAACCAAAAGCCGCTTAGAAGCATTATCGTTGTTGCATTTGGTGCCGAAGAGCAGGGACTTATCGGCTCGAGATACTTTACCGAATACCCATTAGTTCCTATCGACTCCATAGTTGCCATGATCAATCTCGATATGCTTGGAAGGCTTTCGGATGACAAGGTGCTGCAGATTGGTGGTGTTAAAACCTCGCCCGTATTTCAGGCAATGATTGACAGCCTCAACAACGGCTACCACTTTAATCTTGCCATTTCGCCCCAGGGGTATGGGCCATCGGACCATGCCAGTTTCTACAGCAAGGATATCCCTGTACTATTCTTCACCACCGGTCCTCACGCCGATTACCATACCCCTTCCGATGTCATTCAGAAAATCAACTTCGAGGGGTTGACCGAGTGCTCAAACTATATTTTCGAGATTGTAAACGAAGTGGCAAATATGGCCGAAAGGCCACAATTCCAGAAAGCCGGATCAAAATATCAACAGGCCCGTCATGGCAAGGATTTAAAGGTGCGATTGGGTATTATGCCCGATGTCAGCGGTGTGAGCAATGACGGATTAATGGTATTGGCCGTTATCCCCGAACAACCCGCACAGGTGGCCGGAATCCTGAAAGGGGATATTATCACGGCTATCAACGGGCATAGGGTACGAAACATTGAGGATTACATGTTCAGGATTAAAGATTTGAAACCCGGAATGACCATTTCCGTTGAACTGCTGAGCAATGGCACAGCGAAAATGGTTCTGGTTCAGCTATAGCTGTTGAGTAATTCTGCGATAACATCGTTCAGTATAACTGTTAATTAAAACGTGTTGATATGAAAAAAACTGTTTGGTTATGGGTAGCAGCCGTGATAATCACCCTGGCCGCTATTGTTTTTCAGAGAAAAACAGGGCCCACCTATCCTAAGAAAGTGCAGATGCAATTGGATACTGTAGCCGTTGAGTTGAAATTACCCCGCAGCCACAATACCGACTCCGTGTTGTCCATTGCCATACCCATGCTTTCGTGGGATTGGACTGCACGGTTGTACCATCGGCCATACCCTACCCAAACCGATTGGCTGGTTGAACCCTTTTTCCCCGAAGGGGAACAGCTTATCGCATATTTCCCCATTGTATCGCAAAAAGCGGCCAAACTGGAATATTTCATCGAGCTGTCAAATCTTGCCCAGGGGCAAGAGTTTAAAATTCCCGACGATGACCCAATTATAATCAGGTATAAGGGAAGCGTTCCGGCATGGGCGCTCATCCCCCATATACTGTTCATTTTCGTTGCCCTTATCGCGAGCAACCTCACAGGGCTCATGGCTCTTTTCAATCATGACCGCTTTAGGTTCTACGGCGTACTTACCCTTGCGCTCACCTTTGTAGGGGGTCTTATTTTTGGCCCCATTGTTCAAAAATTTGCCTTCGACCACTACTGGACAGGATTTCCCTTTGGTTCGGATTTGACAGACAATAAAATACTGATAATGTTCCTACTCTGGGTAATTGCCGTAATTCTTAATACCAGAAAAAAAGTTCGATGGGTTACAATCCTTGCTTCGTTGGCAACCATTGTGGTTTACTGCATTCCTCACAGCATGCGCGGTTCGGAATTTGATTACCAAACGGGAGAAATTGTTACGGGTTTTATATCGTTCTTCAACGGTTGGCTTTTTTAAATCTTTCAGTTTAAAATCCGGCGGGAATTATACCAGCATTACCAAATCAACCACTGCCAACGGTGGTTGTTTTTTGTTTACCGTTTGATAGCCTAAGAATATTCCATTGGCATTTTCAACCGGACTTAACCTTCGCATTCCTTACATTGGTCAGAAGTTTATAACTTTTTATCAAAATCATGGAGTATAAAGGCTATAATATTTGAAATAGTAAAATGCGGAGTAATGGACAAAATTGATGCTATTTTTTAGACGTTTCGTCCTAATGGACATTTTTGATGCTGTTTTTTCGTC
>MWFE01000015.1 GCA_002071445.1 Bacteroidetes bacterium ADurb.Bin008 | reverse complement strand
CTTCGTTTTTTCATCAGCATAAAAGTACAGATTTTTATCTATACTTATGTCCGATGATTTAGGGGGCTGAAACACCTACGAACTATGCAGTAAAACAAATTATATACAAGGGCGTGCCAGCACCATTCACAACAAGGGAACCGCATTAGCCGTACTGGGAAGGTATGAATTAGCACTGATCGATCTATTTGAAGCTTCAAAAATTAGGGAACAGATTGGCGATATTTCCGGCCTTGTTTCAACGTATAACAATATCGGGCATGTTCAATCGGAAATGGGGAAATACGACGAAGCATTACATTACTTTGAAGAATCGATTAAATTATGTAAAGAATTATCTCCTATCCCTGATATCGGGATTACGTTAAATAACATCGGCTGGGTTTATTTTAATAAAAACAAACTGGATCTGGCATTAACCTACTTTTACCAGGCATTGTCAGCCAATGAGGCAATCAACGATATCAGAGGTATTGGAGCCAGCAAGGGCAATATAGGCACGATATACAGGCATATGGGAGATTTCAAAAAGGGATTGGAATACCATTATCACGCTCTCAATAACGCGCAGCAATTCGATGATAAATACTGGGAAATTATAACCCTTAGGGAGATTTCAAAAGATTACCACTCAGCCAACCAATTAGAGAAATCCATTGAATTTGCTAACAGGAGTCTTGAGGTGGCAAGTGCCCTAGGCTTTCATGTCGAAGAAAGGAATACGTTGGCCTGGCTGGCGTCTATCCACGAGACCAACCATCACTTTAAAAATGCCGCACGGTTTTATAAATTGGTTCATCAACTCAGCGACAGCCTCTTTAGAGTAGAAAAGGCTGAAATACAGAACCAATTTTTCACTGTTTATGAATTTCAAGCTCAGGTTAAAGAGAATCAACTATTACAAATGGAGCAGGAGATTAACTCGAAGATAATCAGGAATCAGAAATATTTTCTATTCCTCTCTTTTGCTTTAATTATCATTAGCCTTGTTTTTACTGTCTATATCATTACAACCAACAAAAAGATGGAAATTGCAAACCTGCAGCTAAAGGATAAGAATTGTGAGATTGAACAGCAAAAGGAGGTTATACAACAAAAAGTTCAAGCTATAGAGGAAAAAAACAGGGAACTCGAAAAAATTAACCAGATTAAAGACAAGTTAATAGCCGTAATTGCACACGATTTAAAGAATCCTTTCAACAACATTTCCGGATATTCTGAACTTTTAGTTTCACGTTACCATTCCTTCGAAAAGAAGGAAATTCAAGAATTTCTGAAAATAATCAACGAGAGTTCGGCAAAGGGCAATTACTTGCTTGACAATCTATTACAATGGTATCGACTTCAAACCATGAGTTTACAGTTTCTCCCGTTGCAACTAAACCTTTACAACATAGTTAAAGACGAGTTGCTTTTCTATACAAGCATTGCACAGGACAGGGGAATTAATATTATCAACTCCATATCACAGGGGATTACTATTCATGCCGATTCAAATATGCTCAAGACGATTATCCGCAACCTTGTGACCAATGCTCTTAAATATACCGACAAAAATGGAATAATATCAATTTCAGCCTCATACAATAATCGAGAGGTAACCGTAGCGGTTGAGGATTCAGGAAGAGGTATTGATCCATTGATCAAGGAAAAACTTTTTACAGGTGAACATGGCGTTACTTCCACAGGGCAAGGTGGTGAAAAGGGGTCGGGACTTGGGCTGATTCTCTGCAAAGACTTTGTGGAGATGCACCACGGTAGAATATGGGTGGAGAGCGAACCCGGCAAGGGGGCCAAATTCTTTTTCACCCTGCCAGTCCCCGAAGATACGGAGCAAGAATAATCTACACTGTCCACAACCATAAAGCGTTGCCATATTTGATAATGCTTTTCCCTTTCCCGCGTGAGAGACAAAAGCCTGTAAGTGACCGTCAATATGTTGCTTAACATACAGGTTTATAAATGCTAAAAATTTATAAAGTGGAAAAGAAATCTTAAGATTGTAGTCCAAAAATCGCAATGGGATACCTTTGCATTTTCTATACTTTTAATAACAATAGCTTAATTATTAACGACAATAGATATGATGACCAGCAAAGATTACATTAGCCGTGAAGAAAAATACGGTGCGCATAACTATCAGCCCCTTCCGGTTGTTTTGGAAAGAGGCGAAGGGGTATTCGTGTGGGATGTGGAAGGGAAAAAGTATTTCGACTTTTTATCATCCTACTCAGCTGTTAACCAGGGACATTGCCACCCAAAAATTGTGGATGCTTTGGTAAATCAGGCACGTAAATTAACCCTCACCTCGCGTGCTTTTTACAACAACGTACTGGGCGAATACGAAGAGTATATTACCAAACTTTTTGGCTACGATAAGATTTTGCCCATGAACACCGGCGCCGAAGCGGTGGAAACCGCCATTAAGCTTAGCCGCAAATGGGGATACCAGAAAAAAGGTATAAAGGATGGCGACGCCAAGATAATTGCATGCGAGAAGAATTTCCACGGGCGCACTACCACCATTGTCTCCCTTAGCACCGACCCGGTTGCCCGTGCCGAGTATGGGCCCTACACCCCGGGGTTTGTCATTATCCCATACAATGACATTGCTGCCCTCGAAAAGGCACTGCAGGATACGAACGTGGTGAGCTTTCTGGTGGAACCCATTCAGGGCGAGGCCGGGGTTTATGTTCCCGATGAGGGATACCTGAAAAAAGCCGATGAACTGTGTAAGAAGCACAACGTACTCTTCATAGCCGATGAGATACAAACCGGAATTGCCCGCACGGGCAAAATGCTGGCATGCGACCATGAGGGCGTTCGCCCCGACATCCTCATCCTGGGGAAAGCCGTATCGGGTGGTGTTTTCCCCGTATCGGCAGTGCTGGCCGACGATCACATAATGCTTTGCATAAAACCCGGTGAGCATGGATCAACCTTTGGAGGCAACCCCATTGCCGGCAAAGTGGCCATGGCTGCCCTGGAGGTGGTGAAAGAGGAGAAACTGGCCGAAAATGCCGAGCGTTTGGGAAAAATATTCCGCGATGAGTTCCGAAACATTAAGAGCCACCTGATAGAATTGGTACGCGGAAAAGGTCTGCTCAACGCCGTTGTTATCCGCAACCAGCCGGGTAAAACCGCATGGGATGTATGTGTAGCCATGGCCGAAAACGGCGTGCTGGCCAAACCCACCCACGGAAATATTATTCGCTTTGCACCACCACTGGTGATAACCGAGGAACAGCTTCGCGACGCCATGGGTAGGATTAAAGAGGTTTTCAAGAAGTTTGAATAGTATTATTCCCTTGGATTATACAGAAAAACCGCTATCACAAGTAGCGGTTTTTTTTACTTATTCGGTAATGCATAGGGCATAGCCCTATTAAGGCTTAGTGTATTCATCTACCATGAGATAGTGCAGTAAATTCATTGCGATTTAATAAGGATTGTGTAACTTGGCATTTTAATTGTTCGGTCAATTTGAAAATGTAAAGAGCTATGAAAACACATGGTACGCTATTTACGAGAGTTTTACTACTATCCTTTTATCTCATTCTTTGTTTTCAACTGAATGCGCAGGAAATAATTAAAGTTAAAAATGCCAAAGGCGACGGCGTGATCGCCGGCCGAATAAGCTTTGAAGATGCACGGAATGAAGCCATTAATAAAGCCAAAGTTGATGCCCTGCGCAAGGCAGGTATATCCGAACATATTGCGTCGTATGAGCAACTATACCGAAGTGAACTCAACAATGACTTTGCGGAATTTTTCAATTCCGATATTCAGACTGAACTACAAGGGGCTATTAAAGAATACACCGTTGTAAATCAAGAAACTACAACTGACCCACTCACCAAACTTCCCAGCATTGAGGTAACCATTGACGCCACAGTGATTAAATATTCTACCCGTCCCGACCCCACATTCAACGTTAAGGTTGAGGGAATAAAACAGGTATATGAAGTGGGAGAACACTTAAGCTTTACCATTTTCTCGACCCAAAATTGCTACCTGAATATTTTCGCCATTGCTGACGACTATACCTGTCTTCTGTATCCCAATCAGGAGCTGAAAGAAGTTTTCACTGAAATACCCGCACAGCAAAAAGTATCCTTTCCTTTTCGCCCCGACCTGAACGATTACGAGTTATACAAAGATTCAAAAAAGCCGGAAGTGAACCGAATAGTTCTTGTTTTCACTAAAAAGCCGGTACAATACCTCAACCATTCGGGGGGATATGATCAGTTCACCTCTTCAGAATCAATTTTTTCATGGATTTACGGACTGACCCCCGACGAAAGAAAAGTTGCCTACCAAGTTTTCACCCTAAGATAAACCCGTATGTTCATTCCTTTTGATAGGATTGAATGGCTTTTTTATAGTTCAGTTTACCCTTTCAGCGTAAAGCTATTGAGGCTGTTTAAAACCTCATCCACCTTTTGTGTAGGCTTAAGACAACTATTGGCATGGCAGAGTTTTAGTCCATCCTCCTTTGAAGCCACTGTCGTACAAATGGGTACAGCCGACCGGTTGTTCGAAACGTAGGTAATCAGGAACGGATGTGATGTTTTTTCAACCACCTCCCTCAGCATTTCCTTTCCCTTTCCCCCCACAGCCTGCAATTCTGCAGGTCCGATGGTACATTTCAAATGGGCCCCGGCCCAGCGATAAAGGTATGGGCCACCCTTAACCTGCTGTTCACTGATCTTCAAAACCATCTCCCTGGCCATATCAGCATATTTCGGTTCGCGGAAGTAACCGGATAAAAAGAGTAAATTATCGGCCATCACGGCATTAGACGAGGGTATAACGCCATCGGTCATCTCCATCTTTCTAACGATGAGATGGTTATGGCTATCCGAGGTGTAGAAGAACATCCCGTTTTTCTCATCGAAAAAGCCATTGATGGTAAAATCCATCCATTTTTTGGCCTTCAGAAGATACTCTTCGTCATGGGTTGCCCTGAACAATGCCAAATATGCCTCAATGAGAAATGCATAATCATCAAGGAAGGCACTGATTTTTGTCTCCCCCTTGCAATGAACCCTGTATAGCGCTCCCCCATCATCCATCAATTTATCCTCGATAAATTTGATGGCACAAAGGGCATCGGTTAAAAAACGGTTATCGTTAAATACTATGTATGCGCTGCTAAACGCCGTAATGGCGAGTGCATTCCACGAAGCCAACTGCTTGTCGTCGGTGGTAGGTCGAATCCTGCGAGCCCTTTCATCAAACATTTTTTTCTTGGCACTTTTCAAACGTTCAGCCACCTCTGTTGGCTCTATGCCCAGCAGGCATGCCGTTTCCTTTTCGGACGCTGCCATTCGCAATACGTTTTGTCCCAAATGGTTACCGGTGGCCGAAACGCCAAATGCTATGGAAAAGGTCTCGGCATAGTCGCCCAGAAAATCCTCTACCTCCCGTTTGGAAAAGGTGTAAAACCTCCCCTCCTCCCCCTCGCTATCAGCATCAATGGCGCTATAGTATCCCCCGTTGGGGGCAAGCATTTCGCGTTTCAGAAAATCTGCTACTTCATACACTACACGGCGATAGTTGTCATCCTTAAAATGTTTGTAAGCCATGGAATACAAGCTAATCATCAGGACATTATCGTAAAGCATCTTTTCGAAATGGGGCACATGCCAATGCTCGTCCACCGAGTATCGGAAGAATCCGCCGCCAAGGTGGTCGTATATGCCACCATTCATCATCTTATCCAATGTATTACGTACATGTCCCTTCACCGAATCATCATTAAACAGCCACGCGTAATCCAACAGGAACATGAGCGAACCGGGCATGGGAAATTTCGGTGCACCCTTGTTGGCACCATGCCTAGCATCGAAATACTTGCTCCAGTTTTCTACATACTGCTTTATCACTTCCGACGATAGCACGGCAGATTTTCCCTCTTCGCAGGTAATCAGAACGGTCGATAGTCCTTTGGTCAAATCGTCGGCCACATTCATAACCCTTTGCCTATTGGTAACCCAGGTAGAATGGAGGCTTCGGATGATATCCATCCAATGCTCGGTACGAAAATATGTACCGCCAAATACGGGACGACCATCGGGTAGGGTAAAGCAATTCAATGGCCAACCACCCGAACGGGTGATTATCTGCACAGCATTCATATATATCTGGTCAACGTCGGGGCGTTCTTCGCGGTCAACTTTAATGCACACGTAGTTTTCGTTGAGAAAACCGGCCACTTCCTTGTCGGAAAATGCCTCCTTTTCCATCACATGGCACCAGTGGCAACTACTATAGCCAATGCTTACGAGTATTAACTTATCTTCCTCCTTAGCCTTGGCGAAGGCTTCATCTCCCCACGGAAACCAATTCACCGGATTTGAAGCATGCTGCAGTAAATAGGGGCTGGTTTCGCCTGACAGGCGATTAGATATTGTGGACATTGTTCAATTTTATCATTTTCACAGCTGTTCTAACAAAATGGCGTGCTAATTGTTGAAAACAATGGTTATGAAAAGAGAAAAAAAAAGGATAAATTTTTATACTTTTGGCTTACGAAACGTGTTATATCCCTAATCGGAGAACCAATCACCATTTGTTTCATCAGCATTTACACAAAATGAAAAGAATACTAGCATTTGCCGCACTGGTTTTCGCCACAACCCTCACAGCCTGCTCTCAGGGTTATAAAATCGATGTAAAAATTGACGGACTAAAGGATACCACCATTATTCTTGGCTACCACTTTGGCGAAAAGAAATTTGTTTCGGATTCCGCTTTTGTTGATTCCAAGGGCGTTGCTGTTTTTCAAGGCGATTCGCTGCTTCCGGGCGGAATGTACCTCATTATCCTTCCGCAACATACCTACTTCGATTTTCTTTTAGGTGATAATCAACGATTTAGCATAACAACCAGTGCTGAAAACCTGACAAACGATTTGAAATTTCAACATTCGAAGGAGAACTCTGCATTTGCTGATTATCAAAGGTTTATGTCGGACAAGCAGCAAAAAATGGCTGAACTTCGCAAGCAACTTCAGGCAGTTGCAAAAAACACCGAAGAAGAGCAAAAGATTATTGACCAAATGAACCTGTTGGATACTGAGGTAAAGAACTACTGGGACAAGGTTATCAATGATAATCCGGGAACATTCTTTGCCAATATCATAAGAACGCTTAAACCCATTGAATTTCCCGCTTTCGATATACCCGAGAATACCGGCAATCCCGATTCGCTGAAATGGGTGATGAGCTATCGGTATAATCAGCAGCACTATTTCGACAACATTGCTTTAACCGATGATAGGCTCATTCGGACACCTTTTCTCCAGAACAGGATAGATAATTATTTCGACAGGGTTTTACTGCCAATTCCAGATACCATTAAACTCTATGCCGACAAGGTTATAGAGAAGACCCGTCCTAACGACAAAATGTTTCAGTTCATGGTATCTCACCTGTTGAGCAAATACCAGAATCACTCCATAATGGGAATGGATGGGGTTTTTGTGCATTTAGCCGAAAAGTATTACCTCTCGGGCGATGCGACATGGCTGAGCAGCGAACTGTTGACACAAATTGCCAACAGGGTTAACGAATTGAAACCCAATCTTATCGGAGAAATCGCACCCAATTTCAGGATGATGGATATCAACGGGAAAATGCGAGAACTACACGATGTGAAAGGGAAATTAATCGTTTTGTATTTCTGGGAACCGGGATGCAGCCACTGCAAAAAGGTTACCCCTCAACTCAAAGACATATACTCCAGGTACAAACAGATAGGATTGGAAGTGGTAGCTGTTTACACCCAAACCGAGATGGATAAATGGAAAGAGTACGTGGCCACCAACGAATTGAACTGGATAAATGTTTGGGACCCCAATAGGATAACAAACTACCATAAGCTTTACGACATTTACAGCACTCCCACCCTCTATATTTTGGATGCCAATAAAAAGATTATCGGAAAGCGTATTGGAATTGAATCGTTGGAGAAGTTTATTCAGGAAGAACTATACTAATCCGCAGTTAAATCCCTCCCAAATTCGGAAAGATTTTTGGCTAATTCGGTGAGACTGTTTGCTGTGAAAACAGTTTCACCATTTTTAACGATCTCCCAATTTGAGCCTTCTTTCCCAACGATTATCCTAACCATAAGGCCTATCGATACTGCATCAACCACTTCGAAACCAAGCCTTTCAACTAATCGTCGGGTCCACGTTAAACCATCCCCCTCACCTTCAATAGCTATTTTGTAATGATATTGACGATAATTCTGGAAAGTACCCGACCGAACATCGAAACGGACCTGGGTGTTGTCCAGCAACTGACGGAAATGGGAATTGAGAGCCAGGTCTTCGGGTGCACCATGTACTAACCCACCGGGCAACATCATCCAAACCATGTCGGCTTCGCCCATGGCACCCTGAAGGTCGTGAGTGGAGTAAATAATTGTTTTGCCCTGCGATTTGGCCAACTGCGAAAGCAGCCGAACCACTTCAAACTTGTTGGGCAGATCGAGAAATGCCGTGGGTTCGTCAAGCAGAATAATCTGCGTATCCTGCGCCAGCGCAAAGGCAATCATTGCCCTTTGCCTCTCGCCATCACTAATGGTCATTATATCCCTATGGGCAATGTGGTCAATCCCCACCATGGTCAGCGATTCATCCACAACCTGCCAGTCGTCCGGCGATAATCCCCCTGCCCAACCCGAATAGGGAAAACGCGCCGTAGCCACAAAATCGCGAACCCTGAGGTTTGCCACCCTTACCGGATCGGCAGGAACAAAACTGATGTATTTAGCCCGCTGCCTTCGTGATAGTTCGCCTAATGGCATCCCCATGATATTGACAATGCCCGAGAGCAATGGCTGCTGTCCCGCAAGAGCCCTGAGAAGTGTGCTCTTCCCCACCCCATTGCGGCCAATTATGGCTATTAGTTCTCCGGCATGCCCCTCCACCGTGAAACGGGGGAATATGGGGTTTTGCACTGTATAGCCCAATAAGGCATCAACTATTTCGATGGATGTTACCCTTGGCTTCATGGCTATACTCCTGCAAACTTCTGATTCTTAAACACTACGTAAATCACAATGGGTATGCCTAACAGTGCCGTAACAGAGTTCAACGGCAGGGTTCTGTCCAGCCCCGGCAGCTGCGACACGATATCACAGAAAAGCATAACAGCACTACCCAATACCAATACTCCCGGAAGAAGCACACCATGGCTCGATGTTTTGAACAACATACGTGCAACGTGGGGAACGGCAATACCAATAAACCCTATGGGTCCGCAGAATGCAGTAACCGCCCCCGCCAGCAGTCCGGTTGAAGCAAAAATAACCACCCTGGCGACAGTAATATTAAGCCCCACAGTTTTCGAATACGACTCGCCCAACAGCATAACGTTGAGTATCCTGATGGAAGCTAAACTCAGTAACAATCCAACGGCAACCGAAGCCGAAAAAATTCCCAGATGAACTCCGGCAACAGATTGCAGACTACCCATCGTCCATATAACAAATGCCTTAATCATGGGCTCGCTGCCGGAGTATTGCAGAATGCTCACCAATGCCGATGCAGCAGAGCCGAACATCATCCCAAGAATCAGGATGGTCATTATATCTTTTACCCTTAGCGATACGGCAAGGATTACCATGAGCACAAGCAACGCTCCCAACCATGCAGCCCCCACCAGCGAGAATCCTGTGAGCATGCCCGATGCATTGCCAAAGCCCAAAGCCGAAGCACCCAGCACCATGATGGCCACACCCAAACCGGCTCCCGAACTGATTCCCAACACATAGGGGCCCGCCAAGGGGTTACGAAAAACCGTTTGCATTTGCAAGCCACTCACCGATAGGGCACTGCCAACCAGAACAGCAGCAATGGCTTTGGGCAACCTGAAGTCGTTAACTATGGTTTGCCAAACCTCGTTGTCGCCTTGCCCCATTAATATTTTAAAAACATCAGCCACGGGTATCCTCACCGACCCGAGGAAAAGGTCCAAAACGAATAAGGCGATGAGCAGAATTGCAAGGGAGGCGAAAAGCACTATCCTCCCTGAGCGATTGCTTTTGTATGCCAATTGTTCGGAACTCATTTTAGCCTTTTATAGTAAACCAGCTCATGATTGCCTGATTGGGGATAAAAAATCCGGGCCAAATCCCTGAGTATCAAATGGGGATTCACTGCCCCCGATTCCCAAAAATCGTTACCACCCGCCACATTTATGCGACTATTATTGTTAAACACCCTTCCCTCCTTATAGGCAGGGAATAGGGTTGTACGAGGAAATTCCCTGCTTATGTCAGCCAAACTTTGAGCAGTGCCTGTATTTATCCAAACATCGGCTGCCATGCCTTTGGCAAGGGCCACCTCAAAATTCAGCGGATAACTCTGGTTTCCTTCGAGGTGAGAGAGAATGTAGTCGCCACCGGCATCATCAATGAGCGCTGCCATGTAGCTTTGGTTTCCCGGGAAAAACCAGGCATCCTGCCACGGAAGATTGATAAACACTTTGGGCTTATGGGTAGCAGCGGCCAAAGTTTCCTTCACGTCAAGATAATCCCTCTCGATTTGGGAAAATATGGCGCATGCCTCGTCGTACTTACCGAACATGGCTCCGAAAACTTTTATCCACTCGGCCTTGCCCAACGGGTCTTCCTCAAGGTATTCGGCAATGAATAAAATGGGAATATTCAACGATTTCAGTTTCTGAAGATAGCCAACGGACTCGGCCCCTACCCCATAGCACAACACGATATCGGGGCGAAGTTCCACAAGAAGCTCATAGTTAATCAGCTGTTCATAGCCCACATCCTTTACTTGTCCCAATTCGATATTTCGCCTAATCTGTGGATTGGATACGAATTGCGCTCCCGATACGCCCACCACACAATCCAGCTTACCGATTTTTTCGAGAAAAGCTATATGCGTTGTGGAAAGACACACCACCCTCCTAACCGGCATGGGTATCATTGCCTCGCAGTGCTTAAAATCCTCGCTATCAACACTCTCAGAAAAAGCATACCGATACTTCACCCCTGTGGAACCCTGCCAGGGATTAAAAACATCTATCAATGCGCCATTAGTCAATAGGTTGATGGAAAAACTCCTGGCGTACTTAACCTCCTGTTCAACCCCATCGCCCTCTGTAGAATTTGCACAATGGTTGATTGGCGTATTGCACCCGGCCATCAGGACGAACATCACAACTGCAAGAGTTTTTAGGGTCTTCATTTTCTATACAAAACAGAAGATTAAGTTATTACAACTATTTCTGTATTCTGTCAGTAGACGACTCAAAAGTAACAATATTAACCCGGATGTATCAACTTTCGATTTACAAAACGGCTACCCTACTATCCATGCTTCATGTCTCCACCACAAGGAAGAGTTTGCCGGCATACCCCAATGCAAAAGAGGAAGCATCCTGCTTTGAGGGTTCATTACAGGATGCTTCGCATTGGCAAAAATCAATATGGGCTGATAAAGCCCAACCAATATCTATTGCGCTTTGCTAAGCGCTGCAATCGCTTTTTCCGATGCCTTCAGTATGGGGTCAATGGATAACGGCTCGCCCACTCCGCCTTTCATCCAGAGCTGAGGGATAACTGTGCCCTGCTCAAATATGCGCTGAATCTCGTTGGCAAAGTGCTTTCCTGCCAAGTGCTGCTCCAGTTGAAAACTTATTAGATGCCCCAGGGGATAGGCCGACAGATATAGAGGATTGTCAATCATATGGCTGTAAATGGCCAGGATGGTCTCATCTTCCCCGCCAAAAACATCCTTGTAGTAACGATTCCATATATCCTTGGCAATACGCATGGTGGCTTGCTTCACCTCCTCGCTGGTAGCCTTGGGATTTTCGTAGAGCCATCTCCAAAGGTTAATATCCACCAAAGAAACACCCATAATCTCGTAGCACGACCACAGGTTGTCCAATGCCATCAGATGGTCCTTCTCCGGATTATCATCCTTTATGTTGAGCACATCCAAATCGCGCTTCTGGAAGATGAATGCCAGAGCCTCGGTAAACGCTGTGTTTGGCACTCCATTCATCATGTAGTAATCCACATCGTGCATGGTGATGGTTTGCTCCACGGTATGCCCAAACTCGTGCATGGCTATATTGAAACCCTTGTAATTCATACCACTCCCCTCGATACGCGTGCGGAGTAGGGCAACATCGGAACGCATGGCGCCTCCCCAAGCGTGGCCGGCTCCCCTGCTACCCTCAACCCTGATTTTCGATGCCAGGAAGTTGGCTTTCTCCTTACTCCAACCCAAGGATGTGAGAATGTTCGGAATTTCGTTTTCAAATGCCTTGGCACTGGTAAAGCGCTTACCAACAGTAGCATCCAGTTTTTCTGCAGGAATGCTACTACGCGATTTAAACCCATCGTACCATATATCGAATGGCTCCAAGGGTCTCCCCAGCTTGCTGCTGATGAGATTGCCCAAATCGCGCACCTGTTTAGAAGACACCAAATCAATGAAAAGCTGCTCAACATCCTCCACGGAAAGTTCGTAGCTCCCTTCAAACGTACGCTGTATGTAGTTGGGCATGGTAGGATAAAATGGATCCATATCTTTAAGAGCCCCAAACAGATTTACCACCTGCTGGTAGCGGATGTTGGGCTCGGATTTAAAGTTTACCTTTTCACCATCCTTCATCAGCTCATTGGTCACCGGATTCCACGTGTAATCAGGATTATTAATCACCTCTTGCGGAATGGTCTGGTCGATAATTCGCTTCATTACCTCATACACCATCCTCTGATTGCGCAACCCGTTTTCCGTGTCGGCATACTGAGATTTCAGCTCATCGCGTAGCCCCCAGTGGGTAATCAGCTTCATGTCCTTCGGGAATAGAGCATTCCCATTTTCATCACGCAGATTCCCCATGTAGATATTGTATTCGCTGATGTAGGTATCGGCTTCGGTGCTGAGCTTGGAGTAGTTTTGGATAAGCGATGCCGGTACTCTGGAGGTAAACATGTTACCCATACGGGCATAGGCCCATTGAAGTCTTGTCCAGCCCTCACCCAGTTGTTCTTTCTCGGCTAGGGAGTAGTATGGGAAATTGAGCGCAGTAACAAACGCTATCTTGCTGGTAAACAAATCTTCGGTCAGGTGTGCCCCGGCACTAAAACTGCCAAACATCATATCGATGGGTGTAATCTCGCCCATATCCAAATGCAAAGGGCGCATCAAATCCTTGGTTATCCTTAGAAAGTAGCCATTAAGAATTTCGTAACCCGCCGACAACTTCTCAAAAAGAGTGTGAAGTTGCTGTGCATCTGCAACGAATTCTTCCTGACAAAATGATTCGAAATCTTCAACGCTGCCATCGGAGGTACGCCATAGGTTGGCCACCTGATTCACACCTCTTTCAATGCGGAACTGCAAATCCGAACCATGCTTTTCTATCAGTTTGTCAATAGTTTTTGCCACCACTTCCTTCGGAATGGGGCTCCCCTCGGGTCCCTTTTCGGCTTGCTTACACTGAACCATAATCATAAGAATTGGAATGGTTAATAACACTGCTAACTTTTTCATATTGGTAATGTTTAGGTTTAGGTTAATAGTTAAAAAAGTCAAGGTTTTCGCTTTGTAAAAATAATCATAAATACTCTCTCCTGTTAGGCCAAACTAACAGATAGCAAGAATTGTTGGAATTATTTTTAAGCGAATGGTTTTCTTTTCTATAATTTTGCAACGGAATAATTAAAAACAGGATGAAACAGACAAAGACTATTGCCCTGGTAGCTCACGATCACCGTAAGAGAGATATGGTTGAATGGGTTGAATGGAACTGGCAAAAGTTGCTTCGGCATAGGTTGGTTTGTACCGGTACCACAGGAAAACTGGTAGAAGAGGCCTTCAAGCGCATGTATGGCGACGAGGCTAAAAAGCATATCGCAATAAAAAAATTAAAATCGGGGCCACTGGGTGGCGATCAGCAGCTGGGAGCCATGATTGCTGAAGGTGAAATAGACATACTCATTTTCTTTTGGGATCCCATGGAACCCCAACCCCATGACGTGGACGTCAAGGCACTGCTCCGCATTGCCAGCGTTTACAATATCCCCACAGCCACTAACCGATCCACTGCAGATTTTATCATAGGATCACCATTATTAGACGAGGTATATTTGCCAAAACTCGTTGACTACGAATACTACATAAACAGGAAAGTGGATAGTTAGAAGGAGGTTTTTTTGATCAACTATCGTTTGCCCTTTTTATCGTCCACTTTCAACTTCCTGAGTTGATCTATGGTCCAATTTATCCGTTTCGCATAGAAAGGGCTTGCCATTACGGAAAGGTATTCCTTTATATCGTCGAGAATTGGGATAGCATCGGGGCCAATGGCAATAATGGTATCGAGTATTCGAACTATTTCCTTGGCACTTGTGGTAATAAAGAAACGCTCCACCAAAGCATCCACGGCATCGGTGCCGAAAGAAACCAGGTTTTCAATATTCCCCTTAAGTATTTCATAGTTTATCCGAAGATCAACATCCTTGGGGGTGTATTCAGGGAACTTTTGCGTTAACAATTCAATCGCCTTTATGCGTATTTGCAGGTTTTGATCCTGAAGCATTTCGCTTAACTCCTTGGCATCAAGCGATTCAATGGTTTGCAATATTTCGGGTTCTATGCTAATCTTAGGCTCATCTTTCTTTTTTATGAAAATCTGCGCTTTTCGGGTCAAAGTACCATTGGCAGTAACAAGAACAAGTACGGGAATACCGCCGTGATAGAAAAAAATATCGGATATTTTTAAGGGCATATTCCGTAGGGAGGAAACGTCGGACGGTTTGAGCCACCAATACTCGTTAAGTACCTCGGGAAAACTCTTCCTTGCCTGAAATCGCGCCTGTTCCAGTTCAGCCCCTAACTTAATCTCAACCAGTTCGCCTACCTGAAAACGGGTTGTGTATCTATAAGAGTAAAATTCACTTTGTCGATGATCCTGCGATCCAACCTTGAGATCCATGATAAGAATGAGTTTCTCAATTAAAACTTTTTAAAGTTAGTAAATGTTCTTAAAAATGGCATTGCCTTTGGCTGATTTTTTTTAACTCAAAACAACGATACCTGCCTGCCTCTTGGTTGACAGTTTTTTATATTTCTGACGGCATTCAATTTACAGGAATTGTCAAGGCTTTTCCATATATTTATAACCTGCTTAAAAAATTATTTGAACATTTATTATACAATCGCATGTATTTTAAAAAGTTAGCACTAATCATGGCCATGGATGCAGAGGCAAGGCCGATGATTAAACGTTTCAACCTCTCGTGGAAGGGCCCCTTGAATCCCAGACTACCCATGATGCTTTACGTAGGGAAGCACAAAAAATCGGTGATTAACCTGATTACTTCGGGAGAGTGTAGCCGGTTCATGGTTGATCACATTGGCACGCAGCCTGCCGTATTGAGCACCCATTTGGCTATAGATACTCTTTCGCCCGATATTATTATAAACCCCGGAACTGCCGGTGGTTTTATTAAAGCCAATGCATCGGTTGGCGATGTTTATTTAGGCCATCCACAGGTATGTTATCACGATCGCCGCATAAATCTGCCCGGATTTAAGGAGTATGGCATTGGCCATTACCCCACCTATCAAAGCGATATAATTGCTGAAAAAATGAACTTAAAAACCGGAGTGGTTACATCGGGTAGTTCTCTGGACTATACTCCCCACGACTTAGAAATCATGAGCAGCTATGATGGTATTGTAAAAGACATGGAAGCAGCATCTGTGGCATGGGTAGCCCAACTGTACAACATCCCTTTCATTGCCATTAAAGCAATCACCGATTTGATTGATGGCAACTCACCCACTGAGGAAGAATTCCTCAAAAACCTACGTTTGGCTTCGGAGATGCTCTGCGAGAAGACTTTTCAACTTGTTGATTATCTGACCACGGGCGAATAGTCAGGACTATTTTACAAATTCAGTTGCAATTGGCATTAGACATCGTAGTGCTGCCTATACCAACGGATAAACTCCTTCACGCCCTGGCGTATGGAAGTATTAGGCTTGTAACCCAAATCAGCTTCAAGGTCATCAACATTGGCCCAGGTGGCAGGAACATCGCCGGGTTGAATGGGCATGAATACTTTTTCAGCCTTTTTTCCGGTTTCATGTTCAATGGCCTCAATGAAATCCATGAGTTGAACAGGATTGCTGTTGCCAATATTGTAAATCCGATAGGGAGCAACCGATGTGGAAGGGTTTGGTTTGGCACCACTCCAATCTGCATCTCCCGATGGGGAATTATCGATCACCCTTACTACACCCTCCACAATATCATCGATGTAGGTAAAATCGCGTTGCATATTGCCATTGTTGTAAACCTCAATGGGCTTGCCATTGAGAATGGCCTTTGTAAACAGGAATAAGGCCATATCGGGTCTGCCCCAGGGGCCATATACGGTGAAAAACCTTAGCCCCGTAGTGGGTATCTTAAAGAGGTAGCTATAGGTATGAGCCATCAGCTCATTGCTTTTCTTACTGGCAGCGTACAAGCTGATTGGATGATCAATATTATGGTGGGTGGAGAATGGCATCTCGCGATTGAGGCCATATACGCTCGAACTGCTGGCATAAACCAGATGCTCAACGGGATGAAACCTGCATGCCTCTAAGATGTTCAAAAAGCCCACAATGTTACTATCCATATATGTTAACGGATTCTGAAGGCTATACCTAACCCCGGCCTGGGCTGCAAGGTGGCAAACCCGGTCGAATTTCTCGCGTTGAAAAAGGTCAAAAATGCCCTGCCTATCCTCGAGATTCAATTTCACAAAGCGGTAGTTGGGATAAATAGTGCTCTGAATGGCCAACCCTTCACCAATGTTGTTCCTCAAAATTCCCGCTGTTTCAAGTCGGGCATATTTCAGGTTAACATCATAGTAATCGTTGATGTTGTCGAGCCCAACTACCTCATCGCCCCTGCTCAACAGGCGGTTTGCCAAATGGTAGCCAATAAATCCCGCCGTTCCGGTTACCAATACTTTCATCGTCCCAAATATGAATTTATTGTAACAACTTTGGGCTTTGCAATGGAGATTACAAACTCCAATATTTTAGCCCATCGGGTTTTTTCTTACGATATATACCCTTAATGTCCACAAAGATAGCCTCATTGCCAACTATCTCCTTAAAAAACGAATTGGGTAAATTCAGGTACTCCCTGTGATTAACAGCAAGTACAATTACGTCATACTTACCCTGAGGTTTATCGGCTAAGTGAAACCCATACTCATGGTTCACCTCATGGGTATCGGCACAGGGGTCAATCACATCGATTTGAGTGATTCCAAACGACTGCAGTTCCGATATTATATCAACAACCTTAGTATTGCGGATATCGCTCACATTTTCTTTGAAGGTCACGCCCATGATGAGTACCCTGGATTTTGGTACATGCTTATCCTGCGATATGACCATCTTAACTATCTGCTCAGCCACATAGCCGCCCATGGAGTCGTTTATTGAACGACCAGAACTGATTATTTGAGGGTGATACCCCAACTCTTTAGCCTTATATACCAGATAGTAAGGGTCAACGCCAATGCAATGCCCACCTACCAGACCGGGGAAGAATTTCAGGAAATTCCACTTGGTTCCAGCAGCCTCAAGCACCTCGTATGTATTTATATTCAACATGTTGAAAATGAGCGAAAGCTCATTCATAAAAGCTATGTTGATGTCGCGCTGGGTATTCTCAATAATCTTTGCCGCCTCGGCAACCATGATTGAACTGGCGCGATGGACACCCGCCTTAATAATCAGCTCGTACGTACGGGCAATGACCTCTGCCGACTCCTCGTCGCAACCTGAGGTTACCTTGACAATTTTGGTGAGAGTATGCTCTTTATCCCCGGGGTTAATGCGCTCGGGCGAAAACCCAACTTTAAAATCGTTGATGTACTCCAAACCCGACATCCGTTCAAGAATGGGGACACACTCATTCTCGGTACAGCTTGGATAAACTGTGGATTCATACACAACATAGTCGCCCTTTTTCAGCGCTTTCCCCACCAATTCGGTTGCTGAGAGCAGTGGCTGTAAATCGGGCAATCGGTATTCATCGATGGGAGTGGGTACTGCCACTACAAAGAATCTTGCCTTATGCAGGTCATCAGGATTTGCTGTAAACTCAATGTCGCAACCCTGGAATGCCTCAGGCTCCAGCTCGCGACTGGGATCAATACCCTTTTTAATCATCTCTACCCTTTTGGCATTGATATCAAAACCTATAACCGATATTTTCTTAGCAAATTCAACTGCTATGGGTAATCCCACATATCCAAGGCCAATTACTGCCAATTTCTCCCTTTTGTCAATTAACGATTCGAGCATACTGGTTTTATTTGTTGATGTTGATCTTCTTACAGAAAGGATGGTATTCACCCCTCAACCCAATGGGTTGAGCGTTGCGAATATGGTGTACCATTTGAATGGACGAACGGGCATCGGACAGACCATAGCCCCTGCCGGCAAGTATCTCCTGATAGCTAACGGTATGCAAATCGGTAAAGCCATCGCTGAACTCCAGCTCATCGCCCTCAATGGTAATGGAGCGGTAGGTTCGTTGCCCTTTAGCTTTTATGCCTTCGGGAATATCGTTGTAATCGAGACTGAGGAACCACCTTACCCTGGCCCTGTTAAGGATGAGGCATCCTGCCGCTTTATTGTGCAGCGATACGTTAACCATGTTCTCCTTCACATCCCCGAATATCCACGAAAGCATGTCGAAAAAATGAACGCCAATGTTGGTAGCCACGCCTCCCGATTTCTGGATATCGCCCTTCCACGATATGTAGTACCAACGTCCCCTGCTGGTGATGTAGGTTAAATCAATATCAAAAACCTTATCCTTTGGGGCGTTGGCAATTTTTTCCTTTAAGGCAACGATGGAGGGGTGGTGCCTGAGCTGAAGGATGGTGTAAATCCTCCTGCCCGTTTCGGCCTCAATCTCGGCAAGCGCATCAACATTCCATGGATTCAGCACAATGGGTTTTTCGCAAATGGCATCGGCACCATGCCTCAGGGCAAAGCGAATGTGCGAATCGTGCAGGTAGTTGGGAGTGCAAATGCTAACATAATCCATTTGGATACCAGTGCGTTTCAATTTATCTATATGCCTGTCAAAGCGTTCGTACTCAATGAAAAAATCGGCCTCGGGAAAATAGCTGTCCATAATCCCCACACAATCGTGCTTGTCAAGCGTTGCCAACAGGTTATTTCCGGTTTCCTTAATGGCCTTTAAATGCCTTGGGGCAATGAATCCGGCAGAACCAATCAAACAAAAATTTTTCGACATTTTGGTTTAAGTTATAATACTATTGAAACTGCGCCATTTTGAAGTTTATATTTATCGCCTCCTTCCGGGCATGTGGCCATTCCCTGATCATCGAAATGGAGTCGATGTCCAAAGCGGCTCATCCAGCCCACATGCCTGGCCGGATTGCCAACCACCAGCGAATAGGGCTTTACGTCCTTGGTAACCACGGCACCCGCCCCGATAAAACAGTACTCGCCCAGGGTAATACCGCACACGATAGTAGCATTGGCGCCAATGGAAACCCCTTTTTTCACAAGGGTCTTCACATACTGATCCTTTCGTACCACAGCACTGCGTGGATTGACAATATTTGTAAAAACCATGGAGGGCCCCAGGAACACATCATCCTCGCATATCACTCCGGTATAAATGGAGACGTTGTTCTGCACCTTAACATTGTTTCCCAAAACCACATCGGGCGAGACCACCACGTTTTGCCCCACGTTACAGCCTTTTCCCATAACGCTACCGGTCATTATGTGGCTAAAATGCCAGATCTTTGTTCCTTCGCCTATACTACAGCCATCATCGATTACGGCCGTCGGGTGTGCAAAATATTTTTCATTCATATAGCATTGTATTATATGGGATACTCTACAGGCACGATAACAGATTATGGACAATATACTCCTGCAAATCTTTAGTTAATTCAGTGTGCATGGGCAACGAAATCACCGATTTACACAGAAAATCGCTTGTAGGGAACTCTTTAATTGCAGCGTTCTGTTGGAACTCAGCAAATGCTTTCTGTCTGTGCAAAGGGATAGGGTAATACACCATGGTTGGAATATTCTTGTTGGCGAGTTTATCCATAACCCCTTGCCTATCAAACCCTGTAAGTTTAAGGGTATATTGGTGAAAAATATGGTTCGACCACAGCACCCTATGAGGAATGGTTATACCATTGGATGAACCCAGTAGGCTGTCGTATAGATTGGCCGCTTCTATTCTGGCCTGATTATAGTCGTCGAGGTATTTCAGTTTTACCCTAAGCATGGCTGCCTGCATGGTATCCAACCTTGAATTTACGCCAATCCTGTCGTGATGATACCTTACTTTCATCCCATGATTCGTTATGGAGCGGATGGTTTCGGCCAGCGTATCGTCGTTGGTAAACAGCGCGCCACCGTCGCCAAAGCAGCCAAGGTTTTTGGAAGGAAAGAATGAGGTGCAACCAATGTGGCCTATGGTTCCGGCCTTACGGCTTGACCCATTGGTAAAATAGTAATCGGCACCCAAAGCCTGAGCATTGTCCTCTACAACGTAAAGGCTGTGCCTTTTAGCCAATTGCATAATTTCCTCCATATTGGCACATTGTCCAAAAAGGTGAACGGGTATAATGGCCTTGGTGTTAGGGTTGATGGCCTTTTCCAAACTGCTGATATCGATATTGAAGCTGTCAGGCTCCACATCAACGAGTACAGGTTTTAGTCCTAGCAGTGCAACTACTTCTACCGTTGCAATAAAAGTAAAGTTAGGAGTGATAACCTCATCGCCCGGTTTCAACCCAAGGGCCATTAGGGCCACCTGAAGGGCATCGGTGCCATTGGCACAGCCAATAACATGCCTTACCCCAAGGTATTGCGCCAATTCCTCCTCGAAAAGACCAACGGCCTTGCCCCTGATAAAGCCAGTGCTGTTGATAACCTCCTGTATAGCCGAATCTACTTCCGGTTTAATCTTAAGGTATTGGTTCTTAAGATCAACCATTTGAATATTATCAAAAGTGCTCATTGTACTCTGATGTTGGAAGTATTAATGCCATTCCTTACCATTGCTAAATAACGCTATTTGGCATAGCTAATTGCTCTGGTTTCGCGAATAACCGTAATTTTTACCTGACCGGGGTAGGTCATGTCGTCCTGTATCTTTTTAGCTATATCGTAGGACAGGTTGGCGGCCTCCTCGTCGGAAACCTTATCGCTACCCACAATCACCCTCAACTCGCGCCCTGCCTGGATGGCAAAAGTTTTCTGTACTCCAGGATAGGTGAGTGCCAGGTCTTCCATATCTTTCAGCCTTTTGATGTACGACTCAACCACCTCGCGCCTTGCCCCCGGGCGTGCACCCGATATGGCGTCGCAGGCCTGAACAATGGGAGCCAGCAGCGTTGTCATCTCGGTTTCATCGTGGTGAGCACCAATGGCATTGCATATCTCAGGTTTTTCCTTATACTTTTCGGCCAGCTTCATTCCAAAAATTGCGTGGGGTAATTCTGGTTCATCATCGGGCACCTTGCCGATATCGTGCAGTAATCCTGCTCTTTTGGCCAGCTTGGCGTTGAGCCCCAGCTCCGATGCCATGATAGCGCACAGGTTAGCCACTTCGCGAGAGTGCTGCAACAGGTTCTGACCGTATGAAGAGCGGTATTTCATCTTGCCAACAAGCCTGATCAGGTCGGGATGCAGGCCGTGGATACCAAGGTCAATGGCGGTGCGTTTACCCGTTTCGGCAATCTCTTCCTCAATCTGTTTTTGAGTTTTCTGCACAATCTCCTCAATACGGGCAGGGTGAATGCGTCCATCGGTAACCAGTTGATGGAGAGCCAGCCTGGCTATTTCACGTCGAACAGGGTCGAAAGCGGAAAGGATGATGGCCTCCGGGGTGTCGTCAACAATAATCTCGACACCTGTTGCAGCCTCAAGCGCCCTGATATTACGCCCCTCCCTACCGATAATCCTACCCTTAATCTCATCGGAATCGATGTGGAAAACGGTTACCGAATTTTCGATAGCCGACTCGGTGGCAACCCTTTGAATGGTTTGAAGCACAATGCGTTTAGCCTCTTTCACCGAAGTCATTTTGGCCTCGGCAATAATCTCGTTGATATATGACATCGCTTCGGTTTTGGCCTCCGCCTTAAGCGACTCCACAAGCTGCGATTTGGCCTCTTCGGCCGACAAGCCCGACAGGGCTTCCAACTTTTCCACATGGGTTTTCCGCTGGCGTTCCAGCTCATCGATGCGCTTATCCAGAAGGCTTAGCTGATTGTTAAGATTTTCGCGGATAGCCTCCACCTCATTCTGCTTGCGTTGCAATTCCTCATGTTTCTGCGAGAGAACCGCTTCACGCTGCTTCATTTTATTCTCTGCCTGCAGCAACTTGTTGTTGCGTTCGTTAAAAGCGACCTCATGCTCAGTTTTCAGCTGTAAAAATTTTTCCTTTGCCTGAAGGATTTTCTCCTTCTTTATCACTTCAGCTTCAGCTTCAGCTTCGCGAACAAGTTTTTCCCTTTTCTTTGCCAAAAGCCTATTCCACAGGAAATAGGTGACGGCTCCACTCACTACCAGAGCCGATAAGGCGATTATTATTGAGTTTACCATTTTGTTTGTGTTTTAAATTAAGCAATTAATCGGGGTATCAATACTGAATACCCGCTTGATATATAGTTGAATCGTTTTAAACAAAAAAAAACCCGCATTGCTTACCTTAATTTTTATGAAACCCCAATTAATCATGGGAGGAGTGGCCGCAAATTTCGAACTTCCAATGTCCCAAACTAATGAGATTCCGTACCAGACGGAATAAGGCCTGTCCTACGTAAGCTTAAGTCCATCTCCAATTTTGAAAATGTTGAGTTTCGCAAAAGTGTTAAGAAAACAATGCGGGCAATACTATTAGAAAGAACGTATGTTACTCTTTTCCAGATAATCTCCTAACCAATCATTCAATTCGCTTATCTCGTCAACTAAGGGCGACACCTCAAATCTGTTCTCGCTTTCAAGCATTTTAATCACAAACTGCAGTGCAGCCATTGCCAGAAAATCCTGTAGGTCTTTATCGGTATATCGTTGCTTATACTGAAGAACCTTTTCGTTGATCAATTTCGCGGCTTTCCGTATTTTCTCTTCGTCACTCCGTTCAATTTTCAGAGGATAAAACCTATCTGCCACATTCACCCGTATCGAAAACTTATCCTCCATTGTGTCAAAATATTAATATCTGTTTAAAAGAGCAATGCATTGGTCAATTTCCCGCACAATCCTATTAACCTTTATTTTGGCATCGTGGTTATCCCCACTCGATGCCAATACAGCTTTTGCAAGCTGCTGTTGATTGTACTTACCTTCGATCTCACCGAGAAGCTGTTCCTTTTCCTTAAGCAAATTTTCCAGGTTCTCCTGCTTTGCCAAAAGGCTTTCATTTTCCTTTTTAAGCGTTTCGTATGCAGATATTAGCAACTCAATATTGGTTCTGAATTTCTTGAGTATGTATTCCTGCTCTACCTGCATATGATCGAATCAATAAGTAGCACAAAAATACAACTGATTTAGTAGAAAATCAAATAAAATCGTTCTATTTTTACAACCGCAAAATAACGTTTTCAATACCCAACCCTTGATGTTGTTCTTTTTTCGAAACATGAAACTCCGTTTTTTGATTTTTATACCTCTGGCCCTTCTCATGGCATTGCCATTCTTTACAATCGGGCAGAACGCAGAAAAAATTTACGATCTTTTCCCTCCCATTTCCGGGCCTCTATACCTCTCGGGATCATTTGGCGAGATCCGTACCAACAGCTTTCACGGAGGAATTGATATTCGAACCGGAGGAAAGATTGGGGCCAAAGTTTTCGCATCGGAAAGTGGCTATATTTCGCGAATCCGCGTGGGCGGTACCGGATTCGGGAAGGCAATTTATATCCAACACCCTCAGGGGATTACCACGGTATATGCACATCTCAACCACTTCTCACAGCGCATCGACGAATTCGTGAAAGAGTATCAGTACCGCCAAAAATCATT
Source organism: Bacteroidetes bacterium ADurb.Bin008 (assembly GCA_002071445.1). Taxonomy (GTDB): domain Bacteria; phylum Bacteroidota; class Bacteroidia; order Bacteroidales; family Tenuifilaceae; genus MWFE01. The sequence continues at coordinate 11,952 of MWFE01000015.1, read as the reverse complement.
TGAAGTTGACATCTATTTAAAGCCCAACGATATCAAGGTAAAACGAGGAGAACAGATTGCCATTAGCGGCAACTCCGGAAGTTCAGGAGGGCCACACCTTCACTACGAGGTAAGGCAAACCGATGAACAGATTCCGGTCAATCCCGCATTCAGCAATCTTCCCATCACCGATACCATTGCCCCAGTGGTCAACGCTGCGTGGATATATCCTCTTGATTCGACAAGCATTATCGACACAAAGAGCAAGAAAAAAGAACTTCTCGTTCAGGCTAAGGGGAGCGGATATATTGTAAAAGACACCATTAAGGCTATTGGCCCTGTGGGGTTGGGTATTAAAGCCTACGATTTCCTCAGCGGGGGCAGCTTAAGGTGCGGCGTTTACAGCATCAGCATGGAAGTGAACGGAAATTCGGTGTACCATTTCAATGTAAACCGTTTCAGCTTTAGCGAGGTAAGGTATGCCAACAGCCATATTGACTTTGAAGAGCGTCAGCTCACGGGTAAAAGGATACACCGCCTTTTTTTGGATCCAAATAATAGATTTAGCGGCTATAACGGAGTGGTGAATGGAGGTCAAATAAATGTTGAAAAGGATAGCCTTTACAATATCATTATAGTCGTTGCTGACGCCTATGGCAACAAAACCAATATGAGCGTTAGCATCAAGGGGGTACATCCCAACGGTTTACAGGCTAACGTAGAGCACCCTAGGGATACTCAGGTATTCCCTTACTGGCTATTCTACGAGGAGAATGTTTTAACCCACGAACTTTTTTCAGTGAAAATGCCTTCCAATGCGCTATACAACAATATCAGTTTTAGCTATGGCGTATCCGACCGCATTCCCACGTCGTTTTCCCACGTAATCCACGTACACAACCGTTTTACCCCGGTACATAAGGCATATGATTTATCCATAAGGTGCGATTCGCTGCCTGAGAAGTATCAAAAAAAGGCCTTGATCTGCTCCATTGGCGAAGACGGGAAGATTGAAGCGGTTGGAGGATGGTATTCCAACGGAATGGTGGAGGCAAATCCAAATTTCTTTGGCAACTTCACCGTCATGGCCGACACTGTCCCGCCAAAAGTAACACCCCTCAACATCTCCAACGGAAAGGACATGGGAAAAGAGAAATCGATTCGATTTCAAGTTGAGGATGATCTCAGCGGCATAGCCGGCATTACGGGTACCATCGATGGACAATGGGCGCTGTTTGAGCATGATCCCAAAAATAAATTGGTGTTCTATGAATTCGATGCCAAGAGGTTAACAAGCAATGGTAAACATTCGCTACAGCTTACGGTAGTTGATCAAAAAGGGAACGCCAAAATTTTTTCATGCAATTTCAACTGGTAGAAAAAAAATTGGCACGAAAATTATTCAGTGATAATTAAAGTCAATATTTTGTCAAAATAGAGTAATTTTAACACCTAATCTCACCAAACCACAGATCGATGAAGAAACTAATTCTATTTGGCTTAACTCTAATACTTGTTACGTTGGGTAACAACTCCTTTTCTCAGAGTTTACGCAATAAAGAGGTAGCACTTATCGCCTTCAACTGCAATGTAAATCAAGCCATTTTGCAGCTACTGGACGAGTTTTCTCAGGATTTTCCGGAAGTGGAGAATCCCAAGTGCAACAAGTATATGAATGCCATTAAGATGAATAGCTGGTCGATGATTGAAGATATGCTTAGGGCAGAATTCAACATCTACATGCTTCCGCTAAACACTTTTGGCAAAAGTTTTAGCTACGACCAGTATGGTTTTCCCAATGTAAACATCAACAGGGCACTTCGTCAGGGGGCATCGCGGTTTTATCTGAAAGCCGATTTAATCTTTACACAAATTGCAAAGCCAATTGAGATTGGTGCATCCTCGCGTACAAATAAAGAAAATGGCGATGACGAAGAGGAGTACGATCCCAACTCCTTTATCCCTGAGGTAACCATTACACTTACTTTCTACACCAACAAAGGGATAATACCCCTCCAAAAGGTTACGGGAATAGCACAGGCTTCAACTCCCTGGAATGTATCGGACGAACTATTGAATGGGTTGGTTAATGATGAGCGATATGATACCGAGCCGGCCAAAAGCATTATGGGACTTTTCAGGCAAGCCATGAAAGATGTCTTTAAGAACTTCCCGCTACAGCGCTAAATTGGCATGCAGCAAAGTTTCTCGCATCAAAAATTAAATGCCATCGGGTTGATGTCGGGTACATCACTCGACGGGTTGGACATCTGCCTTAGCGAATTTAATTACTGCAATGGCGATTGGAAGTACGATATCCTCAATGCTCAAACCGTGGTATACCCCCAAGACCTTAGCCAACGGCTTTACAACTCCATGTCGCTTGGTGCAAGAGAACTGGCACTTCTCGATGCCGATTATGGCCAATGGATAGGCAAACAGGTTAAACTTTTTTTGGATCGTCACCATATCAACGCTGACATCATTGGCTCCCATGGTCATACCGTTTTTCATGAACCCCATAGGGGTTTCACCACGCAGATTGGCAGTGGTGCCCACATTGCAGCCATATCGGGCATTCCCTGTGTGTGCAACTTCAGGATGGGCGATGTTGCCCGGGGCGGACAAGGGGCTCCCCTCGTTCCCATTGGCGATGAGCTTCTTTTCGGCGACTTTCAGTTCTGCCTGAATCTGGGCGGATTCGCCAATGTTTCTTATAGAAAAGCAAACAAACGGGTAGCTTTCGACATCTGCCCTGCAAACATCGTATTCAACCTCCTTTCACAACGGTTGGGCAAGAAATTCGACGATTGCGGGCGCATTGGACAAAAGGGAGAGGTAGATGAAAACCTTCTGGAAAAATTAAACTGCTTGCCATATTATCAACGAAAAGGAGCGAAATCACTCGGAAAAGAATGGGTTATCGAAAATTTTTTACCCTTAATTGAGAGTGAGGAAATATCCATTGAAAATAAGCTGCGAACATTGTACGAGCATGTGTCCTATCAGATATCGAAAGTTCTTTCGGACAAGCAGGATGAAAGGGTACTGGTTACCGGCGGTGGAGCAAAGAATGAGTTCCTCATGGAGCTGTTAACCATTAAAACGAAGAATACGATTACAATTCCACCAACGGTTCTGGTTGATTTTAAAGAGGCACTAATATTCGGCTTGTTGGCTATCCTTTACCTGCATAAAATTCCATCTTGTATTGCCTCTGCCACAGGGGCCAGTGAAAATTCCATCGGAGGCACCCTGTTTTACTAAGCCCACAACCTTCCAACGCTGAAAACATACCAATTTGTAACGCAACCTTGCCTCATTAACCTTTTTTCCTATTTTTGTCCAATTCAAAAATCTCAATCAACTTCTTATCAAAATGGAAAAAATGAAAAGATCAATCTGGATTGGCCTAACACTCGTTGTGTTTGCCCTACCCTACAGAACACTGGCGTGTACCAATTTCCTTGTCACCCGTGGAGCCTCTGTTGACGGTTCTACCATGATTACCTACTCAGCCGACTCGCATTACCTTTACGGGGAGTTGTATCATTGGCCGGCTGCTCTCTATGCTCCCGGTACACTTCTCAAAATATATGAATGGGATTCGGGGCGATATCTGGGAGAAATACCTCAGGCATTACAAACCTATTCGGTAATAGGGAATATGAACGAATTTCAGGTTGCCATTGGCGAAACCACGTACGGGGGACGGGATGAACTGGTTGACACAACCGGTATCATCGATTACGGCAGTTTGATTTACATCACCCTGCAACGTGCAAAGACAGCCCGCGATGCCATTAAAATTATGGCCGAACTGGTAGCCGAATACGGCTATTTCAGCAGCGGGGAGTCGTTCTCCATTTCCGATCCCAACGAAGTGTGGTACATGGAAATTATTGGCAAGGGAACCGATTTGAAAACCGACAAGAAAACCAAAAAGGTTTACAATGCCAACAAGGGAGCCGTTTGGGTAGCCATGCTGATCCCCGATGGGTATGTGAGCGCACATGCCAATCATGCACGCATCACCACTTTCCCAAAAGAGGATGGGAAAAACTCCATCAGTTCCAAAAATCTTGACAAAATATTCAACCCCGAGGTGAAAGTGGTTTACGCCCACGACGTGGTTGACTTTGCAAGGTCGAAAAAGTACTACCAAGGCAATGGTGACGATTTCAGCTTTTCCGACACCTATGCTCCCATCGATTTTGGTGCTGCGCGTTTTTGCGAAATCAGGGTTTGGTCATTCTTCAAAGAGCTGGATAAAAGCATGTGGAAGCACTTTGATTATGCCAAGGGTCACAATCTGACCAACCGCATGCCGCTATGGATTAAACCCGAAAGGAAGCTCTCGGCACAAGACCTGATGCACTACATGCGCGATTACCTGCAGGGGACCGAACTTGATATGAGCAAGGATCCGGGAGCAGGACCCCATGGGCTCCCATATCGCTGGCGCCCATTGACCTGGAAATACGAGGGCAAAACCTATGTTAACGAACGTGCTACGGTTACCCAACAAACGGGCTTTTCGTTCGTTGCGCAGAGCCGCAACTGGCTACCCAACCCTATCGGAGGGATTTTCTGGTTCAGCGTTGACGATGCCGGCTCTTCGGTTTACACCCCCATCTACTGCGGTATCAACCGCATTCCCGAATCCTTTGCCAAAGGGAATGGGGATCTCCTAACCTATTCTCCCACATCTGCTTTTTGGGCATTTAATAAGGTGAGCAATTTTGCCTATTTACGCTATGATGTGATGAGTGTTGATATACAGAAAGCACAAAAATCCATGGAGGACTACTATGCCCAAATGACGCCCATAGTTGACAAAACTGCTCAAAATCTCTACCAGAGCAACCCCGAGCAAGCCATAGACTTCATTACCGACTACTCGGTTAATACTGCCAATGCCCTTGTGGAGAGGTGGCAAAAGCTGTTCGAATTTCTGCTGGTTAAGTACATCGATGGGAATATTAAACAGGAAGTTAACGGCGTATTTCAGTGGAACGAATACCATGGTGCACCTGCAGAGGTGGGCAATCCGCAGTACCCCGATTGGTGGAAAAAAGAGGTTATCGATGCCACAGGCGACAAGCTATTGGTACCATAGGAATAGTATAACTCCAAGCCAAACGATAAACTGCCCGCAAGGGCAGTTTTTTTTCTTAAAAGTATTTTATTAATCTTTTTTTTTATACTTTTGCGGGCACATTTTTCGCGCAATCTCTTGCAAAAGCGTAAAAGTCAGCAATATTGCGCGTTTGGAACACTTAACAATTTGAAGCAATGGACTTAATGAAAATAGCCGAGAAGGCTTTTGAAGTACCCCAGGAATTGCCAAAATTCAAGAGCGGAGATACCGTAACCGTTCATTACAAAATTAAGGAGGGGAACAAGGAGCGTATCCAAAATTTTAGAGGCGTGGTAATCCAGCGCAAGGGTTCAGGGGCTACCGAAACCTTTACCGTTCGTAAAATTTCCGGTGGTGTAGGCGTTGAGAGGATATTCCCCATTTACTCGCCTTTCATTGACAGGATTGAACTTAACAAAGCCGGTAAAGTACGCCGCGCCAGAATTTACTACCTAAGAAAACTTACAGGTAAAAAAGCCCGAATCAAGGAGAAAATTGTAAAAATTGACAACGAATAATTTTGAGGACTCCGTAGCTTAACTGAATAGAGCACCTGACTACGGATCAGGAGGTTGGGGGTTTGAATCCCTCCGGGGTCGCATGGAAGACCAGTCAAATAGGCTGGTCTTTCTTTTTGTCAACAAACAAACCCACACGCAATATACAAAGGAGGGATCACGAGCAGGCTGTGTGCCTGCCTGCGGGAAGCGAGCTAATCCCTCCGGGGTCGCATGGAAGACCAGTCAAATAGGCTGGTCTTTCTTTTTGTCAACAAACAAACCCACACGCAATATACAAAGGAGGGATCACGAGCAGGCTGTGTGCCTGCCTGCGGGAAGCGAGCTAATCCCTCCGGGGTCGCACAGAAGGCCAGTCCTTGAGGCTGGTCTTTCTTTTTCTCAACAAACAAACCCACACGCAATACACAAAGGAGGGATCACGAGCGGCACGTGTGCCTGCCTGCGGGCAGCGAGCTAATCCCTCCGGGGTCGCACGGAAGACCAGTCGAATAGGCTGGTCTTTTTTTATATCTGGATAATACCCTACGCAAAACACACAGGAGGGATCACGAGCAGCACGTGAGTTTAACCTAATCCCCTATCTAAACATATAGTCATATCAAAATCTGTTCGAATAAATGATACATATAATGCAATATAAACTAAACAATTAGCAACTTGACTCGGGGGTGAAGTGCTTCGTTGGAGAACTTTGTGTATATTTGAACTTCAGTGCATGGTAAAAAAGCGCAGTGCCAGATGTGACTCTTGCAGCAGGCGTGTCTGACGTTGTCAACCGTTATGAAAGGGAACTGAGAATTCAATAGTTCAACGCATCTAAGTGAAATATGGAAGCATAGAAATTATGGTATTAACTAGAAAAGGCTCTGAATATGCATAGATTCTTACTGACAACCCCATTTTTTTCCTTCTTCAACTTAGTCTATTTTCACAATCAAACTATGTGGAAGGTTTTGTTCTAAAAAGTCAAACTGACACCCTGTATGGTACAATACAAAATAATGCATACTATGATAACTCTGAATTTTGTAACTATAAGGATGCACAGGGTAATGAATTCAAATTTTTTCCTGAAGATATTTATGGGTATCAATTTATACATGGAAAGCATTATATTTCAAAAACCATTAGAATAAATGGTGATGAGAAGCTTGTGTTTTGCGAGTATTTGATAAAAGGAAGGTTGGACATTTATTTTTTTCAAGACGAAAACCTCACTAATTATTATTTCGCATCGAAAGATACCCTGCCTTTAATGGAACTTAAATTCTCTCAGGAAATCATCCAAGAAGACAGGAAGACGTATCTTCGCAAACTAAAACCTTACCAAAAAACACTTGGTGGTTTAACATACGATGCCCCTCAAGTTCATGATAAATTGAAACAGTTAAATGAACTAAATCATTCCAATCTAATCTGGTTTGCAAAGAATTACCATTATGCAGTTTGCGATGATGAATCTTGTATAATTTATGAGAAGAAAATACCCCTTGAGGTCAAATTAAGGACTAAGGTTGGTGCGAGAAAACTGTTTTGGGGAGGGAATAGAATCAGGAATAGTTTATATCCAAATTACTACGTTTCAATATTATTTCAGCAGCCATTGAAAAGTGAGAGCATTTTCCTAGGCATAGGATATAATTGGTCAAGCATTTCTGATACCCTGGTGGATAATCATTTTATTAATCATATTCCGATATCGATTAATTATTTAAATTCAAAAAAAGGTTTTAGCCCGATTTTTTCGTATGATCTTGACTTAAAGATGGGATTCGGCGTGCAGTCTTTAAGTGCTGGAGTAAAATATCAGTGGTCAAAGTTTGCAATTATTATGGATTCAGAGATTTGTTACTATATAAAGGCCATCAGGAAACCTATTTATACTTCAGTTAATTTTGGGATAGTAGTAAATATTTTATAATACCGGTTGTCAAAGAACAGGACTCTGAACGATGCCCGTACATCGCCACAGACAACACATCTTAAGGAATATGGTCATGGGCATGAGTGCCTTACGCTGCAACTCTACAAAGGTTTGTAGGAAACGGCCAACATGGACAAAGAGCCGGACATACTCTGATTACTGCGTAAATTTATACCCCACCCCCTTTACGGTTTTGATATACCTGTCACCCACCTTCTCCCGCAGCTTGCGGATATGCACGTCAATGGTCCTGTCGCCCACAATGATATTGTCGCCCCACACGTTGGCAAAAATCTCGTTACGGGTAAACACCCTGTGCGGCTGGCTGTGCAGCAGGGCCAAAAGTTCAAACTCCTTTTTAGGCAGTTCTATCTCTTTCCCTTGTCGAATCACTATGTAACGCTCTTTATCAATAATAATCCCGCTCGCTCCATCATCGCCTTTTGCCTCGTTGGGAATAATGGGGTTTACACGCTTAAGCAATGCCTTCACCCTGCTAACCAATACTTTGGGCTTAATGGGTTTGGTAATATAGTCATCGCCACCGGCATCGAAGCCGGATATCTGGGAGTAATCCTCTCCCCTTGCGGTTAGGAAAGCAATGACAACATTTTTAAGACCCTTATCCTTCCTAATCACCCTGCACGTTTCAATGCCATCCATCTCGGGCATCATCACATCCATCAGAATAAGATGCGGCTTGACTTCCAGTGCACGGTTAATGGCATCGAGCCCGTTGGCAGCAGTATAAACCCGAAAACCCTCCTTGCGAAGGTTATAGCCAACAAACTCAAGTATGTCAGGCTCATCGTCCACCAGCAGGATTTTATACTTCCCTTTTTCCATGGGCTATCATGTTGCAAAAATTCGTTTCAATCAGCCATAAAAATAATCATTTGTATTGCTAAAATTGAATAGTACCGAGCATTATATTCACATAATTAGAAAATCAAATTTTTTTTTGATATTTGTATTCATGGAAATTAAAGGGAATATTCCCTAATAAACACTTGCTTTCACAATGCTTTTCAAGGATAAAGTATGCTGGGTGACAGGAGCCTCTTCGGGCATTGGCGAGGCTTTGGCTTACCGGTTGGCCCGGGAGGGAGCACAGCTTATCATTTCGTCCAATCAGCCTGTTGAGTTGGAACAAGTGGCAAGTAGATGCTTGAAACACACCTCCTTTTGTAATGCCATTGCCTTCGACCTGAACAATCCCGATGAGGTTAGCCGGGTGGCCAAGGAAACCGTCGAGAAATTTGGCCCCATATACCTGCTAATCAACAATGGCGGTATCAGCCAGCGCGCACTGGCACACGAAACTCCCCTGGAACTCGACAGGAAGATAATGGAAATCGACTTCTTCTCATACATAATCCTTACAAAAGCCGTACTCCCGGGAATGCTATCGGCAGGCGAGGGTTTTATTGCTGCCACCAGCAGCATATCGGGTAAATTCGGATTCCCCCTGCGGTCGGCCTACGCCGCTGCCAAGCACGCCATTCAGGGCTACTTCGAAACGCTGCGGCTCGAACTACAGCCCCATAACATCAGCGTAACCATAGCTTACCCGGGAAGGGTGAGAACCAACATCTCGTTGAGTGCCATAGAAAAAGATGGGAAAGCCTATGGAAAAATGGACCCCGGGCAGGCCACAGGGATACCCGTGGAAAGGTGTGCCGAGGAGTATATCCGCGCCATAAAAAAACGTAAACCCGAGAAGCTAATCGGCGGAAAAGAGCTGCTGATGGTTCATATAAAACGACTTTTCCCCTCCCTGTTCTTCAGGGTGATAAAAAATGTGAAACCAACCTAAAATTTAAACCGATGAGTAAGGTAATCAGTGGAATTCAACAAATTGGCATTGGGGTAACCAACCTGTACGAAGCCTGGGGGTGGTATATCAAAGCATTTGGCGTTGATATCCGCATTTTTGAAGACGACACCGTAGCAGAACTTATGCTGCCTTACACCGGGGGAAAACCCCAAAAGCGCCATGCGGCGTTGGCCGTTAACCTTGATGGCGGAGGAGGATTCGAAATTTGGCAGTACTCCCAAAGAAGGCCTCTGCCACCCATGGAGCCGCCACGATTGGGCGATCTGGGTATATTTGCAGCAAAAATTAAATGCTTCGATATCGATATAGCATACTCCCACCTCCAGAGTTCAGGAGCTGCAATGTTATCGCCAATTACCAAAAGCCCATCGGGACAAAGGCATTTCTTTATAAACGATCCCTATGAAAACACCTTCGAACTGGTGGAGGAGAAATGCGATTGGTTTAGAAAATCCGGTAAACCCACCGGTGCCACCTACGGTGCAGTAATCGGGGTGAGCGATATGGATAAGGCATTGCCTGTATATCAGGAAATACTTGGTTTCGACAAAATACTATACAACAGCACCGGGAATTTTATTGATATGGCTGAATTGCCGGGTGGAAATCAAGTTTTCAAAAGGGTCATCCTGACCAATAGCCAACCTCGAAAAGGCCCTTTCAGCCGAATGCTCGGCAACGGACAAATTGAACTGGTTCAAACAGTTGAGCGTAAATCAGTAAAAATATTCGAAAACCGGTTTTGGGGCGACCTGGGCTTTATCCACCTTTGTTTCGATATCAGGAATATGAACGCACTGGAAAAGGAGTGCAACGATAAGGGTTTTCCTTTTACAGTGAATTCCAACGCCAATAAGAACCAAGGCGAAAGCTTTGACATGGGCGAGGCAGCCGGGCACTTCACCTACATAGAGGACCCCGATGGCACGCTGATTGAATTTGTTGAGACGCATAAACTGCCCATACTCAAAAAGTTGGGAATTTATCTCAACCTGAAGAATCGACAGGCCGAGAAACCGCTACCAAACTGGATTATCAATATGTTAGGGCTTAAAAGGGTGAAGAATTTATAGAAGCTAAATACGCATCACGTATATTTGACCAGCCTCATCCTTGATAACCTTCACCTCTTCGCCTTTTCCAATGAATCCATCTTCCGAAACGGCGTCGAATATTTCGTCGTCAATCACCACTTTCCCCGAGGGGCGTAGCACCGTTAATGCTCTGCCAATCTTGCCTATCATCTCCTTCTGACGCCTGTCTATACCTATATATCCCTCGTCTTCCGATAGTTTAGCGCTCAATGATAGCCCGGGAAAAGTAGGCGAGGTGAGCAATTTACGGCTTAATGCAATGGAGAGGATTAGTCCGGAGAAAAGAGCTACAGAAACCACAACTAATGGTTTGAGCAATTCAACCCAGGCAAAGGGGCGAACATCACGGAAAATATTATTATCAATCATCCCCAGGGTAAGCCCCAGCACAACGAGCACAATTCCGCTAATGCCAACTATACCGAAACCGGGAATTGCAAAAATCTCAATGATTATCAGCACAATACCTATAATAAAGATAATCAACTCGTAATGTTCAGCCAATCCCTCCAGATAGTGAGGCGCAAAGAACAGTATGGCTCCCAGCAGAGCCACCACAAGCGGAAATCCAACACCCGGAGTTTGCAGTTCGAAATAAATCCCCCCAATAATCATCATGATCAGAATTCCGGAGACAACCGGATGGGTTAGAAAACCAATCATTTTATCCATCGGTGTGGGTTTATACTCAACAATAACGTAATCTTTTATACCCACCATTTCCAGAAGTTGGGCTACAGATTCGCATTTTCCCTCGCAATACCCCCATTCCATTGCCTCATCGGCAGTGAAAGTTAACACCTTAGTGTCGTCAACCAGGCCATCAACCACCACGGTGGGGTCAACCATGGCCTCTGCTATACGAGGATCGCGCCGCCATTTCAGCGTAGGTTTGCCATCAACCATAACCGTATCTTTTCCCTTAGCTTCGGCGGTGGCCCTCATAATGCCACGCATGAACGACTGATATTTGTCCGGTGCAACTTCACCGGTTTGGTTCACCACCGTTGCGGCCCCTATGCTACCCCCTGGCCTGATGTAAATGCTATCGCATGCAATGCTGATAAGCGCCCCTGCCGAGGCTGCCTGATTGTCGATGAACACCCAAACGGGTATCCGGCTATTGAGGATTTTAGTACGTATGGAATCGGCCATGTTTACCATTCCACCATATGTGTTCAAATGAAACAGCACAATATTGGTATTTTGCTTATTTGCTTCAGCAAATCCTTTTTGTACTTGCCTCCATGCCGCAGGCATGATATCCTCTTTAATATTTATTTTATAGACTATCTGTCTGTTAATTTCCAACGAGTCCGGCATCGAAGTTAACGCACCATTAGCTAAAAGGCTAATCATGAAAACACATAAGAAACTCAGTCTTTTCATCCGTAAATAATTATTAAGTTAAACAATATCAGCATATTGAAAAACAGATAAGGAGTTAAAATTTCATC
>MWFE01000014.1 GCA_002071445.1 Bacteroidetes bacterium ADurb.Bin008 | reverse complement strand
AGCCTTTGATTTGCGTCAAAGGTAAACATAGCAACGGTTTCAAGAGATTTGAGCATCAAAAATGTCTATTAAGCCTAAATTTAAATAAGGTGTAACAGCTGAGCTAAGTTTTTATATTATAATACTTCTGGTTAAAAAAAGCCGCCTCAGGATGAAGCGGCTTTTTTAAGGTATTTAAGAAGTTTTGTAAATTAATTACTTTTAATAAAACTTCCTATAGGGGGTAACTGATTACTGCTTTGTGAAAACAAATTCGAAAGGACCACCAAAAGATCCTTCGTCAACAGTAATTGCAAAATACATCACATAGGTACCATCGCAGGTATTTAACTCACCCGAACCGGCATAGCTAAAATTGTGATAGCCAAAAGCAATTGAGGCCAACACAGTTTTTACAGCGGTAACTTTAAAAGTCAAAGGATCTATTACCATTTTTAGCGGTCCCAAATCTTCAGTTACACCGTCCATAGCCGCAAGGCCACTTACATAAACGATGTAATCATCATCAGGATCAGCGGTAATGGTTACAGGACCTTCTGATTCCCAATCTTCACTGACCACATAGTAACTTCCGGTAACGTTGGCTACATCGTAGCCGCAAACAACTGCAACATTGAATGCAGCACTTGAGTAGTAAGTTTTACCACCAACAACGGTTTGTACCTCAAAGTTGAATACATCAGCTGCTTTTATTGAGTCTAGCACCATTCCCAGTTTATCTACGACTTCAGCCAGTGTAATGGTAATATCACTGGGGAATGAACTGACACTTGTAATATTTTCCCGTTGTTTGTTGCCTTTAAATGAAGCCACAATATTTGCTTGACTTACACCTGAACCTTCCAAAACAAGGGTGAACTTGATGAAAGTATTTTCGAGGTCAAGTACGTCAAAAGTAGCAGGGTTCAAATTCTCAATACCCGGAACCGGTGCTACTCCCCTTGGGCCGGCAGGGTCTTCAACCACTGTTTCGCAGGCAGCGAACAGTAATGCCATTATGGCCAGCAGGCTTAAAAATTTTATTTTTTTCATATCCTAATCGTTTTAATGGATTAAAAATTAATACTAGCGTGTGCCACCGGCCCACCAAACATTTTCAGTATAAACATACTGCCCATCACCATAAGCCTCGCGCACATTCACATTAGTGGTAACATCGCTGGCTCCGTATGTATAACGTTTGGGGAATTGAGCTGGATTAAATGGATTGCTTAACGCAATAACATTGTCTCCCATAGCCACAAGGCGGCGATAGTCGTTGTATGCTTCAACAGCTTCCTCTTCGAAGAAAGCTAAATACTTCTGAACCATTACTTCCTGCAAAGGATTTGCATCGAAAAGAGGTTCAACTTGTGTGGTGAAATAATTTGAAGCGTCTGAAGCAGTTAAATCAATATTCACTTTTTGGAAAGCTGCTGTAATGCCCTTTTCCAAAGCTTCTTTGGCGTTATTCAAATTTGTTACTCCACCCAGACGAACGTAAGCTTCTGCTTTTAGGAACTCAAGTTCGTGGTAGCTCAAGAGGTATGTTGGAGCTGTGATGTTTGAGATAGCAGAAATGCCGTAAAGCCCTTGCTTTTGTTGTGGCTCACCGTTAGGAGCAAAGATTAAATCGTCAGTACCCGGATATTTTTTAAAGAATTTGGCATCCCTTGGATCTGATCTTGCAACCAGTTTGTCATGTAAACTTTGGCTTGCTCCAAAATAGTCCCTATCGGTAAAGAACATGTAGAATGGACTTTTGGTGGTTGTGCCATTATAGTTGAACTGGCATTGCTGTGCAGCTGAAGTAAACGACTGGTTGGCAAAGGTAATTACGTCCTCATATTTAGCACTTCTAAGTGAAAGTCGCATGGTATATCTGGCTTTCAAACCATATGCGAATTGCTTCCATCTAGCAATATTGCCTCCGAAAATAAAATCCTGGCCTCCTAATGTTGGGAACAGACATTCTTTCTCAAAGTTGGCAATTGCATCATCCAAAAACTGCATGATATCCCTATAGATATCTTCTTGTTTATCCAGCTTGGGAGTGTAGATAATACCCGGTTGTAATGCTTCACTCCAGGGAACATCGCCCATTAGGTCGGTTAAATAGGCTAAGTTGTATGCCGTTAAAACCTGAGCAATACCAAGAGTGTAGTAGTTACCTTCCTCGGCACCACCTTCAGAACACCTTTTTATAATCGTTTTAAGCGTAAAAAGGTTGTTGTAAATTGTGTTCCACGAGTTGTTATAGGTAGTTGAACTTGATGGTTCATTGGTTCTGATCTCAGCGCTGTAACTCTGATTCCATATACCAACATTATGCTCAATGTAAACACTGGCATAGAAAGCAAGGTCGCTTCCGGTAATTGAAAATGCAGAGGTTACCATCGCATCGGTTATTACCAGATGTGAACCAACTTCAGTTGGGTCGTTCACATTTTTATTGATTTCATCCATTAAGTCCTCGGAGCATGACCATAGACCCATCACAAAAAGCCCGGACAACAGGATGCTAACTGTTTTTTTCATAATCATAATGTTTTAAAAAATTAAAAAGTTAAGTCAATACCAAAACCATAGCTGGTTGTTTGCGGCAAAGAGAATCTCTCAAACGAACCACCCATGTTGTTGTTCCCTTGCGATGTTTCGGGGTCAAGATTTCGAAGGACAGTCCAAATCAGGATATTACGTGCATATAGTGAAATGCCAACATTAGCAGTTTTGTAGAAGTTTTTGGGTAATTGATACCTAAATGTTACTTCCCTTAACTTCACAAATGAATTCTCGTGAATATAATACTCATCAATGTTAGTTAGCACGCTGTTAAATAAATCCTGAACTGCGTATGGATCGTTAGGTCCTCCTCTGACAATATCATTGGGAGTACCATCGGGTTTAACACCGGGATAAATAAAGGTAGATTCCCTATCCTCGGTTACTGCTGACATGCCGTACAAATCAAGCAAGCCATTGGAGCCCGAATACATTTTACCGCCATTCTTCCATTCGAAAGTAGCGCTAAGAGACATCGACTTGAATGAAAAACTGGTTGTTCCGTTAAGAATAAACTTGGGAGAAGCTTCGCCAATTACAGCAGGTTCTCCGGCCATTGGCATACCATGATCCCATGCACCCGGGCTATCCTTAACCAGAATATTACCATTGGCATCACGAGCGAAAGAAGAACCATAAATTACAGGATAAGTGTTTCCAATTCCGGCACGTACCTGCGGAGTAACAAAACCACCCAAGAAAATGCTTTCTACTCCGGGAGCAAGTTCGTCAACCATGTTCACAACATTTGAGTAGTTTAAGTTCAAATCCCACTGGAAATCTTTTGTTTTTAATGGGGTAGCGTAGAGCATGATCTCGTGAACAGTAGTTGAAACAGCACCGCCATTCATAATAAGTTGTGATGCTCCGGTTGAACCGGCAAGGGGTACCGGGAAAATCTGATTGGTTACATTCTGCACTGAGTAGGTATAGTCGATACCCAACCTATTTTTGAAAAATTTAAGGTCAAGACCTACTTCATACGATTTGGTGTTCTGGGGAACAAGCAGCGGGTCATACTTAGTGCTGGATGGCACATAAGCATTAATGCCTCCAATAGGATATTGAATTGGTGCACCAAGCCAGAAACCTCCGCCATAACCTGGTGTTACATAGTAGTCTTCATAAAAACTTCCTGCTTGCCCAACCTCAGCATACGATACTCGTGCTTTGGCAAAAGAGAGCCAAGAAATATCTCTTAAAGCATCTATTTCGGTAGCAACAAAACCTAATGAAACCGATGGATAGAAGAATGTGCGATTATCACGAGGCATGGATGAAACGTAATCCTGACGACCGGTGGCGTTCAAATATATCATTGATTTCCAGTTCAACGATAAGTTTCCAAAGAAACCAACAGTACGATCCTGATACTGCGATTCATCAGCCGTAACTATACTGGCATTGTTAATGTGGTTCCAACCACCAAAGTTGAAATCAGTTCCCGATTCACTGTAATACTTCGAAGTCCCATGGTTAAACTCGTTACCAACCATCAAGTCGAATGTCAAATCATCGCTGATGCGCCAATCGAAAGTAGCAGTGAGCAGGGAGTTAATCACATTGTTACTTCTTCCGTAGTTGTCAATGACTCCTTTTGAGTTATTTCTACTACCGTAGCCAAAGATATCCTGTAGGTGTGTTGTGTATGTATCAGCACCTATTTGGTAACGTACATTTAGTCCCATATTATCGGCAACATCGGTATTGAATGCAACGAATGCATTACCGAAGAAACGATCGGTTTTCTCATTGAAAGTATTATTATGGGGTACCCAGTAAGCATTATCAAAACTACCTCCACGGAAATAAATCTGACGGTAGGGATCCCCGGGACGGTGATAGGGTACTCCTTTGAGGTTATAGCTTGATGGTGCAGCTAACACACCTGTGAGAGAACCGTCGTTGGCCCCTGACAGCTTGTCAACATTGCTCTTTGAATAGTTACCACTGAAACCAACGTTGAAATGGGTGTTTAACTTCCTTTCGGCGTTAGCTTTGGCATTGTAGCGGCTCAGACCTGTTCCCTGAGCAATACCCCCTTGATTGGTATGGCTAAATCCAACTGCAAAATTACCCTGTTCAGCAGCCTGTGATATAGTCAAAGAGTTGGTAAGCGAATATGCTGTTTCAAAATAGTCGTCCCAGTTGTTGTAAACAGCGGGTGCCAACCATGGGTCAAGACCAGCCAGAGCAAGCTGTGGAACGTAGTATTTACCCGGCTGGGGTCCATATTCATTGGTGTATGTGTTTACTGTGTTACCACCGTATGTAGGGTCGTCGGGTAGATCCTTAATCTTTGGTCCCCATGACATGGACGAGTTAGGGCTATACACACCGTCAACGCCCTGTGCATAGGTTGTTTGATAATCGGGAGTACGCGAAACCTGAGCAAAGTTGCTATTGTGGTTGAAATTTACAATAGTTCTGCCCAATTCGTTTTTCTTACCACCCTTGGTGGTTATTACCACAACGCCGTTGGAAGCACGAATACCGTAAAGAGCAGCAGCAGCTTGCCCTTTCAGAATGTCGATGCTTTCAATGTCGGCGGGGTTAATGTCAAGTGCCCTGTTCGAAACGTCAGCACCTGTAACACTGTTCCCTGTGGAATAAGCGGCTGTAGAGGCAATCGGCATACCATCAACAACGTAAAGAGGAGTGTTGTTTCCGGTAAACGACCTGGCACCCCTGATTACAATTTGTGATGATGCTCCGGGCATACCGCTTGATGGCTTAATGTCAACACCTGCTACCTTACCTTGAATGGCGCCAAGCAGGTCAGCATTCCCTGTGCGGGTAATGTCCTCATCGGAAATTTCCTGCACTGCATAGCCCAAAGCTTTCTTCTCCTTCCTGATACCCAAGGCAGTGACCACTATCTCTTCTAGGGCCAAAGCTTCAGATTCAAGAACCACATCGATAACCGTTCTCCCGGCAATGACAACTTCTTGGGTTTTTATCCCCACAAAGCTGAATACCAATGTGGTGGCATTCTGGGGAACATTCAACGAGTACTTCCCATCCACATCGGTTGAAGTACCAACAGTTGTTCCCTTAACTACTACGGACACCCCTGGTATGGGCATCCCATCATCGGCACTGGTAACAGTACCGGTAACATGCACTGTCTGCGCTTGTAGAAAATTAATGCCTACAAACGCTACCAATGCAAGGATTACGCATAGTCTTTTCATAGAACAAATTTTAGGTTAGTAAAAAAGAGTTAATAATTAACGAGGGCTAAAAATAATACTTTTAACTGTAAATTCAAATGAATATTCGTTTTTTATAGATTTTTGGGCTATTTGATAACTTTTTAAATGTAAAAAGAGTTAAAATAATATTTTTTAAAACTTCCATTCTTTAATATTTTATTTTATTATAAAACTCAGATATTAAGCACGATATGATAATTTCAAGAACATGAGAAAAAAACTAAAAAGTACTTTAGTATTGTTTTTTTATGGGGGCGAAAAAACAGTATTAAAAAAGTCCAGTAGGTGGTAACATTTTAAAAATAGCATCAATTTGGTCCATTACTAAGAAAAAAGACGTATAAAAAAGGGGGAGAAACGTTCTCCCCCTTTTGCTAAAAAGACTATGATACGTGTTATTAATCCCTTACTCGTACATCCCACCAAATCTGTGTGTCATATGAATCGTCACCCTGTCTATCAATGGCAGCTTGAATATTAGCACCATTCAGCGTATATTCTGAATTTGGGTATGTAAAACGGGTTACAATATCATGACCATTGTAATTATCAGGGCTAAAAGTGATTGGATTATCACCTCCCAGAGTCACTTCTCCCGGTTTTACCAACGATTTGGGGAAACCAGTACGACGATACTCGGCCCACGCCTCGTTACTCTGGGTGTAAAGGTGAATATACTTCTGGGTCATCACTAACTCTTCGCGTGCCGATTCCGGTGCTGCATCATAAACAGCCATTACGCTTGAAACATAAGGAGTAATATCGGCAGCCGGCACTCCCCACATCTCGCATGAAGCTCTAACTCCATCCTCAAAACTGGCTCTATTCCAGTTATTCACCTCGCTCATCATAAAGCAAACGGTTGGATAATCAAGGAACGTAGAGCCATAACTGGGTTCAACAATTACTGCTAAAGGCGATAACCAGTAATTAATAATAACATCTAGATTAGCGTTAACATAAGATTTCATTTGAGCATCATTCATGCCATAGGGTATTCCAATGGTGTTTTCATCGTTGGCCGGGCCACGATAAATAGCCAGGCGGGGATCCACAATGCCGTTAAAAGGATTGGTATAGCCTCCATCACGGATATCGGGATCGTCCATGCCCTTCATCAGGTTAACATATTGTTTAGTAGGTGAGAAGTCGTTCCTTGCCCCCGGGAAGAAAGCATCATAAATTGGAGCGTGGTTTGGTGCACCATCACCAATAAAATTGAATACAGCATTGTCGTCATTCGATTCGAAAACACCAGCCGCAATGGCAGCATTAGCAGCATCAGCAGCACCAGTTGGGTTAACTCTATTCATCCTAACAGCTAACCTTAAACGTAGCGAATTGGCAAATTTCACCCACTTGGTCATATCACCGCCATAAATCACATCGCCGCCTGAATTCCATGCCCTAGTCGTAGTGCCAATCAATGCTACTGCCTCTTGCAACTCATCCAATAATCTGCTATATATAGCCTGCTGAGGATCGTATTCGGGGGTGGCATACTGGTTAGGATCAAATGCTTGACTGTAAGGAATATCACCCCAAGTATCGGTCATAACCTGAATTACAAAAGCCCTAAGAATCATTGCCGTTGCAATCTGAGCATCGTTTGGCCCTGAAATATCTTCAGCATCTTGTTTAGTTGCTTCATCTGTATTTAGCCTTATCAGCTCCTGAAGATTCATCAAGTAGAAATATAGATTACGGAAATAGTTATTGGTAACATTGGTACGAAACGTATAACGGTCTTCGTCCGTGTAGTTACGCTGCGACCAGTGCTGACAGGCCAATGCTGTCATACGACCACTGAACCAGGTGTCGTAAAGCGCAAAAGCGAACTGACGTTGAGCATAGGTCAATAGAAACTGCGACTGGGTAACATCAGGGCTATTAGGGTTCGTATTGATTTCATCGAAATCCTTTTCGCAGCCCACCAGAGCAAACATGGTGAATGCGATAATACCAATATACTTAAGTAATGTTTTCATATTAGTCTGATTTGTAGATTAGAAGTTGAAATTAAGGCTAAATCCGTAGGTTCGAGTGCTGGGAATATATCCACCCTCTGCACCCTGTGCATTACTGCCCGAAACCTGCAGATATTCTGGGTCGAAATGCTTGCTCTCGTTACCCCATATGGCCAGATTACGGCCAAACGCTGATAGTCTCAGACCCTTAATTGGACCGGTAAACTTGGATGGTATGGTGTATCCCAAGCGAACCTCGCGTAGTTTGAAGAAGTCTGTCTTAAATACGTTCTGTGTATCGGGTCCACTATAATGGAGTGCTGCATAGATCTGACCCGGAATATAAGTCTCATTTTTCACGGGAGAATCCACCACATTGCCATCGCCATCGGTATATACCACATTGCCATCGGGATCCAAATATCCATAAACACCATCGTATAGATATCCACCGCCTTCTGGAACGGGTTCGCGTATATTCTTCCCATTAGCATTTATAGCAGCCGACTCTTCAAGAATTCCGCTGTACATAGCCCAGCAGTGCGATAGGTAATACATGTGACCACCCTTCTGCATATCGATAAGGAAGCTAAAATCAACACCCTTGAACATAAAAGTATTGGTCAAACCTGCTGTGAAATCGGGGGTTACCTTACCAATGGGTCCTATGGGTTTAACTCTTATACGACCCTTCCCGGCACCGGTTGGGGTAATCAGTTTATTACCTTTATCATCGGTTTGGAAATCCGTACCATAAATAATTGGGTATGTTTCGCCCTTATAGGCACCAATCTGTACCTTAAAGGGAGCACCTTGAAGCGTAAGATACTGTAGGTCATACTTATCAGAGATCTCATCTACAGTATTGTGTAGTGTAGCAACGTTCAGATTGACAAACCACTCAAAATCCTTAGTCTTAACCGGCGTACCATTGAGTACCACTTCTAAACCCTTATTGGTCATCTGCCCTGCGTTAGTGAAGAACGAAGCATAACCGGTAGTGGCCGAAACCTGAATGGGTATAATCTGGTCAACCGTAACCTTATTGAAGTATGACACCTCGAGTCCTAGTCTATTATTGAGGAAGTTTACTTCAGCACCAATTTCCCAGGCTTTAGTCTGCTCAGGTCTAAGTTCAAGGTTGGGAAGGGTTGAAGGAAGGAATATCCTGGGATCGCCACCAAAGGGCGTTGTCAAAGAATAGTACTGCCTATCGGAATAGGGGTTTGTATCGTTACCCACCACGGCATAGCCAGCACGAAGTTTGGCAAACGACAGAAAATCCATTGATTTCAATGCATCGAGTTCCGAAAGGATGAAGCTCAGGTTACCTGAGTAGTAGATATACGACCTGTTCTCCTTGGGTAGTGTTGAGGAATGGTCATTACGTAGGGCCAAATCCAAATACACTAGCCTATTGTAGTCAAAAGTTAAGTTGGAATATATACTGTTAATACGTTTACGCGAGTTGCTATCCCAAGTCTGGGCAAGGTTCTTCGAATTCGATAGGGTATAGAGGTTGGGAAGAATAAGTCCACCATCGGTCCATCCACCATTTAGGTACGCTTCCCTATCGTAACGGGAAGTTCCAATAATAGCACTCAATCCAATCAAATCATCGGAAAATCTCTGATCAGCGGTAAAAAAGGCCTCCAGAGTTTTCTCGAACACTGAACGTGCCTGCTCCGAGTATTCACTTGTTGCCTGCGAGCCAACAGCTAGCCTTTCCCTCATCTTCAGATCGTAGAAGTCAATACCCATCCTACCCGTCAATTTCAACCATGGGGCTAGTTTAATATTCACGCCGGTATTTCCAAATACACGGTCACGGCGATCGTCTTGATAGTTTTCGTAAACTGACCAATAGGGGTTATCGGTATAAAGAGGTACGGGATCATCGGCACTTCCACGGTTCCAAGATCTTTGTGTGCCATCGGGGTTCTTGTAATCACTCATATCTTTATAATCGACCGAAGTGTGAATCCATTGCCACATCTTTTGTACCGGGCTCCTATCTCCATATCCGGTTTCGGGGCGTCCCTTAGCTTCGGTAGATACAAAACTTGCATTAATCCACGAATCAACCATGTCTCCAAACTTACCAATTCCGCTAAAACTCAAGGTATTTCTCTTCATCTCACTATTTGGAGTAATCCCCGTGGTTTGATAATTGGTATATGATGCCCTGAATGCACCATTCTCGTTGCCACCGTTAATCTGTATGTTGTTTTGGTAACCCACACCGGTATTGAAGAAATAGGTGTAGTCATTCTTGGGGTAAACCCATGGTGTAGGCTTCAGATAATGCTCCTCATCCCATTCGTCGAATGCATTGAACTGAAGCACCAAAATGTTGGGATCATAAGCAGGACCCCAACTCTCGTCTGTTGCAAAGTCGGCCACTCTGTATGTTTGCCCATTAGGACCATCCCAAGTTAGGAACCCGTCAAGCCCTCCATCATCGTCATCGTAGTATTCACCTCCACCATACAATTTCTGATACTTGGGGTAAATGGCAATGTTCTCAAAGGTTACCTGTGAGTTCACCGATACTCCAATCTCCTTTTGCTTTTGCAATTTTGCTTTTTTAGTGGTAATCATAACCACACCGTTAGCAGCGCGAGAACCATAAAGAGCTGTTGCAGATGCACCTTTAAGAATTGATACAGACTCAACGTCGTCGGGGTTAATATCAGCACCAGCATTACCCATATCGTATCCTGCGTAACCAGTAGCACCTGCAGTTCCCGAGAAATCGGAGTTATCAAGGGGAATACCATCCACCACATACAATGGCTGGTTATTTCCCGTAAGGGAAGTCATCCCACGAACGGTAATACGGGCGCCACCACCCATCTGACCTGTAGCTGAAGTAATTTGAACACCTGCAACACGGCCCGAAAGCGTGCTTACAATGTTGGATGTTCTCACCTTGGCAAGTTCTTCTCCCTTAACATCCTGCACCGCGTAGCCTAACGCTTTTTTCTCACGAGTAATACCCAACGCAGTGACCACAATCTCTTCTAGGGCCAAAGTTTCGGGTTCAAGAACCACATCGATAACCGTTCTCCCGGCAATGACAACTTCTTGGGTTTTTATCCCCACAAAGCTGAATACTAATGTGGTGGCAGATTGGGGAACACCCAATGAGTACTTACCGTCAATGTCGGTTGAAGTACCTATGGTAGTTCCTTTCACCATAACGGATACCCCGGGAATGGGCATCCCATCCTCGGTACTGGTCACAGTACCGGTAATCTGCACTGTTTGCGCATGTAGGAGGGTAAAACCTGCAAACGCAAAGAGTGCAAGAAATACGCATAGTCTTTTCATAGAACAAATTTTAGGTTAATAAAAAGAGTTAGTACTTAACATAGGGCTAAAATTAATACTATTACCTGAAAATTCAAATGAATATTTCGATTTTTTATAGCTTATTGGGCTATTTGTTAACTTATTAAATGTAAATAAGAGTTAATGCATCACTTTTAATCAATTCCAATTTTTTTTGTTTTTTATATTATAAAACTCAGAGATTAAGCAAGATATAATATATTATGAGCATAAAAGTAAGCCATAAAAAGCGCTTTGCAGTAGAAGTAGCCTTGCTTATATAGAATAATTATAAATTTATATTTTTTTATTTTTCTTGTAAAATGATCTCTTATTCCTATCCGGATATAAACAACAACCCGGGAATTTTGACTCCCGGGTTGCTGTGCAAGGCTTAATATTAACAGAAAATGTGGTTGCTAATTGATGGGTTGAAGAAATATTTCGGCAATCATACATCTTGCACTACCACCACCAATGGTTTCAATGGTATTGATGGAAAGCGGAACAAGTTCACAGTATTTTTCAAGCGTTTCCCGTTGGTTTTTAGTAAGGCTGTCGTATGAGGTTTGGGACATTACCAGTAACTCTTTCCCATCATTGGATCGGATTGCAAGCATATTGCCGGCAAAACTGACCATTTGTTCAAATGATATATCGATTATTTGATTCCCCGTTCCGGTGAGCATCTCCACTACATTTTCTCTTTCTTTTTTATCAGTGATACTTTCGAGGCAAATAACTGCGAATCCTTTACCAATGCACATCACTACGTTGGTGTGATAGATTTCTTTACCGCTTTTGTCGCGTGAGTAGAAGTAAACCGGCTTATACTGCAATATGCTGCATACCTTTAAAAAAACATCCTTATCGGTTCGGGGCGAAAGGCAGGCGTAAGCTATTCTATTCGTATGGTCAAACACAATGCTCCCTGTACCTTCCATGAACTTATTGTCAGCCTCAGAACCGGAAAGGTCAATGACTTCGGCGATATTAAATTTTTTGGCGAGCGAATCAATAATGTCCTGTCGCCTCTCTATACGCCTATTGGGCGTACACATGGGGTAAAGAATTACTTTGCCATTGGAATGGAGCGATATCCAGTTGTTTGGAAATATGGCATCAGGTTTTACAGGTGTAGGAGTATCATCAAAAACAAATACATTAACACCTTTGGACCTTAATGTAGAGGTAAAGACATCGAATTCTTTCAAAACTTTACTTTGTATTACTTCTTCTTTTTCGCTCATCTTGTTTTGGAAAACGTTGGAAACGGCAGTTTCGACATTGAAGCCAAAATTGGCAGGCCTAACAAGAAAAACACTATTTGTTGTTTGCATTTTAAAAAAATTTATGGTTGTTTTTTATTAATCTAATTTTAATGAAAACGGTAATAAACTATAGGTATGTACTGCACATTAGTATTGAGTGCAAAAATATCCATTATTATTTGCAAGGGCAACCTGTTATATAGCAGCGACGAATGAGGAATTGACCATACTTATGCGACAAGAAAAAATATTGACTTTTTTGACCTGATATTCAAAAATTTTATTTAATTTTATATTGCCTAACAATAAAACTTTTTCGCTATGAACATCTACATTGGTAATATTGCCTACGGGATGACAGTGGATGAGATTAAAGAGCTTTTCATACCTTATGGGAATGTTGTAAACGTTAGAATTATAACTGACAGAAGAACAGGAAAATCTAAGGGTTATGCTTTTGTAGAGATGGACAACGAGGAGGATGCCACTAATGCCATTCAGGCGTTGCACGATACACTGGTAAAAGGAAGGAACATTAAGGTAAATAGTGCTCACAAGAAGACCACTGAGGAAGAGGCTAAGTAAAGTGGAGTAGCTTGGATATAGTGTTTCTAACAAATAAATACTTGCGTTATAAAGTAGTAAGTAATTACTCCTGAAACGGCAAATTTTAATCCCGTTCCCAGAAGAAATCCAAAGAATGATCCAAATGCCGATTTGAAAGCGTTTGATTGATGCATGGTATCCCTTGAGGTTAGTTCGCCTATGAGAGTACCAATGAACGGCCCTAAAATAATCCCCAGCGGGGGGAAAAAGAAAATTCCTACAATTAATCCTATGGTAGCACCTCGTACGCCCCGTTTGCTGCCACCGAACTTTTTCGTAGCCCATATGGGCAGGATATAGTCAACAACCGTTACGGCAGCGGCAGCCAGCCCAAGCCATAGCAAAAGGTTCGTTTCTAAATGTCCCCAACGGGTAAAGTGACCTAAAAGAATAGCGGCAAAGCTTAGAGGTGGCCCCGGAAGGATGGGCAAGATGCACCCCAACAGGCCCAGTATAATCAGGATCGCTGCAATGACAATCAATAAATAATCCATTCTATCGATAGTGTTTTGATTAAAAAGCAAAGATATTGTCAATTTTAAAAAACATTCTACAAATTCTCGCTTTATGTTGACTGAACTCCGGATTTAATCGCTTTTGCAGGGGCTGTTTTTCCCCTTTACGCAGCGAATCGCTCTTAGCGACTTGGGTTTGCAATTTAATTCCTTCTTTTTTTAATCATTTAATGGGGGCGGTCAAGCAGTATGCCATGGCTGGTTATACCATTATCCAACGTTTATGGTTTAGATATATTTATTTATAGGCAATTTTACTCAACATATTTATACGAAAAACGTAAACATATAACAAAACGAATGATTATGAGTGCCAAGGCATTGAAAATCGTCTTACAGGGTAGGGTACAACAGGTGGGTTTTCGATACTTTGTGTACCGATTGGCATCCGAGATCGGAGTAGCCGGCTCTGTAATGAACCGCAACGATGGTAGCGTTTACATTGAAGTGGAGGGCGATTCGCACCTTGTGGATGTGTTTGTAGATCACTGCCGTAAGGGCCCTCCTCGGTCCCAGGTTACCGATTGCCAGCTGAGTGACGCTCCCATGCAGGGTTTTGTTGGGTTTACCATTAGGTAGTTAAAGCACATTTACATTGTTAATAACTTCATTATTTTCTCATTTTTAACTCTCAGAATCCGTTGTCTGAGGTATTTTGACAGTTATTAACATTTGTTAATAACTACCCTTAAAAATGGGTTAATAACAAGGAAGGGAAAAAATTGCATTTGAAGGATTATCGTAATACTTTTACTTCACCAAGCGAGAGATAAAAGGTTGATCCAAAAGGCAGGGAGTGGGAGGTTATCGCTTAGCTGAGGTAGCAACCCATTCACACAAATCGAAAGATTTGCTTGTCCCAGGATCCGGAGTCCGACTCCCAAGAGTTCGCCACAGGAGGAGGTCAGTCAATCGAAGGTCGTCTAACGTTCTTAGAATGATTGAGTCGGAAGCAACAGGGGGAAAAAGAGCTTAGGCTCCCATGCCCAATGTTGAAATCCATACGGTTTCTTCGGAAACCAGTTAGGATTAACCGTGAATGCGATTGTGATTCACATTAAACTGCACAGCACTGAAAGTGGCCAATTCTGCAAAGAAAGGGTACCGGATGGGTTGGCAGTTTAGAATCAGAAACAAATTCACGGACTTCGAACCAACGACATTTCGTCCACCAAAGCTAATCTTCGGATTAGCCGAATGGACAATCCGCCAACCACACCTTAACCGGAGCGGTTGAAGGATCAAGGGCTGCAAACGAAGGTTGCACAACCTGCAAATGCAGTCGGCCAAAATAACTGTAACTTGGCATAGACGCCAAATCCTTCGGGATAAGGTACTATGAAGTGGGAACCATCTGAACAGGGTGATTCCCACTACTGTTTTTACATGGATTGACTATTCCGGATCTTCCCCTTTATACCCGAAAATCTTCAGGGTTTTTATCCGCTTCGATACATATTTCGGTACCATGGTCTCCCATCGGCTGTCATTTGCATCCATTAGGCGAAGCACTTCATCGGGGGTTATGTGCAGCCATTTCCTGTTGGCCTGCCGTAAATTTCGTATTTTACGGTTTTCAACCAGGTAGTTAAAAATATGCTTAACATCAGGCTCCATCTCAATATCGTCCACCAGTAGTATTTTACCCGTTTTTCTGTCCATGGTGGGGTAAATAAAAAAACGGGTATTTTTAGGGAACATTCTGCCCATGGCCTCAAGGATTCCTCCGCGTAGATTTTTATAGTATTGCTTCTCCAATACCCTAGTGAACGTAGGCACGCCCAGTATTACCCTAAGATTGAGAATATTAAACCTGTTAAAATAGTCAACCAGTTTGTAAAACTCCCGGAAATTTGATACCAGCACATTTTGCCCCATCCCGTTAAGTAGATCAACCCTGTCCAAAAAATCGCGCTCGTTGATTTCGCCTTTCTCAAGGAGGTTGTAAAGGGTTATCTCGCAGATTTGGAGGGTATTTTCCGGCTTGAAGCATTTGTCCTCTTTGAAAAGAGCGTATGATGTTTTGAGAATATCAAAACCTACGTAAGTAATCGGTCGGAATCGTCCACGGAGTACCAGGGCATTTTTCTTGTAAAGAAAATCCGAAGGCTGGTGCACTTCGCCATAGCGGTCGAACATCACGGCAGGGGTCATGCCGTTTTTTACCAGCTGAACGCAGAGAAGGCGATTGTCAACGAAGCGGAAATCGGGGCCTGTAATACGTGCCATGGTTACCTCAACCCTGTCGAAATCGAGGTTGTCCAACAACGATTGCAGAAAAACGTTGGGATCGTGGTGGTAATAAAAGCAGGCATAAATAAGATTAACCCCTAACGTTCCCAGGGTAAATTGCTGTTGTGCCGAATCGTTTTCAAGCAACCTTACGTGGATTACCACTTCGTTGGGCTGACCGGGTGTTGTCAATTCAAACTTCATCCCCAGCCATCCATGACCCTGGTTGCTCTTCCGGTAGTTGAGAATCTCAACGGTATTGGCAAATGAAAAAAATCTTAATTTATCATTACGCTTATCGTTTAAAAGCTTAACCAGTTCATTGTATTCAGCTTCCAGCATCTTTTCAAGCCTGTTCAGGCTCACATATCGCCCGCTTTGCCCCTGATTATACAGATGGTCGCTAAAGGTTTTATCGTAGGCCGAAATGGTTTTGGCAATGGTTCCCGATGCGCCTCCGGCCAGGAAAAATTCACGTGCCACTTCTTGCCCACCTCCAATCTCGGCAATACTGCCATATTTGGAAGTATCGAGGTTAAGCATCAATGCTTTGCGTCTGGTGGTATAGATTTCCCGTTCCATGGCCCTGTTGTATCTTAGAGTTAATCAGTTGGTTTTCCCGTCATAACCATTATAACCGACAATCTCTTCAATTGTTTTTCTTTTTTTCTCCCGAATTTCCTGATTCGAAGGATAACCTAATGTGATGATTAGCAGTGGACGTTTTCCCCTAGGGATATTAAGTATTTTTTTCACTCTTTTCTCAACGAACCAGCCAATAATGCATGACCCTAATTCTTCGGCAGTTGCCGCAAGGCAAATGTGATTTACGGCAATGCCAATATCCATCAACGGGTAGTACTTGCGTTTGGCCAAACTCCCAAAACTCGATTTGAAATTGGCGCCTTCCAAAATGACCACAATGTGCACCGGTGCTTGCTTGGTGAAGTGGTTCATACCCAATACTCTGCTCGATGTGGCATCGGCTATACTATTCTTAATTTCGGGATTATCAACCACAATAAATTTCCACGGTTGCGCATTGCAAGCGGAGGGTGCCAGTCGGGCTGCTTCAATTATTCTATCCAACTTATCCCGTTCTATGGGTTGCGGCAAATAGCCCCTTACACTTTGTCTTTTCGAAACAAGGTTATTAAATAGTTCAATAAGAGAGGCATTGGTATTCATTGTTGGACATTTTGAAGTACTATATTCAGTTATACAGCAGCAAAGTAAAGCAAAATTTTAAATGTTCCTTAGCCAAAGATTCTATAAACTGAATCGTTATTTTCGGTTTTATATGAATAGTTGTTTACGAAGGACAGCTTATTAAAAATAATTTTTACAAAATGTTTGCACTTGGAACAAAATATACTACTTTTGCAGGCCAAATAATTTTTAACTAATAAATAACACAATCTATGTTAAATCAGTATGAAACCGTTTTCATTGTAACTCCCGTTTTGTCTGAGGCCCAGATGAAGGAAACGGTTGACAAGTTCAGAAGTGTAATCACCCAAAATGGGGGTGAAATAGTACACGAGGAGAACTGGGGATTAAAAAAATTGGCCTACCCCATTCAGAAAAAATCCACAGGATTTTACCATCTCATTGAGTTTAAAGCCGAGGGCGAACTCATTGAAAAATTAGAGGTGCAGTACCGTCGCGATGAGCGGATTATCCGTTTTTTAACGTTCAGAATGGATAAACATGCCGTTGAGTATGCCGAGAAAAAGCGTCGGACAAAAGTTGAACAAAATGTAACGGAGGAGTAGAACATGAATCAGGCACAAAGCGAAATCAGGTATTTGACCCCCCCATCGGTTGAGGTTAAGAAAAAGAAGTACTGCCGCTTCAAAAAGAATAAGATTAAGTATATCGACTATAAAGACCCCGAGTTTTTGAAAAAATTCTTAAACGAGCAGGGCAGAATTTTACCACGGCGATTAACCGGAACATCCCTTAAATATCAGCGTAAAGTGGCCATTGCTGTGAAGAGAGCACGCCATTTGGCACTTCTACCTTTTGTAACAGACTTGTTGAAATAAAAAACAGGAGATTAGTACAATGGAAATTATTTTGAAACAAGATATCCCAAACTTAGGGCATGCCGATGATATAGTGGTTGTTAAGGATGGCTATGCGCGAAACTATTTGATACCCAAGGGCTATGCCATTTCGGCCACCCCTTCAGCAAAAAAAGTTCTTGCTGAGAATATCAAGCAAAGAGCCCACAAAGAGGCCAAAATAAAAGGTGATGCCGAATCTGTAGCTAAGCAACTCGAAGGGATCAAGCTGATTATTGGTGCAAAAACCAGCTCGACAGGTAAAATATTCGGATCGGTCAATACCATTCAAATTGCTGAAGCTCTTGCAGAAAAAGGGTTAGAAATTGACAGAAAGAACATTACCATTAAAGATGACCACATCAAAGAGGTGGGTAACTACACGGCTGAAGTAAAACTGCACCGCGATGTTAAGGTTACCATCGATTTTGAGGTGATTGCAGAGTAGTAACTTCCGATACGACAAGATAATGAAACAAAGCCTCGGATTCTCTCCGGGGCTTTGCTTTTTTGGCTATCCTTTAAAGGCTATGGCCTCAATTTCAACTAAAGCTCCCAAGGGTAGTTTCACCACCCCGTAGGCTGCTCTGGCGGGTTTGTCGCCGGAAAAGAATTGAGCATACACCTGATTCATGGGAACAAAATTCTCCATATCACTCAGTAAACATGTCGTTTTAACCACGTTATCGTAGGTCAATCCGGCCTTGCTGAGGATGGCACCAATATTTTTTAGAACCTGTTCGGTTTGTTCGGCAATACCACCCGGAACGATCTGACCGGTTGCCGGATCAATGGGTACCTGCCCTGAGATAAATACAAAATTGCCAGCTTCCACAGCCTGACTGTAGGGCCCAACTGCTTTCGGAGCCTGATCGGTGTTGATAATCTTCTTCATTTTTGTTGTTTTTGGTTAACATTAGTGGTTTTTAAAAATAAATAGCTTGTATTCTATTAGAAATTGTCCTGATAACTCTTTCGCTTGCTATATTTCAAATCCTTTAGCGTGGCAGATTTTACGTTTATATTAAAGCTGAAACTTTTAAGAAATCCTATTGGCACAACCGACAGCCTCATTTCCCAGCAGTGTAGGTCGCGATAGAAATTTATGGATGTGGTTGTCAACTTCCTTGTTTTAATGTCGTATCCGGAGTAAAAGCCAATTTTCCATTTCGGTGTTAAGTTGATATCACCTGAAAAATTTACACTTTGGTTTATTGTTGAAATCAGGGTTTGTTTAGCGTAGTTAAAAGAGTAATCAACTCGTATTGACCAGGGCACATTGAAGTCAACATAATCGGTGTATTGAGTATCGGAATATTCGGTACCAATGGCCTGTCCAAATAGCGGATCTCCCATGTCGGAACCTGTGAACCCTACATCGGACATTTGTCCTAATCCCGGCTTTCCCGATTGGTCTCCACCCTGTTTGTCCCCTCCTTTTAGCGAGAAGTTAAAGCTGGCGCGGGCATTGGTTACTCTGAAAGGCGTTTTGTGTTGTGTAAAGAGGAAATGCCTGCTGATTTTTCCATGTGAATCCAGCGCGTATGGGTTTAAAGTTCCCGAAAAATCGATGTTGAATTTCTCGAATAGCGTAGTCCGGGCTGAAAAAGTTACGGGCGACCATCTCATTGAGTCTGCCAGCATATTGTAAGAAGTGTTGAACGACAGGTTTTCAAATATTTTAATTTTTCGAAAATTAGTAGTGGTATCCCTGCTCGAGCGAACTTTCATTTCCAGGTTGTTGCTAAGAGATAGGTTCAACAATCCACTTTTCCCCGATCCGGGGCCTCCAAACAACGATTGCTCAAAAATAGAGTAAGTTTCAAATTTATTTCCTGTGCTGTCGCTTTGAACGGTTTTGTAAAAACCGTAATGCTCCCGGCTAAAATCCGGGCGGTACGATAGTCCCACCGACGGTGTCATTACATGCCTGATTGCCTGAACCGGTGAGTTTTGGCCAAACCTAAACATCCCGTATATCTTGGTATTCATCGATACGCCTGTGCTATACTGCCAGGCTCGGGCAAAACCTAGAATCTCATCTGTAACTACTCTACCACGAATGGTATCACCCGATTGAACGTAAACAGAGTCGGGATCCCAGCGTTTTTGTATGGTTTTAGTGTACCAATTTTCGGTGTAATTGACCGATGGGCTTATTATGAAATATTTCAAAATATTAAATGAAGTGGAAACCGGGATATTATGCTGTGCCCCATTTTTAAACTCTCTCAGAGTTTCAGGGGTGAAAAGTTTGTTGGTTTTGGTACTGATTGAATTGTCGAATCGTGTAGATAGCGATAATCCAATATTCTCATACCACGTAGTGTTGCCAATTTTATCCTTTTTCTTTAAAGGGTAAATACGGCTCATATTGAATGAAACTTTTGGCAATCCAAGAGAAATAGTGCTATCCAAATTGTTTTGTGAATGGTTCATGGAGGCGGATAAGCTGAATGGCGTACCCGGCCAATTCTTTGAGTAGGAAATGCTGGACGAAATGCTGTTGGTTAAAAATGCATCTACGCTTCGGGCGTTGTACCTATTATGGTTTGGAGATCCCAAGTTTACCGAAGCCTGAAATGTGGAGTTTGGACTGGCCTTTGGGTCTTGTGAGTGGCTCCATCGGAGCCAGTAAGACCTGTTTTTAATATAGTCATCCTGACCTTTTTCTCCGAACACGTTCTCCGATATGGCGATGGAAAAATTACCCGAATAACGATAGCGTTTACGGTAGTTTGACCGGGTATTGACAGCCCACGAACCTTTGGTATAAATATCGCCCGTTACGCCAAGATCGAAGTAGTCGTTAAGCCCAAGGTAAAAACCTCCATTCCTTAAAAAAAATCCCCGGTTCTGTTCTTCGCCGTACTCCGGAAGCAGAATACCTGACGATCTGCCCTTTCTATTGGGAAAAAAACCAAAGGGTAGTCCAATGGGCAAAGGGACATCTCCAAGAACAATGTATGCCGGCCCTACAATTAACTTGTCGCCCGAAATAACTTTGCCTTTTGTAATGGCAATGTAAAAGTGGGGGTTATCCAAATCGCAAGTGGTAAATTTTCCTCCCGACACATTAATGGTTTTACTATCCATCAATTTTGTATCCTGGCTATGAAGGAAGCCGCCTGCTTCTTCAGTAATTACACCGATTATCTTGGCTTTTTTTGAGTTGAAATTGTAGTGCATGCGTTCCATCCTATACACATGGGTTCCCTCTTTGAAGATGGGTTTGCCTACAATCGCCCCGGTACTGTCGGGTAGGCCCTCGGCAAATACGATATTGGATTCAGCGTTGTATTCTATGTATGCGGCAGATAACTCCATGTTCTCGTATTTTACCACGGCATTGCCGTAGAGGTAAACCATTTTCCCGTCTAAAGAATAGAGTAACGAATCTTCAGCACTACTGTAAATGGGGTTTTTTAAAGGGTAATCTGATCCCGTTGAATCGGTTGGTTGATCCGGGAGGGATGAACTGAAATCGATGGAATCATTATGAGTGGCATTAAAATTGCCAATTGTATTATCGCGCCCTGAAATGATGGTATCCGAACTTTGAAGTAAGGTATGATTGGTTAAAAAAGTGCTGTCGGGGTAATCGGCATTAGTAATTCTAATCCATTGTGTTATAGAAGAGTAACATAGTGGATTGGTTGTAAAAATTGCAATAATTAGGGTAATAAAATATTTCAAATGCAATTATGTACTACTTTTGTAAGATGATAAAATGAATTTTGGCTCAAATCTACTAAAATTTCAGTCCTTGAGGTTCATGCCTGCAATAATTAAATACCTAACAGTTCAAACGAAATCATTGGGGTTTATAGTATTTGCGTGGTTGCTGTTTTCCTCCCACGTTGCATTATCCAATCCCACCGATGTATATCGTATTAAGAAAGTGGTGATTGACGCCGGGCATGGAGGAAAAGACTCGGGTGCAAGGGGGAAGAAAGCGTTTGAAAAGGATATAACCCTTGCAGTGGCGCTAAAAGTTGGATCTTATATCACTACCCATTGCAAGGATGTAGAGGTGCTTTACACGCGGACAGAGGATGTGTTTGTGGGGTTGGACGAACGAACCAAATTTGCAAACGAGAGCGGTGCCGATTTGTTCATATCCATTCATTGCAACGCTAATCCAAGCAAGGCACCATTTGGTGCGGAAACGTATGTTATGGGATTGCATAAATCGGAAGAGAACCTGGATGTGGCCATGCGCGAGAATGCGGTTATTGCCTACGAGGATGACTATACCACCAAATATGAGGGGTACGATCCTAATTCTGCCGAATCCTTTATCATTTTCAATCTTATGCAGCATTCCTTTTTAGATCAAAGCCTAATTGTGGCCAGTCTGCTGCAGGATGAATTTCGCGACAGGGTTAAAAGGAAGGATAGGGGTGTGAAACAGGCCGGTTTTTTGGTACTATGGAAAGCATCTATGCCCAGTGTCCTGGTGGAGTTGGGGTTTTTAAGCAATGCAGCTGAAGAGGAGTTTTTAATCACCGAAAATGGGCAGGATTACCTGGCTTCAGCCATATATAGAGCATTTAGAGACTATAAAAACCGGATAGAAGCTCGAAGTAACAGCAGTACAGAAACTTATTTCGATAGAAACCATAACGGTTCTGCCAGCAATACTCCATCGTCCAAAATAAACCCTCCTCAACCCGAAAGCAAAAATCAACCGGCAACCGCCTCTACGTCAACGGGGGTGCAATTTAAGGTGCAGATTACCGCTTCGGGCAAGCAGATTCCACTCAATTCTCCCTATTTTAAAAACCTCGATGGCATTGAAGAGTATGTTGCAGATGGAATATTTAAGTATTTGATAGGGAGCAAGCAGAATTACGGCGAAGCGCTGGAGTTCAATAGACAAATTCGCGAGCTGTTTCCCGATGCGTTCATCGTTGCTTTTCGCGATGGTAAGCAAATTCCGCTCAATCAAGTTGTTAGTGATAACTAATGTAAATATATACCTTATATGAAGATTACCAGAGAGGCTAAAATTGGCATTTTTGCAACCATTTCTCTTGCCGTCCTTTTTTGGGGGATTAACTTTTTAAAGGGGAAAGACATTTTTTCCAGAACGAATACATTCTATGCTATCTATTCACGTATCGACGGTCTTAAACAAACGGATAACGTTACAATAAGCGGATATAAAGTAGGGACGGTTAAAAGCATTCGTTTTGAGGAAGGGCATACGGGGAGGCTTGTTGTAACAATGATAGTTAAAAAGAAATACCCTGTGCCGGTCAACTCCATTGCCAAGTTGGTGAGCGACAATATTATGGGAGGAAAAGCAATCAAATTGGAAGTTGCAACCGGCGATGGATTCCATAAATCGGGCGATACGTTACTGTCATCTATTGAAACAGGTTTGATTGACCAACTGATGCATGAGATGGTTCCTGTAAAGGAGAAGGCTGAGAAATTAATGGACGATGTGCACAAGGTGATGGATATTATACAGAAGGTTTTTAACTATGAGAATAGAACTAATATCGATCATAGCATTCAATCGCTAACGGCTTCCCTGGAAAATATTGAAAGGATTTCCGCAGGTCTTGATGTTATGCTTAAGGAAAATGGCTCGTTGAACGATATCATTGTCAACGTGAAATCAATATCAAAAAACCTGGAGAAGAATAGCGTAGCCATAACCAATATTATTCAAAACTTCTCTTCCATCAGCGATTCGCTAACCCGATCGAATATTGCCTCAACCCTTATACAGGCCGATTCGGCTATACACTCTTTTAATCACATCGTTGATCGGATAAATAGGGGAGAGGGTTCCGTAGGATTGCTGGTCAATAATGATACTCTGTACCATAATCTGACCAACGCTTCGCGCAACTTGGAAATACTATTAGAGGACATGAAAGAGCATCCAAAACGATATGTGCACTTTTCAGTTTTCGGAGCGAAGAAGAGTAAATAATTTTTTGGAGATGGTTTTGACGCTTGAAAATCTTAACAAGTTAATATAGAACAAGATGCTTTTATTGCCCTGCTAATCAATCGCATTAAAAAAAACCTTCTTTTATTTTTTTAGCTTTTTGTTTAACCTGTACTTAACAATAGGTTAGGTTACAACTTTTTAGGCTAAAATACCGATTATTCGACAGATAATGAGAAAGATAGTAAAAGCAAAAAAAAAGAAAGAAAATTATTCTAATGACTATTAAAAGATTAAACATGAAATAGAATTTTGGGTTATTTTCCATTTTTTTTTCATTTTTTTTCCACATATTTGTTCAGCAAACAAAAGATTAAAAAATTATTTATCTATTCATTTCTTTTACAAAATGGCTCGTGATTTTCAGGATGTTTGGGGTAGTTGTTTAGAAATTATTAAGGATAATGTCCCGCCCGTTAGTTACAAAACATGGTTTGAGCCAATCGTGCCTGTTAAACTCGAAAAGGATATTTTGA
Organism: Bacteroidetes bacterium ADurb.Bin008; assembly: GCA_002071445.1. GTDB lineage: Bacteria > Bacteroidota > Bacteroidia > Bacteroidales > Tenuifilaceae > MWFE01. The sequence goes on along the minus strand of MWFE01000014.1, from coordinate 29,037 downwards.
CTATTCAAGTACCCAGTCCGTTTTTTTACGAATATTTAGAAGAACAATTTATCGATATCCTTCGCAAAACGCTACGTAAGGAGTTGGGGCCTGAGGCCAAACTTGAGTACAACGTAGTGATGGAGGCCAACTGGGTATCGAGCAACAAACCTGTAACCGTTGTTTTACCTACTCAAAATAAAACAGAGCTTAGGAATAAACCCCTTAACATGCCCATTGGCGGTCAGGAATACGTTATCAAAAATCCATTTGTTATTCCGGGGATAAAAAAGTTACACGTTGATCCACAGCTCAACTCCGACAATACATTTGCTAATTTTGTTGAGGGTGAATGTAATAGGTTAGCACGTTCGGCCGGATTGGCGGTGGCCGATGCTCCCGGCAAAACAGCTTTCAACCCGCTATTTATTTACGGTAACTCCGGGTTAGGCAAAACGCATTTGGCTCAGGCCATTGGTATTCACATTAAGGAAAAGCAGCCCGAGAAAGTTGTGCTCTACGTCAATGCCGTAAAATTTCAAACACAGTTTGTTGAGGCTATCCGCACCAATAATACAAACGATTTTTTACATTTCTATCAAATGATAGATGTGTTAATAATAGATGATGTTCACGAATTCGCTGGAAAGGATAGAACTCAGGATACCTTTTTCCATATCTTTAATCATCTCCATCAGTCAGGAAAACAAATCATACTGACTTCCGATAAGCCACCCATTGAGCTACAAGGGCTTGAACAGAGATTGCTTTCGCGTTTCAAGTGGGGTCTGTCGGCAGATTTGCAGGTTCCCGATTTTGAAACCAGGGTTGCCATTCTAAATCAAAAACTTTACAAGGATGGCATAACAATGGGAGAGGATGTGATTGAATATTTGGCCACCAATATTACCAATAGCATTCGCGAACTTGAGGGAGCACTCATATCATTGCTGGCCCAGTCAACTCTTAACCGCAAGCAGATAACCATTGAACTGGCTTCGGAAATCATTGAAAAGCTGGTAAAGAATACCAAGCGCGAGATATCCATCGATTTTATACAGAAGGTTGTATGCGATTATTTTGGACTGCCCAACGATGTTTTACATTCCAAAACGCGTAAGCGCGAAATTGTTCAGGCCCGTCAAATTGCCATGTACTTCTCAAAAAACCTTACTAAATCATCGCTTTCTACCATTGGTAGTTTGATTGGTAATAAGGATCATGCTACGGTGCTTTATGCATGTAAAACGGTAAACAACCTGATTGATACCGATAAGCATTTCAAAGGGCAGGTGGAGGATATCGAGCGGAAATTAAAACTCTAAATTTGTTCTCATAATTTTTTAAAAGCCCTTTAGGTCAATCTCCTTAAAGGGCTTTTTTATTATCATAAAGATTAATGGTTAAGAAACGATGTCGTCAGACAATTTGACGATGAAAAAGGGATTTTCCAAATTTTCCTTATTGTATCTAAGCCTTTGCCCATCTTCAAGCGAAAGTACCTGCACCCCTGCATTTTCGGCAATTGCCTGCCCTGCAGCAGTATCCCATTCGGTAGTTACCCCATAGCGGGGGTAAACATTGGCCTGCCCTTCGGCCACCATGCAAATTTTTAAAGACGACCCCCTGGCAATGGTCTTAACGGCAGGGTGAAGCAATTTTTGCTTATCGATATACTTTTGGGTATCGTCGGTGGGGTGCGAGCGGCTTGTTACAATGATAAAATCCTTATCATGCTTTGGCAGGGGCAGTTTTGGCGAATGGCTTATCAGCTTATCTAACTCGGCGATATCCTGTAATTCACCAATAAATTTATCGATTTTAAAAGACCCGATATTTTTAATGCCAAAATACAGCTGTTCAAGAACCGGTACGAAAACAACTCCCATAATGGGGAACCCATTGTAAACGAGAGCAATATTTACAGTAAACTCGCCGTTACGTTTTATAAATTCTTTAGTGCCATCCAATGGGTCAACCAGCCAGAAATACTCCCAACCTTTCCTCTCTTCGTAAAGCAAATTTCTACCTTCCTCGCTAAGAACAGGAATGCGGGTCTTCATCAACGCTTCAACGATTTCGGTATTTGCTTTCCTATCGGCCAGTGTTAAAGGTGTGGCATCAGATTTTAGATTAACCTGAAAATTACCGGAATTATAAACTTCCATAATTAAAGCACCTGCCCTGTATGCAGAGTTGATAGCGATTAGCAACAGATGTTTTAGTTCACCTTCTTCAATCATTGCTGTTTGCCTAAATTTTAAAACGGTATCATGTTATGCTTTTCAGAGTTTTGTCGCTATGCCGTACTAATTATCTAATCAATGAATGAATCCGATATATAGTTAATAATCCTTGTTAACAGAACATGCTTTGTGCCTTTGGGCAAAGCATATAGCAATTGATTTTCTAGGCCATAGGCATTTCATAATCAGATAATAGAACAAAATTCTGTAAAAAGTTAAAATGATGGCAAAAGTAAGTAAAAAAAATACCCGATACAAGCTTAAAAAATAAACCCATTTTTTGCGCAGCAGTATATTATGTACTATGTTTACCTATCATAAAAATGCAAAACCATGACTCAAATTGTTAACCTAAAACCCGCAGAAATTTGGAAGTATTTCCATGAAATTCTCCAAATTCCAAGACCTTCGAAAAAAGAAGAAAAAATTATCCAATACCTTATGGAATTTGGCCAAAGGCATAAGCTGGAGACAATCCGCGACGAGATTGGCAATATCCTTATCCGAAAGCCAGCTACAAAGGGAATGGAAAACCTGCAATCCGTAGTATTACAATGCCATGTTGATATGGTTTGCGAGAAGAACAGCGATGTCAATCACGATTTCAATGTGGACCCCATAAATGCGTACGTTGATGGGGAGTGGGTAAAAGCAAAGGGTACCACCCTTGGTGCCGATGATGGCATAGGCATTGCAGCACAATTGGCCATCCTTGCCTCCGATACCATTAAGCATGGTCCACTTGAATGCCTTTTCACGGTGGATGAGGAAACCGGGCTTACCGGTGCTTTCGAGATGAAACCCGATTTCTTTAAATCAAAAATTCTGATCAATCTCGACTCCGAGGATGAAGGAGAGCTGTTCATTGGTTGCGCAGGTGGAATTGACACAACAGTAACCTTTGCATACGAGTTGGAAAAAGTTCCAAGCAACTACAAGGCATATAGGCTATCTGTTACCGGATTAAAGGGAGGGCATAGCGGTGATGATATCGATAAGGGGCTGGGCAATTCAATAAAAATAATCAACCGATTCCTATGGAAGGGTACCAATAAGTTCGATTTGCGCCTGGCTTCAATCGAGGGGGGTAACCTTCGCAATGCCATCCCGCGCGAAGCATTTGCCCATTTTGTTATTCACGAGGCCGACGAGGCTGAAATGTTGGGAATGCTTAATGGTTTTATAAAAAATGTACATAATGAATTGCATGTGACAGAACCCAATTTAAAGATTTCCATCGAATCGGCACCCATGCCCGAAGGGATTATCGATGAGCCAACCCATTTTGACCTGCTCAACTCTTTGTATGCATGTCCCCACGGGGTGATTGCCATGAGCAGCCAGATTCCCGGATTGGTGGAAACGTCAACCAATTTGGCTTCTGTTAAGTTCATTCAGGACAATCAGATTTTGGTTTCCACCAGTCAGCGAAGCTCCATCGATTCGGCAAAAACCGACATTGCCAATATGGTTGAAAGCGTTTTCCGATTGGCCAACGCCAGCGTTATGCATGGCGACGGATATCCGGGGTGGACACCCAATACCGATTCGGAAATACTAAGGATTACCAAAAAGGCCTATACCAAACTATTTAAAAATCAGCCAATAGTGAGAGCAATTCATGCCGGCCTGGAGTGTGGGCTTTTCCTCGAAAAGTATCCCGGATTGGACATGATTTCATTTGGGCCCACCATTAAGGGTGCCCATTCGCCTGATGAAAGGCTGAACATTGAAACTACAGATAAGTTTTGGAAATTGTTGTTAGAGGTGCTTGAGAATATTCCCAAACAGTAGTTTGTACGATAATTAAATGAAAGGGAGGCTGTGTTCCATAGAGCACAGCCTCCCTCATTATTATCCAACTATTTATTTGTCATTACACTTATCACCTTTTTTCGGAGTGTCGGTGCATTTGGTATCACACTCTTTGCTCTTTTCGTTGGTTTTGGCATCGCAATCCTTGGAGGGATTATCCTTCACGATTTTTACCGTGTAGCCCAGGTCGGCAATGGCTTTTGCCAGTTGCTCATCGCTGTTTTTGCCATTCTGATAAGTGATGGTAACCCGTTTGGTATCAAGATTAACGTTCAAATCTTTTACCCCTTTTTCAAAGGCAATATTCTTTTCAATCTTGGCCTTACACGAGTTGCACTCCATTGATGCCTCGATGACAACGGTTTTTAGGTCTTTGCTCTTTTGAGCCATGGTTTCAAAACTATAGTTTGAAACGAGCAGCATGGTCGCAAACAATGCTGCTATTGCTTTCATAGTTTTCATAATATTGTGATTTAAAGATTAATAGATAAAGTGCTATTCCACGGGATATCCGATGGATCCAAGAGTTTTCACCATTGCTTCGGGAGTAACTATATTCTCGTCATACTCAACAACAGTGGTTTTGGTCGATAGATTGGAGTCCACATTAACAACTCCATCCATTTTCTTCAGATTGCTATGCACGGTATTTACGCAACCCATGCATTTCAAATTGGGAATTTTTAGCTCTATTGTTTTCATTTCCTTAAGTGTTATTTAGTTAAAGTATATCTAAATCCTAAGTAGAATTTCCGTCCGGTTAATGGCCCCCACACCATGGATGCATCGAAAAATGGACTATATGGATTCTCGGGCGAAATAATGGGATCCTTCTGAGTGTATGATGTTAAATTTTCAACGCCCAGGTAGGCTTCCCAATGCCTAAAGTATTTCGAAACCTGAGCATTCATGGTTATGAATGCTGGAAACGAATCTCCCCTTCGGAATTCTTCTGGTAAATGGTCTGTACTGGGGAGCCTCCCGCCACCGTTTAGGTGTACGGTATAGTCAAACTGCCATTTACGCAATCTGGTTTTGTAACTCGTGGATAGGAATGCCTTGTAGCGGCTAACCAAAGGCTTTTCCGTAAGTACGTTGTTTATTGTACTTTGCACGTCGTTGTACCTGTATGCCAGCATCAAATCCAGCCTATCGATGGGAGAGTAGCTCGCTTCGACCTGGTAGCTGTTGGAGTACGATTTGCCTTGTAGGTTGTAAAAGAACACGCTGCCCGGGCTCCTGTCCAAATCTACAATGAGTTGATTAACAAAATCGGTGCGGTAGTAATCAGCGCTGATAGTCAACTCCTTACTCCATAATTTGTAACGTTGTGTGAGGTTCACGCCCATATTCCACGCCTCCTCCATGCCTATATCTTCGAGAAAAACCAGATGGCGTGAACTGGCTAAGAGGAACATATTCTCAGCCAGGATGTTGGGACTTCGATAACCCTTTCCGGCACTGGCCCTGATGGTAATCTGATTTATGGGCTGATACCGTAAATGTACCCGGGGGGTGAGCAAGTTGCCATACAGGTTGTGGTGGTCCATTCGCAACCCTGCCATCAGGGTTAGGTCTTCCATCCACTTGTACGTGTACTCCAGGTATGCTCCCGGGACAATCTCATTGCGATTGAAATCCGAAGCATTTAGCCTTTCCTTGTAGTTATCGTAGTTAAAGCTTAAGCCGGTTTTCAAACCATGATTAGTCCGTCCCACATACGTGACGAAAACAAGATTGGCATAGAGGGTTTGCTGGAGGCCATTGTAAATGGCAGGCCCAAACGATGAGTTCTGCTCATGTGCATTAGCCGTTGTAATTAAACCCAACGAGGTGTTCGGCCGGTCGAATATGTACCCCATCTTGACAAAACTCTCATATTGCCTCGTCCCGATATCAATGGAAAAGGGATTAGGCGTGTTTTCGTTTTTCATCTGCCCCGCAACTCTGTTCTCGGAAAGCAGACGAAGACCAACCTGTGACTCAAAGCTATCGCCCTTATACCTCCAACGGTTCAGTACATGGTACTGCTGTACCAGGGGATGGTTGAGGAATGAATCATGGTTGTGATCCACTTCCATACTCATGTTTTCGGCATGTGCCAGAACCATTCCCGTAATCTTAGGGGTTACTTCAAATCTCAGATTAGTGCTTGCTTCTGCCATTCCAAGGCTGTTGGCATAGCCATTCACATAGAACTTCTCCTCGTCCCATGGCTTCTTGAACTCAACGTTGATTTGCCCGGTGATGCTCTCGTAACCATTGGCCACCGAGGCAGTACCTTTAGAAATCTGTATGGATTCCATCCATGAACCCGGTACGTAGCTGAGTCCGAAGGTGCTTGCCAATCCCCTGAGAGCCGGGATGTTCTCAATCTGAATACGACTGTAAACTCCGGCCAGGCCCAGCAGTTGAATCTGCTTTGCACCCGTAACGGCATCGCTATAGTTAATATCCACCGAAGCGTTGGTTTCAAAGCTTTCCGATAGGTTACAGCATGCTGCTCGTTTGAGCTCGTTCTTGGTGATGTTCTGTGTTTGAATGGGGCTAAGCCTATCGAAATGGGCCCCCGGAGCAATCCCTTCCACTACAACGCCTTCCATTTCAACTGGTCTGCTAATCGTGTGGTGTACGTGGGTTTGGTTTGAACTTACGAAAATGGTGTCGGGTTTATAACCCACGAAGCTGATTATCAGTTTGGAAGTGCCATTGGGTCGGCTCAACGAGAATTGTCCGAGGCCATCGGTAGTAGTGCCAATGGTTGTCCCATCCCAATACACGTTGGCGCCTATGAGCGGAACTTCCGTTCCGTTCATTTCTTTCTCCATAATATGCCCCTCAATGGTTTGTGCCATGCTTGCCATTGGAATCAGGGCTATACTGAAGAGTATGATAAACTTTACTTTCATAATCGGATGTGTGATTAGTAAAACATCAACTATAGGGGATGGCTAATTAAAAGCCATGGAGAAAGTGAACCATTCCCCCTATTGACAATGGCTATGAAAGTAAGGTGGGGATTTTTAAACGTTGGTGGAGTATTAATATTAACTTTCCCGAAAGGGGAGGAGGGTATTCTTTATTGTTGAAAATTAATTTGATATCAGAAAGAAAGTCAAAATCAAAATTGACTATTAATGATTTTAAAAGGATTTGCTGAAAATGGTTGAAGGAAGTGGCAACCTGTTGGCTCACTTCTGTATTATCCACCTTGAAAAATTCAACTTGTGTTTTGCAATGGCACGGTTCACCGTTCTCTCCGTCCTTGGATTGATGATGCTCATGAGAATGGCACGAATTCGTTTCCGTAGCATGGGAACAGCAACTCTTATCCGGCAGCACAGTGGTATACTCCTTGCCCTGACAACCACATAGGTGCCTGTAAAGAGCAAAACCTCCAATGGCCAGTAGCATGTAGGCCGAAAGGGCGACAGAGAGTATGATTTTAATGTTTTTCATCCTGAAAAAACCATTTAAACCTGTCGGGAGTATATTTTTTTGAGTTCCGACAGTTCGCATCCCCCAAGGCAACCGGCACAGTGATTATTAGGCTGTTTCTTGGAAGGGAAAACGATACGGGCAAAACTCCACAACGCGTAAAATATGGCTGCAGCAACCGTTAGTAATGCAAGAATATCTTGAATCATTTTATACACCCGTTTATGTGCTGAAACAACCAACGATGTCTTTTGTTCATTTTTTAAGGCTGAATTTCCGGTTTTGAATAGGTGAAGAAATTTGGGGTGAATAGAAGAGAAATATATCCGAAATGTGATAGCCTCGTATTTTCGCCTTGGAGTCGTTTGAGCGTTTCTGTGGGCAACATGAACATCCATGCGGTTTGTATGGCAATATTCTTTGCTGGTTTGTAATTCAACAGGATGCTTATCTCATTTCCCAATCTTTTGCCAACTTTTTCAAATCCTTGTCCTACGTCAGGAGGGAGGTATGGTTTTTCCATTGAAAAATTGTTTATTCGGGCTTGAATATCAGCCTTTGGGCTAAAAGTGTAATCCACCCTAAGGTACATATCCACAATCCCCGCCCATGCCACTTCTCCCATCTGCATATCGGTGAAATAGTCCATATACCCCAAATGTCCATGTCGCGAGGCAAGTAGTCTATTGAATGAGGTAAATTTGCCGGAACTTTTCGACCAGTCGTTACCCGAGTATAGGTCAAAGGAAAGAGTTACTTTAAACTTGTCACTAAGGTCTGCCCACGCGCTGGCGTTAAAAGAGTATGCACTTATTGGCTGCTTTTGGTTTTCCAATGGCCATATTTCGAACCATGAATTTCCAAACTGGTAGTATCCTCCCATTCTCCCTCCGGCTACTCCTTTTTTTGCTACAATTGCATTGGCACCAAGTGTATTGCGACCGTACATGATTTCAGGCTCTGATGGTTTCTGTTTTAAATCGAATACATTGATGGCGTTCAACGACATAAAATCGTTGATGGAAAAGGAACCCCATGCAAATGCCATGTATTTGAACAGATTACCAGTGTAGTAATCTAAAAATTGAGATTGACGGTCGTTATTTATCATTCCTCCCACATGTACAGATGTTTTCGTTTCATCATCCTCGTAGTACATCAATAAGGCATCGTAGGTTGCCCCTGCAACTCCGAAGTTTCTGATTGACAATAGCCTTTGGTCATCGTATGATATTTCCTGTCGCCCCACTTTCACTCCAATGTTTGGATGGAATAACCATTTAACCCATGCCTCATAGATACCAAAGGTATTTTTTGGCGAAGCCGCTTCGCTTTCACCCCAAACCCGTGCATCTTGACCGGTCAACTTGAATGTCAGATTATCCTCTTTATAGCTCATCATTAGCCTGCTTCGCTGTAAAACCAAGGGAAGGCCCTGGGTATCCTCAACTGCAAGAGTGCGGTATCCGTCCCTGTATTCTCCTCGGGTACGTATGTGTCCATCCACGGAAAACTGTGCTGAAGCAAACTGTGAAATTAAAAGTAGAATGATGAATAGATACAGGTTTGGTAGTAATTTGCGCATATCTATTTGATTTTATTGGGTTAAGGTTTCGATAATACTGTGGAAAAAATTTGTTCGGGGTCGTTCTTTCCTACAAATTTATCAAACAGTGCCAAAAATTCAATATTTTTTTTCTCCTCTATCACTGGGGAGCGTGTAATATTTTTTAAATAAAGGCCATGCCTTTTGGCAGCATCGCAAACATTGTTGATGGCCCGAATATGCCCTTGGGTCTCTTTCACAATACCCCTTTTCCCTATGAATTCGGCACCCGCTTCGAATTGCGGTTTGATTAGCACGATGACCATTCCTTGGGGTAGGAGAAATTGCGGGAAGAATTCAATCACCTTGGTGAGCGATATAAATGAAAGGTCGGCAACTACAAGATGAAAGAGCGTTGAGTTAACCATTTCGGGGGTAAGTTCCTTAATATTAGTATTCTCGATGGAAACCACCCTGGAGTCTCCTTTAAGCATGGGTGAGAGCTGGTCAGTACCCACATCCACAGCGTAAACCTTGCGGGCACCATGCTTTAGCACACAGTCGGTAAACCCACCGGTTGAAGCGCCAATATCCAGCACATCGAGGTTTGTGCAGTCAATTCCAAACTCCCTCAATGCTTTTTCGAGTTTCAGCCCACCACGGCTGACATAGAGAATGACATTGTTGGAAATAACGGAAACGGAAGCAGCATCAGAAACTTCCTGCGATGGCTTGGTGACGATACTCCCGTTTACCACTACATTGCCCTTTTTGATGTTTATCTTGGCCAATTCCCTCGACGGGAAGAATCCTTTGTGTACCAGGAGTATATCAAGCCGCATGGGTTTGCATATTTTATGTGTAAATGTAATCACTTTGAAGGGAATTTTCATTATCCTGCTTACATTTGCACCATGAACAGCATACTTGCCACCCCATACCAAACGGCCGATGGTTCTTCAACTCTTCGCTCGTTGAAATACGGCGCCTACTATCACTCCGTCAACGGTGCCATTACCGAGTCGGAACACGTATTCATCAAGTATGGGTTGGGCGCTGTTCAACACCAAAGCATCAATATCCTGGAAGTGGGTTTTGGCACCGGGCTCAATGCAGCCCTTACAGCCGGCATGGCTAAAAATAGGGAGTTGGAAATAACCTATTATGGCATTGATTTATACCCCTTGAGCATTGATGAACTTTCCCTACTCAACTATGGTTCTGTCCTGCCATCCGCCACTGCTTCATTATGGAAATCCATTTGTAGTATCCCCTGGAACCACCCCCGGGAGGTTTTTCCCCGATTTATACTGCACAAGCAGCAGGTTGATTTTACACAATGGCAACCATCGGAGCCCTATCATCTTGTCTATTTCGATGCCTTTGCTCCCGACGACCAGCCGGAAATGTGGCAATTTGAAGGTTTTAAGAAGTTGTTCAGGCAGCTTCATCAGGGTGGTATTCTAGTAACCTATTGTGCCAAGGGCACAGTGAAGGATGCCCTAAGGGTTGCAGGTTTTACCCTCGATAGGTTGCAGGGGCCTCCGGGAAAGAGGCATATGTTGAGAGCATGGAAAAGGTAGAAAAAATCATAATAAACTATTAAACAGAATGTTATCATGAGCAAAATTAAGTTTTTAGCCTCGCTAATGCTGATGGCAACCTTAATAATATCCGGTTTCGGCTGTAATTCCGGATCGGAAGGGAAGGATAGGGGTTACATTGTGAAAGTGGGAGACATGGCACCCGATTTCACCGTATCGCTTACCAATGGGAATAACTTTACCCTTTCGGAAAACAGGGGTAGAGTGGTTATGCTTCAGTTTACCGCCAGTTGGTGTGGAGTGTGCCGCAAGGAGATGCCGCATATCGAAAGTGAGATATGGCAACCCCTTAAAGACAAGGGCTTGGTTCTCGTGGGTATCGACCGCATGGAGAATATGCAAACAGCCCTGGAGTTTGCCCAAACTATGGGTATCACCTATCCACTGGCTCCTGATATGGAGTCGGAAGTATTTACGATTTACGCGCGGAAGGATGCCGGGGTGACCCGCAATGTAATCGTTGACCGGCAGGGCAAGATAGTTTTTCTAACCCGCCTTTTCGACGTGGATGAGTTCAACCGGATGGTTGCCGTGATTAAGGAACTGCTTGAAGAGCAATAGGCAAAATCTTGTTTACATTCAGATATTTCCTGACTTGTTTCCTTTAGTGTGTTAGATACAACTTTTCAATTATTTTCAAGCGTTCGGAGGGAATCTTGATTCTTATCTAAACCCTTTTTATTGTTTCTCGAAACTTCGTGGCTCATTGTCCATTGGGGCTTTGCCCCATAAATGGTGATTCGCTGATTGTACCGCAAAGAGCCGCCAAGAAGCAAAGAACCGCAAAGAAAAAAAACTCTGCGCAACTTAGCGATACCTCTGCGCAACTCTGCGGCACTAAAACCCATACCGTTTGTTCATTGTTCATTGAATATACCGCAATGAAGTTGAGACACTGAATTACAGATTGTTAATTGTTCATTGACTTTTCTTGAAGAAACGCCTTAGTGTGATAAGTTCACCCCTTTTTTTATTGATTGTTAGCTATTTACAACCGCACTAATTTGAAAGGGGACAAGTTAGGAGCAATAGGCAAAAATTTGCTTACATTCAGACATTTGGCTATGGTACAACATGGATTGTACCCTTGCCAAGGTTGAGGCTGTTGCCAATATGGGTGGCGTACTCCACACCCGATTTTTTTAAATCGTCTATAGCGTTCTCCCGCTCATTATCAGGAATAAAGAACAGCAAACCTCCCGAAGTCTGGGCATCGCAAAGTATTATCTTTTTGATATCAGAAATATTGTTTGCCCACTCGATATATTGGGAGTAATGGCTTAGGTTGTTCGCCGATCCTCCGGGAATTACATTGGAGGCAGCCAAATTCTCGGTTTCGCAGAATAAGGGTACCTTTCCTGCATGGATTTCAATGTTAATCCCACCGGCCAACGCAACCTCGCTCAAGTGACCCATTAATCCAAAACCTGTTACATCGGTGCAGGCATGCACAGTGTATTTCTGCATTATCTCCGAAGCCTTTCTGTTTAGCTGCGACATTGACCTGATGACCTCGTCTTTGCAGGCCTGACTGAGCAACCCACGTTTTATGGCAGTTGTGTTTATCCCTGTGCCTATGGGTTTGGTGAGGATAATGGCATCACCGGGTTTTGCTCCGGCGTTGGACCATATTTTTTGGGGATGCACCAACCCGCTGACCACCATACCAAATTTTGGCTCATTGTCATCCACGGAGTGGCCTCCAAGAATGGCAATACCCGCTTCCTTGGCCTTATCCGATGCTCCTCGCAGAATTTCCCTGAGTATTTCAATGGGAAGCCTGTTGGCGGGGAAGCACACCACGTTCAGTGCAAAGATGGGCTTGGCGCCCATGGCATAGATATCGCTAAGGGCATTGGTGGCGGCAATGGCGCCAAAATCGTACGGGTCGTCAACGATGGGGGCAAAGAAGTCGATGGTTTTCACCAGTGCAGTGGTCTCGTTAATTCTGTAAACCGCTGCATCATCCGAGTACTTTACGTCGATAAGTACATTTGGGTCAACAGTTACCGGGATATCCTTGAGTATCTTTTCCAATACTTGTGGGCGGATTTTGCAGGCACAACCCAATCCGTGGGAGAACTGTGTTAGCCTTATTTCCGTATCTGCTTCTTGGAGTTGTTGTGTATCGGCAGGTTTGTCGGGTTGTAAACGGTTTACAATTCGTGCCACGGCCTCTGAAGCCTTGATCACCTCATCGGCTGTCGTATATCGCCCCACCGAGAAGCGAATGGTACCCATGGCAAAATCGGTACTCAGGTTTATGGCCTTTAGCACCGGCGATACATCAACCGAGTCGGTATGGCAGGCCGCTCCGGCCGATGCAGCAATCCCCTCACGCTCCATTTCGCTGATAATCATGTTCGCCTCAATGCCTTTGAAGCTGACATTAAGAGTATTGGGTAGCCTTAGCTGCGGATGGCCATTCAGTTTTATGTTGGGTATCTGCTCCATTAGCTTTCCATGTAGCAATTCTCTCATGCGTTGCATGTGGGCGAGATTTTTTGCCATGTCTCGCCGTGCAATTTCACAGGCCTTACCCAACCCCACTATTTCAATTACATTCTCGGTTCCGGCGCGTTTGTTCTGCTCATGATTTGCTCCGTGCATCAGCTTTTCCAGCACAATGCCATCTTTTATGTAAAGTGCGCCAATCCCTTTGGGTGCATACAGCTTATGCCCGGCTATGGTGAGCATGTCAATCCCAAGTTCCTTAACGTCAACTTGGTATTTGCCAACCGACTGGGCAGCATCGGTGTGGAATGCCAGGTTGTATTTTGATGCCAGACGGGCAATCTCGGCAATGGGCTGGAGGGTACCCACCTCGTTATTGGAGTGCATAATGGTGATAAGGATGGTTTGGGGAGTGATGGCCTGCTCCAGCAGGTCAAGTTGCACCACACCAAACTCGTCAACCGGAATGTATGAAACGCTAAATCCGTTGCTTTCCAGATATTTGCAAACTTCCATCACGGCAGGGTGCTCAATGGTTGAGGTGATAATGTGATTTCCCCTCTCACGATGGGCAAAAGCATATCCCTTAATGGCGTAGTTATTGGACTCGGTGCCACCGCTTGTGAAAACCAGCTCGCCCGGCTTGCAGTTGATAAGGTTTGCCACCTGTTTGCGGGCCTGTTCCACCGCCTTTTTTGCATCGGTGCCATAGCTGTGGGAACTGGATGGGTTGCCAAAATACTCATTCAGGTAGGGTTGCATCGCCTTTACCACTTCGGGATCCAGTGGAGTGGTGGCGTTGTAGTCGAGGTATATTTTCATGTGATAAACGTAGTATTGTATTGTTGCTATCAGTTCAGGTTGCAAAAATAGGAGAATTCGGCCAAAAAACCCCGTGAGAGTAATGGTTCTTACTGATATGCTAATGAACTAAGAACAAGTTGGAACATTCGATGCTTTGATAGATAATGATGAAAATCAAATTGTTAATAGTTAGTTGTGATATTTTACTTGCGAAACAAGAGAAAAACATGATGTTCTATTGTTGACATTGCCCATTCGTTTGCAATAAGGATTCTACTAAGCTTCATTTCTAACTTATTTTTTACATAAAAAGAAATTAAATACAAAATAAGAATTGCAGCATTTAAATAAAAGCTAAAGTAAAAATTAAATAATAAGAAAAAATAGAAAATAAAATGAGTTACTATTTTTGCTAATAATGCTCTTGATTTACATACAAGAGTATTATCTTTCATAAATATTCTAAATAATCTTAAATATTCAACCCAATCAATATTTTCTTCATTTTCACCAAAAATTCTTTTGAATTCCTTCATTTCGTTTTTTTTCGAACCATTGATATATGTTCTAAATAATTTAAACATGGCCTTCTTTTTTTAGTTATTAATTTATTGCTTGATTTATTATACTAAAAACAGGTTAAAACCCTGCAATTTCATTGCAGGTACTTTAGTTTCTATAAATTTTCTACCTTTACAGAATGGAGTATAATCGTAGGAATTCTCATTCTGTAAGTCGCTTAAGTGTTCATCTAGTTTGGGTAACCAAGTATCGTTATCACGTTCTTCGTGGTGATATTCAGGTCCGTTGCCGTGATTTGATCGTTCAGATATGTAACTCGGAGAATGTTTCGATTCTGAAAGGAGTGGTGAGTAAGGATCACGTTCACATGCATGTTGAATACCCACCCTCATTGAGTGTAAGCGTTTTGGTGAAGAAGTTAAAGGGTCGCACTTCGAGGCTTCTCCAGCAGGAGTTTCCATCGCTGAACAAGACGTATTGGGGTCGCCATTTCTGGGCAGTTGGTTACGGCGCATGGAGTACGGGTAATATAACCGATGAAATGGTACAAGAGTACCTAGAGCATCATCGCGACAGGCCCAATAGCCAACGGGGGAACTGGATATTAGAATAAAGTTAAAGAATTTCATTCTTTTCCATTGAATAAAACCTATGGATTTTCAATCCATAGTGATTTAGTTATCATTCTCCAACATCCGTGGATCTCGTTCAACTATCGTATCATTTTTAACAACAAGAAAAACAGTGGCGGTAAACGGGCCACATCCCATCTCCATATATTCACAGACTAAAACAATCCACTGATCATTATTGTACCCCTCTAAAAACTCAACCACCCCTTCGAAATAATTAAAATCATCATCCTTTTCTCGTTCTTCTATAAACTGCTCCCATGATTTTTTTAACAGTGGGTCTTTAATTACGGGATCTCCCAATATCTCATGGTGCCACCAGGCAATAAAGGCAGAGACACTATCATTTACCCCCTTAAAAGGCACAAAAATCTCCTCATCTGTGGATGGGCAATAAACTCTTTGGGTTTCAACATCAATTTGAGTGTGAAGAATTTTCATACACTTATTCTAAAATTATTAGCACAATTCCAATTTTTTGTTTGTAGTAGATAAACAAACCAGTATTAAATTATCCTCCAAAGACATTCATAGCCTAAGGGTTAGTACTCTCAAGAGGTGTGAGACCCGGAAAATGCTTGGTCAAGCAAAAGGATATCCTCCTCTTGGGGTCGGTTAACATAGATTCCTGTACTTTTACTTTTGCGTATTCCTCTTAAAAAGAGGTAGATAATACCACCAAAATGTTTCTCGTAGCTAAAATCTTTTATTCTCTGGCGTAGCCAGCGTACCACGGCAACGGTGTATATCATATACTGCAGGTGGTAGTTGCTACCCAGCATGGCCTGCTCCACACCTTGTGTGTTGTAGTGCTCTACACTATTTCCAAGGTGGTTGGTTTTCCAGTCGGCAATGTAGTATTTGCCTTTATGCTCAAAAAGCAAATCCACAAAGCCCGTCATAAGACCCTGCAAATCTGCCTCGCCCGTTAGCTTGGCATCCTCGCCCAAGTATTTATCTATTTCTGTTTTGTTCACTTTGTTAATGGAAAAATAGAACTCCAACTCGGGCAGTGTTTGCTTTTTGCTCACTTGCGAAAGTGAGAAAGAGGTTCCGTTTAATGTTATGTTGGCACCCAAAACGTGTTCAACCATCTGTTTGAAATGGTGCAGATTACCTGGATTGCCCTCTTGGGGGGCTTTTATGATATTTGGATAATACTTAGATGCGTCCAGTATTGTTTGGTCCCAGGAATCGGGGTTGGCAAAATCTAAATACTCAAAAATGCTATGCACGGCGGTACCTACCTTTGCCCCGCGCTTCAAATCTTGAAAAACAAATTGGTCGTACGAATTTTCATCCCCTAATTCCTCCGCCTCGAAGGGGAAGGCAAAGTGCGCACGGCTTAGGGCGCTGTAGCTGTGTATGCCAAAATGGTTTTTAACCAAAATGTCTGGTACCTGCTTGGCAGCAAAAGATGTTGTACTATCTATTTTCAATGGCTCTCTTAACTGCGTTGCCCATCCCTCTTTCGCTTCAATAAACTCTGGCAGATTAAATGCATTCAAACAAGATTGATCAAATTGATAACTTGATACTATCACCACCCCTATGTACTTGGCCCTGGTGAGTGCCACATATATTAGCCGCCTGTTCTCCTGCTCCTCTTGCAAGCGATATAACTCTACCTGTTCATCAGTGGGTTGGTGTGTAAATCTATGTATTCCTTCCTCGTCGCGAAAATTCCATATGCTTATATCATCTTCATCTTTTGGCTTTAAGTCTAAAAACGGGGCGAAAACAATTCCAAAGGTTAACCCTTTGCTTTTGTGTATGGTAGTGATTTTTACAGCATTATCTTCGCTTTCAATTCGTTGCTCATACTCTTCGCTGCTCTCATTACTACTTTTGCTAAACCACTCAATCAGTTCAGTTGGTGTTTTTTTATTTTGATATTCATACCTGTGCAGTATCTCGGCTATGTGCTGAATATTGGTGAGTATGCGCTGCCCCTGTGTACCCATTCTAAGGCAATGGTGGCGAACATTATACATCACTATAAACTGCGATAGCATGGCGTAAATCCCATGGCTATTCCACGTTTCTTTTAGTCGGATAAAGTTTTCTAAATGCTCAAGTTCATCCGTTTCTACAAGAGAACGAATACTGATATTTGTTGCACTTGATAACAAAGCCCTATTGATATTCTTACGACTGGGCCTATGAGCGGCGACCATAACGTGGCGCACAAAATCGGCCTCATCGGTTTTCAGGATTTTGGGTTTGTCAACCGTAACCGAAGGGATATTGAGTTTGTTCAACTCATCTTTAATTTTCTTAACCTGATCATTGGTTCTTACAATAACCGTTATGTCAGAAAAGGTAAGCTCCCTGTCGTCAATTTTATACCCTTCATCGGTAATTAACTCAGCAATACTATTGGCTGTGAGGGTTGTAATTTGTTTTTGATTTCTAACCTGATAGAACTCCAATGGATTTTGGATGGGGGAACCGTTATGTGTAAAGGTATCTTCGCTATTATCGGGGCAGTTTACCTTGGTATAGGTTATCTTTTCATCGTTAAACGGATTGACGCTACTAAAAAAGCCATTTAAACTACCTATATAACTTGGGGTAGAGCGGTAGTTCACATTCATACTGTAAACATTATCAACCCCATTGCGGGCTTTTTTGTAGGTACCCATATCGGCTTTGCGCCACCCGTAAATGGATTGCTTGGGATCGCCAATATAGAACAAGATTTTGCCAGAATATAGGGTGTGGAAAATCTCAAACTGCTTCTTATCGGTATCCTGAAACTCATCAATAAACACGGCATCATACTGACCCTTAAGTACCTCCTGTGCTGTACCATCCATAACTGCTTTATGCAATAGGTCAATCTGATCGTCAAAGTCGATTACCTGCTTTTGAGCCTTAAGGTTGGCAACTTTCTGCTTTAACTCTTCTATGGCTTGGGCAAAAACTGCCGAGGCATACGTTACAATGTAATCATTCCTTGCTTTTTGTTTACGTTTTATGTCTTTATATAATTTTTCTTCTTCAGGAAAAGAGTCTAAATATTGTGGTCTTCTTGATTCTTCAAACTTATTGTAGAATCCATCCCTCAATGTTTCTGCCGAAGTATTAATTTCTATTAAAAAATTTTGTGCATACCTATTTAAATCTTGTCTTTGAAGAATTGCCTCAAAATTCTCCTCAAAGTATCCAGCAAACGCCTCTTGAGCTTTCTTCAACTCTTCTTCACTTTCCTTAAATTTCTGAAGTACTTCTTTTTCACTATCTGCTTGGGCAATATACTCCCTGCCATCCAATGCTTTTCTTAACACCTCATCAATAGTTTGGCGGTTAAGTCTTTCTGAGAACTCTTTAAACAGTTCCTCGTCTAATGTGGTAACCTTTTTGCGCCAATAATCATTAACCACCTGCATACGAAGTCGGTCAATCTCTTCCACCACCTCAAACCTAAAGGGTTGTCCGGTTTCGAAGGGGAAAGCCCTTAAGGATTTTTCGCAAAAGCTATGGATGGTCATTACAGAGAGAATATCTAAACTCTCTACCGCTTTACCCAACTTTTCGCAGGCTATTTCTTTACCCGCATTATTTACCACTTCGATTATTTCTTTATTGTCAATATTCACCCCCAGAGAGTAGTTGTACGCCTGACGTATAAATTGCCTGACTCTATCCTCCAACTCGGCAGTGGCATCGCGGGTAAAGGTTACCATAAGGATACGCTCCAACGGAACGTTTTTCTCCACCACCAAGCGCAAAACCAATATTGCCAATGAGTAGGTTTTTCCGGTGCCTGCACTGGCTTCTATTAGGTTCGATCCCTGCAAAGGGACATTCATAACATCGAAATTATCTGTTTTTTGTTGGCTCATGGTATATACTGTCTAAAGGTTAAGAGTATTTCCAAATCGTATTATTTGTGCTACATGATGTTCGCCAAATTCCTCATATGCAGGATCTTCTATTATTTTTCGTAGATATAAATCAGGAAAAACTCCTTCCTTTTCATAAGGATAGGCTTCGTTCCAAAAATTTTCCTTTACCATCCTTATTCTGGCTTCTGCCTCAGTCTCTGGATGAACGATTTTAACTCTTTCCCTAGTTTTCTCAAATGCTTTTATAGTGAAGATAAACAGATTGCTATGGGCTTCGTCAAAAAATCGTAAAAGGGTGTTTAACTTATCTTCAACAGTTGAGGGCTCAATGGGCAAGGGTACTTCTGCACCATCCTTATCGATAAATACCGCCCTGCTTATGTATCCTTTTTGTGCTAAAAGTAATGCTTGTACGTATGCAAGTGCCTTATACTTTTTTTGGCTGTATTTAGAAGTAGAAACCGCATAAGCTATAAACTCACGATCAAAAATACCACCCATAATACCCGAAAGAATGGTGTTGTTTATGGTAATCTTTATATCCACATGCTTCTCTTGGCGTCCGTTTACTAAACGCGAATAGGTGGATTTTATGGGTTCGATCTCTTTTTTCAGTTTTTCCAACTCCACCTCCCCGCTGATACCCAAGGGTAACTTGCCCTCCTTCTTATATTTTAAGAGATAATCTTTTTCCTCTTCTTCAGTTAAGGTCATTAAATCATTTTTTACTATCCAAGTTTGCAGGTTGTCTAATTCAAACACCTCATGTTCAGGTAGTTCTTCTTTTAAGCCCTCATAATAGATGTTTAACACATGGTGAAAGTACCATTCTACGGGGTCCTTTATAAAAGCGAGGAACTCTTTAATGGATGTTTCATGTTGAGATTTTTCCTTAGGAGAGGTTCTCTCCTTTAATGTTGGTTTCTCCACACCTGATTCCCCATAGAGATAGGTGAACAGCTTGGGGTTATCCTTATTGTATTGCCGGCTATAGCCGTGTAATGGCTGCTTGGTTATTAGCTCGGGTATGCTGAGGTAATTCACCAGCGAGTCGGTTACAATGGACGAAGGTATGACGGCATTATTCTTTACACTTTGCCCAATGTAGCTAATGTATAGTTTCTGCTGTGCAGCCAGTATCAGGTCGAGGAATAGGCTTTTGTCGGTCTCCTTCAAACTTCTATCACCCAACTTATACTCCTCACCCAACAGGTCGAAGCTCATATACCTATCCTGACGTGGGAACACGTCATTATCCAACCCCAATATACACACCACCTTGTAGGGAATCCCCTTAACAGCATAGGGTTTGGTAACCGTCATATTACCCGTGTTCAGTTTTACCTCCCTGACATCAAGGAAGAAGTTGGTATCCAGTTCCTCTAAAAACACCTCAAAAGGCACCTCCTGGTCGTACTCAATCTTGCCTATATAGTTTAATGCGCGGTATATATCGTTTACCGATGCCCGATCGTCCTTGTTAAAATCGTCGTAAAATATCAGGTAGTCCATTACCTCAAGCAGAAAAGTTTTCCATTGCTCAAGAGTTCTGGGTTTTTCTTTTTCTTCCTGAATTGCCTGCAATTTATCCACAAACGCCTTAAGGCGTAATAAATCGTAGCTGGCCGATGCCTCTGCATCCTGGTATGGGTAAAGGGTCAGGTCGCCGTCAATGCCAAACTCCTGGTCGGTGTACATGGCGTAGCCCAGCAGCAGCTTATCCAATCCGTAGCTCCAGCTCACATACACGGTATCATCTTCCTTATTGTTTTCAATGCCAAAACGAATATTTGCCTTCTGCAGCACATCCCTCACATACACCGTATCCTCAATGCCCATTCGCTGCTGTATGCGCTGCTGTTCCAGCAGTGACATTACCCGCTCGGCGGTGAGGTCGTCAGTGGAAAATCGCATAATATGCTCCAGTGCCGACACAATGGAATCCTCGGTATTACTGGTTGCTCCGGAAATCATCATGGGCAGGCGCACCGGTGCGTTTCGGAATACTGCCCTCAAATAGGGCACATACTTATCCAGCTGTGTGGTGGTAATTAGTATATCAGAGGGCTGCAGCTCTTTATCCTGCTCAAAAAGGTTTAGCAAGAAGTTGTACAGGCACTCCACTTCCCTTACCGGCGTGTAGCATGAGTTGATATAAATGGAACCATCATCAGTAAAGGCTTCTTCGCGTGCTTTATTTTCAACTATCTGACTCTGTAGTTTACCCAATGTGGTGGTTTGACCATTCAAATGCGGTTCGAAAGGCATAGGCTTTTGATAATGCTCTTCCACCAAATCCCTCAATTCTTTAGTTTTAAGCCCCATGCTCTTCAGCAAAGGGTTTTTATGCTCTGCCTCTGCCGAGGGTAGCTGCAAATACATATCAACCTGAGTGATTTCCGATAGTTTTTTGAGCAGTTGCAAATGGAATGTATTGCCGGTTGTGAGTGCAAAAACAGATATTCGTGGAAAATGCTCTTTTACTTCATCGGGGCGTTGATTGATGGCTTCCACCAGTTTTTGCACAATGCTCTTTTGCGATTCCAACTGTAACCGTTTCCACAGCCACTGTTGCCACTGCTCGGCAGCGCTATCCTTGTTTTGCAATGCGTCGCTTTCCCAACCCTCTACCATTTCTGGCCGAAACACCTGGTAGTGGTCAAACAGGGTGGTGAGCTTACTGGCCAGCTGAATGCGTTTTAGGTGATTATCTTTGTAATACTTAGCCACTTCAGGAAACTTTGCTTTAAAATCGTTGCTATCTAACAGGGCAAAAAGTTTAAACCTAATGGTATGCGCATTAATCTGCTGGTTGTCGGTTAGTAACAGTTTTTGCAACTCCCACAATAGCCCATTGGGGTTCATAAACTGAACATGCGCCACCACGCCCTGCTTGTGCGCCAAATTGGTTTTTAGCCACATCTCCATCCCCATGGTTTGCGTAACAATTACCTCACGCTGAAAAGGGTTGTCCAAAGGGCTGCTGAGGTGATGCGATAACTTCTCGCAGAGAAAATTTAGGTTATTGGAACTGTATAGCATGCTATTCATCTTTTAGGCTGTTAAAACGTTGGGTTATGCCCGATGCACGGTTTACAGTTTTCTCCATGCTTAGGGCTAAAGTTTCGCTGGTTGACATGATAGCCACCCGTTCTCTGGCTCGTGTTACTGCCGTGTATAGCAACTCTCGGGTTAGCAGTTGGCGCCCCTTTTTTTCGGGCAATACCACCATAACATGATTAAACTCAGAGCCCTGACTCTTGTGGATGGTCATGGCAAACATGGTTTGGTAGTGGTTGAGGTAGTGCGCAGGGATGGTTTTTATGCCCCCATCCATATCCTCAAAATGGGCTACCATTTCAGTACGACCATCCTTTTCACATTCCCTGATAATGGCCACATCGCCATTGAAAATTTGGTGTGTGTAGTCGTTTTGGGTGATTATAATGGGTTGATTATGGTAAAACCCCTCTGCTTTGGGTTTAAACCCTTCTACCTTTCTCTTTAAATAGTCCTGAATCTTTTTATTGTACTCGTCCACGCTATGGTCAAACTCGCGGGTGGCACACAAGAAACGCACCTCATTCAGTTTGGCAAGCGCCAATTTAATATCTGGTTCGATAATATAATCTTGATATTTAATGGCATACTCCTTAAATAGTGCTTCATCATATTCCGTATTGATGGTTACCTGCTCATCGTTGGTAAAATCTTCCAAATTGCAGTTGCCTTCAATTACCGCCTGGCTAAACTTGCCAATGCCCTTATGGGCATCAAACCGGTGGCTTTCGGTTTTCACCTCCACTCTAGCTTTGAGTGGCCGTGAATCCCTTGCACGACAAATATCGCCAAATACCGAGCCCGCTTCCACCGATGCCAGCTGATCCTTATCGCCCAGAAGGTAAAGCAGGGTGCTGCTGCCAATGGCATTGAGCAGCTTGGCCATAAGCGGCCCGTCAATCATTGAGCACTCGTCCACAATCACTATATCGTAGGGTAAGCGGTTTTGGACATTGTGTTTAAAAAAAACGGTATTGGGCAAAGAACCCAGCAGCCGGTGCAGTGTTTTGGCTTTCAGCTGCGTAAGCACCTCTTTTACTTTTTCATTCAGGTCGGCCCTGTTTTCAACATTCTGCTTAATGGACTCGTTCATTCGTGCAGCCGCCTTACCTGTGGGAGCAGCAAGGGCAATTTTCAGGTCCGGGTTTTCGCCCACCATCTCAATAAGCAAACCCGTAATACTATATGTTTTCCCGGTACCGGGGCCACCGGTTATAATATGGAAGTTATCTCTCAACCGTTTGATGTTTTCAATTATCTCCGTTTCGTAGCGGTAATACCGCTGCAGGTATGCCCTGCCATCTACCACCACAAAGGGCTTTAGCACATCGGGGTTGTGGGTAACGTAAGCACCTTCAGCAGTTTGCGCCTTAAACTCGTCGGGTTCAGTAAAAAACGGATTTCGGGTGTGGTCGTCGGGGTTGTTGATGTAATCTTCTATGTTGATACACATATTCCCATCCTGCAGCTTGGACGACAGGGCGTAAGCCAGAGCCTCGCACCCTTTAAAGCGGTTAGCAAACACATTATGGACATCCAATGATGAATTTTTCATAGGCAACGGTTAATGTTTAAAAGAGATAATTGGGCTTGCAGCAACTGCTGCTAAAGGAAAGTTGGTGTGTAAATAGCAAAGGCAGCTGAGTCTGTTTAAACTTGAATGCTGTTTGAACCAGCTGCCTTTTTCTCATAGACTCCTATTTACTGTTTAAATAAAAAACACCACAAAAAACCTATTACAAATATGAGTACGGGAAAAAATAAATAATGTTACAAATTTCTCCTTGATTTTTAGACATATACATTAAAAAAATGACAAATGATTGAGGGTTTATGAGTTATGTGAGACATGAAACGCTTATGGTCAAACAAACTTTTTTTGCCGAAAGGGTCCAGTTCTAAAGCAAAACCCTCTGATTGTACTTACACACTTTATGGGATAGTGTCAATTAAAATGTCGGCCTCACCATACTTCCCTTTTCATCATCTTTTGTAACAACTAACGATGAGGGGATACGCTCTTTCAACTCATCAACGTGAGAGATAATCCCCACTATTTTATTCTCTCTGTTTAAATTACGTAGCGTCTCAAAAATGAGATTTACCGAATCGGGATCTTGTGTACCAAACCCCTCATCAATAAAGAAAAAGTTGTTCGTTGTTTTAGATTTAGCCTGTACGCTATCGGCCAATGCCAACGCTAAACTCAATGATGCCTGAAAAGTTTGTCCTCCGGATAGGGTTTTTACACTTCGGCTATTACCTCCATTGAGATAGTCGATAATTTCAAAATTATTGACTTCATTTACCTGTAAACTCAGGTTATTTCGAGTTATTCTATGGAACCTAACATTGGCCTGATCACATAGTTGACGCAAGTAGATACCCGATATATAGTTTACAAAACCTTTCGCTGTGAATAGCTGCTTCAGTACTTTAATAATCTCACTTCTATTACTCAGTTCAGTATGTATTTTAAGAAGTTCCTCTTTTTTTAACAGTTCGCTCTCCCATCGAGCAATCTCATTCCTTAGGCCAATCAACTTCTCGTTGAGTTGATCCAAAACCTCTTTACCCACTTGGTATTCCTTTTCCACTTTGGCATAATTTTCTTGGCTAAACTCTACCTCAGCCAGTTCTTTTTCCAACCCCTCAATTTTATTCTTCAGCGTCATATAATCAAACTTAAAATCTTGAATCTTTTTTCGCTCAGCCGGAATATCTATGGATTGGGCAACCGCCTCTAAAACCCTTTCCTGAGAAATGCCCAACTTTTCACATTCACGGTTTATACTCTGCTCAACTTCTTCCAACTTCTCACCCTCCTCTTCAATCTGCTTTGTGATGGCTTCAATAGAAGCCTCTTTTGCTGAGAGTTTAGGTTTAAGTGTTGATATGGACTCGGTTATCTCCTTATGCTCTTGCTCAATTCTATCGTTTTTCTGTTTTAGACTCTTGGCCTTCTCCTCAATTTGTTCCGGAGAAAAGTCATCAAAATCATCAAAATTAAGAACTGTTAAGTTCTGCTTATTTATCTCTACCGCTGTCTCTGCCTCACTTTGCTTAATGCGAAATGTATTTAGCCCTTGCTCTTCACTCTCCACCCTTTTTTGAAGGTTTTCCAGCTTTTTTCTACTCTCCACAACCTCTTGCTCAAGGGTGGCAATTTGCTTTGAGATGCTTTCCGACTCTTGCCGTTTGGTTTCAAACTCTTCAAAGTTATCCTTATCAAAATCTGTCCATACAAAGTATTCTGCGTGTTTGTGTAATTGAGCCTTTAACTCAGCCAGCTCTTTTTCGTCGGTGGCTTTTTGCTGCTGATTTGTGCTAATAGTTGCTGCCAACTTACCAGCGTTATTGCGCTGTTTTTGTAATTCAGCTTCTCTGTTTTGTAGTAGCTTTATCTCTCTCTCAACCGTTGCAATGTTTTGACTGACATCCTCAACCTGCACAACATTTGGGTGTTCCTCCGATCCGCAAAGAGGGCACGGTTCTCCATTATGAAGCGCATGGCTATAGTCGGCCAGCTTTTGTTGTAGGGTCAGGTCATCCTTGCGCTTTTGGGCTTTTTCCTGTTGAATTTTTAGCTGTTCCAATTTTTCCGAGAAGAAATCTTCATAATTTTCCACCGTTACGCCAATCCCCTTTAGCTCATCAAGCAATTGATCTATCCTTTCTGTCTCATCGTTTAATCTATCCTCAATTTTACCCAAATCTTCTTTCAGGCTTCTGTTTTTCAAAAACCAGTTGCTCACATTCATTAAAATAGAGGAATCAATTACCCCCTTTTTCTTGCCGATAACCTGTTCTTCTTTTGATTTGATTAGTTGTGCCAATGAATCAATTTCCATCTTCCTCTTTTTCAACGCCTCACTTTGAACTTCAATCTCTTTTTTAATTTTTAGGGCAGTTGCTGAAGCCTGCTTGGCATTCATAACGTACTTATATTCCGTTTCCTCTTTTCTGTACTCGTTTAATTTCTCGAAATAGGGTTGAATTTTTACCAATAGTTCCTCTTGTTTATTCAGTTTTTTTTCAATGGCTTCATGGCTCGCTTTCTCCTCATCTAATTCCTTGTTTCTCTTTGAGATATTGGTTTTTAAATCAACTCTTTCCTTTAATAAGGGGTTGAAGGTCGAGGATATTTTTTCGAATTCATTCACCCTCTTTTCCAGCTCCTCCATACCCTGCTTTAGGGTCTCCATCTGTTTAAACTGACTTTTCTCTTTCGCTAATAGGTCAAAACTCTCCTTTACTCTTTTTAGCTGCTGGTATTGGGTTTCAACTTTTTCAAACCCTTGTTTACGGGTTTCATAGGCTATGTTCTCTTTTTCGTACTCCTCCTTTTGCTCGGCTATACCCTCTTTCGAAACTTTCTCATAGGCCTTCAGTTCACCCTCAACTCTATTAAGTTGCTCTGTTGTTTCATTACCAAGTTGGGTTGCTTTACCATACAAATCAAATCTGCTCAGCTGGAAAATCTCTTCCAGCATTCTGGTTCTGTCGGTTGCCCCCAACTCCAAAAACTCCTTAAATTGCCCCTGGGGAATAATAATGGTTCTTTTAAAATTGCTATAGCTGATATTTAATATCTCCTCTGCAGAAGATTGTATAGGCACCCAACCCTGAGATTCATATTTGTAAAAGATTGTATCCCCTGATGTAACTTCATTATAGTTTCTCGAATTACGCCTAAATGACCGAGTAACCCTGTACTTCTCATTTTTAAAGTTTAAAAATTCAAAATCCAGTTCGCATTTATCAGACCTGAGGTTTAGCATATTATAAGCCCTTTTTTCCCTTTGATGGAGCCTTTCAATTTCTCCGTACAAAGCATAGGATATGGCTTCAAGTATTGCCGATTTACCCGAACCCGTATTCCCAAAAATCCCAAATATTCCTGCCGATGTAAGCTGTTCAAAATCTATCACCTGCTTCTCCTGATAGGAGTAGAGCCCCTGAAAAGTTAGTTTTAGTGGTATCATTGGCTTTCCAAAATTTCTTTAAACAAATTCATTATCTCCTCATTGGGCTCCTGTTTTTTGGCAGAAACGAAATACTCCCTAAAAAGAGTGGTTATATCCTTAGTGAGGTCTATTTCCTTTGCACTATTCTCGCTACTTTGTAAATTTTTTACTTTTGGGATAAGAAAAATTATACCATTATGCGCATCATGAATTTCCTTATGCTCCCGAGCTGTTAAAAACTCATCGGTTTCCATGGTTAGCTCCACCAGTACATCCTCATTGGCCCGAAGCCATTCCACAGCCTTGGCTACCGAGTCGAATGTTTTACGCTCCAACTCTTTTCCTCCGGATATGGGTACCGTCTCAATTACAGGTTTCTTGCCCGGCTCCATATCGGCTATTACCACATATTTTTGCTGATAAGCCTCAGTAAAAGAGTAACGTAAAATAGAACCGCTATAGTAAACGGGTTGAAACTGCCCCACATTCTGCAAGCTATGCAAATGCCCTAAGGCAGCATACTGAATCTCTTGGGGTATTATGTTGGAATAGAGCAACTCGGCATTACCAATTTTTATGGGTCTTTCGCCATCGGGTTCTTCAAGTTCTTGCCCGCCCTTCTCTTGCACAAAAAGATGTGTGGTAAGAATATTCACCCCTTTATCATCGCAATGGTGGGTTGCCAATTCTTTCCATCGGCCGGCCAAAGCCGTTTGTAGGGAACTCTCCTTATCATCGGTAAAACATTCCTTAAGCCTCACCTCATTGGCAAAAGCGGTGTGTAACAACCGAATAGGATAGTTGTATTTGGGCAGTTGAAGCTCAACAAACCCTTCGTCGGATTTGGTGATGCTAAAGCCATCTTCAATACTCAAAAGGGGTACGGTATCGGTGGGATAGCCTACAAAGAGGACTCCGTTTTCTCTGGCAAAAACATCCGGAACATTAATTCTGTCGGGCGAATCATGATTGCCGGCGATGGCCACCACGGGCACTTGCCCGTGTTTTGCCAAACGGTTAAGGGTTTTGTAAAGTAACTCCATGGCCTCGTTGGAGGGGGTGAAGTTGTCGAATAGATCTCCGGCCACAATCACCATATCCACCCCTTTTTCATGGGCTATCTGTACAATTTCATCCAGTACCGCTTTCTGCTCTTCAAAACGCGAGTAGAAATCCAGCCGTTTACCCAGATGCCAATCGGAAGTATGTAAAATTCTCATGGGACCATTTTTTTGTAATGGATAGTACATACGAAAAAAAATGAAAAAGGTTACAAATTAGACCTGAATACTAGTTGATTATAGAACTTAAAATAACTATAAATGGTATATTGCATGATGTGAGCAATTCGCAAATTCGTTGATTTGCCTATGCGTTAATTCGTTAATTCGTAATCCTTACGAGTCGGGACGTTAATTCGCTGATTCGCTTATTCATTTTAACCGCAGAGACGAAGTCTGTCAATGAGCAATTAACTCGTACCTCGCACCCCGCATTACGCAACTCGTACCTCGCACCCCGCATTACGCAACCCGTACCTCGCACCCCGCATCATGCATCTCGTACCACGAACCATGAACTATGCCCCTGCACTTTAGTTGTTGGGAGACAAAGCAGTTTGAAAGCCTTGTAGCACTTTAAAAAAAAAATTATATTTCGCCAAAACTAATAAAATGTTGTACCTTTGGCGTAATATGATTCCAAATAAAATGACAATAATTGGGAGACAGGAGGAAATAAAAAGTTTTCAAAAAGTGTACGGTAGCAAGCGTTCTGAGCTAATCGCATTGTACGGTCGTCGTAGGGTAGGAAAAACTTTTTTAGTACGTGAATTATTTAGAAAAGAGCTCTTTTTTGAGGTAACAGGGCTTTACCAAGGTGATATGAGAGACCAATTACGCAATTTTTCCAAGTCGTTGGCTCTAAAGAACAGCGAAATACCCAAAGATTGGTATTCTGCTTTTGAAGCACTGGAAAAGCGAATTAGCCGTTCCAAATCAAAGCAAAAGAAAGTCATATTTATAGACGAGTTTCCTTGGCTAGATACTGGTTTGACCCCCTATAAATCGGACTTTCGTATAGATGGTTCAACAACCGTATTCATTCTTTTCTAACTTTG
>MWFE01000013.1 GCA_002071445.1 Bacteroidetes bacterium ADurb.Bin008 | reverse complement strand
GCAAAAATGTCGAAGAACTTTTTTAATCTTGTAATCGCTCAGTTTACTATATTTTACAAGGCTCATAGGACAAAGGTATGAATTTTTCCTAGTCTTAAGCCTTTTTAATTCTGAACGGGGGTTAGTGTCAATGGATGGAATATTACAACTTTTTCAGATCCACATCAAAGGTTACCTCAATAAGTTTCTCCATGGTGGGTGGTATATTGAAGTTAAAATCCATTAGGTTTACCTTGAAAACACTTTTTCCCGAAAAGGTATTATCGCCAACAATAAACTTTCCCTTGGCCGTTACCTTGTTGGTTACCTGCCTTAGGGTGAGGTCTCCCGTAACGGTCACTTCGTATTCTCCTTTTTTGGAGAAGTTTACTCTATTTAAATCAACAATTCTACCCCGAAATGTGGAATTGGCAAAATGGGCATTCTTGATAAAGTACTCATTGAACTTCTCCTGATTGTATGCGCTTTGGAATCGGAACGATAGCATTAGCATGGTCAGTCTGAACTCGCCCGTCTCCACGTTTAGCCCAATATTTACCTGTCGGTTTACCGTTTCCATTTTGCCATGCGGGGCATTATAGCTCAGCTTCACAGTGCCATTACGCGAAGCGTATCGCTGGGCGTAAACGCTGGTTGTTCCAAGCGATAGGGATATGCAAAGGATGAGAAATAGTTTCTTTGAAAGTTTCATGTCAAAAATATTTACTGTGCAACAACAGAGACATGCTCCAGCACCACGTCCGCTTCGGTGTAGCCTGTGCATAGTCCTTTCAGATTAACGGGCTTGCCAATATCTATTAAATTCGCCTGATTTTCAAGCAGAGAGAAACGAACACCTTCCGGACCAAAAAAGCCTTCGTCCATAATCATTACGGCAATGGTTAGCTCCCCGGCCTGCTCAATGGCATCAACAGTGCCACTCACCATGAGCACCTTGCCATTATACTTCTTGGCAGCAGCCAGGGGATTTTTTACAAAATCCGAGAATATTTCTTCGGCCCTAATCTCGATTTCCACGTCGCTTTTCGAGTAGTCAACATGGTGTTTGTTGTATACAAAGAAGTAGAAGCCCAAAGCTGTAATGACGATAATTGCCACCAGAATCAGCAAAATCTTAAGTATTGTTTTCATACATTGCAATTGAAGAAAAGGTTTTATTATGGCAATCAAAGGTACTAATTAAACTGTAGCCCTGACAAAGGTTTTCTAAGAATCCCATTTTGGTATAAAATGTTAATTTTGTACTTTTCAAACGGAAAATTCAACCTAAGTGCAGTGATGTTCCAAAGCGTAGAAAGCATTTTGTTTACTGTGGATACACGAAAAAGTGGATCTATACGTTATTCTCACTGATATACAGTTGATTTCTTTTGGTTTTGGGTTTGTTGATGTGTAGAAAAAGGTTGACTATAAATTTGCCTTGTTACGCCTGCATTGGGAGTGACAGGGCGAAGCTTTCAAGAGCAGTTCACTATCAGTCGTTTCAATGAGTTACTTAAAAAACTTCTACTACTTTAACAAGGTTATTTACCAGCAGCGCTATATAATCCGCAAACTGGTGGCGCGCGATTTCCAGAAGAAGTACCTTTCAACCTATCTGGGAATGGTATGGGCGTTTATAAACCCGTTGGTTTATATTCTCACCATTTGGTTTGTGGTATCTATTGGATTAAGGTCGGGAGAGGGGTTAGGTTATGCTTTTTTGCCTTGGCTGGTATCGGCCATGATACCCTGGTTTTTTATCAGGGATGGGCTGAGCAATGCTGCAGGATCGCTGGTGGACTACTCATTTCTGATAAAGAAAATGTATTTCAGGGTTGGTATTATCCCTCTGATAAAATTATTCACCGTGCTTATTATCCACCTGTTTATGCTGGTGGTTTTGATAATCATCGTGGTGTTGTACGGATTTTACCCTACGATCTACTGGATTCAAATTCCCTACTACTTACTGTGTGCCTTGGTGCTGCTTATCGGGATGGGCTGGCTCACATCGGCGCTTATGGTATTTGTAAGGGATATAAAACAAACTATAGAGGTATTCAACACCCTTTTCTTCTGGCTGACACCCATAATATGGCCGCACGAGGGATTAACAGGACCAAAGCGGTTGCTGGTTGATCTCAATCCGTTTTTTTACATTACCAATGGCTATCGCGAGACCTTTATACATGGCAAATGGTTTTTCGAACAGGTCAACCTCACTATCTACTTTTGGTGCGTTGCCATTTTCTTTTTCGTTGTGGGAGCCATTGTCTTTCAGAAGTTAAAACCACATTACGCTGATGTTTTGTAGTTGAATTGGCCTATTTTTTTTATAGAATTTGAAAATGTACAGTAATCTGGCAATCAGTGTCAACTCGTTAACAAAAATATACCCCTTATATAACAGCCCAAAGGATAGGCTAAAAGAGGCCTTGCATCCCATGCGGAAGAAGTATCACGATGACTTTTACGCTTTACGCGATGTAACCTTTGAGGTTGAAAAGGGCGATTCGTTGGGGATTGTGGGGCAGAATGGCAGCGGGAAATCAACCCTGCTAAAAATTCTGTCCCGTGTTCTCACCCCTTCCTCGGGCAGTTTCCAGGTGAGCGGAAGGGTCATCTCCTTGCTTGAGTTGGGATCGGGTTTTAACCCCGAACTCACGGGATTGGAGAATATATACTTCTATGGCACTATCCTTGGCTTTACCAAAAAGATGATTGATGAGAGGCTGGATGAGATTATTGCCTTTGCCGATATTGGCCGTTTCATCGGCCAATCGCTAAAAACCTATTCCAGCGGTATGCGTTCGAGGCTGGCTTTCTCCGTGGCAAGCCATGTGGATCCCGACATTCTTATACTCGATGAGGTGCTGGCGGTGGGGGATCTACGTTTTAAGCAGAAATGCTACCGGGTGATGAGTGATATTATTGAGAAGAGGAAAACCGTTATTTTGGTTTCACACGATACCATAGCTATTACAAATTTCTGCAACAAAACCCTTTGGCTTAACGAGGGTAAGATACAGGAATATGGATCTTCCAGTGAGATAATAAAAAAATATGTGGGTTTTATGACCTATGGACTCGAAACACAGGAAGGTGCTGAAAATGATCGAGAAGATACTGTCAGCCAATCTGGAAAATCAAGTGAAAACAATTCGAACGAATCATCTGTGCCTCTTGAGCAAAGTAATATTAAGTGGACGGGTGTTTCTCAACTTGAATCGTTTGGAGAGCATGGAGCAATAATTAAGGAAGTGGCATTGTATTTTAAAGACACCGATAAAAATGTTGATGTGGTAAAGGGAGGAGAATGGTTATCCTTTTTTGCAAAAATAATTATCAACTCTAACATATCATTACCGGGTTTTGGTTTAAAGTTGAAAGATAAACGTGGGAATGGCGTTTTTACGGTTAATAATTATTTATATAAAAGAGCCTTGCCTGAATTAAAGGCCAACCAGGAAATAATAGTAAAAACCGATTTTCGATTCCCTCTGTTGGTAGAAGGAAAATATTCGTTGACCATCGCTATTTCAGATGGTGATCAGGAAAACCACACGCAACACCATTGGATTCACGATGCCATTTTTATTAATGTACAAAATGAAGAACCAAAATTTAAACGTACTGGGAATATTATTGTTCTCGAGGAAAACGATTATAATATTGAGCTAATAACTGTCTAGTTGGTAAATATAAATAATCATTTACGTAGGCTTAATTATTTCAATTATCTCCTTTAATAAAAAAGAAATGGTGGATAGTTTACTATTTTGGTTCATAAAAGTTGTGCCATTTGACAATACCGGCACTTTTAGGAGTACGCATAACCTTCATACTGCGAGACAGATATTTCTTTCATGAAGGATTTTGACTCTGGTAGAAAGTAAGACAATTATTAATTATTTAATATAGTACTAATGGATATACAAGCAAATCTATTGTACAGTAGGCCCAATTTTGTGGCCAAACCCTACGGTTGGATTCAGCATATTCCATTCGCCTTTTTTCTGATTGAAAAATTGAAACCAACAATTTTTGTGGAGTTGGGGACACATTCGGGAAATTCCTATTTCTCTTTTTGTCAGGCGGTGGAGGAGTTGAAAATAGCTACAAAGTGCTATGCTGTTGATACATGGGAAGGGGATGAGCATGCAAGTTTTTACGACAAAAATGTTTTTAAAAGAGTTAAATCTATTAATGATGAGCATTTTAATCGTGTTTCATCATTGCTAAAAATGACGTTTGATGATGCACTTGCATATTTTAATGATCAAACAGTTGATTTACTTCATATTGATGGATTACACACTTATGAAGCAGTGAAACATGATTTCGATACTTGGCTTCCCAAACTTAGCAAACAAGGTGTTGTAATTTTTCATGATACCAACGTACGGGATAGAGGTTTTGGAGTGTGGAAATTTTGGGAGGAATTAAGAGAAAAATATATATCCTTTGATTTCGTTCATGGTAACGGTTTGGGTGTTTTATGTGTAGGAGATACAGTAGACGAGGATTTTGTCTCATTTTGCAAGGAAGCAAACCACAACCCATATTATCGCAATTTTTTTTCAACTTTAGGTAATCGAATATTACTGTATCAAGAATTGGATGATACCAGGAAAGAGTTGGAACTTAATAAATCGGAGATTAAAAAACGTGAAAATGAACTAGAGATAAGAGAAAAGTTTATCTCAAAGAGAAACGAAGAGTATGAAAAATTAAAAAAAGATACAGAAAGTTTTAGAAAAATAATTAGAGAAAACGATAAAGTCATTGCCAATTTTGATGTTCGGATTAGTAACCATAAAACCACCATCGACCTTAAAAATGAGGCTATAAAGAAACTTGAAGAAAGGCTTGAAAAGCATAAAGCAGCTATGTCCAAAAGAGATAGTGCTATTGTTAAACTCGAAGAAAGGACAAAGCAACTTAGAGAGGATAACTATCAAGGAAAAGAGGGTATGTTACTACTCGAAAAAAGACTTCTTTTACATCAAGACACAATTTCCAAAAAAAATGATAAAATTCAAGATCT
Organism: Bacteroidetes bacterium ADurb.Bin008; assembly: GCA_002071445.1. Classification (GTDB taxonomy): domain Bacteria; phylum Bacteroidota; class Bacteroidia; order Bacteroidales; family Tenuifilaceae; genus MWFE01. Next base: position 146,285 of record MWFE01000013.1, on the reverse strand, counting down.
TCAGAATAGTTTAGAAAATTATAAAACTGCTCTTGCCCATAAAGATGAAAAAATTAGGGGAATAGAATTAACCATTAATCAGAAAGATGTTTTAAATACTCAACTTACAGATAAAATTCAACGAATTGTCGAAGAATTAGATAGTAAAAAGAATGAGATTGAAGATCAGAAGAGCATATTAAGGGAACTAGAATATGAGAATTCAATTAAAAGTAAAGAAATTGATGGACTCACTAAAAAGATTGATGAGTTAAATAGTTCTTTATTAATTGTAAAAAATGAATTTGAATCCTCTAAGACTATATTAGTTTCGACAAGTAATCAACTTAGAGAAAGAGAAACAACCATAGCAGAATTTCAAATCCAGAATTCAGAACTTCAGAACCGGAATTCAGAACTTCAAAACCAGAATTCAGAACTTCAAAACCAGAATTCAGAACTTCAGAACCGGAATTCAGAACTTCAAAACCAGAATTCAGAACTTCAAGATATCGCTAATCAAACAATAAGGTTGAAGGAACAATTAGAAGAAAGTGAAAAAGTTTTAAAAGAAAGACTACGAATAGTAGAAAAAGAAGTAATTAGCAAAGATGAAGTTATATTTAATTTGCAGCATTCATATAGTTGGCGCTTAACTAAACCCATTAGACTTTTTGGTCATTTGTTAAAAAACTTTTTGACCTTTATGGTTATGGTCATTAAGGTCATTGGTAACTTTTTGCTATTCAGGGTAAAACAATCAAAGCAAGAATGGAACAATTACAAGGCAATACAGGTCATTAATAAATCCGATTATTTTGACAGGAAATGGTATCTTATGCAATACCCTGATGTGGCTAAATCTAAGAAAGACCCGGTTATCCACTATGTGCGCCGAGGAGCAATAGAAGGGAGAAACCCCAATAAAGACTTTAGTACTTCACATTATTTAAAAAGATATCCGGATGTTTTAAAAAGTGATGTAAATCCCCTTGTTCATTATATTTTATTTGGGCAAAAAGAGGGTCGTGTATTTTCAGTTTTAAATGAACGAAGAGAGAATAAAAATGATTTTTTCATACCAAATCGTAATAAATTGAAGGGTACTGTAATGGTGATTACATGGGATGTTGGGCACAACCCTTTGGGAAGATCGTATATTATTGCTGAAATCTTTGAGCGTTTGTTTGAAGATGTTATTATTGTCGGGTTTCAATTCCCAAAATATGGAAAGGATATATGGGAACCGTTACGGGATTCATCCATACCTATTTTGAAAATACCTTGTGAAACAACCAAAGAAATGATTGAGCAGGTACAAGCAATCACAAATATTTATAATCCTAATTTGGTTGTGGCTTGTAAAACCCGATTTCCTTCAATGTATTTTGGAGTTCTTTTGAAACATAAATATAATTGCCCTCTTGTGGTTGATATTGACGATCACGAACTTTCTTTTGTGGGAGCAACAGATGAAATACCTATAAATAAATTAGAAGTATATAATACACTGTCTAACGATGAACTTACTATTCCATACGGTAAATTTTGGACTATTGCAGCACAAGATTTACGGAAATTTGCAGATTTTATCATTGTGTCTAACAAGGCCTTAGAAAGAGAATATGGAGGATTGATTATACCTCATGTTAGGAATGAAAGAGTATTTGATCCTAAACTTTATGATAAAAATGAGTTGAGAAAGAAGTATAATTTAAAAATTGAAGACAAACTAGTCCTGTTTTTTGGAACCCCTAGACTACATAAGGGATTAGATGTATTAGCTAAAGCTATTGGGAGTATATCACTAAAAAATATTAAGTTGTTAATTGTTGGAGAAACAACTGATAGGTCTGTTACTAATAAACTTAATGAATTGTCCAGAGGTAAAATTATTTTTATGCCTAATCAGCCATTCAGTATAATTCCGGAAATTGTTTCACTAGCAGATGTTGTATGCTTACCCCAAGATACGGAAAATCCTATTTCAAGATATCAATTACCGGCCAAAGCCATTGATGCTATAGGTATGGGAATCCCTTTATTGGTAACCGAAACGGAACCTTTAAAAGATATTATTGAAGAGGGCCTTGCCGGGGTAATAACAAAAGAAAATATTAGTGATAAAATTTTATTATCCTTATCAAAACCAAGTTCCATTTCCTCCCGAGAAATCTTCCTTGAAAAGTATAGTTATGATTCAGCAGCACGAAATATTTTCCCCTTAGTTCAAAAAGCAATCGCTTTGCCAAAGAAAATTGGCGAATATGAACTGAAGCCATTGACAGACTTTTTGATTCAGAAAGGATTATCCGTTGAACATAAGCCAGTGCCAAAAGTAGGGGTAGATTATGTTCTGTTTTGGAAGCAAAACGATACTACCTTGTATGGTCGAAGAGTTGATATGATAATTGATTATTTAGCAAAGAGATCAGACACAAGAAAAGTCATAGTATTTGATGCACCAATCTCTGTATCAGACCTTTCGTTGAAGAAAATGCATTGGGGCGATAATATGGTCGAACATCAATATATTTATTATAGAGCTTATGAGAAGGTGCTTGGGATGAGAGATAGCGAAAAGATTAAATACAAAGTGTTTATTTACAGTACAAATAAAAAAGGACAGGGTATAAAAATTAATAGCATGGAGTTTTTACATTTGTACAATGATTATATTAACCTAACATTCATACAGGAGGAGGTTGATCCTCACAAATCCATTTTTATTTTTTTCCCTAAGAATTTTCAAGCCAAAGAAATATTATCAAGGTTCAAACCAGGCTATTTAATAGCTGATGTTGTTGATGACCACAGATCATGGCCAAACACAACTGAAGAGCAGAGAGCAGAATTAACTCAAAATTACAAAGATATTTTGGGCAATGCCAATGAGGTATTTTGTAATTGCTTGGAAGTTCAAAGAAAAATGTTGGAATTCAACTCAAATATTAAAATTATTCCCAATGGATGCCAATTAAACCCTAATGTTGTGGTTCCAAAAAACGTTCAATATTCAGACTTTATCAAGGGTGTTGAAGCCGGGAAAAAAATAATTGGCTTTACAGGTAATTTGGAAAGCAAGATTGACATACCATTGCTTGAAAAACTTGCTGAACGATTTCCCAATGCTCTAATTGTACTTATTGGGTCAACTCACTCCAATCCACAAGTATTACAATTGAAATCGTTTCAAAATGTTTTTATGCCCGGTATTGTTCCTTACGAAGAAATTGGTGCTTGGATTTCTAAGTTTTCAGTAGGAATACTACCCCATTTGAGCACAGAACTTACAAAAAATATGAATCCATTGAAGGCTTATGTTTATCTAAATTACAATTTACCTGTTGTATCGACAAAAATTAGTAATATTCCCAGTGATTTGAAAGGATTTTTTGTTACTGAAAATGATGAGGAATTTATTAATATGGTCGAAAAAGTATTAACAGAAGGTAAACATTATAATCACAGCGACTTTGTCAAGACAAATTCATGGCAAGCAAGATTTACAGAAGAGTTTGATAGGATAGTAAAGAATGTTATATCTTTGTAGAAATAATGACCTTAAAACAAAATTAACACATAGAAATCATGAAACTTAAATCCTTAATTGTGTTAGCCGGTTTACTGGCTGTAGTTGCTAGCAGTTGCAAAAAAGTGGAAAAAAAGCCCCTGTCCGGGTATAAGTTTGATAACGAGCAGGGTATTATACGGATAGAAGAAACCAATGATTTTGTTGATGATCTTACCATTGATATGCACATTATGCTTCATGAATACCCAAAAACATGGACATCCATTGTATCAAAATTTATCACTGATAATGACAATGAGTTTAGTTTGAGAATCAAAAATAAAGATGAGGCTCAATGGTATTACGGGAATGGCACAAAAGCTTACGTTTTGCGTTGGAATCCTTCAGAGGTATTGCCCTTGAATCAATGGGTTAGATTGACAGCCATTAGGGATAGACAATTGAAAACGCTCAAGTTACTGGCCGATGGACAAGTTGTAGCAACAAAGGATTTCGTTGCTATGCCGAAAGCTGCCAATACAAAAGCAAATATTGTTATAATGTCACGAGCCTCTTTTTTTATTGAAGCGACCTTGTTTGATATGAAAATCTGGAATTCAGTATTAACAACAAAAGACTTGGAAAAAAATGCAATTATCACCAAACCGGAGTTACAAAGTGACCTAGTTGGATATTGGAAATTTGATAATATAACAGACGGTACATTTAAAGACTTATCAAAGGCAAAACGGGATGGAATAATTACTAAGGTTAAAAAATAATCATGAGTTTTGTAAGAAGATATTTATAGTATTCACTATTTCAAAACATAAATTTTTATTAATAGTGTTTTGTTTTTTCATGCCCTATCTCTTTCAAGATAAATTGAAAAATAATTATTTTATTAGAGGTACAAGTATCTAATTTTTAGTAGGATAAGTTTTATTATGACTTGTCGAGAAAGAATAGCATTTATTATTCTGGTAATTGTTTCAATGCTTATTTCAGTAGGTTTGCTATTTCATTTTAATTGTTATTTAAGCGAACCGCAAATAATAGAGGGTGAGATAGTTGTAAAAACAGGTTATGCTTCCCTTGTTTTTCATTTAGCTGTTACTCTGCTATTCATCATAGGTCTGTTCTTAATTAGAAGATGGTTAATAGCCAATGTATTCCTCATTATTAATTATTTTAAAAGAAAGCTGTATAATTTTGTTAAACAAGCCCTTCCCCATTCTCTAAAGAAGGTTGCATTTTTCTCCAAACCTAAACTATGGATAACAGGTTTTGGTGTTTTTATTGTCCTTATTCTTATTGCATTGTTTCAGACTTATACTTTATGGGATTATCAGGGCGAGGTGGCAGACGAGAATGCATTAGTGTATTTTGCCGTAGGTTTTTTTGGGGGGGATTTTGATCCACATTGGTATGGCTATGGAGCCTTGGGCATGTATTTGTTGTATGGGATTTATTATCTTTTCTCAATACTGATGCTATTCCTTGGCAAATTTGGAAGCCTTGATGAGTATGCAATGCAATTATTTTATAATGGGTATTTTATCCAAGTTGGACGTTATGTGTTCGCCATAGTTGGTTTGATAGCTCTTTATATATTTATTAAAATCCTAAGAGAGGCGAAAATTGCAAAACCATACTGGATTTTATTTGCCCTTGTATCCATTCTAAGCATAGACGCCATATTATTTGCAAATAAAATTCGCCCGGAGCAACTTATACTTTTGTTTGCTTCGTTAATGATTTTGTCCGCCATTAAAAGTAATGATAGAAAGTACTTGTATTTAATGGCGTTTGCTGTAAGTGGTGCCATTGCTTCAAAAATCACGGCAATGCCTTTTGTGTTGGTTCTGGCTGGTTATGCACTTTATCGGTTGTACACAAAAGAAGCAAAATGGTATGACATTGCAGGAGTAGTGGCTTTCTTAGTGATTTCATTATATATTTTGCAACCACAGAGCAATTGGTTTGTTAAAGTTATTAACATGATTCGTATTGGGATTGAGGGGCGAGGTGGGGGACAGGCAGAGGATGGTTTTTATTGGAGTAGGGATTACCATTATACTATTACCGAAAGACTAAGTGCCTTATACACAATTTTTGTTAAGTACTGCGGAAAACCCACCCTTATTACTTTACCTCTATTAGTTTTCACACGAAAATACCTCAAGATTGTTTTTCCCAGTATCTTGGTATTAATTCTATTGGTTGTACCCTATTTAGGGTCTCCAGAAATTATGTACTATTGGTTCTTACCAGCCTTTCCACTAATTAGATTTCTATCAATTATTGCAATTGTTGGGTTGTTTGAATGGATTGAAAAATTTATTTCATCAAAAAATCTTGCTTATGGAAAAATTGCCTCATATATTTTGAAAAGTGCACTTTATTTGGCAGTAATACTTTTTGTTCTACGACCACTTTTTATGAATTATTTAGGCCAATATCAGTGGAAAAGGACGAATAAAGAAATGGCTGAAGAATGGATTATGAAGAATTTGGCCGAGAAACATGTTGTGTTGATAGATGATAATTATCAACACATGCTGCCGAAGATTTACGATAAATCAAAAATGGTAAACTCTAAACAGATGTCCAGAGTTTTTTTGTATGAACGTGAAAACAATCAGTATTTGAACTATTTGTTTGAAAGATATATTCAGGATTATTATTACGAAATGCATGGCATAGGAGATGTAAGGGGCATTGAAATAGCTTGGATGCGCAGTATAATTAATAACGAATATATGAACTCATTCAAGGGAAAGTATTTTGTAACAACACCACCGGCATACAATCAATTTCTCAAAAGAAAAACATCAGATTTATCGGAACAACGTGTTAAACAACTTATTATAAACCGTCATTACTATCAGTATATTTTGTCCAATTCATTGGTGAAAAGATTTGACGATGGGATTGGACAGCCCATCGAAGTTTATTTTATAAATAATGAGTACTCTTCACCAATTGACTAGTAGTAGGTTTTCTAAAAATCAAAGGAGTTTGTTTTGCGTAATTGATATATATTTTGATAATACTACGAATGTGTCTGTTGATTGTTAGATGAAAGCATGGTTTAATGACATTGCACATAACAGCTTATTTTTGTACGGAGGTAACAAAGGAGACTATTTAGTTTGGAGGTTTATTAAATGATTTAGAATGTTACAAAAGCGATTAGCACAGCACACTACAAAAGCATCAAATTTTGAGGGCAATACAAACGTTTTCAAACTAGCATCAGTGTTTAACCCCTTTCATCGCATTAGAACAGCTTTTACTAGTTTTGAACATCAAAAAATTGATTATTACGATTTGTTGATTCATAGTGATTTTAGCACCCAAACTCTCATGATGTCTTTAGGTTTGGTTAGTTACCTTGCCCTGAAACTGAGTTGTTTGTAATATGGATATTATATCTTTTGCTCTATATGAGCTAACAAGAAGAGAATGAGAACCTTGCCAAAGAGGAAAAGTATCCCGAACTTATGGGACATTGGAAATTTGGAAATGATGAGGACAATGTGGTAAGAGATCTGTCGGGGAATACTTGGGATGCTTTTGTTAGGAGATAACTAGGTTTTGATATATAATTACTTACTAATAAAATATTAAGAGATGAAAAACTTTGAAATAGGTCAATATTTCGAGGACTTCGAAGTAGGGGGGGTAATCCGACACTCCACCTCAAAAACAATCTTCGAGAGTGATAATAATCTGTTCTCCCTTCTGACCATGAACCACCATCCATTACACACAAATATTGACTATGCTTCAAAGGAGCAGCATGGCAAAGTATTGGTAGTGGGTACATTGGTTTTTAGTTTGGTGGTTGGCATAACCGTACCCGATATTAGCGGGAAAGCCATAGCTAATTTGGGCTATGAGGATGTTAAGCATTTGGCTCCGGTATTTATTAATGATACCATATACGCAAAAACTAAGATTCTTGATAAATACGAGTCGAAATCCAAGCGTGACAGAGGAATTGTGTATGTAGAAACCATAGCCTATAATCAAAGAGATGAGGATGTTATGAGTTTTCGCAGGAAGGTACTAATTAAAAAAAGATAACAATGGAACAATACTTAATGCGCAGTTTAATGTTTGTACCAGGCCATAACGAAAGGCTGATGCAAAGTGCTTCCCGTTCGGAGGCTGATGTACTCCTTCTTGACATAGAGGATTCAGTACAACCTGTTGCCAACAAGCAATTAGCAAGGGATATGATATACCAATGGGTGAAAGAGGGTAAGTTTAATGACCACAGGGTTTTCCCGCGAGTGAACGACCGCGAAAGTGGTCAACTGCTTAAAGATGTTTACCAACTTACCATTGAGGGTATCCATGGATTCATGTATCCCAAATCAAAAAAGGGTGAGGATGTCTATTTCTTCTCCAAATTGCTAGAAACCATAGAGTACGAGAAGGGGATTCCGGTTGGTACATTTAAGATTATTCCACTTATTGAGACAGCAGCAGCGGTTCTAAACGCTCAGGAGATATGCCAGGCATCGGATAGGGTAGTAGCCATTGCCTATGGTTGCGAAGACTTTATCGCTGATTTGGAAGGAGTGCACGATTCAGAGCATCAGAGTTTGTTTATCCCACGAGCCATCATTGCCATGGCCGCCAGGGCCAATAATGTGATTCCCATTGATACAGTTCACATCAACGTTCACGATTTGGATGATTTGGAAGCAAATCTTAAGATAGCCAAAAATTTAGGATTTGAAGGGATGTTGGTACTTAACCCAAAAGAGCTGCCATTGGTTCATAAATACTTCTCTCCTGATAATAAGGAAGTTGAGGATGCTAGAGAAATGCTGAGGTTATCTGATGAGGCTGAAAAATTGGGAAAAGGGGTAGCCGTCATGAACGGAAAATTCATAGGACCACCCATGGTTATTATGGCAAAAAAGGTATTACGGAAAAATGCTCTAATTGAAGGGAAAACTAAAGGTTAGTCTTTAAATTTTTCAGTAAAAAATAACTAAAACATGAAGAAAACTCTTGTAAAACTAGGAGTGACAATTGCAGTACTACTTTTTACAATTTTTCACTTTGACATAGACTTTGATTTAGTTTTCAATTCAATTCAAAATGTATACTTCATTTTTATTGCTGTCTTTATACCTGTCTTAATAAATCCATTAATAGGTAATAACAGATGGAAATTTTTTTTGAAAGTACAGGGAGTAAATGAAAAAATTGGAACACTGATTAAATATAATTTTGTATCCTTATTTATGGGTTTAGCATTACCTGCGACTACCGGATCCGATGCATTAAGGATTTATTTTATCGAGAAGAAACACAATGATTACAAAGGGCGAGGGGGGGCTTCTGTTATTATTGAACGCTTAATTGGGTTTCTTCTATTGGCCATTTTGGGTTTGGTAGGCTCTATTATAGTATCAATAAAGACAGGCTCCGATAAAACAATATATATACTGAGCATTATTATCGTTTTTATACTATTTGTATTTGTTAGTTTAAAAAACAGATGGCTGTTTACTAAGATTTCAAATTTTTTAATAAAAGTTAAAAGATTCAAAAAAGTTTCAAATTATTTACATTCGTTATATCAGTCGTTAAACCTATTTCCCATAAAAAAATCATTAAAATATACCATCCCATTAATCTTAGCATTTCAGTTTTCGACAATAGTATGTGGGTATTTAGTTTTTTTAGCATTTGCTGTTGATTTGCCTTTTTACAATCATCTGGCTATCTTACCACTAATTCAGATAATTTCAATAATACCTGTATCAATTTCAGGATTTGGAATACGTGAAGGTAGTTTTGTATATTTTTATAGAATTCTTGGAGTAAACGAAAATATAGCCTTTTTTGCTTCTCTTCTTTATTTTTCATTATTAGTGTTGACCCCTGCTCTAATCGGAATGATTCTTTATTTGGTTGATAAAAAGGAATTTAGCAGGGTGATATAAACTTAATTTTCAAACAATATTCTAATTATGAATTTTCCTGAGATAAATATGTCGGTGGTGATTCCTGTATATTATGATCAGGATGTATTGCCAAAATTATATGATCGGTTAATTCCGGTTATGGAAAAAATATCGACACAATTTGAAATTATTCTGATTGATGATGGAAGTAAGGACAATTCTTTCAATGTTATTAAACAGTTAAAAAAGAAAGATGATAGGATAGTAGCAGTTAGGCTGACTCGAAATTTTGGACAAGCTAATGCCATAACAGCAGGTCTCGATTTGGCACAGTACGAGTATATTACGATTATGGATTCCGATTTGCAGGATCCTCCTGAATTTATTGAGGATTTGCTAAAAGCTTGTATGGAGAGTGATACAGATATGGCCATAGCCCGCCGTAAAACCCGGAAAGACACTTGGATTAAACGTACAGTTTCCAAGTTTTTCAATAAACTAACCTATTATGCCACCACTATAAAAATAGAGCAGGGTTTGGGAGTTTTTCGTGTGCTTAAACGCGAGGCTTACTTAAAAATAAAAAATGTTCCTGAAATTACGGGAACTACCTTAAGTTTACTCTATTGGGGTGGTTTTGATTATGTGGCCATCGATATGGATCGCGACAAACGGCAGGCAGGAAGCAGCGGTTATACATTAAGAAAAATGTTTAAACTTGCTTTGGATAGGATTTTCTCCTATTCTCTTTGGCCACTTAGAATAGCCACATTAATAGGTTTTGTAATGGCCGGTTTTAGCTTTATATGGGCATTGTTGATTTTAATAAAAAGGATTTTTTTCACCATATCTGTTGCAGGATGGACAACTAACATTGTCTTAATTCTGCTTTTATTTGGCATAAACTATATAATTATGGGAATTATTGGGGAGTATGTGGGACGAATATATATGGAGACAAAACAGAGACCCAAATATATTATTGGTAAAATTTATAGATAATGGAGAGAATAATAATAATTGGCGGCAAAGGTGCAGCAGTTGTTTTAGCAGACCAAATTATTCATGCAGTACAAAATTACAATGCAAAATATGAACTATTGGGCTATGCCATTGATGATGAAAGTTTAGGCGATAACATCAATGGTTTTCCTATTTTGGCAAAAATCAAAGACTTGCACGAAAAGTATGCTAAATATAGTGATGTGAAATATTTTTTTGCACTGTATAAACCATCGTGTATGAAAGAAAGGGTAGACTTGTTTAAGAGTTTAAATCTTCCCCACGAAAAGTTTATTAACTTTGTGCACCCATCTGCATTTGTGGCTCCTAGCGCAAAACTCGGAATTGGAAATGTTGTTTGTTCTAATGTTACCATAAATTCCAATGCACAAATTGGTAATTTCAATACACTTAATGGCAATGTTTTATTTGGTCATGATTCACAATTAGGGAATTATAATATTCTAGCTGGGAACTCTACCATCAGTTCAGAAATTTTAATAGGTGATGGCAATTTTATAGGTTTAAATTCAACCATAAGGGATAGGGTTGTAATGGGTGATTACAATATTATTGGCATGGCTTCGGCAGTTATTAAAAATATTGAATCAAATCAAACATTAGTGGGTGTTCCGGCGAAACAAATCTAATTGATGAAAATAATTACAGCAAATAGGGCAAGTGCTATTTTATTTTGGTTTTTGAAGAAGTTTTCCGATGGAGCTTATCTTCTTCCTGCCAATATTTGCCCCATTGTTCCGCTTACTTTTCTTAAAGCCAAAGTTAAATTCCAATTTGTTGACATTGAACCTAAAAACTATTGTATAGATAGAAATATGGTTTTGGATATGTTGAAAACAAATCCTAGAAAGTATAAAGGGATTGTTTTTGTGCATACATATGGGCGTGAGTATGAAGTAGAAGAGTTTTTTTCTGATTTAAAGAAACTAAATGAAGATTTTAAGATAATTGATGATAGGTGTTTGTGTTTCCCAAATGTAAATCAAATAATTGGTTTTGCTGATTTGGTGCTATTCAGTACAACTTATGGAAAGGTTGTTGATATGGGAAAAGGTGGTTTTGCCGTTGTGGAAGATAATGAGATATTTGAATCCAAATATTTATTATATAATCCTGAGGATTTGCAAAAACTAAATAATAATTGTAAATACTGTTATCAAAATAGTAAAAAGATATCTGTGGAGAATAACAACTGGCTGGATGCTGATTTGAACACCCTTGGGGAGGAGTATTTTATTGAAATAAGTAAGAAAATAGAGGAGTCAAAAAAGATTAAAAACTCTTTAAATAAAATCTACGATGATAAACTTCCGAACTCTATTAAGTTAGGCAAAGATTTTAATTCATGGAGATTTAATATTTTAGTAGATAATCAGCAGGAAATATTAGATTCAATATTGCAAAATAAACTATTTGCCAGTTCACATTATGATGTTACAAGCAAGATTTTCAATGACAACAAATACCCCGTTGCTGAAAACTTGTCAAAAGCAATAATAAACCTATTTAATGACAGGTATTTTTCTGAAGACAAAGCAATTAGAATTTGTGAAATCATAAATTCCCATATACAAAAATAGTTATGATACTATTAAAAGAACCATTTTACAGTCTATGAGTCCCTATGTTTTAGAAGAAATGGCTATGGGTAAAATCTAAGGAAATGAAGAGTTTTCCATAAGTTGACAAAGTTATTTATAAAGCTGTAATTAAAGATGGAGTTCATATCGGTTTAAATACGACTACCCGTGAAATTATTAATATTTGGTAAAAATGCAACGCTAGGAATGGGCTCGGTACTTACAAAAGATATGGGTGACAATGAGATTTGGGTAGGTAATTCGACAAAATTTTTAAGAAAAGCAGAATGAAAAGACTGCTTATTATCGGCGCAAACAATTTTCAACTACCATTAATAAAAAAAGCCAAGGATATGGGATTTGAAACCCATGTATTTGCATGGGAGGAGGGTGCTGTCGGGAAATCATTGGCTTATTGCTTCTACCCCATATCAATTACAGAGAAGGAGAAAATTTGTGATATAGCCCGCACTCTAAAACCGGTTGGTGTTATTTCCATTGCCTCCGATTTGGCAGCTATTACTGTAAACTATATTGCAGACAAACTTGGGTTAATAGGGAATAGTTTGGAAAGCACAACATTTTCTACCGACAAATACTTCATGCGCAGCAAATTGAGAAGTTTTTCGTTGCCATGCCCCGATTTTTATCTGGTTGATTGTGAAGCCCAAGAGTATAAAAAAATTCAATTCCCCGTAATTGTTAAACCCACCGACCGGAGTGGGAGTAGAGGGGTTTCAAAGGTTGAATCTTACGATGATCTTCCAAACGCTGTTGCTAGGGCAATGGATGAGTCTTTCGGTAAAAGAGTGATTGTGGAAGAGTACATTCAGGGGCAAGAATTCAGTGTAGAGATGATATCTTGGAAAGGGGAACACCATTTTTTGCAAATCACGGAGAAAGAAACATTTGGGCCTCCATATTTTGTAGAAAAGGCTCATCATCAACCGGCCTATCTGCCTGACTTGCTGAAACAGAGAATGATTGATATCGTTAAGAAATCACTTTCGGCTCTAGGCGTGGAGTATGGGGCTTCCCATTCGGAGTTAATGCTCACGAAAGACAATCAAATATATATTGTTGAAATCGGTGCCCGCATGGGTGGCGATTACATTGGCTCTGATCTAGTTCAGTTATCAACTGGTTTCGATTTTTTAAAAGCTACAATTGATATTGCTTGTGGAATAGCACCGAAAATAGAATTGACAAAGCAGGATTTCTCCGGAATATACTATAGCAATACTAAATCGGGTTATGTAGCTGAAATTATTGATAGAAGCCAGGAGTATAGTGAGATTGTTAGAAAAGAAATATATGTAGAGAAGGGACAGTATTTGCCACAGGTGAGAGAAAGTAACCAAAGAGGGGGATGTGCAATATATTACAGTAAACAAGGGAGGTTTGTACCCAATGAGGAAATCATTGAAATATTATTAACCTAATCACGCACTGGTTGTATTTAAAACATTGAGTTTCAATTTGACCTTTTTTAATTCCAATTTATGATTCCATTCAATAAGCCCTATTTGACCGGCAAAGAGGCTCACTACATGTACGATGCAGTGAATTCCGGTAAACTTTCGGGTAATGGCAAGTACACCAAGATGTGTCATGCTTTTTTTCAAGACAAATTTGGTTTTAAAAAATGCCTGCTCACCACTTCCTGTACCGATGCGCTGGAAATGGCAGCTCTACTTATCAATATTCAACCCGAAGACGAGGTGATCATGCCTTCTTATACTTTCGTCAGCACTGCCAATGCATTTGTTTTGCGCGGGGCAAAAATTGTTTTTGCCGATAGCCGTAAGGACCATCCGGGCATTGACGAGGAAGCCATTGAAGGACTCATAACGCCCAAAACAAGGGCCATAGTGCCGGTTCATTACGCAGGCGTTGCCTGCGATATGGACAGAATAATGGAACTGGCTAATCGTTATAGCCTGTTCGTTGTTGAGGATGCGGCGCAGGCCATCGATAGCTATTATACCGGTAAAAATGGTGTAAAAAAACCGCTGGGCTCCATTGGACACTTGGCTGCTTTTTCCTTCCATGAGACAAAAAATATAATATCAGGCGAAGGCGGGATGCTTGTTATTAACGATGAGCAGTTTGCAAAACGCGCCGAAATATTATGGGAGAAAGGAACCAATCGTGCTGCATTTTTTCGGGGCGAGGTGGATAAGTATGGGTGGGTGGATATTGGTTCGTCATTCCTCCCCTCCGAAATAATAGCTGCATTCCTTTATGCTCAGCTGGAGCATTTGGAGCAAATACAGCAAAAGAGGAGAGATATTTGGAATTATTACAATGATAAACTCGGTCAATGGGCAAGTGAAAATGACATAGACTTACCTTTCATCCCTGATTTTGCAACCAACAACGGCCATCTTTTCTACATGGTTTGCAAAAATCTTGAGCAACGCACCCAAATTGTTGAAAAATTAAAAACCAATGGCATTCTGTCGGTTTTTCACTACTTAAGTTTGCACCAAAGTCAGTTCTATAGAAACAAACACACCGGCTCCGATTTGCCGCAATCTAACAGGTACTCCGATTGTCTGCTCCGGTTGCCTCTTTTCTTTGAGTTGAGCACGAGTGATATTACTAGAGTTTGCGATGTACTGAAGTCTGCATTAATTTGAGGTTAGCTACCTCTTTCGATCATAATAATAATATGTAATTTCATGGCAATGAGGCTTTTCCTATACTTTCAAGCGTTGTTTTTTCTTTGTATTTCATTTTTCAACGCAAAGCCCATTGAGCCGCAGGCAGTAATTGGGTTGTCCGAGGGTTGGGCAGGTAACACGGTGAATACGGTAATTTTCAGGCATCATGGTATTGTAACCTTTGGAGGATATCAGTTTACAGCATTTTACAGGGATACCGCGAATATAATTCTTATCCAAAGGGAATTGCAAACCGATAAGTGGCATGCCGATACTTTGAAAGGCAACTATCGAATTGGTGACGCCCATAACTCCATCAGCCTCGGCATTGATAAAAAGGGGTATATACACATTGCTTACGATCACCATGGACATTCCTTGCGTTATCAGGTTTCTGATATCCCGTTGAATATCAGCGAGTGGGGCAAACCAAAGCCAATGACCGGACTGAGGGAGACTACGGTTACCTACCCGGCATTTGTTATGAATCCTATGGATTCAACGTTGATGTTTCTATATAGGGATGGCGGGGCAACCAATGGGCAGGCGTGTATGAAAATTTACGATACCGACAGTGAAACATGGAGTGATATGCCCAATTGCATCCTGTCAGGACGAAATCAGAAGCCCTGGTCAAGTAACCCGTATTGGAATCACCCGGCTTTCGATGGCATGGGGAAAATGCATCTATCCTATGTGTGGAGAACCCGCAGTGTTACTAAAAATGAAATGTCGTTGATCAATAATATCGGGATTGACTACATTGCAACATCCGACAATGGTAAATCGTGGTTAACTGTACATGGTATAACGGCAACGTTGCCCATAACACAAGTGAATAGCGAGACCGTGTGGGCAGTGCCCGTAGGGGCAAACCTTATCAATCAAACCAGTATGGCCGTTGACGGCCATGGAAATCCCCATATAGCATATTATGCCAACGACGAGAATGGCATAACGCAGTATCAGCACTTATGGTACGATGGAAAAAAGTGGAACAACACCGTTGTGTCCAACAGAAAGAATGTGTTTAACCTCTCGGGAGGCGGAACGCTTCAGATTCCCTTTAGCCGACCCGAAATAGTAATCGACAGAAAGGATATTGTTCATATCATTTTAAGAGCCGATTTCACCAATGATAAAATGTCGGTATTAACACTTTACCCGCCAAATTATGAGTTTGATGAGGCCAATATAAAGGTCTTATGGAACGAACCACTTGGTTATGCTGAACCCATTATTGACCGTACCCGCTGGGCAAAGGATAATATACTCTCCATGCTGATTCAATACAATCATCAACCCGACGGTGATAGGGATGTTGAGAAAAGCGTTAGCCCGATATATATTGTTGATTGGGACTTGAGTTCTGTGTGTAAGTAGTTGAATTTTTGCTGTCTTGTTAAAAAATTTTGAACATTAATATAAACCTATCCCAACCCCTGCAAGGTGCAAAATCGTGTCAGGGGTGTTTTTATATAAATATGTACGCCCACACATTATTTCATAGTTTTACTTATAAACTCAAGCAAATACAGTACTCTTAAAAGAGAGATGAAAATCTTTCGCACTTCATGGTATCTCCTCAAGGATCTCCTCAAAGATATACTGCATGCCTTGCCATTTGTTCCCTACCGTAAGCCCAGCAAGCGGAGAAAGGTGTGGAACAGGGTTAGGGAAAGGAGGTTCTTGAGAAGGATTGATGCAATCTATCTAGCCCACAGGGATTCGGTTGATGCCATTGAGGTATCCATCGTAATGCCTGCATACAACAGGGCATTTTGCATCCATAAACCCATTGCCGGCGTGCTGAATCAGCATCACACCAACTGGGAACTACTGATTGTTGACGATGGCAGCACCGACGGGTTGGCCTCGCTCATTGCCGACAAGTACAACGATGGGCGTATTCGCTATTTTCCCACGGAGCACCTGGGGGTATCGCATGCCCGCAACCACGGACTGGAAAGGGCGCGGGGGAAGTACATTTTTTACCTGGATACCGACAATGCGTGGTACCCCAGTTATCTGCGAACCATGATTGTCTTTATGGACTACGGAGGGCTCGATGCCTGTTATGCCGGAGCAAGGATAATCAACGACGGCAATGAGACCATCGGCTATTTTGGCGAACGCTTTGTGTGGGCCCAATGTTGGGAGTTGAACCATATTGACATCAACAGCTTCGGTCATCGAAAGGATGTGGTGGGCAAAGGCTTTCGTTTCGACGAGAGCCTGAACAGGCTTGTGGACTGGGATTTTATTCTGGCGCTAACCGCCAATCATCGTACTGCCTATGCCCCTTTTCTGGGAGTGGAGTACTACGACGGGGAGAAGGGCTCCCGGATAACCTTCACACGGTATGAGGGCGAAAGGGTGGAGGAGTTGAAAGCACAAATTCAGAACAAGCATCGGGAAATGCTCAACCTGCCCAATACCTCTGCACGGCAGTTACGACCGAGCTGGAGGGAGGCATTGAGGCATGGCGAAATGGCAAATAAGGGATAATCCAAAGATTCACTGCTTCCCTTTTTTATGAAATATTTGACATCCATTATATTGGAGCAGTGCCACGAAAGTGGCTTATTATTTCAAAGAGCAGCCCTTGCGGATTGTGAGATTAGCGTTATTTTTGCCGCGGGACTTGGGGGTGACTTGGTACGCAGAAATTCACCTTTACGGTCAAGCAGTTTTATTTTTAGCGCTGATGGACAGCGCAATATTAAATAGCCATTAGCCTATGTGTGGATATACCGGTATCATCAATCTGAAAAACCAAGGGGTCAACATCACCGAGTTGGCCGCAATGACCGAAGCAATCAACCATAGGGGCCCCGACGATACCGGTATTGTTGTCTATTCCAATCGCGAGGCTACATTCAAGGAGTTCAAACCATCCGATGCTGTCACTACCCTTCAGGGCTATAATTGTGGAGTAGGTTTTAAGCGGTTGAGCATTTTCGATTTATCGGAAAGTGGGCATCAACCCATGGTGGATTACAAGAATGGGGTAATAATTGCCTTTAACGGAGGCATTTTCAATGCCTTTGAGTACAAATCGATACTTGAAAGCAAAGGGTTTGCCTTTAGGAGTAAAACCGATACCGAAATCATACTTTACCTTTACCAGCTATTGGGTTTCGAAAGGATGCTCGAAAAACTCAACGGTATGTTTGCCCTGTGTATCATCGATTTAAAAAGGAAAACCACCTACATCGCCAGGGACAGAATGGGCATAAAACCAATGTATTACCATAAAAATGGCGATACTTTTATTTTTGGTTCCGAGGTAAAGACCTTTCTATACCATAGCGGTTTCAAAGCGGAGTTGGATTACTCAAAACTCGATGAGTACACACGCTTTGGGCATATAGCCGGAGAGGAAACCCTGTTGAAAAACGTTCATGCCCTTCAGCCCGGCCATTATATCGAAGTAAATCCCGATGGCATCCAAATCAGGAAGTATTGGGAGATTTATAATGGTGACCAGGTATTGGATATTGATTTTGAAGAGGCCAAACGGTGGTTGGAAGAAAAGCTACAGCAGAGTTTGCAGCTGCAACTTCTGGGCGATGTTAAGATTGGTTGTCAGCTGTCGGGAAGCATTGGCTCATCGCTTATTGCCATGCTGGCTGCTGATACCCTGAAAAGCCGCAATGCCGGTACGGTATCGGTGATACCCAATAGTCAGCACTCTGCGGAAGAGCAGCGCATCGACTACGCTTTGGGTAAAATCGGCATTGAGGGCCATAAGTTTGTTTTGAGCACCGACTATTACGTTGAAAATTTTGCCAAGGCCGTTTGGCATTTCGATTTCCCCCTGTTTTCGCCCACCGCACTTGGAGCCCTGCTGTTGGCAGGAAGGGCAAGGGATTACTTCACCGTATTCCTTAGCGGCGATGGTGCCGATGAGCTGCTGGTGGGGCCACCTCATCTGCTCAACAGTATGCAGAATCGTGGGGGGGGAGATGGAAACGGTAAAGATGTATCGGCCGTAGATCGGTATATTGATGCCTCTGCCCATTTCAATCCCGATTTGCTGATGCAAATGAAACCCGACTTCCGGATGGATTCAACGGCAGTTAAAAGGAAGGAAATTTTTAATTCGGGCAATGGCAGTTTCGTCCGCAAGAGTCAGAGGTACGAATTGATCACCACTCTAATGGATTTGTTGATGAGGCACGAGAAGATGACCATGGCCCAATCCATGGAAAACAGGGTGCCGTTCCTTGACCATAATGTGGTTGATTTCGCCAGGCGATTACCTGATAAGTATTTGGTACAAAATGGATTGACCCAAAATGGTGGTGCGGGGACTATCCTAAAAGGTGTATCTGAGAAATACTTTGGTAAGGAGTTTTCCAATGCTACATCCGCAGGCCTCGAAATACCGCTGACCGATATTTATAGCAATAGAGATTTTCGCACATGGGTACTCGATACCATTGTCCCCGGCATCAGGAAGCGGGGTATTTACAATGTGGCTTTGGTGGAAAAGCATTTCTCCCATTTGCCTGCCATGTCGCAGCACGAAGGGGCTGCAGCCTGGGCATTGATTAGTTTTGAGACATGGGCACGGCTATTTCTTGATAAAATTTCACTGTCTGCCGTTTAAATTAATATGCTTGGTTCGTGTTGCCGTTAGTCATCCCGGTGGCTTTATCAAACACAAAATTTCAACTCACGCTATAGGTTTACTCAAAAGGTTCAGATTTGCCAACCGTAAGCGTAATAATTCCCAATTACAACCATGCCCGCTTTCTGCCAAAGCGGATTGAGAGCGTTCTTCATCAAACTTACGCTGATATAGAGGTTATCATCCTCGATGATTGCTCCACCGACAACAGCCGTGAGGTAATGGAACGGTACGCCTCGCAGGATAGGCGAATTAGTACCTGTATTAACGAACACAATTCGGGCAGTCCATTCAGGCAGTGGAAAAAGGGTATGGATTTGGCCAAGGGCCAATACATTTGGATTGCCGAATCTGACGATTTTGCCCATGCTGAGCTTCTAGCAAGGCTCATGGGTGCCATTGAGCAAAATGAAGGAGTTGATTTGGCCTATTGCCAGTCGAATTTTGTGAACGCCGATGATGAGGTGGTGGGCAATCATCTTCAAAACCTCAGCGTGCTTCATCCAACCCTTTGGCAGAGCGATTTCTGCATGGATGGCAATGAGTTGCTGGCCCGTTTTATGCCCATTATCAACGTAATTCCCAATGCGGGTGCCGTTCTCTTCCGACATAATTTGATATCCAAGGTCAATTGGACAAAACTTTTCAGCTTCAGGCTGGGAGGCGACAGGTACTTTTGGGTTGAACTGCTACACAACAGCAGGCTTTGCTTCGTATCGCAACCATTGAATTATTTCAGGATGGATGGTGAGACTCAAAGGGGGAAGTATATCTATACCTCTTTATATCTTAGGGAGATAGCGGACAACGTATGGGGTATTTGCAAACGAACTAGGGTGAGCAGAAAGGTGAAAACCTTGGCGCTAAAACAGTGGGGGCAATACTACCGCAAAGCGAGGAAGCATACCCGGGAGGGCTTTTTTCAATTTCATTGGAACACGTTTCCGGCATTGGCAAAACTTTTTGGTGCCTATTTAAAATAATAATTTGAAAATCAGATTATTGATTCTGTTTTTTCTATTTCTAGATTTTTTAACAAGGCAAAGCCATATTGTTATTAAACACAATACGATAAAATTCATTCCATTATTGGTAATATTACCCTTTATTTGTAGTTAGAGTTGTAATTACATCTTATTGTATCATCGTTTTTTAGAAAAGGTAATGATTAAGATTAAAAATATCTGTTGCATTGGAGCAGGCTATGTGGGTGGACCCACCATGGCAGTGATTGCTCAGAAATGTCCTGAAATTAGGGTAACCGTTGTTGATATCAATCCCGACCGCATTGCCGCATGGCAAACCGATGAGTTGCCCGTGTACGAGCCCGGGCTGTTGGAGGTGGTAAAGGAGGCACGGGGTCGTAACCTTTTCTTTTCCACCGATATCGAGAAGGGGATTAGGGAGGCCGAAATGATTTTTATCAGCGTGAATACCCCTACCAAAACGTACGGTACGGGCAAAGGACGCGCCGCAGATCTTAAGTATGTTGAGTTGAGTGCAAGGCAGATTGCTCAAACAGCCACATCGGATAAGATAGTGGTGGAGAAATCGACCCTGCCGGTACGAACGGCGCAATCCATTAAGGCAATCTTAGACGAAAGCAGCAACGGGGTGAAGTTTAGGGTTCTGTCGAACCCCGAGTTTTTGGCCGAGGGAACGGCTGTAAGCGATTTGCTCCATCCCGACCGCGTGCTCATTGGAGGCGATCAAACCCCCGAAGGGCTGGAGGCCATTGAGGCGCTCACCGATATTTATGCCCACTGGGTACCCCGCGAGAGGATTATCCAAACCCGCCTCTGGTCGTCGGAGTTGAGCAAGCTCGTTGCCAACGCCTTTTTGGCTCAGCGGATTTCGTCAATCAACAGCATATCGGCCCTTTGCGAAGCAACCGATGCCGATGTGGATGAGGTGGCCCACGCCATTGGAACCGATAGCCGTATCGGCCCCAAGTTTTTAAAATCATCGGTGGGTTTTGGGGGGAGCTGTTTCCAAAAGGATATTCTTAACCTGGTTTACCTGTGCGAGCACTTTGGTCTACCCGAGGTGGCTGCCTACTGGGATCAGGTGGTGATTATGAACGATTACCAGAAGCGCCGTTTTGCTCAAAAAATAATTACCTCCCTGTTCAATACCGTTACTGATAAGAAAATTGCCATGCTGGGATGGGCGTTTAAAAAGGATACCAACGATACCAGGGAGTCGGCAGCCATATACGTTACCGATCATCTACTCAACGACTTGGCTCTGGTTCATGTGTACGACCCCCGTGTGCCTGCCGGCAGTATGTACAACGATTTAAACTTCCTGAGCAGTCGCTCACCGGAGGAGAACGAAAGGATGCTTACCGTTCACAACAACCCATACGATGCTTGTAAGGATGCACATGCCATTGCGGTGGTCACCGAGTGGGACGAGTTTAAAACCCTCGATTGGAAAAGGATATTCAGCAGCATGAAGAAGCCCGCATTCCTGTTCGATGGACGTAATATCCTTGACCATGCCGCCCTGCGCAAGATTGGCTTTAAAGTGTATGCCATTGGAAAGGGTGAAAAAATGTGATTGGCAACCATAATCAAAGCAACAAAACCATTTAAAAATGAAAGGAATAATACTTGCCGGCGGTGCCGGCACCCGTTTACACCCCGTAACGAGGGCCATAAGCAAGCAGTTGCTACCGGTTTACGACAAACCCATGATTTACTATCCTCTTTCGGTGCTGATGCTGGCCGGAATCAGGGATATCCTGATTATTTCCACACCGCACGATTTGCCCAATTTCAAGAACCTTTTTGGAAGCGGGAAGCAATTGGGGGTAAATTTTGAGTACGCCGAGCAGCCCTCACCCGACGGATTGGCGCAGGCTTTCATCATTGGTGAGAGTTTCATTGGTAAGGATAATGTGTGCCTTGTGCTGGGCGACAACATTTTTTACGGTGCAGGATTGCAAAAGATGTTGCAAAATTCGGTGAGCATGGTCGATAATGAGGGAAAATCGGTTGTGTTCGGTTACTATGTTGATGATCCGGAGAGGTATGGGGTGGCCGAAATTGATAAGCAGGGAAATGTGCTTAGCATTGAGGAGAAACCCAAGGAGCCCAAGTCCAACTATGCGGTGGTTGGCCTCTATTTCTACCCAAACAGCGTGGTGGAGGTTGCCAAAAATGTGAAACCCTCGTGGCGCGGCGAGCTGGAGATAACATCTGTGAATCAGGAGTACCTCCAAAGGGGTAGCCTCAAACTTCAGGTGATGAGCAGAGGATACGCATGGTTGGATACAGGAACCCACGAAGCGCTTTCCGAAGCCACAGATTTTGTTAAAACCATCGAGAAGAGGACCAGCCTCAAGATTTCGTGTATCGAAGAGATTGCGCTGATCATGGGATATATCGATAGGGACCAATTTGTGAAGCTCACCCAAGAGTTGGGCAAAAGCACTTATGCCGATTACCTGAAGAGATTGATAAAAAGCAGATAGCCATTAAGGCACTAATTATTAAGGAGGAAGACATGAAAAAAACCATTATCGTTACCGGCGGAGCCGGATTCATTGGGTCGAATCTCGTTCACCTTTTATATAAAAGCGATAAGTATCGGATTATCAATATGGATGCCCTGACCTATGCAGGGAATCTGAACTCGTTGAAAAGCCTTGACGATGCATCAAAATATGTTTTTGAAAAATGCGATGTGGCTGATAAGGAGGCTCTTTTTGCCCTGTTTGATAAGTATCAACCCGAGGGTGTTTTCCATTTGGCTGCCGAGTCGCATGTTGACCGCTCCATAGATGGCCCGGGACAGTTTATGGTTACCAATATCATGGGAACCTACAACATGCTTGAGGCCACCCGACGTCACCTGGCCTCCCTCTCTGATACCAAGAAGCAGCAATTCAGATTTTTACATATTTCCACAGATGAGGTTTTCGGGTCGTTAGGCAAGGAGGGATACTTCACCGAGACCACACCATACGACCCACGCTCGCCATACTCGTCCAGCAAAGCCTCGTCCGACCATTTGGTTAGGGCTTGGTTTCACACCTTCGGGCTGCCTGTCCTCATCACCAATTGCTCAAACAATTACGGGCCCTATCAGTTTCCCGAGAAGTTGATACCCGTTGTGATACTAAAATGTTTGTCCGAAGAGCAGATTCCCGTTTACGGGAAGGGTGACAACGTCCGCGATTGGCTCTATGTTGAGGACCATGCTCACGCCCTGATAACTGTTTTCGAGAAGGGTACAATTGGCGAAACGTACAATGTGGGTGGCAATACCGAGAAGCAGAACATAGAGATTGTGCGAACCATTTGCACCATTCTGGATGAGATGGTTAAACCCAGATCGGTGAAGAAGAGGGAGGAGTTGATAACCTTTGTGAAGGACAGACCCGGACACGACCAACGGTATGCCATTGATGCCACTAAGATTAAGAAGGAGTTGGGTTGGTCACCCCAAACCAGATTCGAGGAGGGGATTAGGAGCACTGTTAAATGGTATATCGATAATGAAAAGTGGTGGAGGGACATTCTCTCGGGCGACTACAAGTTGGAACGCTTGGGACAGATTGATTAATATCAAATAGGCAAGGTTTTATTGATTAAGCATATGGTTTTTAACAAAACATTCATCGATGGGGTATTTATCATCGAACCCAAAGTTTTTGGCGATTCCAGGGGATACTTTTTCGAATCGTACAACCAGAAAGAGTTTGAAGAGAAGGTGGGACCCATAACCTTTGTGCAGGATAACGAATCGAAGTCGAGCTATGGCGTGCTAAGGGGGTTGCATTTTCAAAAGCCCCCGTTTGCTCAGGCAAAACTTGTCAGATGCGCCGAGGGAGAGGTGTTTGATGTGGCGGTGGATTTGCGACAGGCATCGCCAACGTTTGGTAAGTATGTGGCGGTCAATCTTTCAGGTGAAAACAAGAAGCAACTTTTCATTCCGCGGGGGTTTGCACATGGGTTTGTCGTGCTAAGCCAAAACGCAGTGATAATCTACAAAGTGGATAATCTTTATGCCCCTGAGTACGATACGGGTATCATGTGGAATGACCCGCAGTTGAACATCAACTGGGGTATTGAGGAAGAAGATATTATCCTTTCTACCAAGGATACAAGTTTGCCATTACTTCGGGATACAGATGTGAAGTTCTAAAAGGATACCGACTATTATACAACTAAATCAGCACCTTCCAATGGATAGGTGCTTTTTCTTTTTTGGCAAAGTGGTAAAACAGACAGGTTAATTTTTTCTCATTCTGAAGAGTCCGTAAATATTTAAGGCTGCTCCCACAATAGTCCCGGCAATTTGCCCCAAGCCAAATCCGGGAGTTCGGCCAATGCCTATGTCATCAAGGAAAATGGAAAAAAGTAGTAATGCTAATCCAAGGGCTGCAATAGTGATTCCGAGTATTTTGTTGTTTCTCATCGTTGGTTTAGGATTAGTTGAGGGTTTGAAGATGTAAAAATAGTGGCTTTAAACAACAAATCCTCGTTCTTGAGCCAATAGATAACCTTTATAAAGAAAAAGGAAACAACAAATAGATAAAAAAGCACTTGCAGTTTGGCTACTTACCCCCGCCACACTCAGCTTTAATCATTTTGCAGGCATTCATGTTTCCGCGGCTGCACGATGCATGGAAATCGGCGCAGGCCTTGGGCTTATTCCCCGAACGAAGGTGTGCCATACCCCTGTTGTAGTAGCCCATAGCGTTCTCGGGGTCCAAATCCAGCGATTTATTGTAATCCTGTATGGCGTCATCAAAATTTCCCATTCTGTAACTGATGAATGCCCTGTAGTTCAGGGCAGATGTGCTCCTGGGGTTAATATCCAATGCCTCCGTAAAATCGTCCATGGCGCTTGAAAAATTTTCGTCCTTCAGATGGGCAGCCCCCCTGTTGATATGGATTGAAACAGCAATTGGGCCCGATGCCAGTTCAAGCGCCTTGTCAAAATCGGCAATGGCCTTACGTGGTTGACCCTTTAAGTTGTTCAGAATCCCACGACGCATGTGGAACTCAGCGCTACTGGGGTAATCCTTCAGGGCTAAATCGATATAGCGTTGAGCTTCTTTAAAATTTTCGGTTAGGGTATGCGCCCTGATGATGCCGCTAAGGGCAGCTGTATCCCGTGGATTTTCTTTCAAAGCCATGGAAAAATCGTTGACGGCAGCCGAAAAATTCTTCGACTCAAGGTTCTGATAACCCGAAGCGATAAGCCCATCCGATTGAGCAACCGATATGCAAGGCAAATATAGAGCAAAGATAATGAGGTATATGGTTAGCGTTCTCATGTTAGCCAATATGTTCGAAATATAGCATAATTCTTATTATGTAGCAAACGAAGCTTCAAGTTTAGTCCTGTTCAGTAGTGCCCGTCCAAGGGTTATCTCATCAGTGTACTCCAAATCATCGCCAATGGCGACTCCCCTTGCTATAGCTGTTATCTCAATATCGAAATTTTTAATCTTCTTGTACAGATAAAAAATGGTTGTGTCGCCTTCCATGGTGGCACTTAAGGCCATTATAACCTCTTTAACGGAACCCTGGGCAATTTTGTTTATCAAACCCTCGATGTTCAAATCAGCCGGGCCGATCCCATTCATAGGATTGATTAAGCCACCCAAAACGAAATAGAGCCCATTGTACTGATTGGTTGATTCCAAGGACATTACATCTTTAATGTTCTCAACTATGCAAAGGAGGGACGAATCCCTGCGAGGATTGGCACAAATGCTACAAATCTCCGTGTCGGAAATGTTCATACACTCCTTACAGTATTTTACATTCTGCTTGAGCTCTTTCAAGGCATCGGAGAACGATTCTACTTCGTTCGTGGGCTGTTTAAGGAGATGCAGCACAAGCCGCAGGGCTGTTTTCCTGCCAATGCCGGGTAACTTGGCAAATTCATCAACCGCATTCTCAAGAAGTTTCGAAGGGTAGTTATGGATGTGCATAATACTCTTTTACGAACTACTGCAAATCTACAAATTATCAACCAAAAGCGGTTGAAAGAAAAAATTTTTTATTTCACCTTTTTTCCATAGCATTGCACGGTTATTTTCGGAGCAGGTTTCACTAATAATTAATAGCATTGGAACTTGCCCGGGGATATGAAAGAATTTTCGCATGGAGCCTATTTGGGTGATTCTTATCATCGTTTTATACTTCGGTGTGCTGATAGCCATTGGTGCCTATACGGGCCGTAATGCCAACAATGAGGCTTTTTTCTTGGGCAATCGGCGTTCGCCCTGGTATATAGTGGCCTTTGGCATGCTGGGAGCCTCGCTTTCGGGGGTAACATTTATCTCCGTTCCGGGCATGGTGGGTGCCAGTCAATTCTCATACCTGCAACTTGTGCTGGGCTACCTGTTAGGCTATTATGTGATTGCCAATGTTCTGTTGCCATTGTATTACAGGCTAAACCTAACATCTATTTACACCTATCTCGATGGTCGTTTTGGGTTTTTCAGCTATAAAACCGGATCGGTATTCTTCCTGATTTCAAGGCT
The DNA here is from genome assembly GCA_002071445.1 of Bacteroidetes bacterium ADurb.Bin008. Lineage (GTDB taxonomy): Bacteria > Bacteroidota > Bacteroidia > Bacteroidales > Tenuifilaceae > MWFE01. Next base: position 119,444 of record MWFE01000013.1, on the reverse strand, counting down.
TGTGGGTTCTTCGTTCCGGCTTTATTTAGTGGCTGCCGTGCTGCAAGTCAATGTTTTCAATGCATGGCATGTTCCATTCTGGGTAACAGTAGTGATTACTATTGTACTGATTTGGATTTATACCAACAGAGGAGGCATCAAGACAATAATTTGGACCGATACGTTGCAAACAGCAGTTATGTTGGCAACGGTAATCCTTTGTATTATCTTTATCGCCAAGCAAATGGACCTGTCGTTCGCCCAGATGGTTCAAACCATTCGCGATAGCGAGTATAGCCGTACCTGGTTTTTCGATGATTGGAACGATAAGAGACACTTTGTGAAACAGTTCTTTAGCGGGGTGTTCATTACCATCGTGATGACAGGGCTGGACCAGGATATGATGCAAAAGAACCTGAGCTGTCGGAACCTTGGCGATGCCAAAAAAAACATGTATTGGTACGGATTTGCCTTCCTGCCGGTTAACCTTATTTTCCTTTCCCTTGGCGTATTGCTGTTCGTTTTTGCGCATAGAAACGGAATAGCCATTCCTGCCCAGAGCGATGACCTGTTTCCCATAATCGCCACGCAGGGCTATCTCCCCAAGGTGGTTAGCGTACTATTCATTATCGGCATCATTGCGGCTGCATATTCAAGCGCCGATTCGGCGCTGACTGCTCTAACCACTTCGTTTACTGTAGATATTCTTAACCTAAAGGGGAGGAGCGAGGATGAGCAAAAAACGGTACGCCGTCGGGTTCACATTGCATTCTCGGTACTTAGCGCACTGGTTATCATGGTTTTTAGAGCGGTAAACGACCAAAGCGTTATCAATTCTATTTTTACCGTGGCAGGATACACCTATGGGCCGTTGCTTGGACTGTACGCATTCGGACTATTCACTAAATTGGATGTGAAAGACAAGTGGGTCCCGCTTATAGCAATTCTTTCGCCCATCATCTGCTATTTCCTGTCGAAGTATTCTCAAGAAATATTCAACGGCTATAGGTTTGGTTTTGAACTCTTGATGGTAAATGGTTTCTTTACCTTTATGGGTTTGCTTGCAGTTAGCAATCGGAACAGGCGGGTGCTTCATTCGTAATCAATACCCTTTTTGAATTTCCATTTTAGGTCATTAATCGCTTGGAAAAAACGCTTTCCTTTTATTCAACTCGATGATTGTAAGGTTGATATATGCATTTTTAGCAAGAATTATAATACTCAAAAAAAGCATTGGCAATCCCTGCCATTGGAATAGTTCAATGGAGGTTCATTGTATCACATCTGTCTAATAATTAACGTCTTACAGCATTAGTAAATACATTTGATTAAAAGAGAATCAGTATGGAAATTTGTACGTATATTTGCGCCCTTACACCAATGGGACTATTGGTTAAATACAAACCAACGCTGATTACATGGTAACATACAGTAGTTTAACTCTAAAAGACATACTGAATCGTTCGCGCGTACAGTATGCCGATCTGCCCTCATTATCCTTTGTAGGTGAAAAGCCGATAACCTACAACGACCTTTCGATTCATATTACCAACACCTCGGGATTATTGATCTCGTTGGGTATTGAGAAGGGCGACAGGGTTGCTTTACTTGGCGAAAACAGCCCCAACTGGGGCATTGCCTATTTTGCCATTGCCTGTATTGGCGCGGTGGTAGTACCCATTTTACCCGATTTTTCGGTAGTTGAAGTTCAACGAATTATAGAGCATAGTGGAGCTAAGTCCATTTTCGTTTCGTCAAAGTTATACCCAAAGATTGAAAATATCGGCAGGATTGGCTCTCCTGATGTGATTCTACTAAACAACTTTCAAGTTGTCATGCCCGGTGAAAGTGCTGAATCATTATCGGTTGACTATACCTTACCTGAGCCCATAGCCAACATTGAGTTTTCAGGTTTCAACTATCCTGAACCCATGGAGGAAGATCTGTTGGCCATACTTTATACCTCGGGAACAACCGGTAATCCTAAAGGGGTGATGCTAACCCATAAAAATATAATTTCGAACTGTCTTTCCACTTTCCAAATACAGGAAATCAACTCAAACGATAGGCTGGTTAGCCTTTTACCCCTTTCGCACACCTATGAGTGTACCATTGGCTTTATCATGCCCTTAATGAGAGGCGCATCGGTTTACTATTTACAAAAACCACCTACTGCAGCGGTAATCATTCCTGCGCTTCAGTTGATAAAACCAACCATGATGCTGGTTGTACCTTTGATAATCGAAAAGATATTCAAAGCGAAAATATTGCCCCAGCTAACATCGTCGAAATTGAAAGCGAAGCTTTATCAGAAACCCTTTTTTAGGAAATTGCTACACAAAGTGGCTGCCCACAAACTGCACAAAACTTTTGGCGGAAAGTTGCATTTCTTCGGGATTGGTGGTTCGAAGTTATCGTACGATGTAGAGCGATTCCTGTTTGAAGGGGGCTTCCCATATGCCATTGGCTACGGCATGACCGAGGCTTCCCCACTTATTTCGGGATGTGCCCCATCATTGGTTAAGTTCCGTTGTGCGGGCTTTTCGATTCCGGGGCAGGAAGTTAAAATACATGAGCCCAATTCCGACACGGGAGAGGGGGAAGTATGGGTGAGAGGTGCCAATATTATGTCGGGTTACTACAATGATGAACAGGCAACTAAAAAGGTGCTTACTGAAGATGGGTGGCTGAAGAGCGGTGATTTGGGTATTCTACATCCCAATGGCTTTATTGAGTTGAAAGGCAGGCTGAAAAATATGATAGTGGGCCCAAGCGGTGAGAATATCTATCCCGAGGATATTGAGGATGTGATCAATACCCATGCCATGGTGCTCGAATCCATGGTTTATGAAATGCGTGGTAAGTTGATTGCCAAGGTTCAGCTGAATCGTGAGGAGTTACAGGCAAAGTACGCCATGTTGAAGGAAACGGCGCTCACTATCCAGCAGATGATTGATGAACGGATTCTGGAAATAATGAAGGAAATCCAGGAGTATGTCAACTCAAGGGTGGCCACCTTTTCCAGGCTTCACCTTGTGATTGAACAGGTTGAACCCTTTGAGAAAACACCTACTCACAAGATTAAAAGATATTTTTACACTGCCAATTAAAAACGGAAGAGAAGAACGTCAATCTTATTTTCATTTAGAGAGGTCCCATGTGGGCCTCTTTTTTGTATGATTGTACAACCAGAATCTATTATAAAGAACCAACAATGGTGTCGAGTTTCACACCCCTCGACCCCTTTATAAAAATGAACTTATTGATTAATGGATTGTGCTTTATATATTTCATGAAATCATCTGCTGAAATGAACCATAAGTGGTTGGTCTGATTTGCCATGAACTTTTCTCCAATAAAAACTAATTGCTCAAAACCCATCTGCTCTGCCATAGCAGTAATTCTACCATGTTCCTCTTCTGAATATTTCCCTAATTCAAGCATTTCGCCCAGTATGGCTACCTTGGGCAGTGCATGAGGAATTTGCGAAAAGTTTTCAAGAGCACTTTTCATGCTGCTGGGATTAGCGTTGTAAGCATCCACCAGAAGAGTATTCGTTTTGGTACTTACTATTTGCGACCGGCTATTGGATGGTGTGTAACTTTCGATACTATGGATGGCCTTTTCCCTATCAACCCCGAAATGAACTCCTATGCATAAAGCGGCCAGAATATTCTCAATGTTATACTCTCCGGCCAGTTGGGTATTGACTTCGATGGCATTACTGTCATGGAAAGAAAGGTTGAAGGTCAATCTGCCGTTTTTCGATGTAATGCCGGCCACATGGTTAATAGATCGTCCATAGGGAATTGACCTATCCCCTAACGGGAAAGATGAAAGCAGTTCTGTTAATACGTTATTGTCAATATCGTAAAACACACTACCGCCATTTCTTGAAAGAAAGTAGAAGAGTTCGCCTTTTGCCCTTTTTACCCCTTCATATGAACCGAAGCCCTCGAGGTGTGCTTTACCTATGTTAGTGATAATCCCATGCGTTGGGCTTGCAATTTGGCATAGCATGCCAATCTCACCCTCGTGGTTGGCCCCCATTTCAACAACGGCCATTTCAGCATCCAAAGGGATTGAGAGGATGGTTAGTGGCACTCCGATGTGATTATTTAGATTGCCCTGTGTAGCATAGGTATTGTACTTTATGCTCAAAACTCTGGCAGTAAGTTCTTTAGTGGTGGTTTTACCATTGCTTCCGGTAAGTGCAATAATGGGAATGCCAAGTTTTGACCTGTGATAAGACGCCAACTCCTGTAAAAATTGTAGAACGTTTTCAACCAAAAGAATTTTGGCACTTGATACAATGGAGGGATCATCTACAATTGCCATGAAAGCACCCTTTTCAATGGCATTTAAAGCGAACTTGTTCCCGTCAAAATTTCCTCCTTTAAGAGCAAAAAATAAATCGCCTTCCTTTACCAACCGGCTATCGGTTGAGATTGTATGTTTGCTTTCAATAAGGGGGTAAATAATTTCAATGGGATTCATTGTATCAAAAAGTTCGTCATTGAAAAAAAAAGACCTCATTATGTTAGTAATGAGGTCTTAATGCATTTATGATGAATCTATCTTCTTTTACCAGCTGTTTGTGAACCAACGGCTTCCATAGCGCAGCGGAATCCAAGATCGCTTTGCGACGAGGCTTCGTCAAGGAATCTACGGGTTCCCGGGCTAAGCCAGTATGCACGATCCTTCCATGAGCCGCCTTTGTAAACACGAACCCTGTCGTTGATCAGTGTAGTCATCCCATCATTGGGTCTATCCTGCCTTGTGGTTTGTCCCTGATAGTACATCTTGTCAGATGTGCTGCCAAAACCTTCAACATCTTCCCAATCCAAAATGCTGGATGCCACGTCGCCATCCAAGTGGTTGATGTAGTATGCCTTGTTGTAATTTCGGCGGTTAGCGGCATTCTCCGGTGTAACATCCCTGTAGCGAATTCTTCCGAGACTGTCCACGTTTTTAACCGATCCGTCAGGATTTAGGTCTAACTCTTGAAACACATTACCGCGGAAAGGCCTAAACTCGTCCATATCCTGGAAAGTTAGCGGACGGTAAACGTCCAGAACCCACTCACTAACGTTGCCTGCCATACAGTATAACCCAAAATCATTGGGCCAGTATGATTTTACCGGGCCTGGAATCAACTCTTTGTCATTCAGGTTTCCTGCAACGCCCATGTAGTCGCCCCTTCCTCTAACGAAGTTGGCCATAATTTCGCCTCTGTTCCTGGAACTGCTGTTGCGGACGTTATGACCGTTCCAGGGGTAAATCCTTCTTTCAACTATTCGCTCATCGTATGTATTGCCAATCAAACCCGATGCAGCAAATTCCCATTCTGCTTCGGTGGGTAGGCGGTATTTTGGAAGGAGTATGCCGTCTTCGAAAGAAATTTGGCGTCCCTGCTCTTCACCGGGTTTCAAGCTGGGCTTGGTGTTCCTTACAGAAGCTTCGTATTTGCCGAGAAGATAGGCATCCGTATTAAAGTTTTCGTGGTCTTTTTGCTGTAAATCCAGATTAATCCATCCACCCTTCACTAATAGCATTTCATTTACCCTATCGCTACGCCAGAGACAATAATCGCTTGCCTTCAGCCAGCTAACTCCAACAACAGGATGGTCGTTGTAGGCAGGATGCCTAAAGTAGTTGGTTACATAAGGATCGTTGAATCCCATTGGGCTACGCCATACCAACGTATCAGGGAGTGCATTTTTATAAACCTGAGGGTATGCCACGTAAACTCTCCGTAACCAGAATAGGTACTCTCGGTAGTCAACGTTTTTCACTTCGGTTTCATCCATGTAAAATGATGCAACCGTTACCCTTCGTGGCGTCGAGTTCCAGTCGTACATGACGTCTTGCTCAACTCTCCCCATGATAAAAGTACCGCCTTCGACAAAAACCAATCCCGGACCGGTTTTGGGAGTGTAGTCCATGACAACTTCGAATCCACCATAGTTAGGGTCGTTGTACCTCCAACCGGTAGTTGACGATTCTCCTGATTTACCACCGAACATTTTGCATGATGATAGCCCTGCTACCCCTGCCATTAGCAAAATTAAATGACTGTATTTCAATTTCATGATGGATGGTTTTTTCCTTTTGATTCAAAATAATTGTAACTTCAAATATAGTAAAATATAATTAAGTCAACGCTATCCGAACGAAAAAACTATATTTTCGGACTTTTAATGTAACGAATTTTTTTTCTTACAATTGTCTTATACTTAAAATTCTTCCCAAAGGTTACCTCGTGAGTAGAAGTATTTAATCCTCGGAACCCTCCCCTGATAATGCTAAAATCGTAGCTATACCCAACGGAATACTCATCATTGTGGTATCCGGCAAGGAAAACGAAGGTGTGGCTGGCCAAAGACAAATTCTCTCTAACCCATAGGCCAACAGTGAAAAAATGGTTAGACAGGTAGAGACCAAGGTTAATTTGACGAAAGTCTTGCTGCTGTAGATAAATAATATTGGGCGATAGGTATAAATTTTTCCGAAAAAGATACCTTTTGTACAAATTAATATCGCATCCGAAGTGTGCTGAATACTTACGGGGCAAAACTACCTTTTGCCGTCCAAACTTTGACTCAACTGGTTCTGCAAGGTGGTGTACCGCGATTCCACCATAGAAAATATCCCATTCGGCAGCAACGCCCGTAGCAAAATCGGGAACGAATCGGGTGGTTCCTGCAAAACCAGGAGAGCCTACAACCTCACCGCTTGGATCGACCATGTCGGGGAAAACCAAAACGCTTGCGTTTTGCGATTTTAAAATACCGCCAGCCTGAATCCCCCCCCTGATCAGTAGATCGTAGGTTACTTGAAAGGCGTATGAGTATATGATATCTGCCGCTAACCGGTTTAAGGCCCCTTGGCCCTGACGGTCGTTGACAATATTAATGCCCAGTCCACTATTCGCATTAATGAAGTACCGGTCAAAATTAACCCCGTAGGTAGTGTAAGGCGAACGTGTGGTTAACCACTGATTACGGTACACCAGCCGTGAGCGCATGTAGAAAGGGTTGCCTACGTATGCCGGGTTAAGGTAAAGCTGATTGGAATATACCTGTGAAAATCCGGGATCTTGGGCATTGGCAATACCAGTATTAATTAACAACGCAATGATAATAAATACAATTTGGTTTCGCCTAACCATGTTGCCTAAGGAATGAGTAATCTGTATTCGTTGTTTAAAAAATCAAAATTATCAAAAATATCAAAATATGAAAACCCAAAGCCATACAAAAGTTCTAAAGATTCCATTATTTAACTGGGTTGGTACCATTAAATTGCCCAAAGGGTAAAATATCTAATCATAAGTTATGTTCAGTAGGAGAATTTTATAATGCAGATGGGCGTTTAATGCTTTCTCAAGATCTTTTCAAAAATAGTACCCTTCGCTTCGTTGAACATTTTTTCAACCTCGCCAATATTTACAAATCCCCTTTCTTCAAGTAGTTTAACAAGCATCCTGTTGTGCGAAGGGACAGCCCCCCTAACGGATTTAGCTCCTTTTTTACCGGCTTCGGTAATAGCGAAATCAATCAGGTTTTTGGCAAAACCGCGACGCTGGTAATGGGGGAATATGGCCAATCGATCTATGTTAATAATGCTCGTGTCGGAACTATCGGGTCTGAGGCTTATGGTACCAACAGGGACTTTTTTTATAAACGCCAGATAAACATATTTTTTGGATATATCATTTGCAATATCTTCATAGCTCGAATGGGCAAACTCCCAGCACTGAAAGCCACTTTCAATGAATTGTTGGGAGCATTCCCTGAAAATATAGGAAACCTCAATAAGATTATGCTCATTGGCCAGTTTGATCTCCATAGTGTTTGCAAAAAAAAGTAACGAAAGTTAAACAAATATATAAAACATTATTCAATTAATGCTCCGAATACCTTTTTTCCCTTAATAAAAGTCAACTGTGCGTTTATGTATGGCACACGTTCAATGGGTTCGGCCATTATATCATCCTCCATAACAACGAAATCGGCATTTTTTCCGGGCTCCAGACTACCCTTTGACAACTCTTCGAACGATGCTTTGGCTGCCCATATGGTCATGGCTTTAAGCGCTTGTTCGCGTGATAAAGCATTTTCGGTTTGGAAACCCTGGTCGGGGAAACCTTCCAGATTCTTACGGGCAACGCCAGCATAAAAGCCATAAAGCGGATTTATATGTTCAATGGGGAAATCACTGCCGTTGGGCAGCCAACCATTCTGATTGAGAAGATCACGGTAGATGTAAGCATTTTTTATTCTTTTGCCCAACCTGTCGGCAGCCCAAATCATGTCGGAAGTGGCATGAGTGGTTTGCACCGATGGGATGATCTTTAGGCGGCCAAATCGGGGTAAGTCATCAGGGTGAACGATTTGGGCATGCTCAATTCTCCAGCGCAGGTCGTTCCCCGGGGTAAGGAATTGCTCGTAAATATCAAGCATGAGCCTTACTGCAGCATCGCCAATGCAATGGGTAGCAACCTGGTATCCGGCATCGAAAGCCTTTTGGCAAATCTCGGTTAGCCGTTGGCGGGTTTCAACCTGAAGCCCTTGGGTTCCCTTGGCGTCGCTGTAGGGTTCAAGGAGAAGAGCTCCCCTGGAGCCAAGGGCTCCATCGGCAAAAAGTTTAATGGTGCGCACGGTGAGGTAGGGTGTTGAATGGATGCCTTTTTGCACAAAGTGTTCGAAGTTCTCATCGGTTGGGGCAAGCATTGCGTTGATTTGCATTTGTAAATCACCCCTCCGTTGCATTTCATCAATGAGTAGCACATCGTTTAAATCCAATCCTGCATCTGAAACCGAGGTGAGTCCCACGGCAAAGCAATTGCGCTGTGCAGTCAACAGGGCAGTTTCCTTTTCGTTTAGTGTAGCCTCGGGCACAATTCTGCGCACAAGGTCAATGGCATTGTCAATCAGTACTCCTGTAAGTTTGCCATTCACTTTCATCAGCGTGCCTCCCGCCACCACGGTATCGGGGCTAAAACCGGCCATTTCCAGTGCCTTGGTATTGGCTATGGCAGCATGCCCATCGATGCGTGTTATCAGCACGGGGTTGTCGGGGAAAGCATTGTCCAGCAACTCATTGGTGGGAAATTCCTTGACGTCCCACTCGTTTTGGTTCCAGCCCCGCCCCAGTACCCATTGCGAAGGAAAGTTATGGTGGTGTTCCACCAATTTTTCAACCACCCTTTGCCACGATCCAATACCTGAAAGCGAAGCGTTGCGTAAACTTAATCCGTAGCCGAGGAAATGACAGTGAGCATCGATAAATCCGGGATAAACAGGTTTTCCTCCTAATCGGTAAATACTTTTTGAAGTATAGCTCTTTTCAATCTCTTCGTCTGTTCCCAGTGCAACAATTTTTCCGTTGTCAATAGCCATGCTTTGGTATACAGAGAAGGCACTGTCAACACTGTAAATCCTGGCATTTTTAACTATCAGATCAACTTTTTGTTTACTGTTACACGACATGATGAATGGAATTACTGTGAGTACAATGGGTAAGAGTTTTGCTCTGTTAACCATAGGAGTTGTTGTTTTTAGTTTGAAGTACAAATATATTCCTATTTTTTATTTGGTTGCTAATGTTTTGCAATATAATTGTTTAGGATGAAATGTAAGCGATAAAACGTTTTGTTCCAGTAAAATATACTTGGTTCAAAGTTCTTTGTGTGTTTTCGTTTCAGGCGTTATGATTTACTAAATTTGCAGGTTCGATTGAAAATGGAAAAGCATCATCAAAATATTCAGCTGCTTGCCGAAGCCCCCATTCGTAAAGTGCTTTGGAAATTTTTTCTGCCTGCCTTTACGGGAGTGGTTGTCAATTCGCTTTACAATATTGTGGATAGGATTTTTGTGGGGCAGGGGGTTGGTGTTTTGGCACTCACGGGGTTGAGCGTGGTTTTTCCAATCATGATCATTATGATGGCGTTTGGAATGCTTATCGGCATGGGTTCGGGGGTGCGTATTTCCATTTTTCTTGGGAAAAAGGATTTTGCCAGCGCTGAGAAGGTTCTTGGCAACGCCTTTAGTCTGATGATTATAACTTCTATCGTGCTCACTATTGTTGGTTTTATCATTAAAGAGCCATTGCTGAGGTTATTCGGAGCCAGTGACGATACTATTGGCTACGCCAATGAATATCTGAATATTATACTGTTTGGCACCATGTTTCATATGGTGGGGTTCTCCATGAACAACATGATACGGGCAGAGGGGAATGCACGCATTGCCATGTTTTCAATGCTCATCAGTGCGGGCACAAACATTGTGTTAGACCCCATTTTTATCTTTGTATTCGGAATGGGGGTTCAAGGGGTAGCCTGGGCCACAATCATATCCAATTTCATACTTTGCGTATGGGTTATCAACCACTTCAGGTCTCAATACTCAGTAATCAAGCTGCGAGCATCAAACTTCCGGCTCAAACGATCGATAGTTATCTCAATAGTAACCATCGGATTTTCACCTTTTGCCATGCAGTTCGCTGCCAGTTTTGTTCAGGGGCTGTTCAACATTCAGCTCATTAAGCATGGAGGCGATCTGGCTGTGGGAGCTATGGGAATAATCAACAGCGTTGCCACGCTGGTGGTTATGTCTATCATTGCCATTAACATGGCGGCTCAGCCCATATACGGTTTCAACCACGGAGCCGGAAACTTTGTGAGGGTAAAGCGAACGCTTTTTATCTGTCTTAAAGCTGCGGTTATTGTATCGATTGTCGGATTTGCTCTTATGGAACTATTCCCTTCGCTGGTCATAAAAATGTTTAATGCCAGGGATGCCGAATTGCTGGCCATTGGGAAAAGAGGTTTGAGAATTTTTATGGCAGGCCTGCCGGTTGTAGGATTTCAGATTATTGTGGGTAACTATTTTCAATCTACCGGGAAGGCAGCCATTTCTGCTTTGATGTCGCTGCTTCGGCAGGTGATAGTGCTAATTCCCATTCTAATATTCCTGCCGACCATTTGTGGCGTCAACGGGGTATGGGTGTCGGCACCCATTTCAGATTTCATCGCGGGGATCATTGCATTTACTTTTATTACACGCGAGATTAGGCGGTTGAATAAGGCAATAAATCAAGGAGCAGGCTAACGGAGTGGGCTTACCTGCCTATTTTTATAAGGTAATACCACAATATTTACGGGGTATAGCAGTTTATAAGGTTGACCGTTAACATATTTTCTTTCATGAGGAATGCCATAGTCCTGTCGAGTTTTATCATGTTCCTGTTGGCTGCATCGTGCCAAAAGGAAAACTTTTCCAACGATCCGGCGTTGAAGCTTAGCTTTAGCACCGATACGCTGATGTTTGATACAGTATTCACCACCGTTGGTTCGGCCACCAGATATTTTAAGGTTTACAACAGGAATAAAAGCGATTTGATTATCACATCGGTAAGCTTGGCTGGGGGCAACAGTTCGCCATACAGGATTAATATTGACGGCGAGCCGTCTCACCAAGCCAAAGACGTAGTGCTTAGGGCAAGGGATAGCCTGTTTGTGTTTGTTGAGGTTACGGTCGATCCCACTGATCAGAATTCGCCCATGCTCATTCCCGATTCGGTTGTTTTTGAGACCAATGGAAATTTCCAGGACGTTAAGTTGATGTCGTGGGGGCAGGACGTTCACATGTTGAGGGGGCAAATACTTTACTCCAATACTGTATTCACGGCCGATAAACCATACCTGATAATAGACAGCTTGTGGGTATTGCCAGGGGTTGAACTATCCATTGATCCCGGTGCTCATATCCATTTGCATAACAATACACTGGTCCATGTGGCCGGAAGTCTTAAGGTTAATGGCCTCCCCGACGACCCCGTTATTTTTGAAGGCGATAGGCTGGAGATGTTTTATCGCGATAAGGCGGGACAGTGGGGAGGGATATGGCTGCGTGCCGGCAGCCGCGATAATCATATCAACTGGGCCGAAATAAAGAATGGCATTCTTGGCGTTGTGGTTGATACATTTTCAGTGGTGGGTATGCCAACGTTGAAAATCGAGAATACCAAGATTATTAACATGAGCTATACTGCTCTGTATGCTCGTGGGGCTATTGTGGAGGCAGGTAACTGCCTTTTTGCCAACGTGGCCTATTACCCCGTTGCTTTGACCTTAGGTGGAAGATACCGTTTTTACCATTGTACCATTGCCAACTATTGGGGGCAGTATATCAATAGAAAAGGACCGGCGCTATTCCTCAATAATTATTATGAGTATCAGTTGGAACCACCCGATGGACCATGGTATTTGGAAACGAGGGATTTGGAGGAAGCCTATTTTGCCAACTGCATAATTTACGGAACAAGGAGCAATGAGCTGGAAGTGGATAATATATATAATGGTCAGCCGGTTGATGCTCAGATGAACTATAAATTTGACAATACCATACTCAGGGTAGATACTGGTTTCGATTTGAATGACGAAACGCGGTTTGTGAACCTGTTGACTGAGAACCCTAAATTTATTGACCCCAAAAAAAACGATTTTCAGCTCGATACCCTTAGCCCTGCCAAGGACTTTGGCCTATACAATATTGCCATCTCTTTTCCGGTTGATCTGAACAACGTCAGCAGACTTGACGACGATGGCCCCGACCTGGGTGCTTACGAGCGGGTGGAGTAGGGCGTTTTTCAGCCTTTTTCCGGGTAGCTTAAAAAAATTGTTTTTATCTTTATCCAGTCGAATAGCTATCTGTAAGCTTAAAATCTTTACAATGAAATCCGTTGGTAAACAATGGCCTATTTTAGTTTTTGTTATTATCCTGTTAGCCACTAACGGATATGTATATGGTCAGGAACGGTACAGGGTAATGTTTTACAACGTTGAAAATCTTTTCGATCCGTTTAAGGATAGCCTTACCCATGACGAGGAATATACGCCTGCGGGCGCACGATTTTGGACATGGAAGAGGATGACCGATAAGCTCAACAATATTTACAAGGTGATTGCTGCCGTGGGCGAATGGAATCCGCCGGTGCTTGTTGGTTTTAGCGAGGTTGAAAACAGGTTTGTAATGAACAGGTTGATTGAACACACACCGCTTTCGAAATTTAACTATCGCCTTGTCCATCGCGAATCACCCGACAGGAGGGGGATTGATGTCGCTCTAATTTATCGCCCTGACCGGTTTGTGGTGGAGGATGAGCGTTTTTTCAGGGTTTACTATCCCGATGACTCAACCCGTACCACGCGCGATGTGCTTTATGCCCGCGGTATTCTTGATGGTATCGACACCCTGCATGTGTTTGTCAACCATTGGCCATCGAAGTATGGTGGAGCACTGGCTACGGAGCCGGGTAGAATATCGGCGGCGAAACTGGTACTTAGCAAAGTTGACTCCATTCGCATTTTTTATCCCGATGCACGCATCATCATCATGGGCGATTTTAACGACACACCCGATAGCAAACCCCTTATTGAAGGACTGGGGGCATTGCCCCCCGAAGAACCATTAAAGCCCGATGGGCTTTACAATCTACATTTACCTTATGTTGCCAGGGGGGAGGGAACCCTTAAATTTCAGGGAGCATGGGAGATTATTGATATGATGGTTGTCTCTAAAAGTCTGCTTGACAGGGAGCATGGTGTTTTTACAAGCCTCGATGGTGGTAAGATATTCAGGGCCGATTTTCTGGAGGAGCCCGATGATGCGTTTGTGGGAATTCGCCCTTTCAGAACCTATATTGGATTTCGGTATCACGGCGGATATAGCGACCATTTCCCAATTTATATGGATTTATATCCGAACAGACGGATTGAACAGAAATGATTACATTAGATTTTAACCTATGGAAAATGCCATAATCATAGTTTTTGTCGGGTTGCTGGTGTTTGCTTCCCATGTTTTTACGGGGATCTTCGAGCGGAAGCGTATCCCCGATGTGCTGCTTCTCATGCTCATCGGCCTATTGTTAGGGCCAATCTTTGGGTTGATTACTCCCTCCGATTTTGGTATAGCAGGCCCCATGTTCACAACCATTACCCTGGTTATCATTCTTTTTGAAGGCGGACTCGCCTTGAATATCGAAACCATAAAGCAGTCAATTCGTGGTACTACGGCCCTTACCTTTACCAGCTTTTTTGTAACAGTGGTTGTGATCGGTTTGATTGCCTGGCTTGCTTTTGGCCTGTCGCTGGTAGCCGGACTTATGCTGGGCGCCATCGTGGGGGGAACCTCTTCGGCTGTGATTATCCCCATGACACAGCACCTAAAAATAAAGGATGACTCTAAAGCCATTCTGGTGCTTGAGTCGGCCATAAATGACGTATTGTGTATAGTTTTCGCTTTGGCACTGCTCGAAACATTTTTTGTGGAGGAGGTAAAAATTGGCTTGGTGGTGGGTAAAATCATCTCCTCCTTTATACTGGCAGCTATAATGGGGTGGCTTGGAGCAATGGCGTGGTCGTTCTTCCTTAATAAGATTAGAATGATACGCAACAATATGTTTACAACACCTGCATTTGTGTTTGTTATATATGGTATTGCCGAGATTCTGGGATTTAGCGGTGCCATCTCGTCGTTGGCATTTGGTATTACTCTGGCCAATGTGGATATGTTTTACATTGGCTTTATGAAAAAGCATATAACCAAAAAATCCATTTCGCTGAACGAAACCGAAAAGATTTTCTTTAGTGAGATAGTGTTCCTGCTTAAAACATTCTTTTTTGTTTACATAGGTTTATCAATCCAATTGCAAAATGTATTGGCTATGGCTTTGGGATTGATAGTTACCATTGTCCTGTTTTGCCTTCGAATTCCCGTTGTCCGTTTTTCCATTCGTCAGGCCATTCCCACTTTCGATATGGTTATGTTCAGCGTTATGGTGCCAAAGGGTTTGGCAGCCGCAGCCCTTGCATCATTGCCCTTCCAGCGCGGTTTGGAGGGGGGAGAGTTTATTCGCGATATAACCTACGCCATTATCCTTTTCAGCATTGTTTTTAGTAGTCTGCTTGTTCCGGCCGTTGAAAAGTATCCAAGATTCAGGAGTTTTTACGGGCTATTCTTGAGAACAGGCATCGTAAAAAGGAAGCAAGCCAAAACTCCTGCGCCCGGCGATGACGGAAAATCCGAATAGCGCTTTAGTAAATATTTTGCGATTTTTTAGTATGGACTATACAGGAGGGCTATTTTGGTGCTACCCTGTAGAGCACTAAGGCAATAATGGCGTAAACAAAGCCGGGGATCCACACCGATAGCAGGGGGGGCAGATTGCCGCCAACGGCAAACATGGTGGTAAATCGCATGAACAGGATGAAGCTGAAGCTTAGGGCCAATCCCAAGCCTATATGTAATCCGATGCCGCCGCGAACCTTTCGTGAAGAAAGGGAAACGCCAATCAGGGTGAGTATGAATGAGGAAAAGGGATATGCCACACGGCTGTACTTTTCAATAAGGTAAAAATCGACAATGTTCGACCCTTGCAATTTCTGCTCTTCGATGAAATCGTTGAGCTCAAACATATTCATGGTTTCCACTATGTTATCCCGTCTGGCAAAGTCCGAAGGGGTTAAAAAGATAGTTGTATCAATGGTTTCGCCGCTAATAAGCTCTTCCCTGCCATCGAAATAGTTTCTTATCTGGTATGCACTGGCCGTCCATTTCTGGCTAATGGTATCCCACTTCACAAAATCGCTTATCATTTTCGATACAAGTTTTCCGTCTTCGAAACGCTCCATGGCAAATTTGTAACCGGTTTTCGAAAAGGTATTGTACGATTGCATATAAACGTACACACTAGGCCGCACCTGACGATGGATATCCCGTTCAGTGTTCTGAATGGGTTTACGGATGTATGTGTTTTCAAAATCAATTCTGGTCCGGTTGGCAGGAGGTATGACAAAGCTTGAAAGCAGGAACGAAAAGATGGCAATTAACGCAGCCGAAATGAAGTATGGAACCAACATTCTTTTAAAGCTGATACCACTGCTTAAAATGGCAATGATCTCGGAATTGTAAGCCATTTTAGAAGTAATGAAGATTACAGCGATAAAGGTGAATAGCGAGCTGAAGAGGTTGGCAAAATAGGGGATGAAGTTAACGTAGTATTCAAAGACAATGGTTTTTAGCGGGACCCCCTTGCCCACAAAGTCGTCCATTTTCTCTGCCACATCGAAAACAACGGCAATGCCCACGATTAGAAGAATGGCGAACAGGTAGGTTCCAATGAACTTTTTGATAATGTAAATATCTAAAATTTTTAAGCCCAATCTCTTCATAGTCTAACCGTAAGTTTTTTAACCATTTGGTTTTTCCACGTTTTGAAACTGCCATCCTCAATGCGTTTTCGTGCTTCGGTAACCAACCACAGGTAGAACCCCAGATTATGAAGGCTTGCTATTTGGGGACCAAGCATTTCGTTGGCAACGAACAGGTGCCTGAGGTACGCTTTGCTAAAGCGTTTGTCAACAAAGGTTATGCCCATGGGGTCGATGGGGGTAAAATCGAAGCTCCACTTCTTATTCCTGATGTTTATCACCCCTTCGGATGTGAACAGCATACCGTTACGGCCGTTTCGTGTGGGCATCACACAGTCGAACATATCCACCCCTCTGTCAATCGATTCCAGAATATTCTCGGGTGTACCCACTCCCATTAAATAACGCGGTTTGCTTTCGGGCAGTATGCCGTTTACCACTTCGGTCATCTGGTACATTACATCGGTGGGCTCGCCAACCGAAAGCCCACCTATGGCATATCCATCGCAATCAATCTTTGCAATGTGCTCCGCTGCTCTTTGCCTTAGATCGGGGAAAACACAACCCTGAACAATGGGGAAAAGTGATTGCTGATGCCCATACAGGGGCGAGGTTTGATTAAATCGGGCAATACACCTGTCGAGCCAATGCTCCGTGAGATCGAGTGATTTTTTGGCATAATCATAGGTGGAGTCGCCCGGAGGGCATTCGTCGAATGCCATCATGATATCGGCACCTATGATACGCTGTATATCAATAACGCTTTCGGGGCTAAAAAGGTGTCTCGATCCGTCAATATGCGATTGGAATTGGGCCCCCTCGGGTTTAAGCTTGCGATTGTGGGCCAGCGAAAAAACCTGATAACCTCCGCTATCTGTCAAAATTGGCCTATCCCACGACATGAACCGGTGCAATCCTCCGGCAGATTTCAGGATTTCCAAACCAGGCCGCAGGTAAAGGTGGTATGTATTCCCTAAAATAATTTTGGCATCTATCTCTTCCTCCAGCTCTTTTTGACTTATCCCCTTAACATTTCCCAGAGTTCCTACGGGCATGAATATGGGCGTGGGGATTTCACCGTGATCGGTGACAATGGTTCCACTTCGGGCTGAAGAGTCTTTACATGTTGCGTTTAGCGTAAATCTCATTTCTGGCAATTTCGGGTCAAAGATAGTGGAAATAGTTTTCAAAACATTTGAACAGTATCCATTTGCCCTTTGTCAAACCGAAAAACTTTAACTAAAATTGCTCATTATTTCAAAACCCATTGCCTGTGATGCCGGCCTTGTTAGATGTGTCTGATTTTGAATTTATTGCGCTAATCGTTTTCTCGGCGGCATTCATCATTCAGCTATTCTATTTCATAGTTATCTACTCAAGGGTTGCCTTTACCAAAAAACATCCGTTCACACCCGATACGGCAGGTTCTCCTCCCATATCAGTTGTAATTTGCGCTAAAAACGAGGAGGAGAACCTATCCAATTTCCTCCCTTCTGTTCTCGAACAGGATTACCCCGAGTATGAGGTTATAGTAGTTAACGATTGTTCGGACGACGATACCGATATGCTTTTGCAACGCTTGATGCAGCAGTACAGCCACCTTCGGACTACGAATATCACTCCCGATCCAAAATTTACTCACGGGAAAAAATTGGCTTTAACCATTGGGATAAAGGCAGCCAAGCATGACTGGTTGCTGCTCACCGATGCCGATTGCAAACCCGAATCGCCCCATTGGTTGGCAGCCATGGCTTCGAATTTTAACGACAAACACCAGGTGGTGTTAGGCTATAGCGGATATATGCGTAGGAAAGGTTTGCTTAACAGGTTTATACGCTACGATACCTTTTTTATCGCCATGCAGTACCTTGGCTTTGCCCTAATGGGGAAGCCCTACATGGGGGTTGGACGGAACATGGCCTATAGCAAAGGACTTTTCGTTAAAAACAGGGGTTTTGCTTCGCATAGCCATATCCCTTCGGGCGATGATGATCTCTTTGTCCACGAGGTGGCCAACAAGAGGAATACAACGGTTGATTATAGGCACGAAGCTCACACCCGTTCTGTGCCTTGCACCACTTATAAATGCTGGTTTGCCCAGAAACAAAGGCATCTGCAAACAAGCAAGTATTACAGGTTTTCCACTAAGGCATGGCTCGCTTTAGAGCCTCTTTCGCGACTTTTGTTCTGGACCTTGGCTTTTCTGATGTTGGCAATCGAGTTTAAACCTCAAATTGTAGCAGGCGTAGTTTGCTTCAGGCTAATTCTTATGGGCATTGTAATAAGAATATCGTTAAACCGTTTGAATGAAAAGAAAATATTTTTAATTTCACTGTTTTACGATTTGTTATCACCACTTGTATATTTTATACTTTTGCTTGTTGTTCGTTTGACCGTAAAAAAAGTTAGATGGAAATAAATCAAAACCTTTCTGACAAAGCAAAAGCCGATCTGGTTTTGGTAGATCTGGCCATAAAAGGTGATCAGAGAGCGTATGCCGAATTGCTGGAAAGGTATCGGGATGCCATTTATTTCATGCTGCTGAAAATGGTAAACAACAAAAGCGATGCTGAGGATCTTACCATCGAAGCTTTTGGTAAAGCATTTAAAAGCATACACCAGTACACGCCAAATTTTGCTTTCAGCACTTGGCTATTCAAAATTGCCACCAACAACTGTATCGACTTCATTCGCAAGAAGAAGGGTAATTTAGTTTCCATCGATCAGGTACCCGAAGACTTGGAGGGCGGTTCATCCGCTCCGGCAAGCAATCTTCAGGCAAGCACTCTTGACCCAGAAGAATTCATGATTAAGGAGCAGAGCATAAAGTTGATACAGACATTAGTCTCCAAATTAAAACCACGCTACCGGAATCTTATTGAGCTTAGATATTTTAGGGAGTACTCCTATGAAGAGATTGCCGAGGAACTTTCGCTCCCTTTGGGAACGGTAAAGGCTCAGCTGTTCAGGGCAAGAGAGTTGCTTTCTAATATATTGAAAAACAGTACGCATAGCCATTAATCGGAGAGTGCCGCTTTCCGTTTTCCGTTCATATTTCATGGCACAACATTTCACCTTGTGTTGATGGAAGTGGCTACAGGAATTGATTACGTACTTGCCGTTTTGGATTATCTTTGCCGAATGGAAATCGAATTATTGAGAACCATAAAACTTTTTTGGCCATTTTCTTTTTGGCTTTTAAAAAAAACACTACTTTTGCAAGCCTGAATGAGAATAGGCCAATCGATTTTGAAAAATTTGATAATCAGCAAATAGTAGCTTAAATAAAAGGGAATAGCGATGAAAAGAACTTTTCAACCATCCAACAGGAAGAGAAAAAATAAGCACGGGTTCCGCGAGCGTATGTCAACTGCAAATGGACGTAGGGTATTGGCTTCGCGTAGAGCAAAAGGTAGAAAAAAACTCACCGTTTCGGATGAGCCAAGGCACAAGGTATAGAAAATCAGCACAATGATATTTTGGTAAAAAACTGACCTTGAGTCAGTTTTTTTATTCCTTCACACTTCCATTGCTCATTTATAATGGCATCAAACGGCATAGAGGTCATGGGCGAATTGCTTGGCAAGGATCGGGTTGGCGAACCCTTGAAGAGCATTGTCCGCAAGGTTTTGTCGGGAGTTCGAATTTCCTGCGATGATGCCGTTACCCTTTTCCAAAAGGCCGATTTGAGCATGTTGGGTTTATTGGCTGGCCATGTCAATCAGCAAAAGAACGGGACGAATGTTTTCTTCAACCGCAATTTTCATATTGAGCCAACCAACGTATGCGTTTACAGCTGTTCCTTTTGTTCGTTTAAACGAATCCCGAAGGAGGAGGGGAGTTGGGTTCTTTCGCTTGACGATATTGCTGCTATTGCCAAATCCTTTAGGGATAAGGGCGTTACCGAAGTGCATGTAACCGGTGGGGCTCATCCCCGATGGAAACTACGCCATCTGGCGCAAATAATAAAAACTATAAAGGGCGAACTGCCCGATGTGCACGTAAAGGCATTCTCCGCTGCAGAGTTAGACTACGTATTTAGTAAAGTTGAGAAAATTAGCCCCGAGGAGGGATTGAAGCAGCTGATAAAGGATGGATTGAATTCGATTCCCGGTGGGGGGGCCGAGATTTTCGATGCCGAAATCAGAAATGTAATTTGTGGCGAGAAGCTTTCGGGAGAACGTTGGCTTGAGATTCACGAAGTTGCACACAGTCTGGGTTTAACATCCAACGCAACCATGCTTTACGGGCACATTGAGAACTATTCCCATCGGGTTGATCATTTGAATCGTTTGCGGCAACTGCAGGACCGAACAGGAGGATTTAACTGTTTCATCCCCCTTAAGTTTAAGGCAAAGCACAATAGTTTTGCCCACGTTGGGGAGGTTAACTCCATTGAGGATCTGAAAACCATAGCCGTTAGCAGGATTTTCCTCGACAATTTCAACCACATAAAGGCCTACTGGCCTATGCTGGGCAAGCAGATAGCCATGCTGGCCCTTAGCTTTGGTGCCAACGACCTGGACGGAACGATTGACGATACTACCAAAATATACAGCATGGCCGGAGCCGAGGATGCAAATCCCGGGATGACGGTGGAGGAGATCTGCAATTTGATAAGGCAGGCAGGGAAAAATCCCGTGGAGCGCGACTCCCTGTACAACACCATACGAAGTTATTAGCATTGCAAATTTTGCAACTCCGATGGGTGGAGTTCTTTCCAATTAACATCAGCAGCGTTCAACCTTTATTAACAGGTGTTAGCATCCCCCTTTTTTAAGGAAATTTCTTTATTAACATACAGATTATTAAGTTAAAATAGTTGTTAACAATTGTTTGTAACGGATGTGGAATCGCTGTTACTTAAAACGATGCCAAAAAGTTGCAAAAGCGTGAGAGCGTGTAGTATATTTGTTCTACCTGATGAGAGATAAAGGGTTGCTCCCGAAAACAGGGACCGTGCAGCTGTCGCTTAGGTGCGTTGCCAACCGGTCGAACAAATCGCAAGATTTGCCTGCATAGGGTGCCGAAGTCCAAATCCCAAGAGTTCGCCACAGGAGGAGGTCAGTCAATCTAAGGTCGTCTAACGTTCTAAGAATGATTGGGTCGAAAGCAGCAGGGGCAGCAAGAGTTTCGGCTCCCACGCCCAATGTTGAAACCCCCAGAATTTCCTCGGAAATAGGTAAGGGTTTGCCGGAATGCGGATTTGATACAGATTAAGCCGCAAAACGCTGAAAGATGCCAATTCTGCGAAGAAAGGGCTCAGGATGGGTTGGCAGCTTAGTATCAGAAACAAATTCTCGGTCTTTACGCAAACGACACTTCGTCCACAAAAGTTAATCCTCGGATTAACCCAATGGACAGTCTGAAAACCACACCTTAGCTGGTGCGGTTGAAAGGCAAAGGGCTACAGGAACAGGTTTCACAACCTGAGAATGCAGCCGGCCGTAATAACTGTAATCGGGCACAAACGGATACGTAAGTTTCCAGGCGTGAAAGGGAATCATTCTCAATGGATGGTTCCCTTACTGTTTTTATATCATCCCATTTTTTCATTTAGGCATGATAAATACTTTTGTTTTTCCTATTTTTAGCAAAAAAAAACTATGGGAGCATTCCATGCATACGATATACGTGGCGTATATAATAAGGATTTCGACAAGTACGATGCGTATAAGATAGGGTATCATCTGGTTGAGTTACTCCAAACCGACAGAATTTTAGTGGGGAGAGATGTAAGAACTTCATCGCCTGAAATATTTGAATACCTGTGTAACGGTATTAACGATGCGGGTGCCGATGTTTACGACATCGGATTGGCTACCACGCCAATGGTGTATTACTCCACAGCGAGATACGATTTTAAGGCTTCGGTGCAGATTACGGCATCGCACAATGCAAAGGAGTATAATGGCATGAAAATCTCCAGAGCGAACGCTCTACCCGTAGGGTACGACACGGGCCTTAAGGAAATAGAGGAAAAAATAAGAAGCGGAGCACCTACCCCTTGCAGACAGCAAAGAGGAAAAGTTATTCCCTTTGATGCACGAGATGAATACATTGCTTTCCTTAAGCAATATGTTGGTGATTATAGCCAATTGAAGATTGGCATCGATTGTTCCAACGGCATGGCAGCCCTGTTGGTTAAGCAGCTGCTGGGTAATCACCCTATCTATATTTACGATGAGCTGGACGGAACTTTTCCAAACCATGAGGCCAATCCCTTGATCGCCAAAAATATTGTTGATCTTCAAAATCTTGTGAAGAAGGGAGCATGCGATTTGGGCATAATCTTCGATGGCGATGCCGACCGCGTGATGTTTGTTGACGAGAATGCACGTTTCATCTCACCCGATTTGATGATCGCTCTTCTGGGACACTATTTTCTCGAGGAAAAGGGGCAAAAGGGCTTAGTTCTGCAGGATATCAGGACCTCAAAGGCCGTGGGAGAATACCTGAAACCCCTTGGTGGGCAGATGCATACATGGCGTGTTGGAAGGGCATTTGCAGCCATGAAATTGAGAGAAATTGATGGTATTTACGGTGGCGAATTGGCTGGGCACTACTACTTTAAGGACTTTTTCTATTCCGATTCAGGCCTAATGGCCTGTTTGATCATCCTGAATGTTATTGCCCGTTTTAAAAAGCAAGGTTTCACGCTATCGCAGCTAATAGCACGCATTGAAACTTACGCCAATTCGGGCGAGATTAACTTCCGCATTGAGCGAAAGAAGGAAGCCATGGATGCCGTCAGGGATTTCTTCACATCCCTGGAAAAGCCGTCTGCATCGTACGATTTTGATGGATATCGTATTGAGTTTCCCGACTGGTGGTTCAACATTCGCCCATCCAATACCGAACCCTTTCTGAGGTTTTTAGCCGAAGCTAAAACTCAACAAATTCTTGATGGTAAACTATTGGAGGTAAGGAGAATATTGGATAAGTTTGTTTAATATCCAATATTCCAAACTATTTTGCTTTCCTTGCCAATTGCTTGTAGGCCTTGGTTTTGGCTATGGCATTGTACAAATCCTTGTCGTCTGTTATCTGATTTACCACCGACCGGTTAATTTCCTTTATTGGCATCTCAATCAGAACGTACACCGAGATTCTACCGTTATCTTCAAATACTGCCCTCTCCTTTATATTAGTATTCTCCAGAGTGGCCTGAACCTTCTTTCTGACGATGCGTACCTTTTCGATAAGCACTACGTTGTTCTTAACCACCGAATCGATCAGAGAGGTTATTGTAATCACTGCCGGTTGGACTTTCTCGGCCAAATTAACGTTGGCATCCATAATGGCTTTCCGCTCGGCAATATCACGGTTCGTTGAGGTACCAAACCCAACACCGTAAATGTTTTCTTTCGACGTCGGAGGGTTTTTAACCCATTCGGGGGGATTGTTTACCCCGTTTTGGCATTGAGCCACGAAAGGAATAATGAAGAAAATGCCAATAATTACCCTTTTCATACTATTCGTATTATGATTACGAATAGCTATCAATCATTATTCGTGCCATAAAAAGATTGGCTTGAGAAAAAAAAATACGGAGTGGCAAAACGGAAACATTCAGACACTGAGCATATATTTAACGTTTTGCAATTTGGCTCCGCCCCTAGGCGTTGGGACTCGGGGTCAGGTGGTTGAGTATCCAGCACATAGTCTGCGATACAACGACTTTACAAAATGTACGCAAATGTATCCAACGGCCAAGTCGCCACAGCCCATCCCGATGGATAGTGACCAAACCGTTGTTACTAAACGTTTTATTTCGTTTCTTCTCTTCTCTTAAGTTCACTTTCCAAATACGTTGCCCTTCGCCTCAGAATAGTGATGTCGAAAATAAGCGTTAGGGTACCTACTGCAAAACTTATCAGAATAATGAGCCCTGACTTCGAGAAGTTATAAAACTTCAATATTATACCCAAAAGAATAAAACAAACTGCTAACGCATACAGAATGTTGATTACAAGTTTAGTTGTCGGTTTCATAAGTTTTGTATCGTTTTTTTCGGTCTGTCTTTTATGCATTACAAGATTCGTCAATGTGCTTTTATAAAATTTGAACAGAATTAATGTTCGTATTCGACAAATTGTATCAATTTATTTGTAATTCAAATGTGTGGTAACATACGAATAACAGGGCTTTGATTAGCCAACGTGAAAAAAACTATGCTTTGGTGTATTCGGCAACTGCTACCTCTATCCCTTTCTCATTGCAGATTTCCTGCACCTTTGATTTAATATCCTTTACTTTGGCGTAGGGCAGCCAACCAATTTGAATGGTTTTTTTCTTTCCGGTTCTCTTGGTAAAGGTAATGTATGTTGGGCCTAATTTGACTTTCGACAGGGTTTGCCATATAATTTTTTCGGGCACCTTTTTAAAGAAGCCGAATTGGTACTCTAAGGCATGGTCGTCGCCATTGATAAATGTTTTCGTTTTGTAGCCTACGTAAGCGAAGTAGATGAAAAGCAGGATGTAAATAACTATGGGGAGGAAAACCCAAAGGCTGGTTCCTTCTTTTTTATGGAGCAGCAAGAAGGAGATAACAGAAATAACGATAAAAATAATCCCCAGGGTCAGGAGGTAACGTTTATACCGTCCCCCTCTCTCTTCCATTTGGTTTAAATTGATTGAAAAGGGTTCCATGTTTGGTTTGTTAAAGTTTAGTTGTTTCAAAGGTAGCAACATTATTTGTGGAATAACCCGCTAATGCAACAAAAATTGCCGTTGGCCATAAAAAAAATACCCCGGACTGCGCCGGGGTAAGAATGATTTTTTTTTAATTACCATGCGAAAAGCGGGAAATCGTGCATAAGGTTATTCACCTTTTTGCGCACGCCTTCAATCACTTTTTCGTCATCAATGTTCGAAATTACCTCGTCAATCATGTCAACTATCAAAGGCATATGTTGTTCCTTAAGCCCTCTGGTAGTGATGGCGGGAGTGCCAATACGGATGCCCGATGTTTGGAAAGGAGAGCGGGAGTCGAAAGGCACCATATTTTTATTAATGGTAATATCGGCAATGACCAGCGTATTTTCCACTTTTTTTCCTGTGATGTCGGGGAATTTTGTACGCAGATCGATGAGCATGGAGTGATTATCGGTTCCTCCCGAGATTACCTTGTAGCCCTTGCTCATAAATACTTTGGCCATTTCGGCTGCATTCTTCTTAACCTGGGTTTGGTAAAGTTTGTACTCCGGTTGTAGCGCCTCACCAAAAGCTACAGCTTTGGATGCTATGACATGTTCCAGTGGACCCCCTTGAACGCCCGGGAAGACGCTGCTGTTCAATATTTGCGACATCTTTTTAATTTCGCCTTTGGTCGTTTTATGCCCCCAGGGATTGTCGAAGTCTTTCCCAATCAGGATAATGCCACCCCTTGGACCACGGAGGGTTTTGTGGGTTGTTGAGGTTACTATATGTGCATACCTCGTGGGGTTGTCTAACAGCCCTGCGGCTATAAGCCCTGCGGGGTGTGCCATGTCAATCATCAGGATTGCGCCCACCTTGTCGGCTATCTGGCGCATTCTTTTATAGTCCCATTCCCGCGAATAGGCCGATGCTCCACCCACAATCAATTTGGGTTTATGCTCAACGGCCAATTTTTCCATTTGGTCGTAATCCACGGTCTCGGTATCCTGTCTTACCCCATACGACACGGCGTTATACCAGATTCCCGACATGTTAACGGGTGATCCGTGCGAAAGGTGACCGCCATGCGATAGGTCTAAACCCAGGAAAGTATCACCGGGTTGCATAACGGCCATGAAAACTGCCATGTTGGCCTGGGCTCCAGAGTGGGGCTGTACGTTGGCATACTCAGCATTGAATAGCTCTTTCAGCCTGTCTATGGCAAGCTGTTCAGTTTGATCAACTATTTGGCATCCACCATAGTAGCGTGCTCCGGGGTATCCTTCGGCGTATTTATTGGTGAGAACGGAGCCCATGGCCTCAAGCACCTGGGGGCTAACAAAGTTTTCTGAGGCAATTAACTCAATGCCATGCATTTGGCGTTGTCTTTCCTGATCTATCAGGTCGAATACTACTTTATCTCTTGTCATAATGTTTTTTTTGACAAATTTAAGATATTAAGATGTTAGAAAAAACTATTTCAAAGCATACTTCGTGCTACCTTTAAAATACTATTCAATTCAATTTCGCAGATTAACGGGAGAAATCATCATTCCTTGTCCGGAGTTTAAGATTAAGATTGGCATAAACGGTTTAAAATGACATGCGTTCCAGCAAGGCAAAAGGCCTTTCAGGAGCATTTAAGCGTTTAATTTAAAGAGTTCACTAATAAACGTTAGGAGTGATTAAACGCATCAGAGCCGGGCATCGGGAAGCGCCTAAGGTATAAGGTTTGAAATGGTTTTCAGGAGCAAATCGCTGAGGATTGGTTTAAAAATATAACCGTCAAAGCAGCTGTGTTTGAGTTTGATTCGCTCCTCATCGATGGCCATTGCTGTTTGAGCGATGATTATTACCTTGGGACTCAATTCCCTCATCTGCTTGGCCACCTCATATCCACAGCCTGTATGAAATTTTAGATCGAGTAGTACCAGTGCTATATCAGGATTCGATTTGAATATCTCAATGGCATCATGGGTGTTGTAGGCCACCAAAAGAGTAGTATTTAAAAATTTTAAATTCTCCTTTAGCAGGAGTGCACTCATGTGATCGTCGTCAACGATCAGAATGGATTTTTTGTTAAAAAAATCGATCAGGTGGTTCATGAGTTTCTTAAATAAAGCAGATTGCAAAATTGGCATGTTAAATTTAATTTTTGTCAATTATTTCGTCGCATTTACCCCCTGATTTGGTGCTATTAATCACAATTACAGCCATAAGCGATAACCCTTTTTTTCTAATACGTATATAGATATAGAAAAATGCAAATACAACCATAAAGAAAGTTTATTAATGGGGTGGAGTGAGATTTAAAAGTGCATTAAGAATTGCGAAAAAAAGAATCGCAAGTTGCGATAATGCATAATGATATTTTCAATACCGATTGATGATTTAACTTTTTCCGGTGTTTCAGTTTGAGAAAGGTTTTATGATAAGATAATTTAAAAAAAAGAGTGAGTTATGAATAACGAAGCAAAAGTTCAAATTTTACAAAAGAATTGGCTCTTCAGCCAGCTCTCGCCACAGGAGATTGATGAAATACTGCTGAAAACCACAACTGTTGAGTATCGCAGGAAGGAAACCATTTTTAAAAAGGGGGAATTTATTTCTCACCTCGTGTTGTTGTTGGAGGGGTATTTGAAGATTGAAGTGGACCAAGGGGAGAAAAATTTTATTTTTGATATTATCCCACCTTTGCATTACATAGGCCTTCCGTTGGTGCTCTCGTCCGAGAAATACATTTTTTCGGCAGTATCGCTTACCGACACGACCCTTTTGTATGTGCCCATGGATTTAGTAAAAAAAATAATGGGAGAGAATGGACAGGTTGCCATAAAGGCCATTGAGTATGGCAACGAAACGTTCACCTTTACTCTTTTTGAAAAGTTGAAAAGTAGCGCTTTGAATAACGTAAGGGGCAGACTGGCAAAATTGCTCCTGCATTTTTCTACGGTTGTATTTAAGAATAACACCTTTACGCTTCTCATCGGACGCAATGAGATAGCTCAAATGATTGGTTTCTCGAGAGAGAATGTGATTCGAACACTTTCGGAGTTCAATACCGAGGGCATTATTCGAATCGGGGGTAAAACCATTGAAATTATAGATCCCGTTAAACTCGATGAGTTAGGCAAATATAGTTAGTGGTTAGTAATTTGAAGAGTTAAAAAAAGTTTTACTCGTCCGAGAATTGCACAAGCACATCTCGGTAGGCGGAAAATACCTTGGATTTGGATACAAATCCAAGGTATTTTCCGTTTTCCAACACAGGTAAATTCCAGGCATTGGTTATCTCAAACTTCTGCACAACGCTTTCCATAGGTTCGTCAATGGAGATGAATTCGGGCGGTAGAGTCATCAACTCACGAACGTAAATGGAGTTGTACATGTGCGAATCGAACATGAGCTCCCTGATGTCATCCATCTGAACAATCCCGATGAACATTCCTTCGGAATCTACCACAGGGAAAATATTCCTACGCGATTTGCTTATTGCCTGAGTCAATATTCCCAGCGTATCATCGGGTTGGACAGTGACGAAATCATTCTCTATCACGCTGCCCAGTTGCAATACGGTCAATACTGCCTTATCCTTATGGTGGGTTATCAAATCTCCCCTTGCAGCCAAACGTTTTGTATATATCGTGTGGGGTTCGAAATACATCACGGTAATGTATGATATTGTAGCCGTTATCATTAGGGGGATGAAAAGGGCATAACCCCCTGTGAGCTCTGCAATTAAGAAGATGGCCGTGAGCGGAGCGTGCATAACACCTGCCATCATGCCGGCCATCCCCACCAGGGTGAAGTTGCCCTCATTAAGCCCAAAGTTAAATGAGAGGTTGAGTGTTTTCGACACGAAGTACCCGGCCACTCCGCCCATGAACAGCGTGGGGGCAAATATCCCTCCAACACCTCCGGCACCCGTGGTTGCCGCCATGGCGTACACCTTAAAGAGTAGCAGAAAACCCAATGAGGCAACAATTATCCAGGGATTCTCGCGTAGCGGATACAGCAGGCTGTTGTTAAGAATTGATGCGGGTTCGGCGTTAAGAAGTGCCTGAAGGGTTTCAAAACCCTCGCCGTATAGCGGAGGGAAAAGGAAAATGAGCAAGCCCAGAATCAGGCTGCCCCACAGTATTTTCTTGTAAGGTTTTTTTATTGCCGCAAATCTACTCTCAACCCGCATGGTTGTGCGGGTGAAGTAATAGGAGGTTAACCCGCAGAAAATGCCAAGGATTATGTAAAAGGGAATTTTATACAGCGCAAAATGCTCAACAATATCGAATGCCAGTGTAACCTCTTTGCCCAGCAGGAAATATGAGACGGTGGTGGCCGATACGGCAGCAATGAGCAGGGGAACAATGGAAGTCATGGTAAGGTCGAGCATAAGAACTTCCAGAGTAAATACAAGCCCTGCAAGGGGAGCCTTGTAAATTGAGGCAATGGCTCCGGCTGCCCCACATCCCAGCAGGAGAGTGATATTCTTTCGGTTCTGATGGAAGAGTTGGCCGATGTTCGAACCAATGGCCGCACCCGTATATACAATGGGTGCCTCAGCACCTACCGAACCCCCAAAGCCAATGGTAATGGAACTGGAAACCATGGAGGTGTACATGTTGTGCCTTTTCAGCTTACTGCCCTGCCTCGAGATGGAGTAGAGTATCCTCGAAATGCCATGTCCAATTTCATCTTTTACGAAATATTTGATATAAAGCACAGTGATGATTATCCCCACGCCGGGAAGTGCAAGGTATAGGTAACCGAGGGTTCCCTGCTCCAA
Source organism: Bacteroidetes bacterium ADurb.Bin008 (assembly GCA_002071445.1). GTDB lineage: Bacteria > Bacteroidota > Bacteroidia > Bacteroidales > Tenuifilaceae > MWFE01. The sequence continues at coordinate 89,820 of MWFE01000013.1, read as the reverse complement.
AATGGTTTCCAGCACATCGCGGGTATAGTGTATGGTATTCTTAAAAATAACAGCGGCCAATCCGCTGAGGATACCCACCAAACAGCTTAAAATGAGGGTAATCCTATAGGGCCCAAGCTTATGAAGAGCTTTAAGCTGAATATTGTTGATGCGGGATAGAAAACTTTTCATCTACTTCCAAAATGCCAATTCAAAATTAGCAATACTTTACAAATGTACGTGGCTATTCTTTTGGTAAATGGTCAAACACAAAGATGCCATGAAGAACTGCCAATACACGAAATCAAAAATAGAATTTTAAGATAAACGCACGCCTCCATGCTGCTTATTTATAATGAAACTAAATTATAAACTTGTTTGGCGTTAACCACAAAGGATTGATAAAGAAATTTATTTTTGTAGTCAATTTTCGTAGGGTTAAGGAATATGACGCAAGCTGCCAAAACGGTTGACCATATTGGAAGAGTGCAAGAGATTACACCCGACGAGGTGATTGTGTGCATCACAAGCAACTCAGCCTGTGCTGGTTGTCATGCGCAGGGAGTTTGCGGTATGTCCGGTTCATCTCAGAAAACCGTGGTAGTTCAAAAACCCAATCACGATTATAGGGTGGGAGAGGATGTAAAGGTTATTTTACGACAATCCCTCGGTTTCAGGGCTTTATTCCTGGGTTATATTTTACCCTTTTTTTTAGTGCTTCTCTCTCTTATCCTGCTCTCGGTATGCAAAGTGCACGAGGCGATGGCGGGATTGATTTCGCTTTCGGTACTTGTTCCCTACTACCTGGCCTTATATGGCTTTAAGAACAGAGTTTCCAAACGTTTTACTTTCGACATAGAACCAGTTAAATAAACTTTGAATGACATGAGTTATTCTATCATTATTTCTACCGTTTTGATGCTTAGTGCCTTGGGGGTATTGGCTGCGGTTGTTCTTTACCTTGTAGCCCAAAAGTTCAAGGTGTATGAGGACCCAAGGATTGATGCCGTTGAGGCTGTATTGCCCGGTGCCAATTGCGGAGGGTGTGGCTACCCCGGTTGCAGAGGATTTGCCGAGGCGTTTGTTAAGGCCGATGACATCACCGATATGTTTTGCCCGCCGGGAGGCAACGCAGTTTTTGCTGCTGCCGCTAAGGTTGTAGGGAAGGATGCCGTGGCGCAGGACCCCATGATTGCTGTGGTGCGATGCGCGGGAGCACCCCAGCACAGGCCCAAAACCAGTGTTTACAACGGAGCTTCATCATGCAAAAGTGCCACTACCATTTTCAGCGGCGATACGGGGTGCCAGTTTGGGTGCCTTGGGCTGGGCGACTGTGTTGAGGTTTGTAAGTTCGATGCCATACATATTGATGTGGCCACAGGTTTGCCGGTGGTTAGCGAGGAGAATTGCACCGCTTGCGGCGCATGTATCAAGGCCTGCCCGAAATCCATTATCGAGTTGAGGAAAAAAGGGCCCAAAGGTAAGCGCATTTTCGTGTCGTGCGTGAACAAGGATAAGGGCGGTATTGCCAAGAAAAGTTGCGCGGTGGCATGTATCGGGTGTAATTTGTGTGTCAAGGCATGCCCTCACGACTCCATTGTGATAGAGAACTTTTTGGCATATATCGATTTCAATAAGTGTAAGCTGTGTCGCAAGTGTGTTGAAGTGTGCCCCACGGGAGCCATTCTCGAGGCCAATTTCCCACCACGCAAGAAGAAGGAGGAGGTTGAGGTGGGCTCCGAAACGGCATGATGAGGAGCAAAATGTAATGCCTGTAGATGGCAAGAAAATCTAAATCATAGATTGATAATAAATTGTAACCAATTGTTCGATATTAGAAATACTGCTGAATAATGTTAAAAACTTTTCCCAAGGGCGGGGTTCATCCCGCCGAGAATAAGCTGTCGGCAAGCAGGCCCATCGAAGTTTTGCCGCTACCCGAGCAGGTTTCCATTCCCATTGCCCAGCACATTGGCGCGCCTGCAACCCCCGTTGTTGCCAAGGGCGATAGCGTTAGGGTAGGGCAGCTGATTGCCAAGAGCAACGGGTTTGTTTCGGCCAACATCCACTCGTCGGTATCGGGGGTGGTGGAATCGTTGGACCCCATTTTAGACTCCACGGGCTATAAAAAGCCGGCAATAACCATCAAGGTTGAGGGCGATGAGTGGATGGAGGGGATTGACAGAACGGCTGACGTGAAAAAAGAGATTTCGCTTTCGTCCGAGGAGCTCATTGTCAAAATCAACGAGGCGGGAATTGTGGGATTGGGCGGTGCCACCTTCCCTTCGCATGTGAAGTTGGCAGTTCCCAAGGGTAAAAAGGTTGACGTGCTGATTATCAACGGGGTTGAGTGTGAACCATACCTCACCTCCGACCACAGACTGATGTTAGAGAAAGCCGATGAGCTGATGGTGGGCATCATGGTGCTAAAAAAGGTGCTGGGTGCAGAGAGGGCATTAATCGGCATTGAGAACAATAAGCGCGATGCCATTGCACATCTGAAGAATGTGAGTACCGGTTATCCCGGCATAGAGGTTTATCCATTAAGGGTTAAGTATCCGCAGGGAGGTGAAAAACAACTGATAAAAGCGCTTATCAAGCGCGAGGTTCCCTCGGGTGGCTTGCCCATTGATGTTGGAACTGTGGTACACAACGTGGGAACCACTTTGGCCGTTTATGAGGCGGTTCAAAAGGGAAAGCCATTGGTTGAGAGGATTGTAACCATAACCGGAAAGGGAGTGAAGAACCCCGGTAACTATCTGGTACGTATTGGCACACCTATATCTAAGCTCATTGAAGCAGCGGGTGGTTTGCCTGAGGATGTGGGTAAGGTGGTTAACGGCGGTCCCATGATGGGTAAGGCCATCAATAGTGTGGAAGCCCCCGTTACCAAGGGAACATCGGGTGTTATCCTATTTCCATCCAAAGAATCGCTTCGGGGCGAAGCCCAACCCTCGTGTATTCGTTGTGGCAAGTGCGTGTCTGCATGCCCCATGGGGCTCGAACCATATCTGCTCAACCAGCTTGCGCAACGTAGGCTCTACGACAGGATGGAGCCGGAAAGGGTGGTGGATTGCATGGAATGCGGTTCGTGCAGTTTTGTGTGCCCTGCCAACCTGCCCCTGCTCGATTACATACGGCTTGGGAAAACGGAAGTTTTTGCCATGATTAGAGCCCGAAAAAGTTAATCCTATTCTTATTTCTCATTGAAATTCAAAAGATAAAACACTAACATAATGAACAAACTTTTAGTCGTCTCGCCATCGCCCCATACACACAGCGGGGAGTCAACCTCAAGGTTGATGTTCAATGTGGTGCTGGCACTTGTTCCTGCTTTTGCTGTTACCCTTTTCTACTTTGGGATGGGTGCGCTTGTTGTAACCCTGATTTCCATTACCTCGTGCTTACTATTTGAGTACCTTATCCAAAAGTTCTTACTTAAGGTTAAACCAACCATCTCCGATGGCTCGGCACTGGTTACGGGGCTAATTCTGGCTTTCAACCTGCCCAGCAACCTTCCATGGTGGATTGTGGTAATAGGTGCCATTATAGCCATTGGGGTGGGGAAGATGAGTTTCGGAGGGTTGGGTAACAACCCCTTTAACCCCGCGCTGGTAGGGCGTGTATTCCTGCTCATCTCCTTCCCGGTTCACATGACCAGCTGGCCGCTGCCCATTGAGTCGCGCATGTCGTACATCAATGCCGTTACCGGGGCAACCCCGTTGGCCATTGTTAAGGAGGGTCTTGGCAAGGGCGACACCATGAGCGTTATTTCCGAACAGATACCCAGCCATATGCAGTTGTTTATGGGTACCATGGGCGGATCGTTGGGCGAGATTGCCGCTTTTGCCCTGATAATCGGATTTGTGTGGCTTCTTGTCACTAAAGTAATCACATGGCATATCCCCGTTTCCATCTTTACCACCATCGTTGCTTTTACGGGAATCCTTTGGCTGATTAACCCTCAGACCAATGCCGATCCACTTTTCCATCTGCTTACGGGTGGTGTGATGCTGGGAGCCATATTCATGGCAACAGATTACGTTACCTCGCCCATGCACCCCAAAGGGATGTGGATATTCGGCGTAGGCATCGGATTGATTACCGTTATCATCAGGGTGTGGGGCGCATACCCTGAGGGTATTTCCTTTGCAATTCTAATCATGAATGCCTTTGTCCCGCTGATCAACAGATATGTTAAACCAAAAAGATTTGGAGAGGAGGTTAAGAAAAATGGCTAACGTTGAATCGAATTTTAAAAATATGACACTGACCCTGTTGATTATTTCTTTGGTTGCATCGGCAGCCCTGGGGTTAGTACATCAGTTTACCAATGAAGCCATTGTCAAGGCTCAGATGCTCAAAATAAACTCGGCCATCGAGGTAGTGGTGCCCGAATTTGACAATCAGCCCTATGAGGAGGCCAAAACCATTGAAATGGATGGAGGGGAATTAACCCTGTTCCCAGCCAAAAAGGATGGCGAACTGGTTGGAACAGCAGTGAAAACATTTAGCATGAATGGTTTTGCAGGGCTCATTGAGCTGATGGTGGGCTTCCTGCCCGATGGCACTATAAACAAAGTAGCAGTGGTATCGCACAAGGAAACCCCCGGGCTGGGCGATAAGATGGATCCCAAAAAGTCAAATTTCAGCGTGCAATTCGAGGGTAAAAATCCCGAAAGTTTTAAGCTTAGCGTTGTTAAGGATGGCGGAAACGTAGATGCCATCACTGCTTCAACCATAACATCCCGGGCCTATTGCGATGCCGTGGAACGTGCATACAAGGCTCTTAAGGAAGGAGGTGTACAATGAATAAGTTCTACAATTTAACCAAGGGTATTCTCAAGGAGAACCCCATTTTTGTGATTGTTTTGGGTATGTGCCCAACATTGGCTACCACCTCGTCGGCCATGAACGGATTGGGCATGGGCCTGGCCACCACGTTTGTATTGCTGGGTTCCAACGTGGTCATTTCGCTACTGGCACGGCTCATTCCCGACAAGGTGCGCATCCCTGCCTACATTGTAATCATTGCCACCTTCGTTACCATTGTCGATTTGGTTATGCAGGCCTATACGCAGACACTCTACGAGAAGCTGGGCATCTTCATCCCGCTCATTGTGGTTAACTGCATCGTGCTTGGCCGTGCCGAGGCCTTTGCCAACAAGAACAACGTGTTCCAATCGGCCCTCGATGGTATTGGAATGGGACTGGGTTTCACCTTTGCATTGGCTCTGCTTGGTACCGTAAGAGAGGTGCTGGGCAGCGGATCCATATTCGACCATAAGTTTATCAGTGGCGATGGCATCATCGTATTCATACTGGCCCCGGGAGCATTCATTGCCCTGGCCTACCTTATTGCACTATTCAACAGAATCAAAAAATAGCAGGAGGTTGTCATGGAATACATTCTAATCATCATTGCGGCAATATTTGTCAACAACGTTGTTCTTGCCCAGTTTTTAGGAATATGCCCTTTCATCGGGGTATCCAATAAAATTGAAACATCCATGGGCATGGCCGGGGCGGTTACCTTTGTGATTGTGCTGGCCACCATAGTAACCTTTTTGCTGCAGCACTATGTGCTCAATCCTCTGGGGATTGCGTATATGCAGACCATCGTGTTTATTCTGGTTATCGCTGCCCTGGTGCAGATGGTTGAGATTATACTGAAGAAGTTGAGCCCTGTGCTATATCAGGCCCTGGGTATTTTTCTACCCCTAATCACCACCAACTGTGCTGTGCTGGGGGTGGCCATACTGGTTATTAAAAAGAACTACAACCTGCTGGAGGGCGTTGTTTTTGGCGCTGCCACGGCCATCGGCTTTGGGCTGGCGCTGATTATCATGGCGGGAATCAGGGAGCAACTGGCGCTGTCCAATGTTCCTAAGGGCATGAGGGGTGTTCCCATTGTCCTTCTAACGGCGGGTATCCTTGCATTGGCCTTCATGGGATTTGCAGGAATTGTAAAATAACGGCTGCACTGAGGCGATACAGCCATTTTATTCCTGATTTATTTGTCTGCCCATGCCAATGGGTGTGCGATTTTTGGTTTGCTATTAACCGTTAATCGTTGGCAATAGTAGTAAAAACTTTGGATTTCAGCCCTGTGCCCGGAGCATTAAAAGGGATATTGGCCATTTCATTTGATGAAATTGCCGAATGCTTGCTACCTTTGTAACCAACAGATGAGCCATGCACAGTATCTACCCAAACAGCTTTGAGGAGAAAATCGGATTTGACCGAATCCGCAGCCAGGTGGCCGATATGTGTTTTTGCCCGCTGGGCAAGAAAAAGACCATGGATGCCCAATTCTCAAACGACTTTGGGGATGTGCAGGAATGGATTGAGCAGACTGCCGAGATGAAGACCATCTGCCTCATGGAGGAGTCATTCCCTGTGGATGGCTATGCCGATGCCACCCCCTTTCTCGAACGTATTAAGCATGAGGGCTCTTGGTTAGACGAGACCGAACTCTTCACGCTTCGAAAATCCATTGATACCATTAAGGCGTTGACAACCTTTTTCCGAAAGGGCGAAACGCCGAAATATCCCCATCTTACTCGGTTGGCCGAGGATGTGGACTATTTTCCCTTCGTCGCGCAGCGCATTGATGCTATAATCAATCGTTTTGGAAAAATTAAGGATAACGCTTCTCCCGAGCTGGCCCGAATACGGGGCGAGATGGCATCGAAACAGGAGGCGGTTTCGAAGCGCATGAGCGCAATTCTCAAAGCGGCGAAGGCAGCGGGCATTGTCGATAATGAGGCCACAACATCAATCCGCGATGGGCGTATTGTTATCCCCGTCAGCGCTGCCAATAAGCGTAAGCTTAAGGGGTTTGTTCAGGACGAATCAGCCACGGGGAAGACCGTCTTTATCGAACCCATCGAGGTGGTGGAGATAAACAACGAGATTAAGGAGTTGGAGTACGATGAGAAGCGCGAGGTCATCAGAATACTGGTAGAACTATCCGATACCATTCGCCCCTACTTGCCCGAGTTGCTACATTCATACGATTTCCTTGGAGAAATCGACTTTTTACATTCCAAGGCGATGTTTGCAGTGAATGTGTCAGGAGCAAAACCCATCCTGCACGATAGCCCGCGGATGTATCTCCGCAAGGCGGCACACCCGTTGCTCATGTTAGCCCTAAGACGCGAAGGCAAGGAGGTTGTACCCCTCGATATGGAGTTGAATGCCCACCATCATATCCTGTTGATTTCGGGGCCAAACGCAGGGGGGAAGTCGGTTTGCCTTAAAACCATCGGCGTATCACAGTACATGCTGCAGTGCGGATTTTTGCCACCCGTCATGGAGAACTCCGAGATGGGGCTATTCAACAAAATCTTTATCGACATAGGCGATGAGCAATCCATTGAGAATGACCTAAGCACCTACAGTTCGCATTTAATCAACATGAAGCATTTCATCAGGCACGCCGATGGCCATACTCTGGTGCTCATTGATGAATTTGGTGCCGGTACCGATCCCTTGGCGGGGGGTGCCATTGCCGAGGCGATTTTGCAAAAGCTCAACGAAATGGGAACCTTTGGGGTTATCACCACGCACTACTCAAATCTTAAGCACTTTGCCGCTGGCACCGATGGCATTATCAACGGAGCCATGATGTTCGACTCGGGTAGGATTGAGCCCCTTTTCAAGCTGGAGATGGGTAAGCCGGGAAGCAGTTTTGCCTTTGAGATTGCCCAAAAAATCGGGCTTCCCACTGATATTCTGAAAACCGCCGAGAGCAAAACGGGAACCGACTACACGACTTTTGAAAAGCATTTGCGTGAGATTACGCGCGACAAGCGCTACTGGGAAAGGAAGCGGGAGAATATCCGCATATCGGGCAAGAAAGCCGAGGAGTATGAAAAGAGGCTGGAGGTTGAATTGGATGCCCTTCAAAGCCAGCGGAAAGAGATATTGCGCAAGGCCAAGGAGGAGGCTCAGGCCCTGCTGTCGCAAACCAATAAGATGATTGAGAATACCATAAAGGAGATTAGGGAGTCGGCGGCAGAGAAAGAGAAAACCCGTGAGGCACGCAAACAGCTGGATGAGTACAAGGCCAATGTGAAGCAGGAGGGTATAGATGATGAAACCATAGTCCGCAAGATGGAGCAGCTGCAGCGCAGGCAGGAGAGGAATAAAGAGCGAAGCATTAAAAAGGGTTTGGCCAAGGCCAAGCCAAAGGACGAGCCCAAGCCCGACGATCCCTTGGTAAAGGGCGATAGGGTGAAGATGACGGGACAAAGCGTTGTAGGCGAAATCGTTGAGGTTTCTAACAAGAGCGCTGTGGTGGCCTTCGGGAATATGCTAACATCTGTGGATTTGAAAAAGTTGCAGAGGGCAACCGGTGCCGATTACAAACAGCAGGGGCAGATTATCCGCTCGCCTCAGTCGAGCTTTAGTCATAGCCTTCAGCAGCGCAGGCTTAACTTCAAGCCCGAAATCGATATAAGGGGCTACAGAACCGAGGAGGCTCTGGAGGCTGTGCAAAATCTAGTTGACGATGCCGCCATGATTGGCATATCGAGAGTACGCATTCTCCATGGAAAAGGCAATGGCATCCTGCGGCAGCAGATACGAACCTTCCTGAAAACTATTCCTTTTGTCAATTCGTTTGCCGATGAGCACATTGAATTTGGCGGAACAGGGATAACAGTGGTTGATGTGGATGTCTAACAGCAATACGGCTAAAGTCCCAAATACCATCTGGCAATGGAAAAATAGATCAGAACCCCCGAAATATCGGCAATGGATGTTATCAGAGGGGCGCTGGCTGTTGCCGGGTCGAGTTTCAGCTTGGTAAAGATAAATGGCAACAGCATACCAATCAGACTCCCTGCCATTACGGTTAAGACCATGGTTAGCCCGACCACTACGACTATTTCGGGAGATCTGAAATTGGCAACAATGCCTGCTCCAATGGCCATGGTAATCCCCAAAAGCAGCGATACAAGTACCTCTTTTCCTATTAACCTGTACCAGTCCGATAGTTTGACTTCACCAACGGCCAGAGATCGTATCATTAACGTTGCTGATTGTGAACCGGCATTCCCGCTGCTGTCAATAAGCAGGGGTAAGAAGAACACCAGCGATACCACCGACTGGATTACGCTTTCAAACTTAGAGATTGCTGCACCCGAAAAAACGTTAACAAAAACGAGTGCGGTAAGCCATACCACACGTGTCTTGTAGAGCGAAGATATCTTTGCTTTCAAGGGGTTGACAACGGCTTCCTGAAAGGCTCCGAATTTATGGAAGTCCTCGGTGGTCTCCTCTTCGGCAACGTCCATCATGTCGTCGAAGGTTACAATACCCAGGAGCAAGCCTTCGGAGTTCACCACGGGCAAGGCCACCCTGTCCTGATCCTGAAAAACCCGCACGGCCATCTCCTGATCGTCAAATGCGCTGAGCGCAACGAAGCGGTAGTCCATCAGCTCTTCGATCTTCTGGTCAGGTGTGGCCAGAATTATCTCCCTTATCCTAATATCGTCAATGAGTTTCCATTGATTATCAACAATGTACACTACGTTAAGGGTTTCCGAATCCCTTCCGAATTTTCTGATGTGGTTCAGCGCCTCTTCCACAGTATAGTGGGGTTTAATGGCAACAAATTCGGGGGTCATCAATCGCCCGATGCTATCCTCGGGGTACCCAAGCAGGGTGGTGGCAATCCTGCGTTCCTGCGGAGAGAGGAGTTGAATCAGCCTTTGGGCTATCTCGCCGGGCAATTCCTCAAAAAAGGCAGTCCTGTCGTCGGGGTCCAAGTCGTTCAGCAGGCTGGACAACTTGTTGACGTTGTGGGCCAGGCCTTCAATAATCTCTTCCTGTTTATCGTGCGAAAGATGTTGAAAGGTAGATTTGGCCAACTCACGAGGAAGCAAACGGAATACAATCAAATCCTCATCGTCTGACAGCTCCTCAATTATTTCGGCAATTTGCAATGGATCAAGCGTAACTATCTCATCCCGGATAGTTTTCCATTGTTTTTCCTGAACTAGTTCCTGGAAATTGACAATTATTTCCACCATAAATGGGTCTCCTTACAATTTCATCTGTAAGGAAACAGCGAGGCACCCTACAGATTAGTTAATACTCTTGTTTTACTAGGATAAGGGTCCTCGTCCATATTGAATCAGGTCTTGGTGATGGCTGCAAAAGTATAAAAATTATTGTTAAATGGGAACAAACTACTGCCTATTTTCGGTCGTGGGCACAATATTTTTCTATTAAATGGGTATTTTAGCTAGATAATAGTCAACAACTATGCATATAGCTGTTTGGGCCGATTCGGTAACCCCCCGTTTGCAGTATATCACTCAACACATACTGGGCGAGATGCTTGGATTTGAGGTGGTTCTTACGGAGAATCGCGATCAATTCAGCAGTTTTGCGGGTGCAAAAATCGCCTATGGCGATGTGGAGTTCGACGATGCCATCAGCATTAGCCCGCATGGGCTACTTGGCGAATCGGGCATAACCCGACAAGCGGTAACGATGGGTTGTTGGAATTCGGTTCCCATATTTTTCGAAACCAACCCTCATGCCCAAATTCCATTCGATTTATTCGCCGCAGCATTCTACCTGATTTCGAGGTACGAGGAGTATCTGCCATTTGAAAGTGATGAGCATAGACGCTTCCCTTCCACTGCAAGTTTGGCGCACAGGGAGAGTTTTTTGGAGATTCCCCTGGTGGATATGTGGGTCAAAGAGCTGGAAACCATTATTAAACAAAAATTTCCCGACGTTGCCATTAAGGAGAGGAGTTTCCAGTTCATCCCCACCATTGATATTGACAATGCCTATGCATTCAAGCACAGGGGATTGCTGCAATCATGCCTTGGGCTTGGCAAAGCCTTGGTCCATTTTCGTTTTGCTGATTTTGCAGGACGTTTGGCAGTATTTTTGGGTTCCCGCCCCGACCCCTTCGATACTTACCATAGGCTATTCCAAATCCTAATCCAATGCCCTGATGCCGTTTGGTTTATGCTGGGTGGTAAGCGAGGGAGATTTGACAAAAGCGTTCCGCTAGGTAACCAATCGATGCAAGCCCTTATAAAGCGCATTGCTTCGGAATATCGGGTTGGCATTCACCCCTCCTATGCCTCGGGAGACGTGTTGCAGACGGTTAGGGAAGAGTTGAACGGTCTGTCGGAGGTGGTTGGCCAGCCCATAACGGCCAGCCGTCAGCATTACCTTCGTTTTCGCATGCCGCACACTCACAGGCTGCTTGCCGGGCTGGGTATCACCCACGAATACTCCATGGGTTATTCCAATGCCATCGGGTTTCGGGCAAGTACCTGCACCCCATTCAGGTTTTACGACCTGATGGATGAAAAAGAGCTACCTTTGACCATCGTTCCCTTTCAGGTGATGGACAGGGCCTTGCTCACCATGGGGTGCAATGCCCAAACTGCCGCTCAGCGAACCCTTGAATTGGCCCAACGGGTCAAGCGGGTGGGTGGAACCTTCTCAACGCTGTGGCACAACGAATCGTTGTCGGGCATCAACGAGTGGAAAGGGTGGGAGAATGTTTTGGGCGAAATTGTTAACCGTGTAAAAGCCATGTAGCATTGAATATTTCATACGTTAAACGCCACGAGGTTGATACCCGGAAATGGGATGAGTGCATTGCCGGTTCCGTGAACGGAATGGTGTATGCCTACTCGTGGTATTTGGATATCGTTGCACATGGTTGGGATGCGCTTGTTGCAGATGATTATCAATCGGTGTTTCCGCTGGTTCACAACGTGAAATTCGGGATACACTACCTCTATCAGCCATACTTCACGCAGCAGCTGGGTTTGTTCTCCACAGGGCATATCACGCCCGAGCTGGTTTCAAGGTTTCTCGATGCCATTCCGGCGAAGTTCAAATACATTTCCATACAACTGAACACGTACCTCAGGGTTGACTACCCCTCAGCCAAAGTAATTGGTCGGATCACCCACCACCTCGACCTCATAGAGACCTATCCCGTTCTCTCGGGGCGGTACTCTACCAACACCAAAAGGAATATCTCCAGGGCAGTGGCACATGGCATAACCATTTCAAAGGGGGTTACCCCCATGCAAATGCTGGATTTAAAACGTGAAAGCCTGATTGTACCCCTTAAGAAGAAGCAATTCCAGATGCTAACAAGGATAATGACCCAGTCGTTGGAGCGCGGTGTGGGGCAACTTTTGGGTGCCTATACCCAACGCAACGAGCTGTGTGCCTCAGCGTTCTTCCTCATTTCCAATGGCAAGGCCATATACCTTTTGGCCTCGTCCGGTAAGGAGGGTCTTGAGCAGAGGGCCATGTTTGCACTGGTTGATCATTTCATAAATCTCCATTCCGAAACGCCCCTTATCCTCGATTTTGAAGGGTCGGATATTGAATCCATAGCACGGTTTTACAAAGGGTTCGGAGCCACACCTTGTGAGTATAACCGCCTGGTGATTAATCGCTTGCCCTTAATTCTAAAGATATTCAGGCGATGATTAAACGCTTCTTCTACTCTGCATCGGCTCTGTTGCCGTTTCGGTGGCTCACCCGCTGCGGTGGATTTAAGTTGATTGCACCCTTTTACCATCTGGTTTCCGACGATTGCCCTGCCCACATCAAACATCTCTATCCCGTTGTCAGCCCCCATGATTTTGCCAAGGATTTGGATTTCATGCTGAAGCACTATATTCCCATATCCGCAGCCGAGGTACCCTTGGTAATTTCGGGGCAAAAACGTTTGCCTAAGCCCGCCCTGTACCTCAGCTTCGACGACGGATTCCGCGAGGTTGCACAGGTGATTGCCCCCATCCTTTTGGAAAAGGGAATACCGGCAACATTTTTTGTAACCCCCGCATTTATTGACAACGTTGATATGCTCTACCGATGCAAGCAGAGCCTTATAGCCCATAGCGTTGTGCAGGCGGGCGATGCCTTTGTGGCACCCGATTTTACTGTCACCCTTTGGGGTGAGAGAGCGCATGGAGCTAAATATTTTACAGAACGGCTATTCACGCTCGGTGCCCACGAGGTGCCCACCATCGAGAGTATTGCCCATGCCCTTGGGGTTGATTTAAAGGGTTATTTGCAGAGTGTCAGACCATACCTCACCCTAGATGAGTTGCAATCGCTGGCCCAAAAGGGTTTTACCATAGGGGCGCACAGCTACAGCCACCCCCTGTTTGCCAATCTGCCCGTGGAAAGCCAGATAGCCGAGGTTGAGCAGAGTTTGGAATGGGTGGAACGGAATATTCCCAATCAGCCGCGAATGTTTGCATTTCCCTTTACCGATTACGGGGTTGCAGCCGGGTTTTACAGGCATTTCCTGAGGGATAAACCCCAAAGTTTTGATGTGATGTTTGGCACGGCCGGCCTGAAGTTAATGCCATCCCCCGCGATAGTGCAGCGAATCCCCATGGAAGTGAAAAAGTACGGGGCTCGCCGGATTCTTGGGGGCGAGTATCTTTACTATGCCGCAAAGCGAATTGTAGGTAAGCATAAAATGTCCATACCCCAATGATAAGCATTAAAAAAGTAAGCATTTCCGAGCTGGGCGAGCTGGTCTTAGCCCCCGGCTATGCCCAATGGGAGCAAATACCCATAAGCCGTCACAGGGCGCTGTCGTACATAAACAACCCCCGCTGTTCGCCATCGGATGTTGTTCTCTACCTGGCATACTTAGACGGAAAACTGGTGGGCTATCGCACCATCCTCCCCGATTTCATTACCCGTGGTAATGAATCTGTTAAGGTTGGCTGGCTCAGTGGCAATTGGGTTGATCCCAATTTACGGCGGCAGGGAATCGCCACCGAGCTACTGCAAAGTGCCATGCCCGATTGGAACAATCGGTTGCTGTTCACCAACTACGCCGAGGAATCCAAGGCGGTTTACGACAAGTCGGGCAGCTTTGCGAGAGCCTTCACTCTGGATGGTTATCGGATATATATCCGCCCATGTCTGGCGGAGGTGCTTAGCAAAAAAAGCAGGCTGTTCAGCGCCTTCAAGCCTTTATGGCAATTTTCCGATGCGCTCTTCAAGATTTTCAACCCCGTTCCGCTATACTTACACTCCATTGGGTTGGGACGAGGTATTCAGTACGAATACTTGAAAATACCCGACCAGGAGGTTGCAAAACTGTTTAAGGAAGCCACCAACCTAACAGCTACCCAACGTGGCAAGGCTGAGCTAAGGTGGATTTTGTCCTATCCGTGGCTGGTTTCATCGCCTGCCGGCGACAGGATGGGGCAAAAATACTTTTTCTCATCCTCCCCTAAGCGATTCGAGAGTATGCTGGTAAAGGTTTTCAGGGATAACCGTTTGGTGGGGTTCCTTATGCTGAATCTGAACCATAGGTATATCACCACTCCCTACATTTGCTGCATGGATGGTGAGGAGTTGTACTTGGCCAGGGCCATTATGCATCATGCACTGAAGCTTGGTGCTTGCAGAATTACCACATACCATCATTTGATTGGGAAACGGCTGAAAAGGCTAATGCCTTTTGGCATGCTCTCGCTCAAGCAGAGACGAAACTATTTTACTACCAATAGCCTAATAGAAGAGTTTGGCGATGCCATGGCCTTTCTTGAGGGCGATGGCGATTGTGCGTTTGTGTAGTTACTCCATCAGGCTCTCGAAATCAATCTCCGAGGTGTGCTCGGTCTCTTCCAGTCTGGTCTTCTCGCAGCGTAATGTTTTTGACGGAAACTTCTTGAGGAGGCTGTAGTTGTGCGTAGCCATTATCACGGCTCGCCCCGTGGAGGCAATATCGAAAAGAATCTGCATAATCTCATCGGAAGTGTCGGGGTCGAGATTGCCGGTGGGCTCGTCGGCAAGGATAATTTCGGGGTTGTTGAGCAGTGCACGGGCAATGACAACGCGCTGCTGTTCGCCACCCGACAGCTGGTGGGTCATCTTAAAATCCTTGTGCTTCAGCCCAACCTTTTCCAGCACATCGTCAATCCGCTGCCTCATGGCCTGCTTATTTTTCCAACCGGTGGCGCGAAGAACAAATAGCAGATTGTCCTCCACGGTGCGGTCGGTAAGCAGCTGAAAATCCTGAAACACAATGCCAAGTTTCCTACGCAGGTATGGAATTTGACTTCGTCGAAGTTTATGAAGGGCATAACCCGAAACAACCCCCTCGCCCTTAATAAGGGGCAACTCGGCATTGATGGTCTTTATGAGGCTGGTTTTCCCGCTCCCAACCTTGCCGATGATGTAGATGAACTCGCCCTTGCCTACTTTCAGGTTCACATCGGACAGAACAAGATTGTCGTCCTGAAAGATGGAGGCGTTCTTAAATTCAATAATTGTATCCAGTGCCATTGCAAGTCAACTTTTGTATTCATTTTAAATGCCAAGCGAAAATCCTTAATCATGGCATAAACCGAGGAATCATTCTTTCAAAGCCTTATGCTGTAAGAAATTGTACGGCTCATATTTCTTTAGCAGCTATAAAGATAATGGCATTTTTCTAATTTAAACGCATGATGACATTCGGGAACGGGATGTTTATTGCTTTTATTAACCATAGCATTTAACTTATAAAGGTTAGGGTAATATGGTATGAAGACACCAATATATTGCTTTTCGCTGGTTGAGTTCGATATTGTTCAAGAAAATGGTCAATCCATTGGCGATTTCCGGATATATAAGGAAAAAACTGGGGCTAAGGAACAAAACTTTAAAAGTTTCATTTTTTTTAAGTAGTAGAATAAGCGTTGAAATGTTACTAACTTTGTCGAATCAAATGTATAGCTATGCGCAGACAATTGATTTTACCACTCGTAATTATTGTATTCTCCGCCTTTTTACTTTCATGTACCGAAGAGATAAAGGAGTGCGAACGGAAGAATACCACCGATATTGAAGTAGTAAACTTCTCAGGAATTCCGGTTATTTTTAAATTATGGATTGAGGATGTGGGATTTACCGAGGAGCAGCGCATTGACAATGGTGCCAGCTATATTTTTCACAGCATATCGGCCACAAAAGCACAGCTGTGGATTGACATGGGTAGCCATTGGTACTGGACAGAGGAATACACCCTGACCGCTTGTGAACAGTTCACTTTTACATGGTCGGGATAGGCCGTGGGTTTCACGCCCATGGCTATTTATTGTAATGGCATAATAATTGGAAGGGACGTTTATATCTTTTTTATTAACTATTAAATACTTTAAAACTATGAAAACACTTAAATTCTTAGCATTTGTTGGCATTCTTGCCCTTGCATTTACCTCTTGTAAAAAGGAGGAGGAGTTTACCTTGGTTGGTAAATGGAATGTTGATAAAGTTACAACAACAGCCTTTTTAAATGGGCAGCAGGTACATCATGAAGAAGAAACGAATCAGGGTTGGATTCAATTCTTTAGTGGAAATACAGGGGTAGATGATGACGGGGGTACTTTTCAATGGAGCCTGTCGGGCGATAATTTAACCATAACATTTGATGACCCTGATGAGGGTGAAATGGCCAGTTTTACTTTTAAGTTAACTACCAAGACTTTACAAAAGATTGTAGCAGAGTCAACTTTTGAAGAAAGTTATGAGATTGAAGGGCAAGTTTATACTGTTTCAGTAAATTTGATTCTTGAGCTTTCCAAGTTATAATCATATTCGATAACACAAGCAAAGCCCGCTTATTGGCGGGCTTTGTTGTTTTTGCATTTGTTATCCTTTGTCGGTGGGCCTATTTTACAACCGGTTTGCCCGTGATAATGGAGTTGTAGTAAATATCGAAAGTCCCACCGGTTGAGAAATGCCCATAGGCTTTCTGGGGCTCTTTCAGCGCATCAACAGGCTCCCCATCTTTGTCCAGCACATCGCCATCGGCGTTGGTGGCCACAATGCCGGTTGGGGTAATCCCCTCCCCATCAACGTTGTAGGGCCGGCTGTAGATAACCGCTCCTGTGGGGATTAAATTCCCCTTTTCGTCCATAACCCGGCCATCGGACCGGAAGGTAAATGGAACGTGGTCGGACTCGGTGCCAAACACATCCTTTCCCAGGTTGAAACTCTGGTCCAGAACCACCTTACGGTAACCCTGTATGTTGGCCTTCATGGTTGTGGTAGTGGGGTAAAAAATATTTCCCTTTATGTAGAACTTATTATCGGCTTTGCTGTACGCCAGGTATTCCTTTTGGGCGCTGTAGTGCCTCATCAGTTTTTGGCGAGCCAACAGCCTTGGCATCCGTTCTTCCCTATCCAGGCCCTTTAGCACATCGTCATCCAACACATCATGAATATCGTAGGCAATGCCAAGTTTGCCTTGTAGGTCATTGTCCTTGGCGTAAATCATCAGTTCATCCCTGATTTCCTGTGGCATAATTCCGTACAGATCGGCTCCCACAACCGAATGGAAGAAGTAGCCCAATTCGCCCATACCCGCCGATTCGTTGTAGTAATCCTGTAGTTTGGTTTGCATTGGGTATTTGGAGTTGTATTTTCCGTAGTTCATATCGGCCCATCCCTCCAAGCCCGGCAACTTGCGCTGAAACGACCAAATGGCATCAACCGTGTTACCAACTCTGGCATGGCAGCCTAAGCACTGGGCCAACTCCTCGGTGGTTTGCGGGCGCAGCTCGCCATGGCGATTCTCGATGTAGGCTGCAATAATCCACCCCCCTCCGTTGTCAATCCATCCCTGACCCTCTCTACCGATATAGGTATCAAATTCCTCTTCGCTTTCCTTATCTGCAATATCCTCAAGGGTTACTTCTTTCCACTTGTACATGTATCGAATCTCCTTAACCCGCTTGGATCGGGTGCCGGGAAATTCGTACCGGTAACCGTTTCCGTCGGCCATAACGCCATCTACCTGTGTGCCCATTTCGCCATCGGCACTTAAATCCACATAGTGGAGCGGATGGGCAAATTCGGTACCCACAGGGTAAAAACCCTTGCTAACCTTTACCTGTGCAGCATCGCCCAAGTAGTGTGTGGACTCGCAGGGTTGGTTTTTGATATTTTTTTCCAGAATATCCAGATTCTGTTTATAGGTGTTTATATCCTGCTTACCATTGGTCTGCATGTATTCCCGGGGTAGTCTGATGTAGATCCCGCTGACACTCCCCGTAAGTGGCGAGAATATGGCGTATGGGAAGAAATTGACGGCACGCCAGCCGGTGTACTCCTCCCTTTCGTTGCGAATAAAACCCTCCTCATCAATGTAGCCATGAGCATTGCCATGGGTTGGGTCGTCAGCATTGTAGGGGAACAAGTGGTTGGGGTTGAGCGCCGGGAACAGCACAAAGCTGTTTGCAGGGTCATGGTCAATCAACCAGTTGTCGTTCCCATCCCCACGCACCTTGCTGTAGGTAGGCAGCCAATTGTCAACCCGCACGTACTCCACATCGTCAATATGGGGAATTTCAATGCCATCGGCTTTCAGCCGGGACTCAATATTCTGCGGGTAGATAATGTTTTGCCAAAGAATACGGTTAAGGTTTGAACTTGGAAAGCTGTAAAAAATCTGGTCTTCAGCAATGGGGAAAGAGTTTCCATGCCCAATGGACGAAAGGTAATCGGTATGGCAGTATTTACAGGCATTTTGTGTTCCATATCCGGTTTCAATCCAGCACTGTGCAGGGATTTTGGGATCTTCGTTGTGCGAAGGTTTGTATGATGCACCGGCCGCGGCTTCGAAGTTGTGAGGGACGATACCCTTGAAAAATTGCTCGGCACTTATCACTTCAGCCGTTAGCCCTTGTTCCTTCAACTCGAGAATAATACTTTCTTCCATCTTTACCAGACGGTTGCAGGTGCATAAACCGATTATGGCAATAAAGCCAAAGAATGAGAGTATTGAAACTGATGTGTTTATTTTTTTCATGGTTAGGCTTTTTTTGTGGATACTGCACTATTTTCAGGCTACAATATACAAATTGTTTTGTAGCGGGTGAGGTTTTGAATAGAAAAACTTGGGAAGATGTATTGCCGAAACTGTTAGAAGAACTATAAAAATATCTCAATCCTGTTTTCACCTTTAGCAAGTAGCGCAAGTAGAGTAGGGCAGGGGATTGATGCCCCTCCGGGGCGATAGGGATTGTTTTGGTATACCAAATCCATGGGGGTGCCATTTACCACAATCTTTGCGGGATGATACCCTTTTTCCCCTACGTGATATACAAAGCGGGTCAGATAGCCCATGAATTGCATGTGCAATTCCGTACCATCAAAGGATAGGGGCATTACCGGGTCAATAATTACGTGGCCATTCTCAATGCGTATCCCCGTGAGATATCCGATGATGAGCCCTATAAATATGCCCGGCCCGCTGGAATAAACTCTCCATCCTCCCCTCAGCATTTTTGCGCCTTTCAGTACCTCGTGGTAAAGATTATCGGCATCGTAACGTGTTTTGAAAACCACATCGGAACTGCTGTAGTAACAGTTGGATTGGCGGTAATCGCTGTTTGTCACAACTTCGCTGTAGGCAATGGGGATAATCTGCCTGATCGCCCGGGCAAACTCATCGGTTTTCCCCATGATGGCCAGCATTTCAGCATAGCGAATATGCTCATGCATGTACATCAAACCTATTTCTCGTCCAAAAAAGGTGCTGCTCTCAGCACGCTGGAAGATATGCTGAATTCCACCCTTATATCTCAGGGGCCTATCCATTAGCCTTGCACCATCGGGGCCCTTTAGGTGCTTCTCGATGATTTGAAGATGATGATTGGCCTGAACGGGGGTGAAAATACCGCTGAGCACACCTCGCTCCATGGGGAGTAGGCTGTAGCGCACCCCAGTGATGCTGTTGGATGGGTGGAGCATAAGCTTTACGCTGCCATCATCGCTAAAAATGGCATACCCTGCCACCACTTCATCCTTTACCAAAAATTTGTTGAAGTCCTCTTTTATTCGTTGGCACAGCATTTCCAAACGATTTGCCATGGCAGTATCATTGGCCATTTGACAAACTTTTTGGTACTGCCCAAGGGACTGATAGCAAATTTCGACGGTCCAGCTGGAAACCATGCGTTGGGCCATATCGGTGCTAACCGGCTGCAATGAGTCGTTCCAATCGCCACCGCCATAGGCAACCAGTGAGGTTCCGGGGATAAAGGAATCCGTAACCCTGGCTATCAGCCTTTCGATGTGTTCGCTTAGGGGCGAAGCCTCGCCATCGGCTTCATAGTACGGGAGTACCGTTTGGAGAATATCCATATGTCCGGTAACGCTAATGTACTTGCATAGAGCCAGAATGCACCAGTAGGCAATATCGCCGTGGGCATCGGGGGCACGCACATGGGCATAGCTGTCGAACATCCACCACTGGGGCCAACCCCCGTCGGGGTGCTGGTTTGAGAAGATGGTTTTAATCACTTCCCGGGCTTCGGCGAATTTTCCCAGGGTTAAAAGCAAATCTATGGGGCCCTGCGATACATCGCGTGTTCCCCATGCTGCCCCGCTGAACTGTTCAAGTCCAAAGGGAGTGAGATAGTGAACCAGCGCGTTGTGCCCAAACCAGGGAATAATCTCGTTGAGGATTCCAATGTTTTTTGCGTTGCCCTGAATACAGAGATCCAGACTTTGGTTTTTCCAGCTATCCACTGCCTTTTGGCAGTCGCATTGCCACTGTCGGTCAGGGTCTTCAATGGCAATGGGGGTGACCGTATTGTTTACCTCGCCAACGAAACTCATGCAGAAATGGGCAGTTTGTGCCACGTGAAGAGCAAAGAGATTTTGGCTTTCATCACAGGGGTGCCATCGGGCATCGGTACCCTTTCCATGAACAATAATCCTAAACCGGGCTTGGGGAAATTTTTCGGCCATCATGCTATTGGCATTGGGCTTGGCCATGTACTCGCCCTGATGCCCGACGGTTGTTATCTGCCAACCGTTGGACTCATCCAGATGGTGTGTGACAATAATGTCAGTTGCCTCACACTCAATCACTTTAAAATCGAGGTTAACCTGTGGAAAATCCTTCGAAGTCCACGTCCGCACCTGAAAGGTGCGATTGCCATGTTTATAAATCCATCGGCAATGGTTCAGCCCCATTTCAAAGGCCGAGGGTACACCCAGTAGATGGTATTGTCCATCAATATTGACAAATATGCGTTGGCCTGTTGCCGGCTCAAGGTTGAACGGGTTAGAGCAGATGGATAGAAAAACGTTGAAGTTGGTATTGCCCTGCGAGATATGCGAGTTGAACACCCCATAGGCAAAGGGATTGGTGGCAACAATATCCTCGTTGGGAAGAAAGCCGTTGCCCGTTTGCAAAATATGGCCATGCGGCCTGTCGGTCAGCAATTCCTTTTCCTTCAGCACGACATGATTGTGCGTAGAGGCATAAAAGGAGAGTATTCTGCCATTTTTCCGTTCCACATGCCTTTGCTCTTGGCCGAAATAACGTGTGAGTTCCTCATCGTTAAGGTCGTCGGCAGCTAAAAATTCAGCCGAGCTGAAAATGTTATTTTTAAGCTTCACCCAACCCGTGAGAGGCGGCATGGGAAGCGGGCGATTAAACTCTTCAATGGTGTGAATGAGCATTTGCACATCATCCTTCGATGATGCCAGGGGGTGATGATGTTGGAATTTTGCTATAAATCGGGTTTGGCAAGTGCTCCCCTTGCGCATCACAAAGGGTAAACGTTGGATAGCCACAAGCGATGATTCGCCTGCATACTCACCCCCGAGCTTGTGGGCAGTCAATCCACGGGGAATGGCATTCTCCCTGTAGTCAGGTCCGTAAAACTGCATCCCGTCGGTACAGGCCGAAAGGGCGCCATCCACACAGGCAATCATCAACCGGGGATACCCGTTGGCCTCCTTTTGGTTTTGCCTGCAGCAAACCACATGGCCAAACCTCTCATCCTCAAATACAATCCTTTCAATGTACTGACTTACATAGTATTCGTTTATCAATCCTGAGTTGGCGGCCTTTAGCCCCACATCCTGCAGATAGATTAGGTCCAGCTCCGTTTCCTCGTCCGAATTAACGACAATTTCGATGTTCCACTCCCAGCTATAGCTTCGCTCCGACAGACGTAAGGTACATGAATAGTCGATGCCGTTCCAATTTCCGCGAGCAAAAAAGGCCTCGGAGGTTATGGCAAACAGGTTATTGCTTCCGGGCCCGATAAGAGGGATGAACTCAATGGTTTCCGACCTTTTTCGCAGGTAGATATTGGTCCCGTTTCGGGAGTATGGTGTCGCCGGTTTCATGCTTATCCTGATGGGATGAGCCATGATATCCTTCACAGCGCCATTTTCCAGAAAATCGACAGAAAGGCCAAGTGAGTTTGCAAGGGTCATAGCCTAAAAATTTATGGTGATTCGAACCGGTTCTCTGTGAGCATGGCTGTAGTTGATGAGAATTCTGTCCCGATATCTATTGGCCATTATCTCCTCGTTGTTGATTTGCACCGATTTAATTCCGTTGACCCGCTTCCCTTCCAAAACCATTTCCCCCGCCAAATCGCGGTCGCCCACAACAAAAATATCAATGGCTTCACCATTTGCATTAACCCTTTGGATATCAGACGTTGTGTGCAAGATGCTCAGTTTCTCGTCAATACTAAGGCATATTGGCGACAGCAAGGCATACGTTGGTGGCCATAATATGTCCCGGCCTGAGTATGGCAGGGAGATCTGTTCATTGGTCTCGGGATGGGTATAGCGCACACATCCACAATGCTCCTCGTTGAAGTAGTTGCCCACGAACAACAATGCCTCGTTACTCTCGGTAAAGCGCTGTTTTACAGACAGAAACTCGTTATCGGAAGTGGCGTGGCGGGTAACTCCCCCCAATTTGTCCAATAGGCTTTGATATACCTCTTTGTGCCTTTCGGTGTCGAAACCAAGCCACGTTCCCAGGTGCAACACTTTGCCTTTGCCCATGGGCTTGGTAAAACCGCAAACCGAACCCTGTAGAGTGCAAGCAATCACCTCGCCCTCAGCAAACTGTTCGTGAGAGTATACTACCTGCGGATTGGCGCACTTTACATCTTTCAGTTTGAGGATGTCAATAAGGGGCGAATCGATGATTTCAACCCCCAAGGGGGCAATGCCCAGCTCATCTCGGATAATGCTACATGGTTTTTGCGACATTTCCCTATCGGGGAGGTAAGGAAAAATGGCCAAACGGCCACCTGCCTTCGCATAATCCACAGCCGTTTGCTGATGGTTGACATCCATCTCGTCGGTGCTGAAAAGCCAAACCTGACGGTATTTTATCAGCTCATCCACATTGGTTTGCGTAAGGTCAACCATATCGAAATCAACGTTGAGCACCTGCAATGCCCTGAGTAACCCATCGAAATAGGCACTACGCCGGATGGCGGCAGGAACAAATTGCAGGTTGCTCGCCCCCTCTTCGGGTCGCTCCAACTCAGTGGCATAGTATGGCGGGTAGAAAAGCACGCAAACATCGGCCCTGCGCTTGCTGTTGACAATAATCTTCTCCAAACTACCCACCAGATGGCTCATCTTTTTCACCAAGCCAAAGGCATTCGTATATTTACCCTCGGCAGTAACGGGAGTAAACCAGTAAAAGGTATCTCCTGAGTACCCTTTGCGCGCCGGATTTCGGCCCTGCGAGAACATGTAGTAGTTCCATCCTGTGAGGCCATTGATTATGCTCGCCTTGTAGAAAAGTTCCATCTCCCGTGGATTGGGAATCACATGGTACTCGCGCGAGCCGCTTTGGAACTCGGCGGCAAAGAGGGGCTTTGGCCCCTGCATGGCTCGTGTAATGGCGTTGATAATCCCATCATCGTGCATATTCCTAAACGATACGAATTCGGGGATGTGGTCAATGCCAAACAGTATCTCGCTTTTGTTGCCGTAGAGCTCCTGATACATGGTGATATTGAGCGGAAAATCAAAGCCATGGCCGTAAATCCAACCGGGGAGGTTGTGATACAACGGAACAGTTATACCCCTGTCCCTGACCATTTTGTCTAACATCTTAAGGTAATCGCCGTAGTACTCCCGCCAGAAACAGTGCCAATGGTAATCGCGGCTTCTGTCGCCACGCGATTGGTAGGGCAAACGACCGTCGGGCGGCAACTCTAGGGCATCGAAGTTTGGGTAATCGGTTTCCCACAACCTGTTCACCTCATCAATGGATTGAAATTTACCCCGGGTAAATGCGATAAATCGCTCTCTTACGCCCTCGCCATAATCGGCCTGATGAGCCAACCATGAGAAAACGCCAATCTCGTTGCAAAGCTGCATCATAATCACCGGTCCGCCCTGAGGACTTTGGAAACCTTTGATGAAAGGCATTACATTATCATACCAGATTTCAACATTGTTAAGGAAAATGGGATGGAACAGGTTGACCCCATCGCTCATTACCTTCTCGCCCCCGCTGTTGCGCATTCTCACACTATCGCCATGCTTTTCCAGAAACCAGTCGGGTAGTCCTGCACCGCGGAACTCGGCCAGAATGAAAGGACCGGGTTTCAGGATAGCGTTTAGCCCATACTCCTTGCACTTATTAAGCCATTCCTTCAGGTTTCGTTCGGGTTTGGTTTTTCCTTCGAAATCGAAAAATCCCTCCACCGGCTCGTGCCATGCCCAGGGAACATAAGTGCTTACCGTAGTTAATCCGGCCTCCCTGGCGGCTAAAAGATGGGTATCCCAAAGGTCGTACTTAATCCTAAAATAGTGAATCTCTCCGGAGTTAAGGAAAACCTTTTGGTCATCAAGGTAAAAACTATCATCCTTGGCTTTAAAAATCATATATGGATTATTTTAATTATCAATTTCCCTATTCCTTTTCCTCAGCAGGTTCTTAATCTCGTTTGTCCTTTCTTCGGTAAGAGAATAGCGCAGGATAAAGAAAATTGAGAAAATACTAAGCAACAGCGGCAAGCCTATCTCTACTACCCTCATCATAAGTAAGGTATAGGGTGTTTGTTTTTTTAGCGGAGCTATGCTGCTTTCAATGTTGGCCAACTGCTCATCAATTTTTTTGAGGGAATCCTTTGGATTCACATTCTGTAGCAAATCAAATAGCTCCGTAGTATTTTGCAAAATATCATGGAAATGCTCCTGACTATTATTGGATTCTGCATTTTTTTGGTCGAGATGTAGCAACAACTCCTGGGTATAGGTTTTGGCTTTTTCCAATTTTAATCCAAGGGTCAAAGCATTAACCTCCTCATAGTATGAATATATGGCTTCGCCATTTACTTGCCCCTCCTTGCTGTCCATATACCCCATTATCTTTCTCAGAATTGCTGCCGTTGAATCGGTAATGGTTTGCGCTTTCAGCAATTCGGCTTTCCTCATAACCTGCAACTCAGGGTTATTGTATTTTTGGCTTCTCTGCAACTCCTTTTCAAGGTATATATGGTAATCTTTCATCTCCTCAATGGTTGCACCGGCGCGGTTTTGCGCCTTGCCTGCCAGAACATCATAATCTTTGGCATTTGCCATCTCGTCAAGCCATACCTCAACGGTGCTGTGTATCTCTTTGATACTTCCCTGAATGGCATCAACCTTGGTAACCTGTGTTTGGTCGAACATGGTAAACACGATGAGGGCACCCGCTACGAAGCTGGCAAGGGCTGTTCCCATTTTGATGAACCACCAAAAGATGGAGTAGAAACTCCCCTCGGTGCGCACGCCCGTTTTCAGGTCATCCTCATCGCAGATATCGCCAACCATGGACGAGCCGAGGGTAAAGAAGAACAGCATTCCCATGGAAAGAAGCACCGTCGGGATAATAATTAGGTAAGGATACGAGGGGTTGTAACACACTATTTTGGAGAGCTGTGCCGCGCACATCAGCAGTATTGCAACGATTAGAGTATTCCTCTTTCCCAACTTGGGGCTAATCCAGTTGAGAGGAAAAACGGCGAGTACGCCGGTAACCGCCCACACGGTTCCGTTAATGCCCAGCAGGTATGCTCCGGCCACTTTGTCGCCGCCGAAAACGTAAAAAATGGGGATGTATGAACCCAGCAGGTTCACAAAGTTAAACCCCATGGCCAGGGTGAAAATGGTGAGCGTGAGCATGATGAAGTTCCTGTTACCAATGGCATGCTTCATGTCGTGCCAGAACGGGGTTTTCTTTTGGGAGGCAACCCTATGGAAACCCGGTTCGCGCAGCGAGAAGAACCACAAAACGGAGAGGGGAATAAGTATGGCTGCCACCATTAGCGAAACGTATCGCATCCCATCAGCCTCATTGCCTCCGGGGCCTTTGAAAATCTCCATGTTGGCCAATGCAAACAGCCAGGGCGTGCTCATGGCGAACAGGTTCCCAACAAAACTTTTTGCGCTGAACAATCGAGTACGAACATGCGGGTCGTTGGTCATCTCCATTCCTAAGGCACCGTGGGGTATCTCGAAGATGGTGCATGCCGTGAAGAACAGCAACAGCGATAGCAGTATGTAGCCCAACTGGAACCATTGGAATCCCGCATCGGACGGGAACCACGCCTTTACCATTTCGCCCTTGGGGATCCACCATAGCATCACAAAACACAAGGCCACGAGAATACCCCCCACAAGGATGAATGGACGACGCCTACCCCACGGGGTTCGGATGTTATCGGATATATGGCCAACAATGGGGTCGGATACCGCGTCCCATAGGCGGGGAATGATAAGAATGACCCCCAGCCAAAAGGCGCTTAGCCCAAGGCTGATATTCCCCATCAACCCCACCAGAATTCCAGCGATATTGAAAAGCGCAATGGGGATTATCCCGCCCGAACCGTAGGCCATAAGCTGCCCAAATCCGATTCGTCCGTCGGTATTCATGTTCTTTGCAGAAGTATCTGTTAGTTGGGCCATGTTATTTTACATTTTTTCAAAACGGTTAGTAGTATATCTCAATCTCTACCGGAAAAGCATGAATGGCAATCTGCTTGTTATCAAAGGATTGTATCTCCTTCCCATTCACAGTAACCCTTTTTGGTATTCTGGAGCCGTTGAAGTTTTTAATCCTCATGCCATTCTCAGGTAGCACAACATCTCCGTAAATGCGGATGCTGTATTTGTTACCCATCTTTTGTATGGTGTAAGAGATGTCGCCATAGTATGTGGGGAGGTTTTCAACCGACATGCCACGGGGCGAATCTATCCAATCCTGATACAGCGCCGATGCCACTACTAAGGTGCTATCGTACTCATTCTCAAAAACAAACATGGTTCGTATGGCATTGATAAAATCGCTGCCCACCCACGTGTGGGGCATATCTCCGATAAATCCGGGCTTTCGCTCATCGTTCCAGACCACCTCGGCCCAGTGATTCCACGCCCGGGGGCGTTGATGGTTGAGGAAATACTCAATCAACCGATGAGCCTTCTGGGGCTCGTTGAGCTGTATGAACGAACCGATAAGCCTTGTTTCGTAAGGTGTGTACTTGTCCCACTCCCTTTTGCCATCCCTTCTCTCCTCAAAAAACTGGAAGTATCGATTGAAAGTATTGTAAACCTGTGGCTTGGGAAGATTATTAAACTCATTGCAGGGCGTAAGGGCAATGGTGGTTGAAGTGGGGTCGAAATCGCCCAGTTCAACGCAGCCGGGGATATAGTCAATCCCCCTTAACCTCATGGCCATCTCCAGGGAGTTGTACAAATTCTCCCTGAACGTATCCCTGATGGCGGCTATACGCCGGCGGTTGTTCTCTTCGCCAAGCACTCTTTGGATTTCAACGGCATCTTTCAGGCCTTTGAGGGTAAAGAAATCGTCCCAATAGGAGTGCATGGCTTTCTCAGAATAACCCTCGTGGCTGATTGATTCCGGCACCAGCCCGTAATGCGCCCTGATGCTATCGTTTCCGCTTCTGTAATGCTCCGTGGAACGCTCTGCAATCAGCGTTTCGATGTAATCAACCGCTTTCAGTACGTGCTCATTGTTCGAACGCAGGAATGCAGTATCGTGTGTAAAATTGAAATACTCCCTAATGAGGTAGATAAGCTGACCATGGCTGTCGTTCTCCGGCACCGGGTCGGGGCCACGGGCGTCCACCACGCAGGGTACTTTGCCATTGTCGTACTGGTAGGCGGAATACCACTGAATGAATTCACGAACCTCATTGTCTATCCCCGATTTCAGCAATGCTGATGAGGTGAGTGCCCCATCGCGAATCCAGCTACGGTCGTAGGATCGAGAGCCGGGCTGAAAGCCCGCCCTATCCCTGTTGATGAGTATGTAAACCAGATTGGACTTGTAGGTGTCCACTATCCTTTTGGCCGATGGGGGCAGGTTAAACCGAATGTGGTTCACCTTCGACTCCCAGAACAATTCAGCTTGCTTGAAATCATCAAGCACCCTTTCGTTGGTAATCGGATAATCCGGCTGAAGTTCATGGTAGAACGGTACCACCAGAAAAAACATGGTTTCCTCTCCGGGTTTAAGGTTGATATGGTATCGGATGGCGCCATTAGCCCTTCCATGGGGGTGAACTGCTTTAACCCCATTCGTCAGTTGGCCCCTCCTTATCATGTCAACCAGGTTCCCCTCGTCCGTTGTTCCCGCCGCGAAGAGGTCGTATTCCCTTGTGGTGTATATCATCTTATGGTCAACCTCAATGCTGTTCCCTTTATCCCTCTCCGCAACGGAGTAAATTTTTCCCACACCGCCGTTCAGGTTTAGAAACTGGTAGTAGGGGTTAATCTGAAAAGGCCTTAGGAGTAAGTATAAATCAAAATCCCGGGTTTGAGCAGAGCTGTTTTTCAGGTAATATCCAATATTCAGCTGCGAATTCACGTTGGCTGTGCCCGAAGTTGACACTCCCGTAACAAGTTCGATATCATTGCATTGCCATTTAACCGATGGTGTAAACCCAAGCTCATCGGAGGCGTGGGGGAATTTCATACTCTGAGTCGGGTTGGCATTGCTCCAATTGAATAGTTTCCCGTCAATCATCATCATGGGCTCGATGGAATACATGGCTTTTCCCACCTCAACCAACCCATCCTCGTTTATCAGGGCTTCCTTAACGTCGGTGTTGGGGCCCACCACAGTCCAGTACGATGCCTGGTCGAGGAAGTAACGGGGGTAATCGCCCACGGGCGAGTTTTTGGCCACGTATCTGAAAAAGTCGTTGGGGGTTTGCGAATCTTTTACATCAAGTATTTTGACATTGTTTATTCCAAATCCGTTTGGATGTACACCTTTCAACAGGTTCAACCGTAAATACGCAGCCTCCGATTCGGAAAGGTCAACAAAACTTCTCTGTTGGCGATTGTTATCCACCGTAAATACCCTTGTCCACTCCTTACCGTCGTCGGAAATTGATACCTCAAAACTTTCGGCGTGCTTTCCCTGACACCAGTCAATCTGCAATCCGCCAAATTCCCGCTGTCCGTCGAAATCGAACGTAATGGACTGTGGACTGCCGCTTTGGCTTTGCCAAAAAGTTTCTGAAGCACCATCGGCAATGCTCTGTGGGTTGGTTATTGGTGCCGAAGAGGTTGCAGTAATCCGTGGAATGGGATAGGCTTGCGTTTCGGGCTGCAGGGGTTGAAATCTAAGGTCGTCAATCCATACCGTACCCTTGCCGCCAACAAACGATGCCACGGTAAATTCAATCCTGCGGATGCGGCTTATCCCCCTGTTATCTGTTGGCCCCCAGGCAAAGCTGATATGCCTTTTTTTAATACGGATTTTTTTCCACTCCGTTGGGAAAGAATAGTTTATGTTGTTAACCCACCATACGTTCTCCCCCGAACTATCCAAAAATTTAATCTCGAAATTGTTGTCGGGAGAATCAGCCTTTATCCAAAAGGAGAATTCAAAATTATCGGGCAAGTCGAACGTGAACCACTTTTGGATACCCCCATACCCAGTTCCGAGGGTAAAATCGTAGTCAAAACGCAGGCCATTCCCCGAAACCCCATCCCCGGGCTCGAGGCGTAGGTTCACCCCATCGGATTTGACAAAACTCCAGCCATCGGTACTCTCGAAATCATCCACAACCACCTGCTGGCTGTATGCCATGGTGTGGATTAGCAGAGCAATGGTACAAAGCAGGGTTGCCTTTATGTTATTCCGATATGCCATGAGAGGTATTGCAAAATTGCCCTAAAATCGATGTAATTTCTTTTTTACAATGGTAGCATCACAAACAGCGAGTGCGTCTGTTTAAAAATATTTGAATCCAAGGGTATTCAACCCTCTCTGTATCACAGGGTCTATCATTACATACTCCCAAACCAGCCCTGTTCGGAAGTTTTCAATCATCAGGAGCGTTGGACCCTGTGCAATACCGATGAAATCATCGTTCACCCAGTTAACGGTGTTGTTAAAGGCATCGTAAAATCCATACTTACCCCATATCCTGCTGCCGTTTCGATCTATCATCGATTTTACTGTGGGCAAAACGATTTCGGGGGCAAAAGGTAGCGACGAGAGCGCTGCATAGGGAGCTATGGTACCATCGTCGAAGTAGTTGAGGTTTGGATTGCTCGCGCCCCTGCCGGCATAGCCGTAGAATGTTTTGCCATCGCTATTGTACAATTCCGTTGGCCCGTCGCTGGCCGTGATGCCCCAACAAAGCGAATCGTAGCCCACCCAGCCGTGTGGGTTGTCCATGGCATACTGCCGCTGGGCGTAGGTTGCCCTCCGCGAATTTTCGAAGTAGTCAATGCCCTTTTTATGCATGTAGGGGTCGGCAAGGCCACGAAAATCGATGAAGATATGGGAGAACTGATGCCCAAAAAGCGGGGGGAATGCGGCATGGGGATAATCCTTGTAGTAGGTGTTCCAATCGTACGATTTTAACCAGGCGTTGTAGCTCCTCTCAATATTCTCCATGCCCAGCCCTGCGGCCAGAATGTATAGGAACAGTGCCTCGTTGTAGCCTTTCCAGCCCATGTTGTGCAGTCCGGTTTCGGGGTACCAGCCCATGGATATGGTGTGGGCAAACTTCCCGGTATCGGGCATTTCCATGAAATTCCACTCAATACGGTCCAGTAGGAATTTGGCCAGCTCACGAATTTGTTGCTCATCCGGATTGTCGGTATTGTAGTAGTTGCGCGCAAAGATAATTCCCATCATCAACAGCCCCGTATCCACCGACGATAGTTCGCATCGCCATTCGCGCGTACCGGTGCTCATCCTATGAAAATGGTAGTAAAATCCTTTGTATCCTGCCGCGTTGGTATCGGCACTCTGCGATGAATTGACGTAAAACGAGAGTATGCTCAGGGTGTTTTTCACTGCCTCTTCCCTTGTAATCCAGCCCCTTTCCACCCCAACAGCCAAACTTGGAATACCAAATCCCGTGGCCGCTATGCTTGACGGCGCCCATTCCGATGCCCTATCCTTGACCACATCCCAAACGGGATGACGTTCATTGAGAAAATAGAGGAAAGACTTCTGCTGAATGGAATCGAGCAGGGCCTCATCCTCAGGTGTAAGTTGATAATTAACTTTACCATTCGATTGATAAACAACCTGTTGTGAGTTGTTGCACGCCGAAATTAAAAGCGTAAATATGAGTAGTTTACTAAATAATTTCATTTCTAATGATTAAAAAGTGTTTCCCAACAAAAATGCTTTTTCGTCTATCAGAATAAAAACTCCAGCTTGTTCAATCCTTCCTGCACATCGGGGGCTCCCATGAAAAGGTCCCACAGTAAGCCAGAGCGGTGGTTCTCAATCATACACACAATGGGCCCCTGGTCAATGGCTATATAGGAGTTGGCAAACCAAAGCGATGTGAGGCTGAAGGCATCATTGAAGCCATACTCGCCCCAAATTTTATCGCCCAATACGTAGTAAAAAAACCGTAGAGCCCTCAGGCTCTCCTCGGGGGTATAGGGCATGGAGGCGATGGCTGCGGTTGGTGCAATCACCCCCCTGTCGTTCATCGGCTGGCTTGCGGAATAGCCACCGGGTATATCACTGGCTGTCAATCCCCAGCAATCGGCCGAATAGCCCACATTCTTCTTGGGGTTAGCAATACAGTAAGCCCTGTTGATTAGGGTATGAACTACATTCTGATTCCAATAGTTGGCATACCGGTCAGACAAGTTCCTTGGATCGAGCCCAAGGAAAGAGTAGTGCGAAAAGAAAAGCGGCCCACCGTAATTCTCCCCCAAGGGAAGTTGAATGCCATAAAAAGTGTTGTTGTTTACCATAGGGTATGCCCCGTTCCGTGCCCAGCCCTCATGGTACACCTCGTTAGTTATAGGGTATGTAGGTGATGAAGAGGCCAAAACGTAAACAATCAGGGCTTCGTTCCAACCCCTTATCTGGTGGTTCATCTCCCAACCATAATTTGGCGACCAGTGCCAGTATAAAACGTTTTCCTCGTTCTTCCGATACCAAGACCAGTCAACCTCTTCCCAAAGTTTCTGTATGGTATCGCACATGGCCCGTTCGGCATCGCTTCCGTTTTTGAAAAACTCACGCACCGTGAGCATCCCCTGCATCAGCAGGGCGGTTTCCACCAAATCGCCGCCATTGTCTTTTGTGGTGAAAGGGTAAACTTTTCCTGTACTCCCGTTGAGCCAGTGCGGAAATGCTCCTTGAAACCTATCGGTTTCGGGGTTGTTCAAAAAATTTACAATGGTGTTTAGCCTTTCAAAACCTTCACTTCGAGTGATGAAGTTCCTCGATATTCCCACCAGGATAGCCATCATGCCAAATCCTGAACCGCCCGATGTTACAACATCACCCGACCCAAACCTTTCCCTTGCCAACCCCGATACGGGATGAGCGTAATCCCAAAAGTATTTAAAGGTCTGCCGTTGAACAAGGGTAAGCAGTTCCTCATCTTCAATTTGGGGGAACTTGTATGTGCTGTCAATCCGGGTATGGAATTTAAAAATATAGAATATTTTGTTTATTCCTCCAAGGTTTTCACCCTCGTCAAAAATTATCTTATAGATGGAAACAGGTTCTAACTTCTGTTGCGGGGTAATGCATAAAACCTTTTTGTTTTTCTGAAAGGAATACTTAAAAGCAGTGTTGGAGGGTCCGGTAAAGTACAATTTTGCCGGATTGAACAGGGAGCTATCGACCTCATTGGCAAAGTAAATCTTTATATCCTGAGCATTGTAGTCTATCTCGTGAACAGTTCCCCCATTGACCATGCCCAGCCCATTGACGGTTACGGAGTCAATAAGAATTTCCGCAACCACCCCATCTGTTTCGTTTTTTTTACACGAGAAAAAAAACAACAAAAGCACCAGCAATAAAGGATTTACCCTCATCACAAAAGATTTAAGGAGGAAAAAATGAGGGGAAGAAAAGCGCCTCCCCTCATTAAAAAAAGAATGTTAGTTTATTTGTGTAACCTCGGCATCGTATAGATCTTTTGCCTCGGCTGCTGTGAGAGCCCTGTCGTAAATACGGAACTCATCGATTAAGCCCTTGAATGGGGATGCCCAGTCATCATTCTGTAAATCAGTACCTGCAAGACGATCGCACCATGCCCCAATGGCAAATTTTTCGGGGTTATTAAATTTTAGGTCACCCAAAGGTACTTCCTCGCCACCAGCCTGCCAACGTTTAACACCACCGTACTCTGCTCCGTCGAAATGAGTGATGTGAACTCCATCAATATAGCCATGGAATTCGGAAGTAACATTGTCGTATGTGCAGATAATATGCCTCCATGTTGGTACAGAAACTTCAACAAACCAATTGTTTGCACGCTGTCCTTTCCACTCTTGAGCATCATCTTTCCAAAAATAGCAGTCCATTTCGGCGAAGTTACGGTCTCTTTCTGATTCACCTTCAGGCCAGTTCCTATGCTGCAATAAGAATAGGTTACCCCAAATCCAATCGCCCTTCCCATCTAAATGGAAAACCATTTGTTCAGGAAGGTCGGTTGTTTCAATGGTATTGGGTACCTGCTTTAGCCACAAAGCAAAGCTGAAAGCTTTCAGCGTTTTCAACTTACTGTCTGCCGGCAAAGTATAGAGCAATCCGGAATTCTTGTCGGCAGCACCCTGTAAAGCTTTACCACGGCGACCATCAACAAATGTGGCTGTGGTGGTTGACATATTGCTGGGGGTCATTGAGCCGACTTCATCTTTCCCGTCACCCTCGAATGCGAAATATGCAATCAAGTTTGATTTTGCAATAGTACCCGGATCTATCTTCCCATCATCCGGATCATCATTATCCTTTTTACAGGATGTAAACATTAGGGCCATAGCCATCATCGTTCCAAAGAGAACGGTTCCTAAAATTCTGAATTTGTTTTTCATTGTTCTAAAGATTTAGTTAAACAAAAGTGTTGGTTAATTGTATCCATTATTTTGAGTTAATTTTGGATTCAGCTGTATTTGCGCTGCGGGTATGGGATACACCTCATGTTTTCCCTCCACAAAAGTTTTACCCACTTTAGCCATGGCCTCCTTGGCCTGACCGGTTCTAATGAGGTCGAAGAACCTGTCCTCTTCCATTGCCAGCTCGGCACGGCGTTCATCCCATATCTGCTCAAGGGTTACACCGGAGAGGTTTTCCAACCCTGCGCGTTCTCTCACCATATTCACGGCCATATCGGCGCTCATGCCGCTAGTCAATGTTACAGAAGCACCGTTTACTAAAGCCTCGGCATACATGAGCAGCACATCGGAATATCGCAATATCCTGATATTATGGTCAAATCCATAGCCATTGTAGCTCCAGTTGTTGTAGTACGAGGGGGTATATACCTTGCCATTGTACACGGGATTAGTGCAATTGTTCTTAATGCTATCGCCCTCGGGTGTCATCGTTCCCCTATATAGCAGGGTGGTAGCGGGCCGTATCACCTCTCCCCTCTCCTCAAAGAATGCTATGAGGTTGTCACTGGGTGTACAAAAGCCCCAACCCTGCATATTGCTAGGCGAATTACCTCTGGGGCCCTGCACATAGGCGTATTCCAGGTAGGTTGTAGGGCCTGTGGAACTACCAAGTGTGGAACTCTGTATTTCAAATAGCGACTCTTTACTGTTCTCCTCATCAACGCTGAATACGGCTCTGAAATCGTTCAGCAATCCATACCTTCCCGAAGCGATAATCCTGTCGGTTAGCGATGCCACCGAGTCCCACTCCGCCTGGTATAGATGCACTTTGGCCTTAAGGGCCATGGCGGTGTACTTGGTAATTCTCCCCGCCCACTCCTTTGAGTAAAAATCGGGCAATACCTCAATGGCTTCCTCAAGGTCTTTCTCAATAAATTCGTATAGCTGTGCTGTGGTAGATTGACTGACCGATGCCAACTCCTCCGAAGTGAGAGTGGTATCGATTATGGGAACCCGACCGTATAGGCGGGTGAGATTGAAGTATGCGTAGGCACGGATAAACTTCACCTCGCCCTGGCACTGCATGGCGTACTGTTTATCATCTATGTTTTGCAAAGCTTCGTAAAACAGCGGCATCTGATGTATGGCGTAGTTGGCACCACTAACTATGTCATAGTATCCAATCCACAAATCGTTTATCAGACCATTGGTTGATTGGTAGGTAAGGTCGTCAATCTCTTTCATGGGAGGGTTATCCTCGGGAGTACTACCCTTGTCGGCATTGTCGGAAGCTATCTCGAAGGCCCCAATGTATGGAAATACATGTGCCCCGTAGGAACGGAGTTTGGCATAGGCTGCGCTTATGGGAAGGAAAATGTTTTCAGCCTTAGTGTAATCCATACCCGTTGAAGGGATAGTGCCCTCGGGCCGCAAATCGAGGAAGCCCTCACAATTGGCAAGCATTAATGCTGCTACAGCAAAAAATATCACTTTAATCTTTTTCATCTTCCTGTGATTTTAAAAATTAACCTTAAGTCCTAAACTGTAAATTGCCTGCATGGGATACACCGAATTGTCAACCCCGGCGCTGATGGGACTTCCGCCTATCTCGGGAGTAAACCCGTTGTATGTGAAAAACGAATAGGGTCGCTGTGCCGATAGGAAAACCCTTAACATTTTCACCATTTTTATTTTTTGGGTAGTATAGCCTATCTGCACATTTTGTATCCTGATAAAGGAGGCATCCTCAACAAAAAAATCGTTGGCCTGCTGTATAAATGAGGTGTTATAGGCTTGTGCCGATGGATATTTATCCGACATATTTTCGGGAGTCCACCTGTTCTCCACAAAATCCTGGTCGTAATTACCATCGGCAAACACATCCCTAATCATGCGCTTGGCATTCAGTATCTTGTTCCCCACCTGGCTGTATAATGAAAGGCTCACATCAAACTGTTTGTAGTTAAGCCCAAAATCTAAACCTGTGATTAACCAGGGGATTGGACTGCCTAAGTAAACCTTGTCCTTATCGTCAATCACATTGTCGCCATTCTGGTCTTTGTACTTGAAAAATCCGGGCAACTTAATGGTTTGACTCACCGGATCGGTCAGCGCTTCGCGCTCGCTTGCGTAAACCCCATCAATTTCATACCCATAGAACGAACCTATGGGATGTCCCACAGCAGTTCGGGTTGTGTAGTTGCCCCTGACATATGCCCCGGGGATATAATCCCGTCCTTCCAACTCCAGCACCCGGTTGTATATGGTGGTAGCGTTAAATCCAATATTGTAGGTTAAGTCATCCGTAATCTTGTCATTCCACCTGAGGCTCAACTCCACCCCTGCATTGAGTACCTTACCATTGTTGGCAAGCAGATCGGCAACTCCACCTCCGGTGGCAATGGGCGCATAAAAGACCACATTGTCGGTGATACGGCTGTATAGGTCAAGTTCTCCCGACAGTTTGGTATTCCTGGTAACGAAATCAACCCCGGCATTATACTCGCTCACCACTTCCCATCGCAAGAAATTCTGTAAAACAGTTTGGGCTCCCACTCCATCAACCAGCTGATTGGCAAAAATTCCCGAACTCTCGGGACCCGTTTGCCCAATGATAACGGTTGAGTTGGCAGGTACATTATCGTTGCCCAGCAAACCCCAACTGGCCCTCACCTTGAGGAAACTGAACCACTTGCTATCCTTCATAAACTCCTCCTCACTGACATTCCAGCCCAAACCCACGGAGGGGAAGTAGCCCCACTTCTTCTGGTACTTGGAACTGCCATCGGCACGGAAGGTTATGGTTCCCAAAAAACGATTGTCGTAGCTGTAGGTCCCTCTGGTAAAGAACGATAGCCCATGATATAGTGCACCCCCATCATAAACATTCCTGTCCTTATACGAACCCGTTACAATGTATTTCGACGGATCGTCAATACCCAGCACATCCTGTGCGGATCCGGTAATGAACTCACTTCGTTCGATACGCGTCGATTGCCCGAGGAGTACGGTATATTTGTGTTTGCCACTGGCGTTGTTGTAGGTCAGAAGGTTATCAATGATCTGGTTCGACCAGTTCCCTGAGGTTTTGGTGAGGTTCGATTTCCTTATCCCCTGTGAGCCTCCTACGTAATAGGCTGGAGTGAAATTACGCGGGAAGTAGTTGCCAATATCCTGATTGTAGGATATTTTGAAAGTGAGCGCATCCTTTATGGGGTAAAACTCGGCATATGCGCTAATGACAACCCGATTGCCCTTTTCATAGTTATCGGGATAGTACGCAGTGGCTACAGGGTTACCATAGCTATTGCCAAAACCGTAGGTTTGCGGAGCACCAAATTTTATGGGATAAGCTTCATCATTTGTGGGGTCGTAAACAGGATAAACAGGCGGGTTCACAAAGGCACCGAAAAATGCACCCTCGTTGGGATTGTAACGATTATACCTGGAAAATACGTTATTTACACCTATTTTAATATAGTCGTTCACGTTTTGATCCAATCTCATCCTCAGATTAAGCCTTTCGTACTGGTTGTGGGCATCCATTATGCCATCCTGAAAAAGGTAACTTCCGCCCAACGAATAGTTCGATTTATCGGCTATCCCCGAAATATCGAAGCTGTGGTTGGACATAGGGGCTGTTCTAACCAATTCCTGATACCAGTCGGTGCTCACCGGAAACGCAGCAGGATCTTTTGGTACATAGCCCGGTGTATCCTCGTTGGCCTCGTTTAAAACGCTTACGTACTGATCTTTAGTTGCAAGCCTCATAATGTTTACAGGAACCTGTATGCCAACGTAGCTGTCATAGCTTACTGAAGGCTCGCCCGAGCGCCCCTTCTTGGTAGTCACCAGCAGCACCCCGTTGGCTGCCCTAACACCATAAATTGCAGCTGCCGATGCATCTTTAAGGATGGTAATATCCTCGATGTCGGAGGAGCTCAAAAAGTCGATGTTATCTACAAACACGCCATCTACAACGAAAAGGGGGTTGGCATAATCGCCAATGGAACCTATTCCCCTGATTTTAATGGAGGCTCCACTGCCCGGTACTCCGCTATTGATAATTTGAACACCCGAGGCTTTTCCTTGTAATGCCTGCATGGCATTTGATGTGGCCTGTTTCGAAAGGTCGTCGCCACCCACCTTAACGATGGGGGCTGTCAGATCTTTGGCCCTTTGCGTTCCATAGCCAACTACCACCACCTCTTCGAGGGCTGTTGCCTCCTGTTGCATTATGATGTTCAGGTGAGTGTTATTCCCAACCGGAATGGATTGCGTTACCATTCCTACCATCGAGAATACCAAGGTCTCGGACGGTGCAGCCATAATGGAAAAACGGCCATCCAGATCGGTGGAGGTACCACGGGTTGTCCCCTTAACAAAAACCGATACCCCCGGTAGACTTTCGTTACTCTCATCGGTAACGGTACCCGTTATGGTAACCTGTTGCGCGAATAGGTATAAGGGCAGCAAACCGACGAATAAT
The DNA here is from genome assembly GCA_002071445.1 of Bacteroidetes bacterium ADurb.Bin008. GTDB lineage: Bacteria > Bacteroidota > Bacteroidia > Bacteroidales > Tenuifilaceae > MWFE01. Next base: position 51,197 of record MWFE01000013.1, on the reverse strand, counting down.
AATAGCGATAATTTTTGTTTCATGTTTAGATGGTTTTGCTAAACTTTTTGGTTGTATAAATTTAAGGCACATCGGCTGTGAAGTCAACTAATCAGATAGCATTTCAATTGCACACCCATAAAATTCCTGTTAGGTTGAGCTACTCACAACCTCAACAACGAACTGTACATGATTGTTTACCAGAAACATATATTTTTTAAATCGTACATGCCTGACATGTCGGTATAGGCCGCTGTAGATATGGTTATAGAACCATGCATCCGTTATTGTTTACGGATTGGCATTAAAATGGAAAGTTTGGATGGTGTGAATCAAGTGGCATTATTCACCTGTAAACATCTCATTGATCAAAAACTCGGTAAGATTCTCATCATGCTTTAGTCCCAATTTTTTCCTTAGCCTATAGCGGCTAATTTCCACAGCCCTCACTGAAATGTTGAGCAATCTGGCTATTTCCTTGGTAGAGAAATTCATTTTCAGGTACGAACATAGCCTTAGGTCGTGCGGGGTAAGATTGGGGAAATGCTGTAGCAGGGTTTTGTTGAACCCTTGCTGCGAAAGTTTGAGCTTGTTCAAAGCATCCTTCCAATCCTCTGTTTGCGATTGCAGCCCTTCATTTATTGTGGCCTCCATGTTCCGCAAATTTTTAATGGGGTATTTCGACGAATGCTCTTTGATTGTTGAGATTTCTTTTTGCAGTTCGGTCAATATTTCATTCCTGTCTATCAGGTGCCGTATGGTGAGCATGAGCTCATAGTTTTTATAGTCTAACTCCTTTTCAAGGATACTTTGCCTAACCTCCATGGCTGAAATTTCTTTTGCCTTTCTGATTTTATGCTTTATGTATTTATAGAGCAACCAGATCAGGAGCAGAAAGATTAAAAAGTACCCTGTAATGGCCAGCCCCGAGTAGTACCAAGGTTTTGCAATAGCAAAACGCAAAGAAGCAACAGCCCCTGTAAAATCTTTAATCTCAATGGTATAAAAGCCATATTTAAGTCCGGGGAATGTGAATTGAGAGTTCGTTGTACTTTGCCACGGGCTATCCAACTCCTTAATTCGGTACGAATAGTGTTTATCGGGGTAATCAAAAAGATAGGGGGCCGAGAAATGGACAGTGACATTATTGATATTCCAACTTGTGGTGAGCTCTTTGGTGGGGTATAAATGGGTGACCGAACGGTTGTTCCTGCCATAAAAGTTCACTTTGTCAATGGTAAGTCCTCTGCCCGTATGGCCCTGACCTGTAATAGAAAGGTTGTAGCTGTCGAGCCCCTCAGGGGTAGGGACAAGTATTGTATTGTCACTCAGTTTAATAATGTTGATATTGTGTTGAGGGAGGGTAATGTTTTTCAGCCGAATCTCGTACAGCTTTTTTGCTGAGAAATCGATGCCTATCTCAAAAAGGGCAATCCTATCCTCCATGACAAACCAGTACTCGTTCTTTTGATGCACGCATATCTGAATGGCACTACGGTATTCGCCAATGTCGGTTGACAATGGTTCGATAACGGTAAAATCATTGCGGACGTTGTCGTAAGTATAGATATTTTCTGATGTGGTGAAAACCACCCTGTTGTTAATTTTGAAAACCTTAAGGTTTAGTTTTTCATTGTTAATGCTTGGAAAGTAGGTTGTTCTCTGTGCTTGTTTCCGATCTTCCGAAATCTCAACCCTGAATATCCCTTTCTGATGGTGCGAAGCCCAGATATAGCCAAGGTAATCGACCTCTATGTATCTCGATGGTTCTAAAAAGTTGTCCGGTTTTGAGTAGAACTGCCACCGATTAGAGTTGTCCTTTTTGAATATAACAATGCCTGTATAGGTGCCGCAAAGCAGATAATCGCCAAGGATAGTATAGCTCCATCCTCCGGTAACAGTGGATAGCTGCCTGAGATTCTCACCATCAACCACGAAAGTCCCATCGTTGTGCCCGCAAATAATCTGATTCTCAAACTCATTCAGCGACCATACCTGCCCTTGACTCTTTTCAACCAATCTAATGTTGCTGAAATTGTAAAGCCAATCCTTTTTGCCCACGTCGGTAACAAACAGGCCATGATTTGTGCCCAGATATATCTTATCGCCTTGCTTCAGCAAAGCATAGATGGTGCCAATGGCACCATTTTGGGTTTTGTAGTGGGTGTAGGCCGAGGAAAGGTTGATGAAGTTAACCCCCTCGTCCAGGCCAACCCAAAGCCCTCCATCCTGACCGACATGAAGCGATAGGATGGTATTGTTCTGCAGACCGTTATTGGTATTGAACCGGCTCAGTATTTCCCCTTTGCCGTTGGTTATGATCAGCCCATTGAGTATGCTTCCGAAAGCATAGGTTGAGTCGTTAACCTGTTTTGCCGAATTGCACAGGTAGGTAGAAAGGAATGACGAAGCTTTGGAATTGAAGTGATTGAAAGCTAGTCCATTGTACAGGTAGATGCCAAGGTTGTCGGTACAAACCATCCATTGCCCATCGTTCCGGGGTATGATGGCATGTACCTTTTTGCCTGCAAAAATATCGCTGTTGGGTATAAATTTTAGATCACCATGCTCAAGCCGGTATAGCCCTTTCTCGAAAATTTGGGTGATGAAATGTCCACCAACCTGATGTAGAAAGAGCATGGGAGCAGGGGATGTTATCTTAGTTATACTTGTGCCATTGTATTGGTATATTGCCGTAAAGGATTGAAAGTAGATAACCCTGTTATGCAAATAAATTTTCCATATTTCATCGTTTTTCTCTATTTCAGTCAAGGCCGAAAGGGAGTGATACTCTAGAATCCCCGAGGAGTTGGGCTGCCAATAGCCAAAATCTTCGAACGATCCGGTGTAGATAATCCCGCTGCTATCAACTAAAACCGACCTACAGGGCATTCTGTCGGTTAGCGGGTATTTTGTCCATTGAATACCATTGAATTCTAAAAGTCCCTCGGAGTTGGCCAGGTAAATCAGCTGAGTAACCGGATTTTGCGCAATGCACCAATTCTGGTTGTGAACATTAAAGGTATTGGTTATAAATGGGGTAAATTCTTGATAGTTAGATTTATACGAATCCAATTCCCTGCTCTGAGCCGAGAAGAAAAGCAAGACAAAAACAACCTGTAGGGTAAAGTACCTCATGGTTTGCAAAGGTATGATTATGGTCTGTACAACGCTTCTAAAGTTACACTTTTTAAAAACCTTATACTAATTGCTGCCAATGAAAAATTAGAAATAATCAACGTGTTTCAGAACTTATGAATGGATTTACCTTTGAAGGGAAGTATTGAAGCAATGCCAATTATTTTCGAAATTGGGAGAGAATATTTTAGGAATTATAAAAGTCCGTCATAGTTGAATATTGTTTCCCCTAAAAAGAATTCAAACCCCAGTCGAGGATAGGCTAAAGCCCTTTCAGCCACACAGTCAACATAGAAAAACCGTCCGGCAAAATTCATGGTAAAAAATATGGGATAATGAAAAAATGGTTATCTTTGCATCCGTTATTGAGTTCGGGGTGTGGCGCAGTTGGCTAGCGCACTTGCATGGGGTGCAAGGGGTCGGATGTTCGAGTCATCTCACCCCGACAAAAAAAGGTAGCTGTTATAAGTGGCTACCTTTTTTTTATAGGTTATCGTCGGCTATTCGGTTGTACTATCTAGATTACTATTCCCAAAACGGTAACGTCGTCCACCTGTTCGTGGTGATTGTTCCCATAACCCATCCATTCATCAAAGGCCTTTTCCAATTCTATCCCTTGCTCTTTTATTGGCAATGACGATGTTTTGAAAAGAAGCTGTTTAAATCCGCTTCTAAACCCAAATTTTTTGCCCTGTACCCCTCCGAACTGATCGGCGTATCCATCGGAGAAGAGAAAAATTCTATCGCCTGAGTAAAGTTGAATTTCATGTTCCGTAAAATCTTCCATATGCATATGCAAGGCAACAGGCATAGGGTTAGGCTTAATCTCCTCGAAAGCAAACTTCATGTCCATACCCGTGGCCAGATTGTTGGATCTGAAAATCCAAAGGGGATTATGTGCTCCCGCCCAGAGGCACTGCTTGGTTTTGGTATTGATTGAAGCAATGCTCATGTCCATTCCGTCTTTTTGCGATTTTTTCGAATAGGTTTGTTTTAAAGCACTGATAATGTATGATCGTAGTGCGCCGAGGATAAGGCCGGGGTTGATAACATCACCCTTCATAACAATTTCGTTAAGAAAAGAAATGCCAAGCATACTCATAAAAGCTCCCGGCACGCCATGCCCCGTACAGTCGGCAACTGTAACTATCAGCCACTCCTTAACTCTGGTTGCCCAATAGAAATCGCCCGAAACAATGTCCTTAGGCCTAAACATGATGAAGTACGAATGAATGCCATAAAAACGATTTACAAAAATTACATCGAGGTCGGGCAGCAAGGCCGACTGGATAAATTGGGCGTAATGGATGGAATCGTCGATTTTTCGTTTCTGGGTTTCCAGAATGCTTTTCTGCTCAACGGCCACCTGATACAACTTTTCAACCTCAAACTTGGATGCTTGTATCCTATCTCTTTGACTTTCAATTTCTTCAAGTTGAACAAGGATTTCCTCTTTCTGCTGGTTTATCTCATGCTTTTGCTCCAATAGTTTTGAATTGGCAAGACGTTTCTGCTTTAGCAAACCGAAAAGAATCACTGAAAAAATAATAACACCTAAAAAGCCCAATACTACTGAAGCGATAATAATGCGCTGAGATCGAATGGTTTTTGCGTTAAGTTCCTGTTCCTTCTCCATGTTGTCAATCTGAAGCTGCTTTTTTTCCACCTCGTAACGCGTTGTCATTTCGGCAAGCGCTGTGGTCTTTTCAGTTGAAAAGAGTTGATCCTGAACCTTTATTAAAATATCGGCATATTTAAGCGCTTCCTTATAATGTCCCAATCCCATGTATGCATTCATAAGGTGATCTGCTGCCTCCTTTTTCCACGGTAAGGAGCTTATCGACTCAGCCAGTTCGTATGCCCGGTGCCCGAATACTATGGCATTGTTTAGATTATTCTTCTTTTCGTCCTCAGTTTCGGATGTTTCTACTAAAAGCAAATAGAGATGCGAAATGTTCCCATTGACCATTGCCATTCCTTCCTGATTTCCAATTTCCTGATTGATCTTCAGCGATTTTTTAAAATATTCTATGCCCTTAAGAAAATTATCCTGTGCACAGTAAACTATGGCAATGTTGTTTAATGATTGCGACATTCCGGCTTTATCATTCAACTCAGTTTTAATGATTAACGACTTAGTGTAATGTTCCAGGGCAAGATCCATTGAATCGAGGTAGTAGTATATTATACCCATGTTGTTGAAGCAATATGAAAGCCCCTTTTTCAGTAAATCGATTTCCTGCGGTTTGGATTCAGATATAAGTTCATTAAAAAGAGCTGCTGCTTGTCTATGATAATCAATGGCCTTTTGGTAATACCCCTGTTCTTTTAACACGGTTCCGATGTTATTGTAGCAATTGGCCATACCCTCTTTATTCCCATTCTTTTCTAATATGCTTAGTGCATTAATGTAATTTTCAATCGATTTATCCATTTCCCCCAACCTGACATAGGCATTCCCTATATCAATATAGGTGTACGCCATTTCATCGTAGTTTCCGCAGTCTTCATCAATCTTTTTCGATTCTGTGAGAATCTCTAAGGCTTTGGTATATTGCGATTGTTTAATCAACTCCTGCCCAACTTTCCTTAGAGCCTTGGATTTTTTTATGCAGTATGGAAAAGTATTTACACCTGCTCGAATGGCAATATCCAGGGCTTTGCTATAAAAATAGAGAGCAGTGTCGGGATCTTCGCTCAGGTATGCGTCGCCAATGGTAACGCAGGCGTTGATTTTTATAGTGTCGTGTTTTCCCGTTTCAATTACTCGAGCAAGCGAATCAAGGGCGATGTTCTGTCCGTTAAGATTCCCGAGAAAGGCAATGAGGTATAAAAAAGAAAGAAATAGTATCTTGTTTCTCAACATGATAGAGCGGAGCAAAGGTTCCTTACAAAATTGCATGAATAATTCCCAGAAAAATAGTAAATTACACAAAAAAATCAAACTAATAAGTTATTAATTGCCCATAACCTAATAAATTTGCTAAAAATATTTTTTTGAGAAATACTAACAAATTGTAAACCAAAGTGTAAATAACGTGCTTATATATTAAGCAAACCCTTAACCCAAAATATCACGATGCTATGAAAAGGATACTTAACTTGCTTATTCTTGCGCCTGTGCTGGCTATTGCACAGCCGGGCGAGCCGAAAACGCCCATCGAAACCACAGAGTTGTCTCAAGGGATTTACCGGGTTTTTGTCAACAACGCGGTGGCTGTTGTGGTTTCAGTCGGCGATAACGGCGTGTTGCTGGTTGATGCCGGATATGAGCGTACTGCCAATGATCTGCTCAACCACATTAAAACGCTTTCCATGGATCCCATTAAGTATATTATCAATACTCATATCCACGGCGATCATACGGGTGGCAATCTGGTGCTTGGCCTCAATGCAGGGGCCATCATTGCACATAGAAATGTGAAGGAGTACCTGAGCAAAGAGCATGGTGAGGGCGAAAAGAAAACGGCTGCCTTTCCCGAATATGCCCGGCCAAGCATTACATTCACCGATAGGTCAAGTGTCGATTTCAATGGCGAAACCTTGGAGTTGATCCATTTGCCCGGAGGGCATACCAATAGCGATATTGTGGTATATTTCCCAAAATCAGGAGTTTTAGCTGTTGGCGATCTGCTTTTTGCCGATTATTTCCCTTTTATTGATGTTGACAATGGGGGCAACCCCTTTAAATACCTCGAAAATGTTCAATGGATTACAGAAAACTTCCCCGATGATGCCACTATTGTGGGCGGTCACGGACCGGTTTACAATATGGAACAGTATAAGCAGTACTATATAACCCTTAACGAAACTATCAAGGTGCTGAAAGGGCACAAAAAGAAAGGCATGACGTTGGAGCAGATGAAAAAACAAAGGGTTCTAAAGAAATGGGAGTCGTGGGGTAGCTGGTTTATTTCTGAGGATCGCTGGATTGAAACGCTATTCCCTTTCCTTTAAATCATACATCTTGTAATAACACTTGCTGATAGACTTAGGTAAAAAACTTTTTGTTGGCCTTGCCAACAAAAAGATAAAAAACAATAATAAGCTTAATATCATGAGGTTCAAAAAGATACTCCTTGCCATTGCGATTGCATCAGGGTTAGTTACCGGCTATTCGCAGCCTTTTATAGAAGACATACAGCGGTTCAAAGCCATTGATAGCGAAACATTGCCGCCTCAACATGCCATACTGTTCATTGGGAGCTCTTCGTTTACCATGTGGTACGATGTCAGCAGCTATTTCCCGGAATATACTATTATCAATCGCGCATTTGGCGGATCCACGCTGGAAGACCTGATCAGGTATGTTGATGATATAGTTTTTCCCTATGCTCCATCGAAAATAGTGATTTATTGCGGCGAAAATGATTTTGCCGTAAACGATACCGTTGACGTGGAGATGGTTACGCAGCGTTTTTATACCCTGTTTGGTTTAATTCGAAACAGGTTACCACAGGTGCCTATTTCCTATGTTTCGATGAAACCTAGCCCTCTACGTTGGAATCTGGCAGGCAAGTTCAGGGAAGCCAATGGCAAAATAGAGACCTTTATAAAGTTGCAACCCAATACCCGTTTTATTAACGTGTGGGATTCCATGCTTAATGCAGATGGTGTTCCCGACAAGGATATCTTTTTGGACGATATGCTCCACATGAACGCTAAGGGGTATGCCATTTGGCAAAAGTTAATTGAACCGTCCCTGACAGATTGATTGGCACATTTACCTTGGTTGGATATGCTGTTATTTCGGATCAGCCCTGATCCGTAACCGGAAAATTTTTAAACATAAAAAAACCCGGAAGGCTGAAAAACCTGCCGGGTTATGGTATTCCAACAATACTTTTATATGGAAAAAGTCATACTACATGTGTATCACTTCGCCGTATGCAGCAGCAGCAGCTTCCATTATGGCCTCGCTCATGGTGGGGTGGGGGTGTATGCTCTTCATCAGCTCGTGCCCTGTGGTTTCGAGGTTGCGGGCAACTACCATTCCGGAAATCATTTCGGTTACATTTCCGCCAATCATATGCGCTCCCAACAATTCTCCATACTTGGCATCGAAAATGAGTTTAACAAACCCGTCGCGCATGCCCGATGCTGTGGCCTTTCCTGAGGCCGTGAACGGAAACTTGCCGATCTTCACCTCATAGCCGGCCTCCACGGCTTGCTTCTCGGTCATCCCCACCGATGATACCTCCGGTGTTGTGTAGGTACATCCCGGAACATTTTTGTAGTTAATGGGTAGTACATCCATCCCCGCAATCTTTTCAACGCAAACAATACCTTCGGCAGAAGCAACGTGTGCAAGGGCTGGTCCGGGAACAATATCGCCTATGGCATATATCCCTTCAACGTTGGTGCGGTAGAACTCGTCAACTTTAACCCTCCCTTTTTCAATGGCTACTCCGGCCTCTTCCAAGCCGATGCCTTCAATATTAGGTGTAATTCCAACAGCCGAGAGTACGATCTCAGCCTCAATGAACTCTTCGCCTTTTTTAGTTTTTACCTTAACTTTGCACAGATCGCCGCTTGTATCAACCGATTCTACCGTAGAGTCGGTCATCACTTTGATCTTGTTCTTTTTGAATGAACGCTCGAGGGTTTTCGACACCTCTTCGTCTTCCAGTGGAACCACATTGGGCATAAATTCAACCAGGGTTACCTCGGTGCCAAGAGCGTTGTAGAAATAGGCAAACTCGCTGCCTATGGCACCCGAACCCACCACCACCATGGATTTTGGCAGTTTTGGCAATGTGAGCGCCTGACGGTAACCAATAATCTTCTTGCCATCCTGCTTAAGGTTGGGCAATTCACGCGAGCGTGCACCTGTGGCAAGGATAATATGCTTGGCTGTGTAATCCTGCTCTTTACCTGCCAAATCGGTGACGGTAACCACTCCTTTTCCCTTCAGCTTTCCAACACCGGTGATCACTTCGATTTTATTTTTCTTAAAAAGGAATTGAATGCCCTTGCTCATATTATCGGCCACGCCGCGGCTACGCTCGATTATCTTGCTGAAATCGGGTTTGACATCGCCAACCGAAATGCCATATTCCTCAGAATGACGGGCATATTCGTAAACCTGAGCGCTTTTTAAAAGCGCCTTAGTGGGAATACACCCCCAGTTGAGGCATACCCCGCCCAAATTTTCTTTCTCAACAACACCAACCGAAAATCCCAGTTGGCTAGCCCTGATGGCTGCCACATAGCCGCCCGGGCCACTCCCAATAACTATAACATCGTAATTCATGATTTTTAAGTATTTGCAGTTTTAATATCTATAGTTAATTAATTCTTACTAAGTTGCTTAATGCTGATTATTTTATCCATTATAAGGCGGATAAGCCTGGCAATCAAAAACATGAAAATTAGAGCAAGGATTATTGTGGTTCCCGAAGGTACGTTTAACCCGTGCGAAACCATTAACCCGGTAATTGTTCCAACAAATCCGATAAGGATGGATGAGTATATAAGGTATTTAAACTTTTTTGTAAAAAGATTGGCAATGGTAGGTGGTACAGTCAGCAACGAAATGAGAAGAATAATCCCCACCAATCTTATGCTCAAAACAATGGTTACCGTTACAAAGGCCATAAGGATATACGAAAACACCTTTTCGGGAACCTTTTGCGTTCGGGCATAATTAGCGTCAAAGGCAAGGTACAAAATGGGATAGTAGAAAAGGATAAAAAAGATAATCATGGCTAAATCCAAACCTAACAGTAAGTAAACATCCTGTTTTGTGACAGTCAGAATTGACCCGAAAAGAAAGCTCATGAGGTTTGGGGCATATCCCGGGGTTAAAAAAACGAAAAAAATTCCGATTGCCATTCCCACCGACCACATGATGCCAATGGCAGAGTCTTCGCGTACTTTGTACCTGCTCGATAATGATTCGATGCCGAAAGCTGTGATAACAGCAAATATTGCCGCCCCTAATATGGGGTTGAGCCCAAGGTAATATGCTATTCCTATGCCGCCGAATGAAGCATGGGTTATGCCACCGCTAAGGAACACAAGCCTGCGCGCTACAATGTACGAACCCACAATGCCTGCGGCTATGGAAACAAGCAGAGCAGCCAGGAAGGCATTTAAAATGAATTGGTACTGAAAGATATCTGAGAAGAAATGTAGCATGGGCGGACTGTATTTTTAATGCTTATGTAGAACAGTGTGTGGCACAGGGCCATGGGCAATAATCTGAATCGGACAATCGTAGGCAGCAAGCTGGTCGGTTGTAATCAGGTTCGAAGGGTGGTAATGGAGTTGCCTGTTTACGCAGGCAATGGTTTTGACATGCGTAGTGATGGTGCCCAGATCGTGCGAAACCATGATAATGGCCATCTCTTTATTAAGCTCTTGCAGCAACTCGTATAGCTCTTTTTCAAATTTGTTGTCAACAAAAGTGTTGGGTTCGTCGAGGATTAACAGCCGGGGATGGGAGATAAGTGCCCTGCACAGGAAAACCCGCTGCATTTGGCCTCCCGATAGTTCTCCAATGGCTTTGTCTTTTAAGTGCTGTATTTCCATGCGCTGGAGCAGGTTCAGTGACATACGCTTATCGTGTCCGGTATATCTGCCCATAATCCCCTTTCGCCCCAGTAACCCAGACAGTACCACCTCCATAACAGAAATGGGGAATTTTTTATCAATGCCTATCACCTGGGGGAGGTAGCCAAACAGAACCTCATTGGGCTCGCGTTTGAAATACTCAATGGTTCCCCGTTTTGGTTTTATCTCGCCCAGAATTAACTTCAACAGGGTGGTCTTCCCACCACCATTGGGCCCGATAACGCCAACAAAATCGTTGTCCCCGACGGTGAAATTCACATCCTTTAGTACTATCTCATCATCGTAGCCTGCCGAAACTGAAGTAAATTCAAATATTTTCCCCATTGAAATAAGTTAATTGCCGTTTAAGGCATCAGTTAGTAAACTCACCGTGAGGTACATGTTGTTAAGCCATTGGTATTCCAACGGGTCAATCACCACTACCTTCCCGCCAATGTCTTGAGCCATGGTTTTGGCCATGTTCGAATCGAACTCCCGTTGGATAAACACGGTTTTAACACCCAACTGTCGCGCCTCTTCCAGTATGGCTTTCATATATTTGAGCGACGGCGATTTGCCCTCTTCCTCCAGCGCCACTTGCACTAAATCGTAATCGCGGGCAAGATATGAGTAAGCCGGATGGAAAATGAAAAACTTTTTATGCACTGTGCCTTCAAAGGAGTGCAGCATGTGCATGTGCAGGCTGTCTATTTCGGTTAAAAAAGATTTAGCATTTGCACTAAAAACCGAATCGTATTGCGGAAAAAGTTCTGACAGGGCTATGTTCATGGCCTTTACCATTGCCTGAACCTCGGTTGGCGATACCCAAACGTGTGGATCGAAGCCATGCCCATGATGATGGTGATGCCCCTGGTCATGCCCCTCAATCAGGTTAAACTCCTTCGATAGGTTCACAAATCGGGTGTTCCCGGTGCTATTCTCAATTTTTTTGAGCATATGCCTTTCGAAATCCAAAAGCCCCAGCGAAAAGTAGATCGAAGAGTTGTTGAGAGTTTTAACCTGTGACGAAGTGGGTTCGTAGGTCTCGGGGCTGGATCCCGGTGGTACCATAACGCTTATATTTACAAGCGTATCGGCTATTCGTTCAACAAAGTATTTTTGAGGTAAAATACTTACTACAACATTGGGTTTCGTAGTTTCAACCGAAACCCTGTGACATCCTGAAAAAAGTACACCCAGTGCTAAAAAAAATTGTAAGGGAACTATTTTTGGCATCCTGCTTTGTTATTAGATATATCGAACCAAAACTATCTACTATTTCTTTAAACACAAAAGGATTTAAAATGTTTTTGGTGTATTATGGGCTTGCATTTATGCGTAAGGTCACTTGAAAAAATGGATAGTAGGGCATTTGCTTCCTGTTTTTTTACTTAAAAGTGAGGAATAAACCTATTTTTTTTGTTTCTTTGAATACCAAAAAAAAATGATGATTCGCAGAATCCTTTCCATATCATTCTTGATTGCTTGGCAGTTCGCCTTTGGGCAAGGTGCCGATCCGAAAGTCGACAGTTTGCTCAATGTTTTGAATAATGCCAAGGACATTGAAAAGGTTGATATTCTCATTGAGCTAAGCGATATCAAAATCTACGAGGACGAAGGACTGGCGTATGCCATGCAAGCCTGCGATCTGGCCAACAGGCTGAAGGACTCCAAGGCTCAGGCTGATGCACTGAATGCCTTGGGAAAAGTGTATTATGCTCAGTATCAGGAGGAGAAAGCTCTCGATTGCTTTATTAAATCATTGAGCCTATCCGAGAAGGTGCAGGACCTTAATCTGATGGGAAAAAATCTGCGTAGCATAGGCCAGGCCTACTATGCCATCGATTCTCTCGACAAGTTCAAACTCTATACAAATAAAGCCCTCGAACTTGCCCGCGAAACTAAGGATAGACTGCTCGAAGCTGATGCACTTGTTGATATGGGCACGCTTCAGATCAACAAAGGCAATACTGATTCAGCTTTCATTCTGCTCAATCAGGCATTGGCCATTCGTCTCGAGGAAAAGGCCATGTTAGATGTTGCTCACTCTTATAATAAACTTGGCTTGCTGTACGATGAGGTTGGTGAAACATCGAAAGCCATTGAATGTTTCCACAATGAAATTGAGATTAAGCAATCGCAGGGCGATTTTGGCGGCTTGTACCTGGCGCACTACAACCTTGGCCGCGTACACTACCGGCAGGGAAACTATCAGTTAGCCTTGGAGCAATTTCAGAATAGTTTGGTCATTGCCGAGCGCCTAAACCATCACTACTACATTGCCATTGCCTGCAACGAAATAGGCATGGTTTACGAAAATCTTTCGCAAAGCGTTCTCTCTGTCGATGACAATAAGGTTCTGTTTGAGAAAGCTTTAGAGTACCATGAAAGGGCTCTAAATCTGTTCATGCAGGAAGAGAATCTGGCAATGGCAGCCCGATCGTTGAACAACATTGCCAATACCAATTCGCGCCTTGCCATTAATTCCTTAGTGGCCAAATATGGAGAAGCATGGGAAGATTCCCTTTACAAAGTCCCATCCGGAGAAATTTTACATACTTTCTCCAAAGCCATTGATTACTACAATAAAGCGCTCGATATTTTCGAACGCCTTGATAATGAAATTGAGATAGCTAAGGTTAACATCAACATAGGAAGCCATTACAACTGGGTTCGCAATTGGACTCAGGCACAAAGTTTTATCGACAAGGGTTTGGTTATAGCCCGGAAACTTAAAAGCCAGCAGGACATTTCCAACGCCCTGTTTGCATTGGCTGAAACCCATTTCCGGAGAGGCAATTTACAGTTAGCCGAGCGTTACCTGTTAGAGGGGGTCAGCATTGCCGAGGAGCAAGATTTAAAACCCGATTTGCGCTATTACTACAATAAGCTTTCGGTGGTGTATGAGCACCTGAAGGACATGAATAAAGCCTTGGTTTATTTCAAAAAATCTACCCAGATAAAAGACCAGCTTTTCTCGGAAAAAAGCCAAAAGGCCATAACCGAGATGCAAACCAAGTACGAAACCGAGAAAAAGGAACAGGAGATTAAACTGTTGAGTAACGAGAAAGCCCTGCTACACTCTGAGAACCAAAGGCAACGGTTGATTATTTTCATTACCATTGGAGGGTTGCTGGTTATTCTTGCATTTGCTGGGTTGCTGGTGAATATGATTCGGCAAAAGCAACGGGCCAACAAAATTTTAGAGGAGAAGAACGCACTTATTTCCCATCAAAAACAGGAAATTACCGATAGCATTCGCTATGCCAGCCGTATCCAAAAGGCTATATTGCCATCCGAAACACTGCTGAGTTCAACGCTTAAGGAGCACTTCGTGCTATTTCTCCCCCGCGATATTGTGAGCGGAGATTTTTACTGGTTCACCGTAAAGGATCAAAAAATGGTGCTGGTTGCAGCCGATTGTACAGGTCATGGTGTCCCCGGTGCTTTCATGAGCATGTTGGGCGTATCGTTCCTCTATGAGATTGTCAACAAGGAGGGGATAATGCAGCCTGCGCAAATACTCAATAAACTCCGTGATCTGGTGAAAGTTACCCTTTCGCAAACAGGAAAACTCAATGAGCAGAAGGATGGAATGGACATTTCACTCAGTATGCTGGACTTAGAGAATATGCGCCTTGAATGGGCAGGCGCATACAATCCTCTGATCATCGTTAGGAATGGTGAGTTTATTGAGTTTAAGGCCGATAAGATGCCTGTGGCAATTCATATCAACGATACTAATCCATTTACCAACCACGAAATAGATCTGCAAAGTGGCGATTCATTTTACATGTTTTCCGATGGTTTCCCCGATCAGTTTGGGGGAGAGTATGGCAAGAAATTCATGACTAAAAAGCTTAAAGAACTATTCGTGGAAATAAACCACCTGTCGATGGCTGAGCAGAAAGAGGCTTTGTTGAATGCCCATCTGCAGTGGCGAGGTGATGAATATGAACAGATAGATGATATCGTAATTTTTGGGGTACGGGTTTAGCTTACCACAGTTCATTGCTGCCATTGTGAAAGCCATTGTGTAGCATACTTTTCAGTAATAATTTCCCCATACCTTTGGATCGATCAAAAAGGTTATCTTTGTCCCGAATTTTGCAAACCTCATGGTTGAAAAGAAATCGTTTAAATCGGCACTGATTGTAAATCCCGGAATTGAGCAGCCATCATCGATCAACAGGGATGCGCTGCAGAGGCAGAGGAAGCATAGAAAGAGAACCTTAAGCCCCGAACAATATTTCGAGGGAATTATTAACGGCAATATACCCATTCTCAGTCAGGCCATTACTCTGGTGGAAAGTTCATTGCCTGCTCATCATGAGTTGGGACAACAGGTGATTGAAAAATGCATACCCCACGCTGGCAATTCGCTTAGAATAGGCATTACCGGCGTTCCCGGAGTGGGAAAGAGTTCATTCATAGAAGCGTTAGGCGGAACAATTACTTCCCGCGGTGGTAAATTGGCTGTTTTGGCAATTGATCCCAGCAGCGAAAGGAGCAAGGGGAGTATTCTTGGCGATAAAACTCGAATGGAAACCCTCAGCTCCGATCCCAAGGCTTTTATTCGCCCTTCACCTTCAGCCGGTTCGCTGGGAGGTGTGGCCCGTAAAACAAGGGAAGCAATTATCCTATGCGAAGCAGCAGGTTTCGACACCATATTCATCGAAACTGTTGGGGTTGGCCAAAGTGAAACGATAGTCCATTCCATGGTTGATTTTTTCCTCTTGCTCATGTTAGCTGGTGCCGGCGACGAGTTGCAGGGGATTAAGCGGGGTATCATGGAAATGGCCGATATGCTGGCAATAACCAAGGCCGATGGCGACAATGTTCATAAGGCTAATCTTGCCAAAGCACAGTATGAGAGTGCCTTACACCTTTTTCCTGCCACCGAGTCGGGTTGGACTCCCATAGTGAGAACATGCTCATCGCTGACCAAAACCGGTATTGATGTGATATGGGAAGACATGTTAAGCTATATGCATTTTACCAAGGGTAATGGCTATTTCCAAAGCCGAAGGCTAAAACAGGCCACCTTTTGGATGCACCAATCCATTTTGGAATCGCTGAAGGAAGATTTCTATGGCAATCCGGCGGTAAAGACAGCCCTAAAAGAGGCGGAAAAGGACGTGATAGCGCAAAAGATCAGCTCTTTTGCAGCAGCAAGAAATGTGTTTAACCGTTATCGAAACCAATAATAGTAGAAGGTCAAATATTGCAAACATAAAACTAAACTGAAATGCGCAAACTAATCATTGTATCAATTGCATCACTTTTCATCATTTCGTGCTCTGCCAATAAATTCAAAATCAATGGCAAAATCGAAGGAGCAGTTAATCAAATTGTTTATTTAGAACAGGTATTGGAGAATGATTTCGTCAGGGTTGACTCCACTACTATGGAAGATGGTAAATTCAACTTTAAGGGAACGGTAGCCTGCCCCGATATTTACGCCATTGTATTTGGCAAAACGCAGGATCGTATTGTTCTGTTCCTCGAAAATTCCGAAATAAGCATTACCGGCAGCATGGACGATTTTGAAAACGTTTCGATTGTTGGTTCCGATACTCACGATATACTGTTGGGATTCAATAAGATGGTTGAAGAGAAAAGCCAGCCTTTGATGGATATCAATTTTCAATACCAATCTGCTGCTGAAGATGGCATTCTCACAGCGTCGCTGGAAGAGGAGCTAACCAACCAGTACCTGGCGGAGATGAAACTTTTTACTGAATCAGTCAAACAATTCGTTAAAGAGCATAGCCATTCGGTTGTATCGGCCTATATTACATTGATTCACTTGGTTGAGCCGTTGGAGTTGAATGAATTAAAAGAGATTGCCTCAGCATTTCCCGATAATATCAAAATGTCACAATTCGTAAAGGCACTCAACGAGCATATCGAGGTGGAGGAACGCACATCTGTTGGGCAACCCTATATTAACATCGTGTTACCTGATCAGTTAGGGCAGGATTTAGAACTTTCCACTTTTATCGGCGAGAACTATGTGCTGGTCGATTTTTGGGCGGGCTGGTGTCTTCCATGCCGACAGGAGAATCCAAATCTGGTTAACCTGTATAAAAAGTATAAATCGAAGGGTTTTGATATTTTCGGAGTATCTTTCGATCGCAGTCGCGAACAGTGGCTGGATGCCATTAAAAGCGATGGATTGCAGTGGGTACAGGTTTCGGATTTGTTGGGGTGGGAGAGCCCTGTGGCAAAACAATATGGCATTATGTCAATCCCTTCCAATGTGCTCATTTCACCCGATGGGAAAATTGTTGCAAAGAATTTGAAAGGCGAAGAGCTGCAGCGTAAATTGGAGGAGCTGTTTGACAAGTAGCCGCTTCAATCGCAGGTAGGACAAATTTGATCTGGGGGTTGGCAGTTAATGCCAATGGCAGGTAATCGCCCATTAGAAGGGGTAACCGATTCCAAAATTCAATCCGAAATCCGCAAGGGTGTACCGCCTGTTGAAGGGTATCCAGTGTACAATCTTTTGCCCGTCAACGTTGGACAGGTCAATTCCTGGGTCGTGAATTTTAATTCCTAAATCGAACCGCAAAACGAAAAAGCTTAGATCCATTCGCATGCCAAATCCTGTCCCCAGGGCAATTTGTTTATAAAACTCGTTGGGCTTGAATAGCGCTCCGGGGCGCTCATCGGCCGATGATATGGCCCAAATATTGCCGGCATCGACAAAAATAGCCCCTTCAATCATCCAGATTACTTTAAAGCGATATTCAGCGTTGGCCTCCAGTTTGATATCGGCAGTTTGATTGGGCGGTGTTTTATTGGGGCGTTGCGGTTCTACATATGAACCGGGGCCAAGGCCACGCGCTGTCCATGCCCTTATGCCCGTCGATCCTCCAGAGAAATACTTCTTCTCGAATGGAAGAGCCTTGGAATTACCGTAGGGTAAACCGGCTCCGGCATATACCCGGTAAACAAACTTATTATTCTCATCAACAATGTGATTGAACGTGTAGTTTATGTCGCTCCTGACGAACTGGGAAAAACTAATGTTGAAAATTTTATAAGTATCGTCTTCCTCCTTTTTACCCCATAGCGAAAAAGCGCTGTTAAGCAGATTCCCCGAAAGTTCAAGGTTAAACCGCACAATCGAATAGTTATCCCTTGGGTTCACCTGACTGTTATAGATCATGCTATAGCTTGTGATGGGAACAAGTTGGCTTATGTAGCTGTTCTCCAAATAGGTATCGCGAATTATGTCCCAAAAGGATGGCGAGATAGCAAAGATGTTGATTAAATTAATTTCGGTAGGAATTATGGTATGAGAGAATTTTTTCTCGCTCCTCCACGTGTAACCAAAGTTTAACCCTGCAACGGTTCTGGTGTACTGTGGCCGGTGCTGATAGTTGTACGAAACCGATATCTGGGTTCGGGGGTTATACTGATTGAGAATCTTTTGAAAGTATTGTGGTCCAAGAAAGCGAGGGAACCCAAAGCTCACCGCTCCTCCGTATTCCACAGCATTATCGAATCCCGTACGCTCTGATGATAGAATCTCGACCATCCCCCTCAATTTGATATCAAATGATTCTGCTCCTCTAAAAATATTCTTATGCTGATAGTTGAAGTTGCCCTCAACGCCGATGTCAGAAGCCGAGTTTGTCCCTACAAATTCGAATTGATAACTTTGTAAGGTGTGGGGCGTGAGTTGGATGTGGCAATTGAGATGCCCATACTCTTTAACCTTTTCAGTCTTTTGATCCTGATTGAAGAAAACGAAATCCATTGCATCAAATCCATCATCGTGATCATCCATTTGCTCTTCAAAAGAAATATTGGTAACCCTGTATAACCTCAATGAGGTTAATTTACTCTTGGTGTTCTTTACAGTGCTCTCGGAGTAAAGATTTCCCGGCTTTATTAAATTCGAATTGATTAAAGTTTTAAATCTGATGCCGGGATCTTTGTGAAAAATAAAGTATTGATTATCAAACCGAACAGTGTCTAATAGTTTATATTGTTGATACTGATAATATTTGACCGGATCGTAGTTTGGATAAAAATAAACCTTGTTTATCTCGTATTTTTTGTAGGGTTGTAGGATTCGTTCTCCAAACTGATCGCGGATGAACCTGTTTCGGATATTCAAATCCAGATCGACCTGCTTCCCGGTAAGGTTTGTATCGGCATTAAAAGTTATGTAATCGTGAGAAAAGAAGTAATACCCTTCTTCCTTTAAAAGTTTTTCTATCCTGGTTCGCTCGTCCTGAAGAAGGTCCATGTCGAAATTTTTTCCCTTTGACAGAATGCTGTTGCAGGTATCGTTCAACACGATTTGTCGGATATCAGGATCTTCAATAACATAGTTGATATTCTTGACTTTATACGGTAATCCGGGCTTAATGGTATAGGATACAGTAGCTTTCTTATTTCCGTACTCGGTATTATCAGAAACCAGTGAGTTGTAGTAGCCCTTAGAATCCAGATACTTTTTTAAATTCACTGACGTTCGTTGGGTTTGAGTACTATCGAGGATTACGGGTTCTTCACCTATGGTTTTCAACCATCGGCTTATTCCTGTGTATTTATGGGGTTTGGCAGCGTTGTATAGCCTTAGGTAAAATCGAAATAACAGAATACGCTTGTTGGGTTTTTGCCTAATATATTTTTGCAGTTCTCCCGTTTTGATATCAACCTTTTCGGCAGTTTCAATCTTTACATTCACTTTATCAAGCAGATATTTATCATCGGGTACCCTGCGCGTGATACTACACGATGTGAGAAGCAACGCAATGCCCACCACAAGAAGTAATGGTATCCTCGCGGGAAAACAATTATTCCATATATTTGAGAAAATGAGGGGCATATTCCGGAGCCGCTTCGTTTAGCGCTGAAAGATAGTGAAAGCTGTTGAATCAACAACACCAAGGGATAGCATAAAAAGTGCCAATTATCAATGAAATCCGATGTATTGTCAAAATATCCAATTGAGCTATCAAAATCAATCCCATGATTCGATCTTAACCTTTTTGTGTGTAACTGCTTTGATCAATCTACAGTAGTATTTTTGTGGCCCCATACAATTATAAGAAATATTTCATCCTTAGTACTTTATGGTTTTTTATACATTCATTCGAAAACCAAAACCATTTGCTTTTTTAACTTAATTCTGCACTCTTAAATTTTATCTTTGTACTTAAATTAATATGAATAATATGTTGAGTTCGTCGCAGATAAAGAGCATAAAAAATTTACAGAACAAAAAGTTTAGGCGCGAATATAACCTTTTTGTGGCGGAGGGTCCACGTTTAGTTCACGATATTACCCAATCGTGGTTAGAAGTTACTGACATTTTTTTTACCCCTGCATGGTCCCCCGCAACACGAATGGAGGGCGTTCGATATTTTCAAATTGGTAGCAAGGAAATGGAACGCATCAGCGGTCTTACAACGCCTTCAGAGGTTTTGGCTTTAGTCAGGATTCCATCCCATACCATTGAGTTTGATGCTCTCTTTGGAGATGACCTTACACTAATACTCGATGATATACAGGATCCGGGGAATCTGGGAACCATAATCCGTTTGGCCGATTGGTTTGGTATCGAGAAAATTATTTGCACAGCCGGAACGGCTGATGCATATTCGCCCAAAGTGGTTCAGGCCACCATGGGGTCCATAGCCAGGGTTACCCTTGCATATTATGACGCCGCTAACATTATTGCAAAACTTTCTGCCATGGACGTTCCGGTGTATGGTACCTATCTCGATGGCGAGAGTATTTTTCGAAGCGACCTGAAACAGAATGGAGTAATTATTTTGGGTAATGAGGGCAATGGAATCTCCAAAGAATTCGAACAAGTAGTTAAACATCGGTTAACCATTCCCAGTTTTGTTAAACATGATAAAGGCAGCCAATCGCTCAACGTTGCAACCGCAGCAGCTATTGTGTGCGCCGAATTTAGAAGACGGAAAATTGGCAGTTAAACCAAAGACGGCATTTTTCGGCTGATGAAGATGAATTTAACCTTGCCTTGGAGAAAACCTGTATTCGGCAATCATTCCCTGTAATTTGATTGGGTTTGCTGTTCTTTCCAAATTACAGTGGTTACTCGAAATGGAACGAGATGATTACCATTTGCGATTTGAGGCGATCAATGGCATTGGCATAAACCTCTCCCTGTTCATCCACCTTACCCAGAACATTTCTGAATCCCGAAGACATTTTAATTTCCGTTGAAAACTTAAAATACTCCAGATAGAAGTCCATACCGAAACCGTACTCGTAGTAAGCATCCCCTTTGACCAATTTAATAAAGATACCCTCTTCGATATTCAACTTTTTATATGCGGCCATGTCAATCCTGAAATTGCCACCGGCAATCAGATAGGGTCGTACGTTGGATACCCGAACAGCAGAATATTTCAATGTTAAAGGCAATTCAATGAATGACGATTCCATTTTCATGGTGTGTGCAATGGTACCGTTGGGCCGGTAAAAGATTAGATTCCTTTGTCCAAAGGCCAAACCCGGCAAGAAACGTAAATGCCATGTGGGTGTAAAAGCCAAATCAGATACCACATTCACGTTGAACCCCGGTATAAGATGGCTCACATCAACAAAATATTTTTCAGTTTCCCCCTGAATCGGATTGCTCAGTGATTGGAAATCCATAACGTGAAGGCTTAATGAAAAACCAAATCGCAACCATTTCTCTTGATCGTAATTAGGGTCATTAAGCAGGGTAGGCGGCTTGTACTGCGCATTCATTTGCAAGGGCAATGAAAGGGCTATGGCAATGCCTATCAGTATTATGAATATTTTTTTCAATTTTTTAAACTTTAAACACATGGTAAAAAACGATCTTCGTTCGGCTTTAGTATGCTAAACCAAGCATGGTTTTACGATTTAGAATGCGCTTACTGATGCCTTTTCGCGCTGAAAGATAGTCATTTTAAAATTAAGTTGATTTTTTTGCGGTGTAGATTGCCGCTATCCCAAAACTTTGTATGGAATACCCTGGTGAAACGAATCCTGCCGCTAACAGCATTTTGACAAAATCATCGCGTTCGGCAAAAGTTTGAACCGATTGGGGTAGGTATGAGTATGCATTGGAATGATCCGATATGCATCGCCCAATCAGTGGCAATATCCTATGAAAGTATAAACCAAAGACCAGGCGCATTACCATAAGCTTCGGTTTGACAAACTCAAGGATATGGATGCTCCCTCCCGATTCAAGCACTCTGTACATCATGGTAAGGCCCCGTTGAAGATCGTTAAAATTACGTACGCCATAGGCCACGGTTACAGCGCTGAATGTTGAATCGTCGAAAGGAAGGTTTTCGGCACTGGCTTGTGATAAAACGATTCTGTGGTCGAGCCCCAACTTCTGTACTTTTGCTCTACCAACCGATAACATTTTTTCGGCAACATCAACCCCAACAATTTCAACACGCCTATCCCTTTTTGCAAGCGCTATGGCCACGTCGGCTGTACCTGTGGCAACATCAAGTACTTTTGTAGGGTTGATTTTTAATACGCTTTTTACCAGCCGATTACGCCAAAGGATATGAACTCCGAAGCTAAGGATATGGTTAAGCAAATCGTAGCGATGGGCAATGCCATTGAACATTTCCTCCACGCTCTGATTTCCTGACTTTGCTGTCACGCCTTAAAACAACAATGGAATGGTAATATTGATGCGTTTACTTGCCCTCCATCAATGTGGTGAAGGCATTCTCATATTCTCGTTTGATATCGGCAATAAAACCGTACGACTCATCGTCAATCCTTACTTCCGATTTGGTAACATGTCCAAGAGTGGTAAACGGTATCCCTTTCGCTATCATATGATCAATAAACTGAGTTTCTCTTGAAGGCGAAACCGAAACCACTATTCTCCCTTGGGCTTCCCCAAAAAGGAAAGCATCGGTTCTAATTTCCGCATCCGTGGTAATATCAAATCCCAGTTGTCGTGGGATGGCACTTTCCACAAGCGTTATAAATAACCCTCCGTCGGATACGTCATTTGCCGATTGTATAAGGTTTTTGCTTATCAGTTCGAGAACGGCTTGCTGTACAGCGTATTCTTCGTCTAGATCGAAGTATGGAGCCGGGGAATTTTTAATGCCATGGTAGGAGTAGAGGTACTGCGATGAGGCGATGTCATTGCGCGAACGCCCAATAAGGAAAATCATATGTCCTTTTTCCTTGAAAGCCAAAGTAGTATGATGATTCTTATTCTCCATAAGTCCTAACATTCCAATGGTTGGGGTAGGGAACACCGATTCATCCTTTCCTCCAATGGACGACTGGTTATAAAAGCTGACATTACCTCCGGTAACCGGCGTTTCAAATTTTTCGCACGCCCGGCTCATCCCTTTGATGGATTTTACGAATTGCCAGTACACTTCCGGATTGTAAGGGTCGCCAAAGTTCAAACAGTTGGAAATGGCCAGCGGCTTTCCTCCCGTACACACAATATTCCTTGCCGATTCGGCAACGGCTATCATCGTTCCCACCTCGGGATCGGCCTTAACGTAGCGCGAGTTGCAATCGACGGTCATGACAAGGGCTTTTCCCGATCCCTTAACACTCACCACTCCGGCACTTGAAGGGAAATTTATGGTCATGTTTGAATTTCCAGCCATGGTATCGAACTGCTCGTAAATCCACCGTTTTGATGCTATGTTGGGATGCTTAATGAGATGATAGGCAATCTCTTTTAAATTGCCGGGTTCATCCACTTGATCAATGGTAAATTTTTTATTCTCGTTGAAATAGGCAGGTTCTCTGTATTCTCGATCGTAAACCGGAGCACCTCCGCCCACCACAAGCGATTGGGCAGGTACGTTGGCAACCAGTTCGCCATGCCATAGAAACTCCAGCATGTTACCTTCCGTCACTTCGCCTATTTGTGTGCATGGGATATCCCATTTTTTAAATATTTCTTCAACCTTCTTTTCGCTTCCTTTCTTTACAACAATCAGCATTCGTTCCTGCGACTCCGAAAGGAGTATCTCCCAGGGTTCAATATTCTGATGACGAATAGGAACCCTGTCCAAATGAACCCTCATGCCGTGCTTCCCTTTGGCCGACATTTCGGAAGTGGAGCAAATGATGCCTGCTGCCCCCATATCCTGCATCCCTATGAGAGCTCCGGTAGGAATCACTTCGAGGGTTGCCTCCAGCAGTAATTTTTCAACAAACGGATCGCCAACCTGAACAGGGGGCAATTCTTCTGCCGAACTCTCCGTAATGCTTGCCGAGGCAAAGGTAGTGCCATGCACTCCATCACGGCCTGTGGCCGATCCAACGATATAAACGGGGTTGCCCACACCTTTTGCAATGGCCGACACCACCATTCCCTTTTGTACAATCCCCACCGACATGGCATTGACCAAAGGGTTGGTATTGAACGAATCATCGAAGAATACTTCTCCTGCAACCATGGGTACACCCAATGTGTTACCATAGTCGCCCATACCTTTAACCACTCCTCTGATAAGCCACTTGGTCTTTTCGAGGTTGATATCGCCAAAACGCAGAGAGTTGAGCTGAGCAATGGGGCGTGCGCCCATGGTGAAAATGTCGCGTGTAATACCACCGACACCCGTGGCAGCACCCTGGTAGGGTTCCATGGCGCTGGGATGGTTGTGCGATTCGATTTTGAAAGCGCACCCTAATCCATCGCCTATATCCACAAGGCCGGCATTTTCTGCACCGGTTTCAGCAAGAAGTGCCTTACCCTTTGTAGGCAGTGTTTTAATCCACCTTATGGAGTTTTTGTACGATGCGTGCTCGCTCCACATTACCGAGTATATGCTTAGCTCGGTATAATTTGGATCACGTCCAAGGATTTTTTTTATCATTTCAAATTCCTCGGGAAGTAAACCCAATTCTCGCGCTGTTTCAACCGTTACTTTCATTGATGATTTATGTTAAGATTTTTTCTACAAACTGCTCTCTCCTTTTGGTTGGCATTGCATTTTTCCAACTTTCAAAAGTAGTAACAATATGGCATACTGCTTGCCCTGTAGCCATGTTTTTTTTGCGGTATGAGATTGCACAGAAAAACGGCTTCATCCCAAACTTAAATGCTTAAGTATTGTATATTTTGGCCCTTGAGGCATAAGTTCGCTCTTGTAAAAAATGATTTTATCAACCCGCGACTCTTGAAACTCTGTATTCCTCAATTCGCTAATGGATTGCATCAACTTCATACCGCTCGAAACGTGTTTTACTCTACCCAGCGTGATGTGAGGGTTGAATCCGCGCTCATCAGGGATGAATCCAAAGGGTTTGAGGGAGTCAACCACTTTTATGTAGAGTGATGATAGTGCTTCGCTGGGTTGTAGTCCAACCCATATAACCTTGGGGTTATTGACGCTGCCGAAAGTTCCCATTGCCTTGAGGGTGATTTTAAATGAGGAGGTTGAGTGTAAGTGCTGACATACACTATTCCATATTGGGTCAACTTTCGAAAAGGGTATTTCGCCTAAAAAAAAGAGGGTGAGGTGAAGAATCCGTGGATCAACCCATTTAATATGATCGCGAACATGCGATTCCTTGATTCTTTCCCAGCCCTTTCTCAATTCATCTCCAGTTGGGATGTCAATGGCAATAAAGGTTCGCACAGAATTCATAGTCCAATTATTTAGCCAATAATCCATTGTAAATATAGCGATCTATTGAGAAAAATTTTGCATATTTATCAGTTGTAACCAATTCCTAATAGCCATGAGTGAAAAAAAGAAATTTGCAGTTGTATTGGCAGGTTGCGGGGTTTACGATGGGGCTGAAATCCATGAAGCGATTATGACGCTTTATGCAATAGTTCTGCAAGGCGCAACGTACCAAGTTTTTGCTCCCGATATCCGGCAGCATCATGTGATAAACCACATCACAGGGGAAGAAATGGCTGAATCACGGAATGTGCTTGTTGAATCGGCACGCTTAGCTCGTGGAAAAGCCAAACCTCTGACGGATTACAATCCAAAGGAATTCGATGCCTTGGTTTTTCCCGGTGGTTTTGGTGTGGCAAAAAATCTTTGCACATTTGCTTTTGATGGGGCAAATTGTACAGTCAATGATCAGGTTGAAAAGGCAATTAAGGAAACCCACAGGCTTAAAAAACCCATTGGCGCACTTTGTATTGCCCCTGTTATACTTTCAAAAGTTTTGGGTCAGGTTACTGTAACCATTGGCCAAGACGAGGGAACCGCAAGGGCGATAGAAAGCATGGGGACAAAGCATCAACTTGCCAACCATGGGGAGGTTGCCATTGACAAGGAGAACCTGCTGTTCACCGTTCCATGCTATATGCTGGACTCAACCATTGCTGATATTGCAAACGATGCCAAGGCTTTGGTGGGAGCAATGGTAAAATATATGGGTTAGTAAAAAAGCCGCTTTCAGGCGGCTTTGTATTGGGCTGGGTAGGAGTTAGAGCAGCCCATATTCATAAAGTATAATCAGCTCGTTCAGCAGCTTGTCTTCCGATACCGAATCGAATTGGGTTTTAAGATTCGATCCGAAAATCCGTGCAATGGCCTGCCAGAAAACTGCAGAAGCACCACCGCGCATCTCTTTGATAATATCGTATGTAGTTCGCCCTATCTCTCTATCGATTAGTTTAATTAAAAGTTTCCCCTGGGTAATGGTTAGCTCTCTCAATTGCCCTTCAAATTCGGCACGAAGTTCTTTCTCAACCTGTTTGGCGTAAGCCTTGCGTTGAAGGTCATTGTCTAGTGTCTTAAAATGCGCATCCATTTCGGATAATTTCACCTTGGCAATCGCGGCATAGGGGTAAACAATTTTTATATTCCTTATAAGCCTTTGATACTCTCGATAGTCGCGCTTGCTGGCAAACTTACGGGTTGGAAAAACTACAATGGGGCGAATATAGACGTGCGGAATGGTATCGCCATCAACAATGGCAATTGGAAGCATGGCGTATCCGTCAATTACAATCGGCTGTTGCGCTTTGGTTTCCATTGTGCAACCGATACTGACTATGAGAAGTAATATTAAAAGATTACCAAACTTCATATTAACCATTTCCTTACCAATCCGTTAAACGTATTTCAAAACCATTTGTTGTAAAATTTTACTCTATCGAGGTGTACATAAAAAGTGCCAAATTTTTAAAATAAATTTCTTCCTATGTCAAATTTCTCATTATTAGAATGGAAAGAATATAATGGTGTAGCAAATTTACAGTAGAAATTTCTTTAGAATTATACTTTACCTATTTTTGGAAAAAAATTTCCGTTTTTTTCATGCAATTAAAAATTCATTGAGTTTAGAAAAAACTTTTTGCGACGCTGGGTGTTTTTTTCTAAAAGAGCAAACCAATAGATATGGATAAGAATAATCGCAGATATTCCAACGATGATATCACCGTTTTTTGGAGGCCGGCCGAATGTGTGCACGCCACTACCTGCTACACCAAGTTGCTCTCGGTATTTAACCCTGCAAAACGCCCGTGGGTAGATATGCAGGGTGCTCCAACCGAGCAAATCATTGATATTGTAAATCAATGCCCAACCAATGCGCTAACCTTCATGTGGAATGACGATGAGAAGAATCGTCTGGAGAAATCGCATAAGCTGGTGACTAAGGAACAAGCCTTGGCAATCGTTCCATCGGAAAGGGAGCAGAAACCGGTGAAGATTCAAATCATGAGGAATGGTCCCATATTGGTAAGCGGAAATTTTAAATTGACGAGCCACGATGGAACCGAGCTTAAATCCATGCAAATGGTTTCACTCTGTCGTTGTGGAGCTTCAGGGAATATGCCATTTTGCGATGGATATCATTTTAAAATTGGTTTTAAGGATAACAGAGAGTGATCATGGATAGTGCCAATACCAAGAAAACAGCGGAAGTGAAAATTACCCGGGAAGGGCCAATAATAATTACAGGTAATTTCACCATAACCGATATTAACAGCTGCGTACTTCAACTTGACAATGATAGAGAAGTGTGGTTGTGTGCCTGTGGCCGTACTCAGAAGCAACCCTACTGCGACGGGAGTCACAGTAAATAATCCCTGGTATCACTTTTACCCTCTAAATGTTTGAAAGAAAACTTGTTAAAATTCAAAAACCCTGGTTGCGGTTTTTGATGATTGTTATGGGTTTTATTGCAGTCGCATTAGGCATGCTCGGGGCCTTTATCCCCATTCTTCCCACAACTCCATTTTTGCTGTTGGCCTCGTACCTTTTCATGAGGAGTTCACAAAGGTTTTACAACTGGCTTCTAACCAACCGAATATTTGGCCACTATATATATAACTATATTTATCACAGGGCTATCAGTCCTGCTATGAAAATATATACTCTCGTTTTACTCTGGGGAGCCATAGCTCTAAGTTGCATATGGCTAAAAGGGACCGTATGGTTACAAGCATTGCTTGTTGTCATTGCCGTTGCAGTCACAGTTCATGTGGTTACCTTGCGAAATGCTGCCCGCAAATAGTAAATCAATTTTACTATAAAACATACGGCGCAGATCTTATCTGCGCCGTACTCTCATTAACCACCGGAAAACTATAAGCCATGAGCTTACCTTTCCGATACAAAAGTATTCAAAAAAACACATCTGCTTATAAATCTTTGACCAACGGCCAAATATCACTTGTGAAAGTAATGTAGTGATATACGAGTTGATGTTATTAAGGTAAAAAAAGCCAATCCGAAAATATCTTCAGCAATTTTCGAAGCTAATAGATGGATTATCTAAAACTTAGCACATGCCAAATCGTAATGTAACAAAGTCGGGAACTTATATAATAGAGCCTGTCGGTTAACATTTTGGATTGGGAAAAAAGATGAACACTTGTGCCTTTAAAACTGTTAATAGTGAAATTTTTTAAATACAAGGCGATGAAAAAGAATATTGGAACAACTGACAAGGTGATTAGGCTTATCATTGGTGTGTTGATAGCTGCTTTGGGGATTATTTACAAAAGTTGGTGGGGGTTGTTAGCCCTACTTCCTATTGCAACAGCATTAGTAAATTTTTGTGGACTTTACTATATACTTGGCATCAACACTTGTCCTTTGAAAAAGGAGGAATAGCAACTTGTGAAAGCCTAAACTTGTAAATGTTGAGGCTTTCACTTTGTTTACACCAGTTTTTTAACCAGTTCGGCAGCCTCTTTTAAGGTAATGGCCGAAAATACTTTTAGCCCGCTGCGGTCAATAAGCTGTTTAGCCTCTTCGGCATTGGTACCCTGTAGTCTGGCGACAACAGGGACAGGAATGTTTCCAATCTCCTTATAGGCGTCTATTACGCCTTGTGCTACCCTGTCGCATCGTACAATTCCACCGAATATATTGATAAGGATAGCCTTCACTGCAGGATCTTTGAGAATAATTCTAAAACCTGCAGCTACGGTTTTAGCATTGGCATTTCCGCCCACGTCTAGAAAATTGGCAGGATTTCCTCCCGAGAGTTTAACTATGTCCATGGTAGCCATGGCTAATCCGGCACCGTTCACCATGCAACCCACATTACCATCAAGTTTTATGAAGTTGAGGTTTGATTCCGATGCTTCAATCTCAGCCGGGTTTTCCTCATCTAAATCGCGGTATAGCGCCAATTCAGGATGCCGATACAAGGCACTGTCATCTAAAGTTATCTTAGCATCAGCGGCAAAAATCTTATCGTCGGATGTTTTGATAACCGGATTTATCTCCACCATAGAGGCATCGCAGCTGACAAAGGCTTTAAATAGTGCCATTATGAACTTAACCATGGCAGAGTATGCCTGCCCGGAAAGACCTAAATTGAAAGCCACTCGCCTTGCTTGATAGGCTTGTATTCCGATTGGATGAATTTCCTCTTTATATATAAGGTGTGGTGTTTTCGCTGCCACTTCTTCAATATCCATTCCCCCCTCTGCGGAGTACAATATCATGTAGCGACCTGTTGCTCTGTTGAGCAGGATGCTGACGTAGAACTCCTTAACGGGGCTTGGACCCGGATAATATATTCCTTGCTCTACGAGCAACTTCTTAACCATTCTCCCTTCGGGGCCGGTTTGATGGGTTACCAACTTCATGCCCAAAATGGACTGTGCATGGAGTGCTACCCCATCTAAATCTTTGGCGATTTTAACCCCACCACCTTTGCCTCTCCCGCCTGCATGGATTTGTGCCTTTACGGCTATGGCATTGGTATTAGTTAGGTTGAATATTTCCTCAGCGGCTGTTACAGCTTCGGGAACAGTGAAGACCGCTTTGCCTGCGGGAACAGGAACTTTGGCATTCCTTAATATTTCTTTTGCCTGATACTCATGGATATTCATGGGAAAAAGGTTTATTTTGCAGTGAACTAAAGTACAAAAAACCTGATGTTTTAAGAAATTATTTCAAAAAGGAAATTTTTACCATAGTTTATAGGGAGTTTGCACATCTCAATAAGGAATTTATCATGAGCAGATTGAGGAAATTAAGTATAGAGGAGTTGAATAGAAAAAGCATTGAAGAGTATAAAGAATCGGTCAAGATGCCCGTAGTATTAGTGCTTGATAATGTGAGAAGCCTTAACAATATTGGGTCAATTTTCAGAACGTGCGATGCTTTAAAAGCCGAAAAGATTCTCTTGTGCGGTATTTCTGCAGAGCCGCCTCATCCTGAGATACATAAAACGGCATTAGGTGCCGAGGATTCGGTTAGATGGGAGTACTATGCTGATACTGTTCAGGCACTCATTGATCTGAAAAAGGAAGGTTTTAAAATATGCGCCATCGAGCAAACAGTGCAAAGTATTGATTTGAGAATCTTTAAGCCTGAAATTGGTGCTAAATATGCCTTCGTGTTGGGTAACGAGTTGAAAGGCGTTCATCAGCACGCATTGGATCTTTCCGATTTTTCAATCGAAATACCACAATTCGGAACAAAGCATTCTTTCAACGTTGCCATTACTGCCGGAATAGTGCTTTGGGATTTCTTCTCGAAATCCAAACAATAAAAAAAGGGCGCCGGAAAAGCGCCCTTTCTTTTAGTATATAATATTTCTATTCAACAATTGCCATAAATGCATCATTCTGGAAATAGTTGCGGAATTCAAGGTCGATTTTTGCACGTTCCTTCAGTGAGGCATCTTTGCCAACAGCAGTGCGTAGGTTGTTCAATACCATATTCTCATCTTGGATGCGTGCACCAACTATTGCCAATCCGTAGAACGATTTTGCCGATTCAACTTTTTGGAATGTGTTTTTAGCAGCATCGTTTTTATTGGTCAACAGCATGGCCAATCCCTGGTTAAAAGTATCTGTGCCTGCAAAATATTCTACAGCAGCGGGATACTTATTCTTGATAATGGCGATAATACCAAGGTTATATTTCACATCATTTCCTGCGTTGGTAGCAGCAACAAAGTGATTTTCGGCGGCTTCTAAGTCACCCTCAAGCATTGCAACACATCCCATGTTGTTTTTAACAGCGGGGTTATTTGCATCGGCGGCAGCCAGAGCTGTTTTAGCAGCAGCAACATCGCCTTTGAGGATGTTAATGTATGCTACATTGTTGTGAGCACGTGAATCACCATGTACCTCAGCAGCTTTAGAATATATCTTCAGCTTGGTGTCGTTATCCTGATATAGAGTGGCTGCATAAAGCATCTCTTCAATATTGAGTTCGCCAAAATTGTCATTGTCAACCATTTCTTTAAACTCCTCATCAGAATATCCAACTTTATCAACGCTGGCAATCATTTTCGAACGACGAAGTTCGGGGAGGATTTTCTCTTTGAGAACCAGATAAACCTTACTCAAATTTTTAATCTCCTTCTCACGAACAGCAGGATCGGAGTACATTGATAGAACGCGGAGGATTAATTCCTTATCCTGAATGTCTGATGCTTGTACCAATTTTTGGAAGCCGTCCCAGTCCTCGGCAGTGGTTTCAACCTTTACATAATCGGAGGGCTTATTGGCAATTTTGGCCTTTTTGAAAACATCGCCAAGCCATTTCTCGGTATTCTTTCCACGTTCTTTGGACAGTTTCTCGTTTAGTGCTTCAGGACCATCGGGTGATGCGTAAGCAGAAACTTTAATTTCTTTCAACTCAAGGCTTTCTTCGGCAGCTGTTTGCTTAACAAAGTTCTCCAGTGTGCTAACATCCTCCTTGGTAAGCTCAGATTTGCGAATATCAGACTTTTGGATAACAAAGTTAATCTGAGCTTCCTCTTGCGAAGAAACAACCCTTTGGAAGTTATCCTTCAGCATGATGGGCTTTGGATCTTTATCTACCAATTTGTATGTAGCCAATACGCCAACACCAATTTTTTGTGGTAGATCGAAAGGAATCCTTTTGTCTTTGTAAAGGATGACAAAGCGAAGTTCAAGATCAGATTTCATCATTGCATCTACATACTCGAACTCGATATCATGCTTAAAAGATCCCCCTGCATCGTTGGATATCACCTGATTATTTGCCTCAACGTCTTGTCCCTGAAGTACTTTTACAGGCAATGGGAGTTCGCCACCCTGGTATACCAGTACGGGGGTAATTTCCAACATGGCTTTTTTATTGAAGTATTTTGCGGGGAATGTGCCTTCAATGGTACCTTGTACAATATCGCCATGTACTTCTAAGGGATTTGGAGTTACTTTAAAAGATGTTCCTTCGGGAAGTTCTTTCATCTTATCAACTCCACCACAACCGCTAAGGATTATGGCTACTAGGGCAAAAATTGCCAGAAAACTGAATTTAGTTCTTTTCATAGTCTATTAGAGTTTAAGTTGGTATTCATGCATTGTGCTTTTAACTTAACAGGTTACAAATTTAATACTCTTTTACTAAAAAGAAAACCTTTATATGTAAAAAATGCCATAAAAGGTTAAAAAAATAGCCTTTCAACACCGATTTTATGCTGTTGGTCAAAAATTGCCGATCTTATCAATTTGAAATCGGTTTGATTTTCAACGAAATCTATGTTCGACGTATCGATAATCAGGAATTTGAAGTCGGGATGCTGTTTGAAGAATTTAAAATAGCCTTCCTGTATCTTTTCCAAATAATCGGGTGAAATGGATTGCTCGTACTCCCGGCCACGTTTTTTAATATTTTGTATTAGCCGTGGAACAGGTAAATGTAGGTAAACATAAAGATCAGGCTTGGGAATAGAGCTGTAAATAATTTCGAATATCTGCCGGTATAGGTTGAATTCATCCTGCGCCAAAGTGTTTTGGGCAAAAATTAGCGATTTCATAAAGAAGTAGTCGGCAACAACAAGGGGTTGGAAAAGCGATACTGCTCTTAATTCATTATTGAGCTGACGGTATCTTTCTGCCAAAAACGAAAGCTCCAGAGGGAAGCTGTAGCGCTGTGGATCATCGTAGAATTTGGGTAAAAATGGATTGTCTGCAAACTGTTCTAATACAACCCTTGCATTATACTCCTCGGCAATCATTTTTGTCAAGGTAGTTTTTCCGGCTCCGATATTCCCTTCTATTACCAGATAGCGCATGGAATGTCCGACGAGTTTAAAAAAAGAGTTGGGTTTTACCCCAACTCTTGTATGTTGATTGCCATTATCACAATAATCCTTACTTAATATTTACATGTAGATTATAGAAGATGAAAGCGTAGATATCAGCAGCCTCTTCTATTCTCATCGATGTAGGAGTGCCGGCGCTATGCCCTGCTCTGGTTTGAATTCTTATCAGCTTGGGATTTGCACCCTTACCCTGCTTCTCTTGTAGCGTAGCAATGTACTTGAATGAATGGGCCGGTACAACGCGATCGTCCCTGTCGGCAGTGGTTACAAGTATTGCCGGGTATCCCGGATTGGATTTCACGTTATGAATAGGTGAATACTTGTAAAGATTAAGGAACTGAACCGAATCTTCGCTGGAGCCATAGTCGTTAACCCATGCCCATCCAATGGTAAATAGGTGAAAACGAAGCATATCCATAACTCCTACCTGCGGGATGGCTACCTTAAACAGATCGGGACGCTGGTTAACTACAGCGCCAATCAGCAGTCCACCATTCGAACCCCCTTGGATGGCCAGTTTCTTTGCCGACGTATAGTTTTCTGCAATCAGATATTCAGCTGCGGCTATGAAATCGTCAAAAACGTTTTGCTTGTTCAGCTTAGTTCCCGAACGGTACCAGTTCTCGCCGTATTCGCCACCGCCACGGATGTTGGCTAATGCATAAACACCGCCATTCTCAAGCCACACCAATCTTGACGGGGCAAATGAAGGCATCATACTTGCGTTAAAGCCACCATAGCCGTATAGCAGGGTTGGGTTTTGACCATTCAATTCCAAGCCTTTTTTATGTACAATGAACATGGGCACTTCTGTGCCATCCTTGCTTTTGTAGAAAATCTGCTTCACTTCGTAGTTATCGAAATCGAAGTTAATGTTGGGTCTGAAGTACTCCTTCAGATCATAAGTTTTGGTATCGAATGAATATACAACAGAAGGAACTGTGAATGAGGTGAAGGTGAAAAATGCAGTCTGATCTTTGAATGAAGCGCTCACTCCGCCTACCGTTCCAATGGTGGGCAGCGAAATTTGATGCAATTTTTCGCCATTGAGATCGTAAACCTCAACGCGGCTTTTCACATTGTCAATGTAGGTGGCAATAATTTTTCCTCCTGCCAGAACACAGCTTTCTAGAACATCCTTGCTTTCGGGCAAAACATCAATCCAATTACCGATATCTAATGAATTTATATTGATCTTGATGAGTTTATATTTTGGCGAACGGTAATTGGTGAGCACGTAAAGATAACCGTCCACGTGGTCAATTACATGGTAGGAATACTCAAAGCTGGTAGTAAGATTTAGAAAATCCTGATCCCTTTTGTGAAGATTTGAGATGTACAATGCGTTTCCGTGTGTTGATTCGGTTTCTGAAATTATCAGAAAATTTTCATCGCTGGTAACCTGTGCACCATAGTTACGAAGGGGATATTCCTGATTATGGAAGATTAGCCTGTCCTCAGATTGTTTGGTTCCCAGTTTATGGTAGTACACCTTATGGAATTGATTAACATTGGTCAATTCGCTACCCTCCTTGGGCTCGTCGTAGCGGCTGTAAAAAAATCCATCCTTAAACCATTCGATTCCGGAGAATTTAACCCAGCGTATTTCATCAGCAAGGTCTTTGCCGGTTTTGATATCGCGAACCATAATTTTCATCCAATCCGAACCACCATCGGCAATGGCATATGCAGCATAATCCGCTTTACCGGATATGCTTATTTGCGAAATGGCCACAGTCCCATCTTCTGAGAATGTGTTGGGATCGATTAATACCTTTGGCTCATCATGCAGGGAGTTCTGCATATAGAATACCGATTGATTTTGTAAACCATCCCTCTTGAAGAAGAACACTTTCCCTGCCTTGATGTAAGGAGTTGAGATGGAGGAGTAATTCCACAGCTCCGATAAACGCTCGCGAAGGGTTTCTCTATAGGGTATTTTGCTCAGGTAGTTGAATGTAATCTCATTTTGAGCCTTTATCCATTCGCTTAAACCTTCTGCTTTATCGTCTTCGAACCAACGGTAGGGGTCGGCAACGTTAACGCCAAAATAGTTGTCAACTACATCAACTTTTTTGGTCTCGGGGTACTTAATCTTGTTGCTGTCGCAGGATAGAAAAGCCATTACGAATACTGCTAAGGTAAATGGAATCAACTTGTTCATAAAAATTATGCTTATGGTGTTAAACTTAGTTAGATTAAACAAATTTACACAATTGGTTGAAATAACATGGCAAATGTAGTGATTTTTAATATAATTGTTTCATTTTATGGTTTGGTAAAAAACATAAAAACCGGATAAATTCCTGTAGTGTTGATTTTGTGTTTAATCTTAATTCCATGATCCAACAAAAAGAACGAGGGTGTAGCAATTGTTTGCGACACCCTCGTATCCGTTTTTCTTTCAGAAAATATTTGTTAACAGTCGATTGCCTTGTTAATTTTTTTCTGGTCGGGGCAACAGGGCTTTGCGCGAAAGTTTAAGTTTTCCGGTTTTGCTATCCACTTCGATCAACTTAACATCAACAATATCACCCTCTTTTAGTACATCCTCAACCTTGGCTATGCGTTTCCAGTCTATTTCCGAAATGTGGAGCAGTCCGTCTTTCCCCGGTAGTATTTCGATAAAGGCTCCGAATGGCATGATGGATTTTACCTTGCCGGTATAGGTTTCGCCAACCTCGGGGGTTGCTGCTATTCCTTTGATCCACTTCACTGCAGCATTTCTGGCCTCGGCATTGTCGGCAAAGACGATTACGACTCCATGATTATCCACCTCTTCAATGTTAATGGTGGCCCCGGTTTCGCGCTGAATCTCCTGGATAATCTTTCCGCCGGGGCCGATTACTGCACCAATCATATCCCTGTGGATATTGAACTGCTCAATTCTGGGTGCATGTGGTTTCAAATCGGGACGTGGCTCGGCAATGGTTTGCAGCATGATATTCAGAATATGCAATCTCCCTTCGCGAGCCTGGTTGAGCGCCTTGGCCAACACATCGTATGGCAACCCGTCAACCTTTATGTCCATTTGAGTGGCGGTAATCCCATTTTTCGTTCCGGTTACCTTAAAGTCCATGTCGCCCAAATGATCTTCATCGCCGAGGATATCGGAGAGGATGGCAAACTTAGCCCCTTTGGGCTCAGAAATTAAACCCATGGCTATGCCCGATACAGGTTTTTTGATTTTAATCCCAGAGTCCATCAGCGCAAGAGTTCCGGCGCAAACTGTTGCCATGGATGATGATCCGTTGGATTCCAATATATCGCTAACTACCCTTACGGTGTAAGGATTCTCTTCGCCAACGGGCATCATCTTCTTTAATGCCCTATGTGCAAGGTTCCCATGGCCAATCTCCCTGCGACTAACCCCACGGTAAGCCCGTGCCTCGCCTGTTGAGAATGGTGGAAAATTGTAATGCAGGGTAAATTTTTCGGTTCCGCGCACCAAAACCTCATCGATGATTTTCTCATCGAGTTTTGTGCCCAGGGTTACCGAAGTGAGCGATTGGGTTTCGCCCCTGGTGAACAGGGCCGATCCATGGGCCGAGGGTAAAAAGTCAACTTCGCATTCAATGGGCCTTATCTGATCGGTTTTACGACCATCGAGTCTTATCCCTTCGTCTAAAATCATCCTACGCATGGCCTCCTTTTCCACATTGTGGTAGTACCTTGAAACCATAATCTCTTTGGCCTCACGTTCTTCCTCGGGAATGGTTTGCATAAATTCCTCCTTGATGGCAGCAAACGCATCCCCCCGCTCGTGCTTGGGCAGCATCGATTTAGCCACCTTGTAAACTTTATCGTAGCAGAAATCCTGAACCTGTTTTTTCAACTCTTCATCGTTGGTCTCGTGGCAGTACTCCCGCTTAACAACGCCAAGTTCCTTGGCAAGTTCCATTTGAGCTACGCAATGCTTTTTGATGGCATCGTGTGCAAATTTAATGGCCTCGAGCATGTCTTCCTCCGAAACCTCATTCAACTCTCCCTCAACCATTAGGATGTTATCATAGGTGGCACCCACAATCATATCAATGTCAGCATTTTCCAACTGGCTGAATGAGGGATTTATTACCAATTTCCCGTCGATTCTGGCCACCCTTACTTCGGAAATAGGCCCGTTGAATGGGATATCAGAAATGGTGAGAGCAGCCGATGCAGCCAAACCTGCCAGCGCGTCGGGAGTAATCTCTTTTTCTGCGGATATGAGGTTAATTGTGACAAAGGTTTCGGCATGAAAATCATCGGGGAAAAGAGGGCGCAAAGCCCTATCTACGAGTCTTGCAATGAGCACTTCATAGTCGGATGGTTTGGTTTCCCTTTTGAGGAATCCTCCGGGAAATCGGCCGCTGGCAGCAAATTTTTCCTTGTAGTCGACGCTCAGGGGCATGAAATCAACATCCTCTTTTACCTCTTTTGCGCTGACAGCCGTGGCAAGCATCATGGTTTTTCCCATACGAATAACAACCGAACCATCGGCTTGGCGGGCTAATTTTCCGGTTTCAATGGTAATGGTACGACCATCACCCAAATCGATTGACTTTTTTACAACATTAAACATACTTCAATTCTTCATATTAAATAAAAACACTTGTGTTTAAACAAAAAATCAGAGGAAGAAACTAAAAATTCCTCTGATCCCCTCACAAAAATGACAAAAAAAGGCAATCGAGCAATTGCCTTTCTATAACGTTTACTTCCTTAGATTTAACGCCTTTATTATGGCTCGATACCTCTCAATATCCCGTTCTTTTAGATAATCCAGTAGCCTTCTGCGCTTCCCTACCAGCTTTAAAAGCGAGCGCTGAGTACTGTAATCCTTGCGGTGTTTCTTCAGATGCTCAGTTAAATGGCCGATACGGTGGGAAAATAACGCAATTTGGCTCTCAGGTGAACCAGTGTCGGTATTAGACTTTCCGTACTCTTTAAAGATCTCCAGCTTCTGTTCTGCGGTCAAATAATTCATAGCTACTCAATATATTAGTTGGGTATATGGTATGCTTTTTTTTCAGACTGCAAAAGTAATAGTTTTTTTAATGCCAGAGTACTTTTACTACCTATTTTTTAAAGCCATTTTCAAAGAGTAAACAATCTCGTTGTCTATATGTCAGATATTCAATAAAGTATAACAATCAATTGTGCGATTTAATTATTTTTTTGTTGTGAAATGTAGGTAATATGACTACGTTTTTTCGACTTTTTTGAGCAGTACACTGGTACCAATTTGGCAAAACAGGCATTTCCTTTTATCGCAGTACTGGTTTTTAAGCTGTACCAATGCCTGAGAAAAGAATGAGTTGTCTGCCTTTATCCCAATGGATTCGAACCCTTTTACGATTGAATTGGATTCGGGCGGCAGTTCTTCCAGCAGGTTGAGCGATTTATCTTTGAGAACTTCGTTACCTCTGACCTTGCCGTAAGTAAACATGAATGGCACTATGGTGTTCAAAATTATTGTCTTAATCGCATTCTCACCCAACAACTTCTTTTTGCCTTCAGTCACTTTGCCGAATGTGTAGTGATTATTCCAATAGGAGGAAGAGATAACCCTCAAAATTTCCACATAATCGGATAGCGTGCCCGCCTCCATGCATTGCGAAAAAAGGCCGGCAGAATTGTGTATTAACCGGGCAAATTGGGATAAACGAATTGTGGGAAAAGCGTTTGGCCTGAGCCGCATAAATTTCCACAGGTGACCGGGTATGGGAATTAGTTGAAATTTCCTTTGTTGATAATTGTACTCCTTGACCAACTCCTGCATGTAGTCATCCGCGGTGATAGCCGAAAAGTTGAGCAATCCTGCTTGGCCAAAAAGCAGCGCTTCAACGCTAATAAGATTATCCTTTACTTTCGACAGTGCCTTCAGGGGTGTCGATTTTGCCAACAGTTCAAATGGCAAACTATTGATCTTTAGCCCAAAACTACGTGCCAATGATACGTAAAAGGCCTCTTCCCAACTGCCATTATACTCTGTAACAAGGTTTTGAACTTGATCCGTCTTTTGCTCGAGCCGCTGAATACACAGTGAGGTCAACCACATTTGGATGCTGATGGGGTTTACCTTACCTATATCTTTGGCACACGGGATCCAACTTTCTGTGGCTACAAGCCGTTGTAGTTCCCACTCTAAGTCGTGGGGATACGGTATTTCGAGGGTAGTTACCGGATCGCCGTTGGCATTGCTTACGGGCATATCGTTTACTGCCACAACGTGCAGAATGACATTGTTGTACGCCTCATCCTTGTTGTGCCCGTGCCTGTTCCAGTCCGATGATTTAACATGAATTTCCACGTTACCTGCCCAAATAGTATTGTCAATCTTAACCTTTGCATTGAAAAAATCGGGGCCTGAGTCGAA
Organism: Bacteroidetes bacterium ADurb.Bin008; assembly: GCA_002071445.1. Lineage (GTDB taxonomy): Bacteria > Bacteroidota > Bacteroidia > Bacteroidales > Tenuifilaceae > MWFE01. The sequence goes on along the minus strand of MWFE01000013.1, from coordinate 11,674 downwards.
ATTGTGATTGCCGGGTGAGATAACTTCAACTTTTCCCCCGGGCTGGCATGTGAGCCCGTTGAATAAAGCGGGCTTGTGTTTCCAGATAAAGTGGATAATGTCCTCGTGCATGTGATTGGCATTTTATTCGAAGGTAGAGAAAAATTCGTCCACTGCGAAGTGGTAAGTGGATTCTTTTTATAATTTTGCACTCGTTATTTTTGGACTTAACCAAAAATTTCGGGGTGTAGCGCAGCCCGGTTAGCGCGCGTCGTTCGGGACGACGAGGTCGTGAGTTCGAATCTCACCACCCCGACCATATTCCTTCTTAATTCCCCTACTTTTTTCTCATCCTCAGGTAGATATTGGTTAATACTTTCTTTGTGTACAGAGGGAATTCACCATTCATTACCCACGAGTAGTAGCTGGGCTCGGTGGATAAAATACCTTCAACCGATTTTCCTTTGTGCTTGCCGAAATTAAAAACTTCAATTCCATTCTCATCGAAAATAATTCTTCCGGCAAGGTCAGCATTCTGCTTGTGGTAGCTAAACTCGGAAAGAAAGTTAATATCATTTTCCAACTCGGGATAGCGATCCAACTGCGCTTTCAGCACCTCGTAGGTGGCCATTGTGTCGGCTTTGGCACTATGTGCATCGGTTAAATCCTTGTCGCAGTAAAATTTATAGGCTGCTTCGAGGGTACGTCGTTCCATTTTATGAAAAATGGTTTGTACATCAATGAATTTTCTTTTCTGGAAATCGAAATCTATATCAGCCCTGAGGAATTCTTCGGCCAGCAGAGGAAAATCAAATTTGCTCGAGTTGAACCCCGCCAAGTCGCAACCTTCCATCATGTTTGCCAACGACTTAGCTATTTCCTGAAATGTTGGTTTATCCTTCACATCCTCATCGGTGATGCCATGAATAGCCGTGGATTCGGCCGGGATGGGTACGGTTGGATTAACCCTATGGACTTTAACCTCGGATTGTCCGTTTGGCTTCAGCTTGAGCAGCGCTATTTCTACAATACGATCCTTTACGATATCCACGCCGGTGGTTTCCAAATCGATGAATACTAAAGGGTTTTTTAAGTTTAGTTCCATGTTTTTGCTATTGTATCTAAAAAAAGAAGCTGTCCTGTGTGAGCAAGGAACAGCTTCCGTGGTTAATTATTGTTGCGATGATCAGGCACTAACCATCATAGGCATTAAAAGCATTAGCACATCCTCATTTTCATTATCGGCTACCGCCGGGAAAAGCAGTCCTGCTCTTGATGGGTCGGAAAGGGAAAGGATAATATCGGTGGCCGAAATATTGGCAAGTATTTCAATCAGGAAAACCGATTTGAATCCTATCTCCATGTCCTCTCCATCGTACTGACAGTTGATTCTTTCAAAGGCTGATATGGAAAAGTCGAGGTCTTGTGCCGATACCACCAGTTGATTTCCCTTGAGCGTCAGCTTAACCAGGTTGCTGGCCTGATTGGTAAAAGGCGCAACGCGCCTCAGAGAGTTGTAAAAATCGAGCCTGTCAATGGTCATGGTATTTGGATTGCTTGTGGGTATCACCGAATTGTAATTTGGATATACCCCTTCTACAAGCCTGCATACAAGGTTGTAATTCTCCATGGTGAAAAGGGCATTTTTGTCGTCGAACTCAATGGTCACGTCAGCGCCATCTTTCCCCAGAATAGCTTTGAGCAGCGATGCCGGTTTTTTGGGAAGAATGAACGAGGCATGCTGCTGTGGTTTTACATCCAGCCTTTTGTACCGAACCAGCTTGTGAGCGTCGGAGGCAACAAAAGTTAAACTCTCATCCGATAGCTCCAGCAAAATACCATTCATAACGGGTCGCATTTCATCGTCGGCAGTGGCAAAAATGGTTTTTGATATCCCACTAAGCAGCGAAGTTGCAGGTAGTTGCAGGGAAACTTTTGACTCCGATTTAATGGTTGCTTTAATGGGGAAATCCTCTGCCGGTTGGCCTACAATATTGAATTCTCCCGTGTCGGTGCTAACCTTAATGGCCTGGTTGCTTTTATTGATATCGAAAGTAAGAGGTTGCTCAGGAAACTCCTTAAGCGTATCAACCAGAATGCGATAGGGTATTGCCACCTGCCCATCATCGGTCACGTTTTCCAACTTTATGCGGGTGGTTAGGGTAGTTTCCAGGTCGGAAGCCGTTATTTCCAAATCGTTACCCTTTAGATTGAAAAGAAAATTATCGAGAATGGGGAGAGTGTTCTTCGAACTAATCACCCTGCTGACCACGGTGAGGTGGCTTAAAAGTTCTGTACTTGAAACAACAAATTTCATATGTGGTTATTTTTTGTTTATTAAACTGCTTTTTTCCCTATTCATTATACCCTGGTGCCATTCACACAACAGGTTGATATCGAACAATGCTTCACAAGCACTTCAGGCTTAAAAATAATGACCAATATTACAACTTTTTGAGCAATCTGCCAACGTTAATTCTAAAAATTCGGATTAAAGTGGGAAATCTCTTTTAGAATGGGGAAGCAGTCGATATAGGAAATTTTGTACAAATCAGGTTTGCTGCCGATATTGATATAAAGCGTGTTGGGGTCGTATGTAACAGGTCGCCCGAGGTCATCAATTTGTCCTTCAATGGGAATTGGAATTACTTTCATGATGATTGGCTCTCCGCTTGTCGGGTAGATGATGAATACAAAATCGGGCGGAACCGATAATACAGATTTCATTTCATTGGCTGTAAAGCCTGAGACTTTTTCTTTGTATCTTAATGAGTGAAGGTTCTGTAAAACATTCAATACCTTAAGTGTATCGAACTGCCTATAGTATTTCCCTTGCAACAAATTGAACAGTTTTATGGTTTTGCCGTCAGCCTTGTCGATTCTGTACGACATTTCAGGCTTCGATGGTATCTCAACCTCAACGGCAGAGAGGTTTTGTAAGTCGGGTATAGCAATGCGCTTGGACAGCCAATGGGAAGGGTTTGTGCTAAAAATATTGTATATGTTGCCATCATACCCGGTCAATTCAAGCCTATACGGTTTTTTGGCTTTTCTCAACATGCCTACAACTCCACGCTCTTTTGCATGGGTTTCCAGCATTGAAAATTCTTTTATAGGGCGTTTCCCCGAAAAGACCTTTACACTCCGGCCGTTGATAATCAGCTCTTGCCTTATGCTATCCTGCAAGGAAAGCAGAATAGGTGAGGCAACTCTAACATTGGAGAGAGCAAAAAGTAATGCGTTAATTGGGACATTGTCGGCCATGCCATCCCCATTAAGTATCCACTCATTGCCATTATACATTAGGGAAATTGAACCCTGACTGTCAGAAATGATAACAGAAGTAATCCTGTCGGTATTCGTGTAAGAGAAGTTTGTTTCTGCAGGATTAAGGGTGCCTGCCCGTTTGTTTTTATAAAGGAAAATGCCTGCAACGATGAGCAAGGCCAAAAACCACCAATATTTCGATAAGATATACCTAAGATTCATTGGTTTATAGCGTTAACATAATGGATTATAGCAAGTTAATAAGTGAATCAGACTTCAGGGTAATAGACTAAAAATTTACCTATGTCGCATGCCTGCGCCTTCTAATGAAAAGCCAAGCCGCACCAATAGCCAACAGGATTAGAGGTGGAAGAGTAAGGTTGATAATTTGCCATTTAACCCTGCTTTCCAGTATGGCCTTTCTATCGAGGAGCCTCAATTTGAATTCCCTGCCCCGCAGGTTAATCAGCTCCGAGTCGTTGTATAGGTAATTTACCATATTCAGCACCAACTCCTTATTGCCAAAAGTTTGGTTGGTGTAACGGTCGTACCCCAAAGGCGATATGTAAGCACCATCGCCCCTTCGGCTGACGTCATTCCGAATGATATCGGCATCGGAAACCACGATCATTTGAGTGGGAATGCTATGGTCGCGAAATTGAAAAGGGTGTCCATTGTTGAACGAGGCCAGAGGCCTGTTGGTGAATGCCGAAGGGAAAATCCCTTCCAGCAGGGCAGCAACGGGTAAAAACGATAGGTTGAAGTCCCGCTCAAGCGGGCTACTTTCTATTTGCCTTAGGTTAATGTATAGCGGAACATTGAGGAGTCGGCTATAGTCGGATGTGCGGAGGAGAAAGCGTTTGCTCACCTCAGGGTTTAATCCCACCGTATCGACCGTGCTGGCAAACTGGCTTTTAATCAGGTTGAGATTACGGGTTATGGGATTGTTGTCGGGAGCATTCAGCAACGGAAAGTAAACCCATGGGGCGGGGGCAAAGCGAGGAGTTTGCCCTTCAAGGGCAATATTTATGGGAATCACTGCACATTGCATATCCTGAATCAGATTGTAGTTAACCCTGGCACCATAGCGAAAGAGTATATCATCGAGGTTATGCTGGTTGGGAAATGCCAACGTGGTTGCACCATGCGAAAGGCTGTCGATGCTTACGTTTACCCCGTCGATGAACCAGAGAACTTTTCCGCCGCCCATGATGTACTGGTCGAGCACAAGTTTGTCCGACTCGGGTACTTTTTTGGTTGGCCCTGCCATGATAACAACGGCGTAGGGATCGAGCCCTCCAACCTCTCCACCCAGGATTACCCTGTGTACTTCGAATTGCTGCGATAAATCCTGCACGATATCGCCCGTTTCCAGTTCATCGAGCTGACCATGTCCATGAACAAAGGCCAATTTGGGCAATACATCTGGCTTTAGCCTGATGATTGTGCTAATCAACTTAAACTCAAATTCCTGAATGGAGATGTTGATGTTCTCATCGCCCGAGAGGGCCGGATTGTTGTTCAGCAGGTTTACCACAGCTTCGCGACCTTTATAGTTCACAATGGCTCCGGGGAAGATAATACGCTGGGTTGTTCCCCCCTTAGGATTACGCTCCTGAACGTTGGTAGGCTCAAGGCCCAAATCGTGAAGATGGCGGAGTTCCGCATCCCTAACATCTTTTGACGATGATACCGACGGGTCGATAAACTCGTAGTGGAACGTAGTTGGTCCAAACACCCTAAACTCATCCAGGGTTTCCTTCAACGCCCTTTGCATGCGTTTGAAACCAATGGGCAGATCACCATCGAGATAAACCTTTACAAACACCACATCATCCAAATCGGACACGACGCTTTTGGTAACGTTGCTCAGCGTGTAGCGTTTCTCAGAGGTAAGGTCTAATCGCAGGAATTTAAAATTCAGAATATACCCCAAAAGTACAAGCGATAGCACAAAGAGGGTTAATTCTACGATACTTTTTCTTCGCGATGGGACAACCATTGTTTGAATATCAATTAATTGTTAAGAAAGCCATTACCACTTGCGTGATTGCAAAACAAAACGCGTAAGCATGATGAAAAATGCCGCTAAACCTGCAAAGTAGTACAGATCGCGGGTATCGATAACCCCCCGGCTGATCGAACGGTAATGCTCGTGGATACTCAACCATAGCAGGCCATACTCAATCTTCTTAAAAATGTAAAGCGAACTCATTGTTCCTATTCCCACGAACATAAAAAAACAAAGCAGCGCCGCTATCATAAAAGCTACGATGTGGTTGCGGGTTAAGTTCGAAGCGAATATTCCCATGGAGGCATATGCCGATGCAAGAAAGAATAGCCCGATGAACGAACCCCATGTCCCGCCCACATCAATATTGCCCCTTGGGTTTCCAAGCAAATAAACTGACAAAAAGAAAATCGCGGCGGGAATAAGAATAATCAGCACCAGTACAACCGTTGCCAAAAATTTTCCAAGAACGAGCTGCATTTCACTGATAGGTCTGGTTAGAAGCAGCTCTATGGTTCCGGTTCGCTTCTCCTCGGCAAAAGAGCGCATGGTGAGGGCAGGGATTAGAAACATGAATACCCAGGGAGCAATGATGAAAAGGCTATCCAGAGTGGCATAGCCGCCATCGAGCACGTTCAATTCGCCGGGAAATACCCAGATAAACAACCCGCTAATAACCAAAAACACTATGGCTGCTATGATACCTGTGAGCGACGAAAAAAAACTGTTAAGCTCTTTTATGAATATCGCGTACATGTTTTTAGCTGTTTGCGGCAAAAATACCCTTTTAAAGCCAATGTTCGCTTTAAGAAACGTTAAACTTTTTATTTTATCCTTAGGATATAATTCTTTTTCTATAGATTAATGTGCGGATAATCAATATAATGTGTTAGGTAATTGTAAAATTAGCCTTATCTGATTCATATGCCCCTGAAAAATATTTCGTACAGGTGCTTCATAGCACCAAACCATAATGAAACAACACGATTGGGTTATCGCGGCAGACTTTAAATTTCAATTTCTTTACCTAATTTTATGCCCTGAACTGAACATTTTTTAACCTAACTATATTATAAAATGAAACGAATAATGATTGCAATGACACTGTTAACAGCAGGATTAATGGGCTGTTCGGGAGGAAAAGACGGCGAAAAGGCAGAGGATCAATTCCAGTGGAAAATTGATGAATTTGCCGATATACGAATACTTCGCTATCAGATACCCGACTGGGATAGCCTGACATTGAAGCAAAAAGAATTGCTTTACTATTTAGGAGAAGCTGCACTTTGCGGCCGGGATATCATGTTTGATCAGAATTTTAAGCACAATCTGGCCATACGCAAAACTCTTGAAGCGATTTACAATGGGTACGAAGGGTCGAGAGAGGTTGAGGAGTGGGGAAAGTTTATGGTTTACCTGAAACGGGTTTGGTTTTCCAATGGCATACACCATCACTATTCAACCGATAAAATTTTACCGGATATTTCTAAGGAGTATTTCGCAGAATTGATTGGGAATACACCCCAAAAATTTTTCCCCAAGGAATTGGGCGATCGTAATGAGATATTGGAAAAGTTTACCCCAATAATTTTCGATCCCGCTATTGCGGCTAAACGTGTCAACCAGCAGGATGGCGTTGATTTGATTACCACATCGGCCAACAACTACTACGAGGGGGTTACCCAAAAAGAGGTTGAGAAGTTTTATGCAAAAATGGCTAAACCCAATGACCCAACACCAATTTCCTACGGTTTGAACTCAAAACTTGTTAAGGAGAATGGTGTGATTAAGGAGAAAGTATGGCGGGTAGATGGGATGTATGGAGAGGCCATTGGGCGTATTGTTTACTGGCTTGAAAAAGCCGCGGGAGTGGCCGAGAATGAACATCAGGCCTTGATTATCAATACGTTAATTGACTACTACAGGACAGGCGACCTGAGTCTTTTCGATAAGTACAGCATCCTTTGGTTGCAGGATACGGTGTCGCAAGTAGATTTTGTGAATGGGTTTATTGAGGATTATGGCGACCCCATGGGGATTAAGGCTTCATGGGAATCGTTGGTCAACGTTAAGGATTTGGAATCGACCAGGCGTACTACGCTGTTGAGTGAAAATGCGCAGTGGTTCGAGGATCACTCACCGATAAGTAGCGAATTTAAAAAGAAAGAGGTAAAAGGGATTTCGGCAAAAGTAATCAACGCCACTACCCTTGGAGGCGATTGCTATCCGGTTACTCCCATTGGGATTAACCTTCCCAATGCGGATTGGATAAGGAAAGAGCATGGATCAAAGAGTGTAACCATCGAGAATATTTCTTATGCAAACGATAGGGCGTCCATAGGCAGCGGTTTTCTCGAAGAGTTTGCCTGGGATCAGGCAGAGGTAGAACTGCATCGTAAATATAGTTTGCTTGCAGGAAGTTTACATACCGATCTGCACGAGTGCCTAGGCCATGGAAGCGGGCAGCTGGCCCCCGGTGTGGCCGGCGATGAGCTTAAGCAGTACGGCTCTCCCATCGAGGAAAGCCGGGCCGACCTGTTTGCGCTTTACTTTATCATGGATCCCAAAATGGTAGAGTTGGGTATTATGCCAAATCTTGATGCGGCTAAAGCGGAGTACAACAGCTATATCAGGAATGGCATAATGACGCAGATTACCCGCATTGAACTTGGGAAAGACGTGGAACAAGCCCACATGCGAAACAGGCAGCTGATAGCCCGCTGGTGCTATGAGCATGGCAAGAAAGACAATGTCATAGAAAAGCGTATCCGCGATGGCAAAACATATTTTGTCATCAACGATTATGATAAGCTCCGGACGCTTTTTGGTGAGTTGTTAAAAGAGATACAGCGGGTAAAGAGTACCGGCGATTTTGAGGGAGCCAAGGATTTGATAGAAACCTATGCAGTGAAAATTGATTACGATCTTCACAAGGAGGTTTTGGAGCGTTTTGCCAAGTTGAATATTGCCCCATATGCTGGATTCGTCAATCCAAAGATGATCCCCCAATACGACGGCGACACCATTATCGATATAAAACTTGAGTATCCCATGGATTATACAAAGCAAATGATGGAGTACTCGGAAAACTACTCATACTTGCCGATTTACAATTAGCCAAAAGTCAATTTACTTGAGAGAAACATGTGTGTATAGTAGGCTGAGAAAATGGAACCGTTTTTAAAGATAATTCTTTGTAAAAAATGAAAAAAAACAGATTTGTTTTAATCTTTATCCCATGGGTTGCTCTTTGGCTACATTCATGCTCCTGCCGCCATGAGCCGAAAATTCCGTTAGATAGGATTGATGTTGAGGTGAAGATTCAACGGTTTGACCATGACCTGTTTAGTATCAATACCGACTCCATTGAAACTGAGGTTGCCCGATTGCATGCTTCATACGGAGCCTTTTTTGAGCTGTTCTGCAACAGGGTTATAGGCATTGGCTTGCCCGAAGACTCCGGCTTCGCCGATTACCTTTACAGCTTCATAAACGACAATATGGTTTCGGAAACCTATCGGAGCGTTCAGAATACCTATCCCGATACTAAGGAATTGGATAAAATCCTGACGGATGCCTTTAAGCGGTTTCGATACTATTTCCCCGACAGGTTCATTCCACCTATTTACGGATTTGTTTCAGGCTTTAATGTATCCGTTGTTCTGGCCGACAGCATGCTGGGTGTTGGTTTCGACAGGTACCTTGGTCGTCAATGCGAGTATTACCCGCAGCTTGGCATTCATAAATACTTGACTTACAACATGCATTTGAGGAAAATTCCTTCCGATTTGATTAGAGCATGGGGGCTGGGTGAGTTTCAATTCAGCGATTCGGTAGATAACCTGTTGAACAATATGATTTATGAGGGAAAACTTGTCTATTTCACCAAACGTTTGCTTCCCGATGAACCCGATAGTTTGATACTTGGGTTTACTCCCAATCAAATGAAGTGGTGCAGAAACAACGAGTCGCAGATGTGGACACATCTGGTTGAACACAAGTTGTTGTTCAACACTGAGCAGTTTACCATCAACCAGTTCATTGGCGACGCTCCATTCACTCAAGGATTTACTCAGGAATCTCCGGGGAAGGCTGCCGTATGGCTTGGTTACAGAATTGTTTCCAAGTACATGGAGAAGAACAAACGCTGTACGCTGTACGATTTGATGAAGGAGGATAATTACCAGCAAATATTAACCCTTTCGCTATACAATCCGTAGGAAACGAAAAAATTAAAATGAATAAAGCCCGCTTGCATTTTCACAAGCGGGCTTTTAATTTAGGCTGGAGAATTATAATAAATAGGGCAATTTTCAATGAGAAGATGATAAAGGTTTAAAAAAGGTTGCGTGCGGTAAGGTTGTAAAAGTATTGGTATTGGCATAACAACCTAATTTTTAATGATTCCACTCGCAACCCTTTTGCTTTTTTTATCATCTTTTTCATGGCCGACTTTCCAAATATTACTATATTTGCTTGTGCTAATTATTTACTAGGTCATTTTGGAGATCAGCCGAAATTTACTGGAACGTTGCATGAGGAATGACCGTAAAGCTCAGCAAGCGCTTTACGTTCACTACTCGTCAAGGATGTATGGAGTGTGCCTGAGGTACTATCCCAACGTTGAGATTGCACAGGATATCCTTCAGGATGGGTTTATTAAGGTTTTTGAAAACATACATTCTTTCCGTTTCGAAGGTTCTATTGAGGGTTGGATACGGCGGATTATTATTAATACGGCATTAGAATACCATCGAAAAATTAAGGATGAAAAGATGGTTGACCTGTCGGATGCCTTATTGCTATCGCAGGAGCCTTTGAGTGTTGATATTGATTATAGGCAATTGCTTTTGCTGATATCGGAATTGCCAAATCAGTATAGAATGGTTTTTAACCTTTATGCCGTTGAGGGGTATTCGCATGCTGAGATTGCAAAAATGCTTGCAATTACCGAATCAACAAGCAAGTCAAATTATAGTAGGGCTAGAGCCATATTGAGAGAAAAAGTGAATAAAATAGCAGATTTGGAGAGCCATGCAGTTTTATGAGCCGGGGAAATATGAAGATTTTATCGGAAAATTAGCCTCCATTAGTATCCGACCTTCGGTAAAGGTTTGGGAGTCAATCTCCGATTATCTTTATAGAAAAGAGCGAGCCAGAAAAAGGGCTCTTTTCCATCGGTTTGCCTATGCAGCTGGTTTTGTTCTGATTATTACCATAAGCTGGATGTTCATCCATTTTTCCGGAAATCGTCTTTACAATGAAGTATCGTTGTATAGTTCATATGAAGACTTTTCATCTTTTCAACCGCTCTTTGGCGGAGAAATGTTTCAGGACTATCATTTTGACAATATAGGTGTTCCGAATGTTCCACCAACCGGAATTAGTGCAAACAGCAATGAATCTTATGACTTTAGTAGTCAAGATATTGTCGCCAGAATTAACCCTATTCCGCCGATGGCTTTTAATAAAAAATGGTCTGCTTCGCATAACATTAGGCCATTGGCTATTATGCCTGATGAAAATCAAGTTAAAAGTGTTGAACCCGCAGTTATTAATTCGGGTAATGCTATAGAAAGCACTTCCGCAAAGAAATTGAAAGATTGGGAGATAGTGGCATTTGTGAACCCCACCTTTGCATATCACACAACTGCAGCCCTTAACCAAAAAATGAACCCTACCGAGTTGGGAACATGGATGTGGGGAGGCGATATTTTAGTTAAAAGGCGAATTGGCCGCTATTTTTCTATCTCCACAGGTTTGCAGTTAAGCCCCCTTGGGCAGGTAAATAAAAATTTGGTATTTCTCCGAAGCGAAGGGGTTAATAAGGATATGATGGTACTTTCTGCTAACACCTCTTTCGGCATGGTTTCGCTGGAAAACAGGTATGTTGCCGTATCGAATTTCTCATACCTCCCCTGTGCGCCATCTTCCGTTATAAAATCTTCATCCATAACACCCGCAAGGTTAAACCAAAATTTCTACTTTTTGGAAATACCCATTTTCTTTTCATCACACTATCAAGACAGAAGTTTTGAAGTGGAGGTTAAACTGGGATGCTCTGCGGGAGTTTTGGTGGCCAATTGGTTTGAGGTTATCAGTAACGAGGGTGTTTTTTACGGAAAAACCGAAAATGTACGGCCTTTTATTACCAATGCTATTGCATCGGTGGGTATAGCATTCCCCCTGAGGAATAATCTGACTTTTTCCCTAGAGCCAAGCCTTAAGTTGAGCGTTACTCCTATTAGCTACGACTACGAAAGCACATATCCATTTTCCGGAATTTTGAAAGTAGGGATAGGGTATAGGTTCTAACATGTTTACAAGAAATTTTCACTAAAAGGGGCTGTCTCAAAAGTAATTTGAGCAGCCTCTTTTTTTTTACCTAAACCCTTGGATATTTGACAGCAATATTGT
>MWFE01000012.1 GCA_002071445.1 Bacteroidetes bacterium ADurb.Bin008 | reverse complement strand
TTGTTCAAAGGTACACAGTTCGCGACTCAATTTTCATCCGTGTTTGTGCTTATGCACTATCATGGGTGTTTCATAGTATAATCGTATTGTTTATTTAGCTTTGTAAAATTAGGAATAGAATGGGATAAAGAAAAACGATTCGACGTTTTTGCTGCAATTCTTGCCCATGATTGTAAGATTTGCATATCTATTGTAACTTTTTGCCCTTCTATTCGTCGTACTCACAGCTGGACCAGATTGGATATGACTGTCAAGGAGTATAATCAATGTGTTGATTCGTTTGCAGACGGACTATTCCGCTTTGCTTTAAAAACTTTGGGCAATAGGGAAAAGGCCAACGACGTGGTTCAGGACTCATTCGAACGATTATGGATTAAGCATGAATCGGTTGAAAGTTCAAAGGCCAAATCCTATCTGTTTACTACTGCTTACCATGCATGTATTGACCAGATAAGGAACAGCAAACGGGCGGTTACAATGGATGAGGTGAACCTGGCCAGCTACAGCACCATAGAACAGTATAACGACCTTCAGGAAATATTGCATAAGGCTATTCAGTTACTTCCTGAAATTCAGCGATCTGTAATCCTGCTTCGCGATTATGAAGGTTATAGCTATCAGGAAATTGAAGAGATTACTGGGTTGAGCGAAGCTCAAGTAAAGGTTTATATATTCAGGGCAAGATTAGCACTAAAAGAGTACATTGGACAAATAGAAGTCGTTTTGTGAAATGGACATTAACAGGGACAATTACGAAATTTTCTTCGTCGACTACATGGATGGGAAATTATCATCCGGTGATGAAAATCGGCTTATGGCCTTTTTAGTGCAGAACCCTGACATTGCAGAGGAGCTGGAAGGTATAAAGAAATGTGTCCTCGAACCCGTTGATATTCAATATTCGGCCAAGGAGGGTTTAAAAAAAACCTTCTCTCAGGGTATGGGAATTGATGATTTTGACTACCTGTGCATTGCCAACATCGAAGGAGAACTTGCTCCCGATGAAGAAAACCTGCTCAATGAGCTTCTTGCCGAGATTCCCCAGAGAATGTCGGATTACTCTCTTTTCCAGAAAGCCAAATTAGAACCGGATTTGCATCTTGTTTACAAACCTAAGCAATCGTTAAAACGGAATACTATTTTTAAAGCAAAACAATCAACCGTTAACAGCTTTGTAAGTATTGCAGCCGGTATTGCCTTGGTATTCGGCCTTTACTCAGTTTTTTCCATTTACAAACAGATGGGCATACATCCCGGATTGACTGAAATTGCTGAAATAAAAACTTCAAACAACACATTGGATGTAACCTATAAAGAAGAACATGCTGTTAAATCAGTTGGCGACAGTTTTTCTTACACAGGATACATTAATCAAACAAAGCCCAAGGCACAACCACAAACAGATCCATCTTCGGAACAGCATTATTTCAATAGGGAGCAGCTTAATTTTTCATACATAGAACCCCTCCGGATAGAGGAATTCAAGGATCACAATGCCGACCCCAGTAGATACGCCTTGAATCTTGCCATCCTAAAAGAATCAAACTCCTATGGGAATAGCACTGAAAGAGTAGCGCAAAACAGTCAGCCAGTCGGAAACACTCGTACTATCGGAGTTTTTGAATTGGCACAGCTTGGGTTACAAAAATTATCAGCCTACACCGGTTCGCCCATTGAGCTAAGTGCAGAAAAAGCAAATGATGGTACACTAAAAACCATACATTTTGAATCAACCCTATTCGCCTTTTCAACAAACGTTAGGAAAAAAGAATAAAAAGCTCCTGTAACTTTTCGCGTTATCAACCCGTCATAAGGCAAACAATTTTTTTAAAACACTTTATCATGAAAAGAATTCTGACAATAGCAATGATGGCTGTAATTAGCCTTTACGCCATCGCACAAAAGAACCCCGTGGATATTCTTATTGACCTGGAATTTGCCGACACGCTGGAGGCCAATACAATGGATACCCTCAAGCTGACACCTGATACCAAACAACAGACCTCTGTTGTGGAGGGAACAGAAAAAACAACATCTCCTGATACGACGAAAATTCGGTTTGGGAAACGCAATATTGTGATTGTTGAAAAGGATGGCACCACTTCCATTGAAATCCCTGAACTTAAAGAATCGGGCGAGAATATAGAGATCCGAGAAAAGAGTAAGCCCAAAAAATTTAAAGGGCATTGGGCTGCAGTTGAATGGGGCTTCAATGGCTATATGGACGCTAACCATTCGATAAACATGAAGGATGATTTACGCTACCTTGAGTTAAAACAGGGCAGATCGTGGAATTTTAATATCAATTTTTTACAGTACAGTCTTGGGTTTAACACAGATAAGGCAGGCTTGGTTACGGGGCTGGGGTTTGAATTTAACAATTACCACTTTCGTAATCCAATAACGCTCACCGCCGGAACTCCGGTTACCGGCGCAGATAGCACCTATATCTTAGATCCCAATAAGAATGTTGTAAAAAGTAAATTTTCCACCACCCACCTTACTGTTCCTCTTCTTTTTGAATTTCAAATTCCCACGGGGCACAGTAAACATCGTATTTTCTTTTCCACCGGGGTAATTGGCGGGGTTAAAATAGGATCGAGTACAAAGGTCCAATACGAAGGTACTAAAAAAGGCAAGGATAAAACGAGAAACGATTTTAACTTATCGCAATTTAGGTATGGTCTAACGGCCAGAATTGGTTACGGAGGATTTAGAGTTTTTGCCAATTATTATCCCACGCCTCTTTTTGAAGAGGGCAAGGGCCCAGAGCTTTACCCCTTTACCGTAGGTTTAATCCTACTGAAATTATAATCATTGTTTATTTGATCCATAGGGTATAAGGCGGTCAATAAAAATATTGCCCGCCTTTCCCTTCTTAAAAACCTTTGTTTTTACTATTTTTGCCCTGCACATCAGCACGGTAAAAATGAGAAAAGGGCTTCTGCTACTCCTATTCCTTACAATCACCTTTGATTTCGCCTTTGCATCGAATCCGTATATAGATAGTTTGGCCCGTCAAAAGGCAACTATTCCAAACGATTCGCTCCGGTTTGACGCCTTGAAAAAGCTTGCCATAGCCTATTCCGATTCTGCCTATGATGTCAGCATTATGTACTGGCGAGAAGCTTTGCTCCTGTCCAAACGTAAGAACAACAAACTTTGGATTGGCGATGTGCATCAGCAACTTGGGTATATGTTGCACCGAAAAGGGGAACTTTCCGAAGCGCTTGAGGAGATGAACAGCGCACTCTCACACTACATGAGTATTAAGAATTATGTGAGCATAGCCGAAGTATATAACGACATGGGCTTAATCTACAAATCGTGGGGTAAGTATGACAAGGCTCTCGAGTGCTACCAAACGGCTATCCCACATTTTGAAAAGGCGGATTTCAAAGAGGGATCTGCAATGGCTGCAAACAATATTGGTCAAATCTACTACTATCAGGAAGATTACCCTAAGGCCATAGAGTACTTCACTGACTACTTAGTTTTCAATCAGAAGGCTGGCAGGCATCGTGCGGTTGCCGGTGCCTACAATAATATTGCCAGTGCCTACATGGAAATGCAAAACCTTGACCTTGCCCTTGATTACTACCAAAGAGCGCTCAAACTTTACGACTCCCTGAACATTGCACTGGGCATTGCAATATTAAACGATAACATTGGAGAACTGTATTCGAGGAAAGGCAAGTATTCCGAAGCACTCTCCTACCACTTCAGGGCGCTCAATATGCTCGAAAAGCTAAATAGCAAGCCAAGGGTTAGCTTTGTTATGAACAATATTGGATATGCATTTTATAAGCAAAAGAACTATCCAAAAGCTATTGAATTTTTCACAGACAGCAGGGTAATTGCCGAGGAACTTAACCAAAAGGAAGTGCTTAAAGAGATTTATCTTAATTTAAGCATGGTGTATGAGGCTTGCAACAGTTATGCCCAATCGCTGGAGGCCTACAAATTGTACGTTCAAGTTAAAGATTCTCTATATAGCCTTGAGACAAAAGAAACTTTGTCAACGCTTGAATTTCAATTTATGGCCGACAAAAAAGCCAGGGAATTGGAAATTGTCAAAGGGAAATATGCACAAAACAGATTAATGGTTATTGTTGTTAGCATCCTTGGGCTAATTATCATTTTTGTTTCGATTTTATTAATCTACCTCTTTTTTCGAAAGAAGGGAGAGCTCGCTGCGTGTAGTAAGAAATGCCGGCAATATGAAACATCCCTACATTCGGTATTTGACAGTACTAACTTTTTGGAGTTGAACTTCTTCCGGCATTTTAGCAATTTTACCATTATCCCAGAGAACATCGATCCTCGATTACCTTTTTTCTTGATTTCAGCATCCAAGAATGATGTTACAATCCTTTTAGAAGTATGCCATCCAAAGGACATTGGCAACATTGAGCTGGTAAAACTACAATGCCTTGAGTGGCTGTATGAAGCCATAGAAAAATGGGAAACATCATCTCCGACCGTTCTAAAAAAACACATCCATTCAAGGCTAACAGAACAGGGATTTTCGTGCGATACACTATCCTGTGAACTAACGGTTAGCGCACTGTTTTATAACGATCTTCAAAAAAAATTTTTCTATAGCGGGAGCAGTGCCATTTGGCATGCCAGTGCCACAAAAGCTGCATTAAACAGGATTGTTTGCTCTGATGTTCAGGGCAATGAATGTGTTTTTGAGGTGAACGAAGGCGATACCATTTACTATTTAGCCAAACCCTTAGGAGCTGAAAATTATAATCCGGAGGGAAAGGATTTTATCTCCATTTTTGAAAAAACTCTGGAAATTGCATTCTCTTCCCCTTATGACGATCAGAAGGCAATCATGCAAAGCACTGTTGATTTTTGGAATAGTTCTTATAAATTTGATAATAAGTTTTTAATGGTCGTTATTAAAGTTTAAAAAATTAGCCGGTAGTTATGCCTTTCAATGTGCATTTCTTTCATATTTTTATGGCAAATAACTGCAGATAATTTAACATATCAGATCATGAGATTACTACTAATCAGCAATTCAACCAACCCCGGCGAGCCCTATCTGGAACATGCCCGAGGACAAATAGACCTGTTTTTAAAGGGCATTGATAAGGTTATTTTTATTCCGTATGCCGCAGTTACCATAAGTTTTGACGAGTACGAAAAGCAAGTGCAAAAAAAGTTTAGCGAGATGGGAATTGAGATTGAATCGTTGCACCATTATCGGGATGCCAAGAAAGCAGTTAAAGAGGCAAAAGGAATTGTGGTGGGTGGAGGAAACACGTTTAGACTGTTAAAAATGATACAACAGCAGGACTTAACAGAAACAATTCGATTTCGCGTTCTCGACGGTGTTCCATACGTAGGATGGAGTGCCGGAGCCAACATTGCCTGCCCCACAATTTGCACATCCAACGATATGCCCATTGTTGAACCCGATAGTTTTAATGCGATCAACCTGGTAAGATTCCAAATAAATCCTCACTTTACAGAGGAGGTTCCACAAAACCATGCGGGAGAAACACGTGAAGAAAGAATTGAAGAGTTTACCATTATGGATCCCAGCGTTTATGTTGTAGGGCTTAGAGAAGGATCTATGATTTTAATCGATCAGGCATCAATTAACCTACTGGGTAGCAAAACGGCAAGAATCTTTAAATATGGATCGTTACCCCGAGAAGTAAAACCCGGTGAGGATTTGGACTTCCTTTTTGAATAAATGTGCACCCTACAACACCCATTGTTGCAACAATGTTTGTGTCGAATAGCCCCGTTTTAATGCATCGGTCTGTTCTTTCCATGGCCTCAAAACCATTAAACTGATTCTATCATAGTAATGTTCATTTATTGCTACCCACTATGATTATGTTATAGCGCCAAACATTATTATCTGATGCCGCTGTTGGGACTTGGTTGCTTTTAAATAGGCAAAAAATCGGCACTAACTTAACGATCGTTTAACGCTATATGGGCTCAGTTTGATGAGTTGTAAAAATTTATTATCCTTTTCGTTTTTTTTTGTTTCGTAATAATAATTACCTTTGTCTGTTATTTTTGTTGGTACAGTGAATAGCATATTGGAACAATATTCGATTCATTACAAGGGACTTAAGTTGGGGAAACATCATTTCAACTTCGAAATTGATGATTCGTTTTTTGAGAACTATAGTGAAGGCGAGATACAAAGGGGAAAGGTAAACGTTGCCGTCGAGTTGGAGAAGCATACCTCGATGCTCGAATTTAGAATCAACATAACCGGAATGGTAGAGGTTATGTGCGACAGGTGTTTAGAACCCTTTCTACTTCCCATAGTTTTCAAAGGTGATCTATTCGTCAAGTTTTCGGAAACTGAATATGAAAATAATGATGAGGTATGGTATGTTGGCAGCAACGAGTACAAAGTAAATCTTGCTCAATACATCTACGAAAGCATTAGTTTAAGTCTCCCCATCCAACGTTACCACGGAATAGCCGGCACAAGGGAGTCGGATTGCGACCCTGTTATGCTTAACAGGCTAAGCGTTAACAACGGCAAACCACACAAAAGCCCTGCTTTTGTTGGAACTGACCCGAGATGGGAAAAG
The DNA here is from genome assembly GCA_002071445.1 of Bacteroidetes bacterium ADurb.Bin008. Classification (GTDB taxonomy): domain Bacteria; phylum Bacteroidota; class Bacteroidia; order Bacteroidales; family Tenuifilaceae; genus MWFE01. The sequence continues at coordinate 13,774 of MWFE01000012.1, read as the reverse complement.
TTAAAGGGTTTGCAAATTGAGTAAAAAGTATAGAGTATAAATTTCAAATTGAGTTAGACCATGGCACACCCAAAGAGTAAAGTTTCAAAGCAAAGAAAGAACAAACGCAGAACACACTATAAAGCAGAAGAGCCAACCCTGGCCAAGTGCTCCAACTGCGGAGCTACTTACCAGCTTCATCGTGTTTGCCCCGAATGTGGTTTTTATCGTGGAAAACTTGCTGTTGAAAAAACGATTACAGCATAGTAACCTGTATAGCAGGCTTGATAACAATCCTATTATTTGTTTTTGCATATGAATATTGGCCTTGATGTTATGGGCGGAGACTATGCTCCGGATGCTGTTATTGCCGGAGCCGTTTTAGCTCAAAAACATCTTAGCAACTCCGAAAGGATAACACTTTTCGGGGACGAAAACGCCATTTTGCGATTACTTAAAAACGAGAATGCCAATGTTTCCGATTTTGACATTGTTCATTGTTCCGAAGTAATCGCCATGGGAGACAATCCCGCAAAAACATTCAGCAAAAAAATCGATTCGAGCATACATAAGGGCTTTAAACACCTTGCCGAGAAAAAAATTGATGGCTTCGCCAGTGCCGGAAACACAGGTGCAATGCTGGTAGGAACAATGTACACCATTAGGTCAGTACCCGGTGTAATTCGGCCTGCCATTGCTAGCTATATACCTGTATCGGAGAAAAAATTTAATCTTATTCTCGATGTTGGCATTAACCCCGATTGTCGTCCTGATGTACTTTTCCAGTACGCGATCCTTGGTTCATTGTATTCAAAACACGTTTTTGGTATCGACAAGCCCAGGATTGGCCTACTGAATATCGGCGCCGAAGATGAAAAAGGTAACCTGGTTACCAAAAGTACCTTTGAACTAATGAAGGATACTTCTGACTTTCATTTTGCCGGGAATGTTGAAGGCAACGACCTGTTTTCCGATTCGAAAGCCGATGTGTTTGTTTGCGATGGATTTGTTGGGAATGTTGTTCTTAAAGAAGCTGAAGCCTTTTATCAGCTGATTAAAAAGAGGAATATTACCGATCATTTTTTTGAGCAATTCAACTTTGAGAATTATGGCGGTACTCCTATTCTGGGAGTAAACTCCCCCGTTGTCATTGGCCATGGGATTTCCAACGCCAAGGCGATAATGAATATGATTCTACAAACCCGAACGGTGATAAGTTCAAACCTTTGTGAAAAAATAAAAGAAGCCTTTAACTAATGGGAAAGATTACAGCAGCTATTACCGGTATCGCAGGATATGTACCCGATTATATCCTTACCAATGACGAACTAAGTCAAATGGTTGATACCTCGGACGAGTGGATAATGACTCGTATCGGAATCAAAGAACGGCGAATATTAAAAGGCCAAGGCAAAGGAACTAGCGACATGGCCATGCATGCGGTAAATGATTTGCTGCGCAAAACCAACACCCGCCCGGAAGAGGTTGACATGTTGATCTGCGGCGTGGTAACACCCGATATGCAATTCCCCGCTACTGCCAATATTATCAGCGATAAATGCGGGATAACCAACGCCTTCGGGTACGATATGAATGCCGGGTGTTCAAGTTTCCTTTACGCATTAATTACCGCTTCAAAATTCGTTGAATCGGGCTCGCACAAAAAGGTTGTGGTGGTTGGTGCCGATAAAATGTCATCCATCACCGATTACACCGACAGGGCAACCTGCCCAATTTTTGGCGATGGGGCCGGTGCAGCCATGCTGGAGCCTAACTTTGATGGATTGGGAGTAGTGGATGCCATTATGCAGGTTGATGGATCGGGTAGAAAACATCTGCATCAGGTAGCCGGAGGTTCAATGTACCCTGCATCATACGAAACGGTAGCCAAACGTCAGCATTTTATTTACCAGGAAGGACAGCCCGTTTTTAAGGCAGCCGTTTCCAATATGGCCGACACAGCGGTTGAGATAATGCAACGCAATGGCATAACCCCCGAAAATTTAGCCTGGCTGGTTCCCCATCAGGCCAACATGAGAATCATTGAAGCCACAGCCAAGCGCATGGGGATCAAAAAGGAACAGGTTATGATTAACATCGAACGCTATGGCAATACCACCAGCGCAACGATACCCCTGTGTCTATGGGAGTGGGAATCGAAACTTAGAAAAGGTGACAATATCATTATTGCCACTTTTGGGGCAGGCTTTACCTGGGGTGCATCGTTGGTAAAATGGGCATACGATGGATCTGAGAAAGCCTAAAAAAAAGCGATATAAACTTAAAAAAGTCCGACTGTGTCGGACTTTTTTTATGAAACGATGAAGCGCAACTGCCTATTCCTTTATCACTTTATAATAACCGACCATCCTCCCTTCAGAAATTTTGACCAGGTAAATACCCCTTTCTAACATTCCCAGGTCTATTTCAATCAATCCTTGAGTTCCCATTTTCTCCATTGAGTAGATGTGGTTTCCCATGATGCCGAAAATTTCGATTTTAATGGGTTTTGTCCAGCGGCCCTCTATGAAAATTTTTCCTTTGGTAGGATTGGGAAATACCATGAAATCGATTGATTGGTTATTTAAAATAGAGGATCCTCCTGAAACAGAATAAGAATATAGAGACGATGATCCTATGGCTCCATTTTCATCCTGTGCAAAAACCTGAAAAAACACTTGTGATTCAGCAGGGTTCCCCGGTATTGTGCACGAATAGTAACCAAAATTTTCAGTCATGGGTATGCTATCAACCGTCGTTTGACCAGATATATACCATTTAAGAAAAACAACAAAAGCATCTAAGTCCGGATCGCTAACCATGGACCGCACGGAAACGCTCTGGTTCTCATCAGGATTTAATGGGTAATACTCTACACTCCCGATTTCGGGAGCTTGGTTTTGGAATATTTCTATCTCAAAGATATCAGAAAAGGTACTTAACCCTACCCTATCGGTAGCTATCACCCGATAGTATAACCGACTGACTTCGTCGGGGACAATTATGCTCGCACCATAGTATCCATCGGAATAATCCATTGGGTCTGAGTAAGCAAGTTCATCCGTTGATGATCCGCTCATGACGAAAACCGATTCAATTCCGTTTTCAGATTCAATTTCGGCAGAAATAAATACCTCATCGCCGTTGGATGGATGTATGGGAGAATGGGAAACGCCAATTATTACAGGGGGATTATCCGAAGGATTGAGTTGCCAGGTTAAATTATCTATGGCCACAGGAACACTGCCATTGCTCTTTAACTTCAACACAAAATTTCCATAGATTGCAATGTTGTCGAAATCAGCCACTAAAGCATCGGTAGTAACAGAGAAGGGTTCTCCAACCTGTTGTTCGTTGATAAGCAAGCTAATGGTTCCTCCATTACCCTCAAACTTTTGCTGACAAGTAAACATAACCCTGCTACATCCACCAGTTAAATTCTGAGATTGAACATAGGGTTCACCGCTATCCCCAAGGCAAATCGCTTTTCCGTCAATGGATTGATCGGTACGCGCCTGCGTTGCCATCCACTGGAAATCATTGTCCCCCGACCAAATCCTAAGCTCATAGGCAGGACTGATGTCCGGTATATTTTCGAAAGTTTCAATATAATCCAAAATGGTACCATACTCGAAGACGAGTATGGAAAAGTTCTGCTGCACTGAAAAGTCGCCGTAAACCGCCTTCAATTGCACATCGTGATATCCAATGTCTTGCATACCCGGAGTCCCAGAAAGATAAGCTTGATTCGACGCTCCGGAAGTAAACGATAGCCATTGAGGTTTCTCGACACATACTACATTCACCTGTGCAGACGGATGTTCGGAAACTTCTACAGAAATCTGATACTCATACAATTCATCAACCTTAGCATAGGTATCAGGGGAAGTTAAAAAGACAACCTGCGGCTCGGATACTGTGACTGTAAACTCCTGATGTGCCGTAGATAATCCATCTGTTGCCTGAAGAGCCACAGAATGGGTGCCTACATCTGCAGCGCCGGGTACACCCGACAATTGGGCAATACCATTACCTGTTTGAGCAAACTCCATCCAATCGGGCTTTTCAGAACACGTAACCGTAATGGTGGCCAAGCTATGCCCTGCTGATGAAACGGAGTACATGTAACTATCGTAGGCAGTTACTGATGTCACGGGGGAACTTGTGAAAACAACAGGAGTAGTGTTCCCAACCACAGTTACAGTAAAATTTTGAGCTGCTGTTGTAATTCCATCTGTTGCCGTAATGGAAACGGAATGCTGGCCTATGTTTTCAATTAAAGGCGTTCCTGTAAGCAGGGCCATTCCGCTGGCCGTCTGCTGAAACTCCATCCAAGGGGGTTTTTGAGTACAGGTTAGCGTTACATAAGCATCTGCGTTTCCAGTCGCTTTTACCGTATATGAATAGGTTTCAAAAACGTTAACTTGTAAGACAGGCGTGCTGGTAAAAGTAACAGGAGTTGTCGATTGGGACCATATCAAAAGGGCAAACTCCGGATGATCAATAAATGGATTTCTATTCCCCTGATAATCTTCGTAGATAATATTATTTCTGTCTATTTCTTTTTGGCTCACCGGATCGGCTTGATGCCACTGTAGCAATAATTGTTTTGCCCAGTTTGAGAAAGCGGGAAAATGAGTTCCGTTCAACATGTCTGAGTTCCATCCGTCAATGATATTGTAGTATCGGGTGGCCATGTAAAAATAGGAACGGGCAAAATCACCCTTATATTCGTCAGCGGGTTCAAACACGATACCTGAATATCCGGGTGTTGCAGAAGATCCCAGCTTACTCCCGTTACTCGATGTATAGGTTGCAGTTCCCACTTTTCCGTAAGGATAATTATCCCTTACAGCATTTACCTTTTTATCGGTAGGATAGAGGTGAAAAAGGTCTGTATTCATTGGTGCAACTGCTCCACCAAACCAACTCCGGGGGAAGGAATGTTCCCTGTTGTAAACATCACACTCTACTGTTCCACCGGATCCTGTATCCTGATCCTCAAAGAAAACAAAATTGCATGTGGTGTACATATCCCACACCTTTCCATCACTTCTTCTGTCGGTGTAGTAAAATGCATCCCACAACCCAGTATATGTAACCTCATAGTGATCTTTTATTATGTTGTGCAGTTGAGCCATCAGCTCTTCGCCCGACAGGTTTTCGGTATCTGCATAGTACCCCGAAGGAGGCTGCGATGTAGCCCAAAAGGGGGTTAAAACAACCAGGAAAATAAAAACAATTCTTCTTAACATGCCAATCAAATTATGCAAAAACAACTTTATCTACGGGAACATCATAATGATCGACAGGAACATTAGGGAGGTACTGAACCTGAAAGCAAACACCTACCTTGAAGGCTTTAGCATCGGTAAGCAACTTATCATAATACCCCTTCCCTCGCCCCAATCTGTTTCCATGTTTATCAAATGCTAATCCGGGTACGATAATAATGTCAACCTCACTTACGTCAACAAGTTCTTCCCCGGTTGGTTCCAAAATGCCGTAGGGCGGGGTTTCGACCATCGATTGGGGACCACTAAAAACACTCAGCTGTAATCTATCTCCAACCACCAATGGCAATAGCAATCGCTTCGAAAGATACCACTTCATAACAAAATCGTGCGTGAAAATTTCATCGGAAAGCGACCAGTAGGCCAGTACTGTTTTAGCCGATTGGAATTCGGGCAACTCCTCTACCACTTTAAATACCCTGGCAGATGCTTCCATTTTTTGATCCCTACTAAGGGTAGCCTTCCTTTCCTTGATCAGAACACGCACTTGTTTTTTCCTCTCGCGTATATTTATCTCGCTCATTATTATATTTATTCTTTATTAGTTTTAAATTAAAAATTAAAGAATTTAAAAGGACAATCCGGAGTATGGCCAAACACCAAACCGGGATTCAAAGATACCAGAAATTCATGAAAGTATTCACGCTTATCAAGAGTAACGCCAAAGCGGTAACCCATGCGCAGTTCGTACCGGGTTCGAAAATAGTTGGCATCAGAATATAAATCGACACCCACGGAACTCAGCTGATATGAGTGGGGTATTAACCTCCCTTCAATGCGTCTATACCCATTAACATGGGCCTTGTCAAAGAAGAAATTGGCGAAAAGCCTTTTCAGGTACACGACAGGACCAATGGCAAGGTCGGGATAGATCAAGGGCAGTGCGTAGTCAAGGCTAAGCATACTGAATCCCTGGTTTACTGCATTATCGTATCCCCTGGGGAATTTTAAACGCGAATTGAAAAAATAGCCGGCAACCCACTCCTTCTCTCTCTTTCCGGTAATCATAATACTGTGACTCGTTGCAAAACCCGGGAGATAGAGTTCGCTCAAAAAAACAATATTATCCCCCTTAAGATGGCTTAGGGTTGGCGAATGGGTATAGCCCGTATAAAAGTAAATGCCGGTTTTTGGGCGCAAATCCCTGTGAGCCATTCTTCCTGCACTATAAAATGTAAAAAAAGTTTCAAGTTGGTCAAACCATTTATCATACCTTTCTGTCTTGTAATCCCATAGCCATGTGTTGTTTGATGAATACTTAAATCCCAAATTGAGTCTTGTTACCACATTCCCTCGGGATAGATTTACGGGAAACGACAACTTGAAATTCATTTTAAGGCTATAATCTTCTCTATGTTTTTCTGCCTCGTCGGCATAAGGACCCTCCACAATTTTGGGTAAAGTGTTGCCAATATCAACGCCCAGCGAAACGACCGGATACCAACCCAACCAATGTATATGGGCATGGAGGCCATGTATCTCGTTGTATGAATAACCTAAACTGGCAGCCATTGTGCTGGTAACATTTTGGGAAAAAGCAGACAATCCGGGGTAAACGTTTAAACTTCCTTCCATAAAACTAAAAGGGTTGAAATAGAATGGTGCCCAGCTATGAAAGTTAAACAAACCCTTAATGTTTGAGTATGGGTATGGCTGTGAATAGGATTCGTAAGCTGCTATTTCACCGGCCGTGTAATTGGTCTTAATGTTATCCTGCCCTTCTTTGAAAAGTCCCGGGCTATCTTTCTCCATTATCCATGAGGCTTCATTTTTTTCCGGGGTTAATTGAACCGGGAATAGGCCTGTTGCGCTCCATGTCGAAGCCACAATCCGATTTTTGTAACCCGATGGCTGGGTTAAACCATATTCGGAACAACCTATTTGCAATATTTCATGAGATTTAGTGCCGATGGCAAAAAGATCTTCCACGCCATTAGATGTCATGGAAAAAAAGATATGATCGTTTGCTAAACATATACCTGAAATATCACGAAACAAGGGGCCCAAAATGGTATCGGGAGTACTGTCAATGGACGGGAATCTAAGAATTAAAGCTCCCTTAGGGGATGAAGCTCTCACGTAAAACTCGTTTTCATAGCCGGCGGCTATTTCTTTGGGTTCGAGCGTAGGGTGTAGGCTGCAATATGCTACGGGATGGCCATAAGGCGAAAGGGCCACAATTCTCGATGGCCCTGTAAAGCCATACTCAATGGCAAGGATAGTTCCATTGTTCATCTGCACCGGGTTGAAAAAACGGGAGAATGATGTTATTCTTAGGGCTTTCTTTTTTATAAAATCATACTTCCATATTTCGGAATAGTTTAAATTCTCCCAGCGGTAATGCGGCCGATACTCTGACCACAGGGCCGCCCCCTGACAGAATGAAACCCTGCCGACAATTATGCCAGGACGATACACTATTCTCTCGCGACCTGTTTTTAGGTCAACGGCAACAATGGCATTGGGCCTCGAAAGTGTTTTTTTAAGCGCAATCAGGAGCGTATCATTGAGCATTTGCGGATAGCGATACTCGCAGTATTGACTTCCCTTATGTTCCACAAGTGGCTGATTTTCATTAACTTTCCCCCGACTTTGTCCTTCGTTCCATACTGAATCCAAATAGTGCAAGGCACTTTGGAACAACTCTTTCCTCGATAAACCGGTTTCTTTTTTAAGGCTAAAATAAAAAGGGAATAGCGTATATGGACGTTTGGTAACATATTCTAATGACGACTTCCAAATATCAGACTCATACTTTAAATAACCATATCCAACCATCATATATCCAAATTGATAGTGATTTGGTATTGCATTTTTATAGGAACCCATTAACCATTTATCGTAAGGGTAAATACTGCGACCATGTTGCAACAGATGCGTTCGAAATGGCTGGTAAAAAGAAGATTGTCGACCCCTTCCTCCCGACGACAGGTTGGTTTCAGTATATACGGCATCGCCTTCGAGAAACCAAAGGGGAACTAAGCCCACCGCTGGTGCAATGCCCTGATCGCCCAATAGGTATGTAGCCGCTCGAAAAATACCCCTGTTCAACTTATCCGTCTGAACAACATGACGGTTTTCGTGAAGCGAAAGGGTTAGCAACCACGGTTCGGGCGAAGCGTTAAAGTCGTGCTGCGACACGATTTCCATTCGTCTTGGGCCCCATGTTACAAAACCATTGGAAAGCACGCTATTGGGATGTACCACCAGAGGAATGGGTTTGGGTGAATGGCCAAGCGACAGGGGTACATGGCGCCATGCGTATTCCATATACCCATTGAGATAAAACGCAATGGTATCAGATTGTGCCGGATATAGAATTTTTCCGTATGTGGTCCTCTGCTCCTGCCACCTAACAGAAAAGGGTTCTTGCCCGGCTATGAAGTATTGGGCATTGAGAGGAGCAATCCATGATACAAGTAACCATAGTAATAGCTGCTTACGCATGTGTTACTGTTTAACTATTCGCTTCACCTCTTTAATTCCGGCTCCGTGAATCGACATAAGGTAAAAGCCTGCCCTGAAATTTTCGGCAGGGATAATATATTTTTCTCCGGGGAATAGTGTAATCTCATCCTCAAAAAGAAGTTCGCCCAAAATGCTAATGATTTGAATTTTTACCCTTTCAACTCCTCCACCCTGTTTCCAAAGGCTTATGTTCTCATTAAAGGGATTGCTTACCCTGTACCTGTTAACAGCAGTAACTGCGGAAACGGATGAAAAATCGGTATCGACATACAGCTTCAACACCACAGGAAGATGGTCGGACATGTTGTAAAGGGAGTTGATAACCTGGTATGGCAGACTATAATTAGGGGGGTTGATTAACGATTGGTTAAAACGGTTCCCGTCCTGACCAAAGGCCCAATAGGAATTCGTAACGTATTGAAGTCCTAACGCGCCCTCCATAATTGGCTTAGTTGCAAGGATAAAGTCAAAACGGTCATCCATTCCTCCGCCGGAAGGGCATGAATTATCATTGCTTGTATGGGTTGACTGGGTGTGGTATTGCGCATAGGTCGGGTTATTATTCCAATTCCCGATTTTATTAATGGGATCGAAAAAACGGACACCTGACTGCGTTTCGGTAACAAGGGTTTGAAAAGCACTCTCGCTGGAATAGTACACATTCATGTCTCCCATTATGAGAATATTCCCCCTAATATTCCTATTTTCGATAAACGACATTATTTGTTGTGCTGCGGTTGCTCTATCCTGCTGGTCGCTACTGGTATTTCCGGCTTTCAAATGGGTAACTATGCATGTTAAATAAGTCGTGTCGCCTCTTAACAAACCTTCCGACTTGTAGTATAGCTGATAGACGTCGGTGATTCGGGGTGATGTTGTAATATATTGCTGTGATTTTAGGCCAAGCTTATTGGAGTTGTAATAAAGCATATTTACCAGGTACGATCCTGCAAAATTTGCTCTTTTAAAGTAGCTCTGTCCATTGGAAACAAAAACATTATCCAACAACCTTTGGACACTGGTAACACTCCCGTTCATTTCGTTCACCGTAAAAATATCGGGCTTATAATATCCAGTAATATCTCTTAAATAGCCATCCTTCGAGTCCACGTTGTTGTTGGTCGCATTACACCAACCCGTGTTCCTGTCGTAATACAACAAATTATACTGCATCACTCTTATGGTATCTCCGGCAATGGTTTGCAGAGAGACCAGCATAATAGCAAAAACCAATAGTGCTCTCTTCATTAACTTTATATTTAAAAAAATCTGCAATATCATTGGGAATCGTAATTTTAGACTATCCTCCCGATTTTTTAACCCTATACCCCATTTCCTGTAACAGGTTGAAAACCCTTTCCCTGAAATCACCCTGAATAAGGATTTCACCATCTTTCATACTCCCTCCCACTCCGAAACGATTTTTAAGCGTTTTTCCAAGCTCTTTCAAATCTTCTTTTGTCCCAACAAAACCAGATATCAGGGTTACAACTTTGCCACCCCTGTTTTTTTTATCCAACATTATCCTCAGATCCTGCCGGGATGGAGGTGGGGTTTCCTCAACAAATTCATCTTCGGAACTTGGTTTAAAATTGGGGTTTGTTGAGTAAACAAAAGATAATTTATCTTTCCAATCGGTTGCGTTCACAGTTTTTTTGCAAAGATAATCATATATTATTTGGCCAAAGTGTTCTTGTTGGCTACTTATTATTTATCCTTTTGCTTATTGCCTATTTTAAAGTTTTTTAAAAAGTATTGAAAATAAAGTTCAATACAACAAAAAAGCCTAATTTAGCACGTTTAATAACGGTTTCTGCTTTTACACCATTCAATAGCATTGCCAGTATGAATAGATTTCATCGACTTAACAATCTTATCGGTTGGTTAGTTTTTGCCACTGCTGCCTCGGTTTACCTTTTAACCATTGAGCCGACCGCCAGCTTCTGGGATTGCAGCGAGCGTATTGTTGCATCCTACAAACTTGAAATACCCCATCCTCCCGGTGCGCCATTCTTCATGTTGCTGGGTAATTTCTTTACCAAGTTTGCTGGTGGTAATATACAGCGGGTTGCGGTTATGGTCAATATAATGTCTGCTCTGGCAGCAGCTTTTACCATTCTGTTCCTGTTTTGGTCCATTACCCATCTTTCGAGGAAACTCCTTTTGAAACAAGGTGGCGAACCAACCTTGGGTCAAACAGTTGCAATCCTGGGTGCAGGAGCAATAGGTGCACTGGCCTATACTTTTACTGACAGTTTTTGGTTCATCGCCGTTGAAGCAGAGGCATATGCTACCTCCTCAATGTTCACGGCTTTTGTTTTCTGGGCTATCCTGAAATGGGAGAACGTTGCCAACGAACCCCACTCCAATCGCTGGTTGATACTGATTGCATATATCATGGGGCTCTCCATTGGAGTTCACCTACTGAACCTGTTAACCATCCCTGCCATTGTTTTTGTTTACTACTTTAAAAAATATGAAGTAAGCACATGGGGCGTAGTGGCCGCCTTGGGCGTTGCTGTTGCCATGCTTGGCGCGGTAATGTATGTATTCATTCCCGGCATTGTTACCCTGATTTCAGGATTTGAGTTGCTGTTTATCAACGGATTGGGATTTCCTTATAATTCGGGTGCCATATTTTTTATTGCTTTACTCTTCGCATTATTTTCTTACGGTATTTGGAACTCATACAGGAAAAGGAGGTTATTGCTGAATACTATCCTGATTGGAGGTGCAGTAATAACCATCGGGTTCCTTTCATATACCCTCCTAATTATCAGAGCTCAGTCCAATACCCCTATGAACCAGAATAATCCCTCAACCGTTTTTACGCTTCTAAGCTATTTAAACCGGGAACAGTATGGCGACAGGCCTCTTGTTACCGGGCAGTATTACAACGCTCCCGTTATCGGTTCAAAGGATTTAACCACATACATCAAAAAAGATGGAAAATATGAAAAATCCTACCTGAAAACTCAATACCAGTTTGACGAACGGTTTCAATCATTCTTTCCCAGAATGTGGAGTTGGAGAGAGGACCATGTGGAAGAATATAAAAAATGGGGAAACATTAAAGGATATCCGGTAAGGATAACAACCGGTTCCGGCGATTATGAGGTTAGGTATGTGCCGACATTTGGTGAAAACCTAAGATTCTTTTTTACATACCAGCTTGGGCATATGTACTGGCGATATTTCATGTGGAATTTCGTAGGACGTCAAAACGACATTCAGGGGCATGGCGATTTGCTCAACGGAAACTGGATAACCGGGATTAAAAGTATTGATGCCATAAGGCTGGGAAATCAGGATAAGTTGACATCTGCAATGCTGAACGATCCCTCACGCAATGTCTATTATTTCCTTCCCTTACTATTGGGGATAGCGGGCATGGCCATTCAATTCTCGCGCGATCAGAAAAATTTTTGGGTTATAGCCCTGCTTTTCATACTGACCGGAATGGCTATAGTTGTTTACCTGAACCAGTATCCCCTACAACCCCGGGAACGCGATTATTCTTATGTGGGCTCTTTTTACGCGTTCTCCATTTGGGTCGGGCTTGGGGTCCTTGGCCTGTACGAAGTCCTCAAAAAAGGCTTTAAAAGCGGTTTAATGGCCTCTTTTCTTGCCATTCTTATTGCGCTTCCAATTCCTGCCCTATTGGCAACGGAAAACTGGGACGACCACGACCGGTCAGGTCGTTACATTACCCGCGATTTTGCATATAACTATCTAAATACCTGCGAACCCAATGCCATTATTTTTACCAATGGCGATAACGATACGTTTCCTCTTTGGTATGCCCAGGAAGTGGAAGGGATACGTACCGATGTTAGAATTGTTAATCTAAGCCTTTTGGGGACCGATTGGTACTGCGAACAGATGAAATGGAAAAGCAACGATTCCGATCCCTTGCCCATAACCATGAATTTTGATCAATTCGTACAGGGAACACGCGACATCGTTTATTTTGTTGATAAGATCAATAAGCCCATTGAACTTAAACAGCTAATAGATTTCATTGGCAGTAACAGGCCTGAAACACGAATTAAAGTACCAAGTGGCGAATTTATCGATTATTATCCTTCCAATCAGGTAAAGATGACCATCGACAAGGAGGCCGTGCTTCGAACTGGCACCGTTAGCCCCGAAGATGCACATCTCATCGTGGATGCAATGGAGTGGACCATAAATAAGGAGAGCATTCATAAACCCGAAATGATGATGCTTGAGATCATTGCCAACAACAATTGGCAACGCCCCATATATTTTGTTTCCACTGGCGGGGATTCCGACATTGGGATTTCTGATTATCTTCAGTTCGAGGGTTTTGCATATAGACTGGTTCCCATTAAAACCAAAGCGAGCGATTTTCTTTCCATTTCCCGTTTTAACATTGATAAGTTGTACCGGAATTACATGGAAAAATTTAGGTGGGGAAGAATGAATGAGCCGGGTGTTCTTATAGATCATAATATTCAACGAACTGCCATGGTTCTTAGGCTGCGTAACAATTTTGGAAGGCTGGCCGATGAATTGCTTGATGCAGGGAAAAGGGATTCGGCAGTTAAGGTTTTGGACAGAATCTCTGAATTGTTGCCCCAAAGTAAGTTCCCTTTCGATTTCTTTGTTATCGGACACATTGAAACATACTACAATGCTAACGAGACGGAAAAAGCCAATGACCTTTTGAATCGTTACGCTTCCGCAACGGTCGAAAATCTTGAATACTACTTTAGTCTTGAAAAAAATTATGCCAAGCTGATCTCATATGAGAAAGAGCTTAACCTTCAGATATTACAAGAGTTGGTTTCTACTGCTAAAAAATATGGTCAATCGACACTCTCGGATGAACTTGAACCCATTTTGAATAATTTTATCATGCTTTACTACAGGGGATAAAAAATGAAAAGGCGGTTTGATTCCGCCTTTTCATTTATACTATTCTGTAGCTATTCTACTGTTTTACCATTTTCCGGGTCACCCGCTCGCCGCTGGGCGATACCAGCGTAACCACGTAGATGCCGCCGCTG
>MWFE01000011.1 GCA_002071445.1 Bacteroidetes bacterium ADurb.Bin008 | reverse complement strand
AATAACCTCCGAAATGCTAATAGGCGGTATATTTTATTGCCGGCCAGAGCGGATTTCAGCGTTTCTGCATCTAATAAACTTTCATCTAGCTAGATAGAATAGTACTTCAAAATGGGCAACAAAAACATACCGCCAACCAAACAAATCAACAGATTTGAATTTACAAAAACTTTAATGCCTGTAAACAATAAACCGCACAGACTTTTTGTTAATCAAGCAATGATGAAAGGTGGTAAAACGGCTTTGGGAGAAATAGCAACATTTGAAATTGAACAAGACAACGAAAAGGCGGACAAAGAATATCCGACACCGTTAATACTGACAGAGCAACTTAAAAAAGAGCAATTAACAACAGCGCTTGACAGTTTAACAGCTTCAAAAAAAGACATTCTAAAATACTTGAACTACATTAAGACAGAGGAAACTTTATTGAAAAATATCACCAAATTAATTACTCAACTCAAAAACAAAGAGAAAAATATAAGGATACCATAAGTTGATTTTTGTAAATTTGGTGTTCAAAAAAGTGAATATGGCAAAAAGCAAGAAAATAGAAATCGGAGGCAAGGAAATAAGCATTATTTCTCAATAGCAAAATGATTATATCTCACTTACCGATATGGCGAAAAGCCAAATGCAAGAAGCTGTCATCATAAAATGGCTAACTTTAAAAAGCACCATTGAATATATTGGCGAATGGGAAGCCTTGTACAATCCCGATTTTAATTATACCGAATTCGGTACAATTAAAAATTCGGCAGGGAGCAATAACTTTGTTCTTTCCGTGAAAAATTGGATAGAAGCAACCAATGCAATCGGTATTACGGCAAAAGCAGGTCGTTACGGTGGAACGTATGCCCACAAAGATATTGCGTTTCATTTCGGAATGTGGATTAGTCCGAAATTTCAGTTGCTTTTAGTCAAAGAATACCAACGCCTGAAAGAAGATGAGAACGACCGACTGAAATTAGAATGGAATTTACAGCGAACATTAGCCAAAGTAAATTATCATATTCATACGAATGCAATCAAAGAAAATCTTATCCCGAATGAAATTACTAAACAACAAGCAAGTTTTGTTTATGCAAACGAAGCAGATTTATTGAACGTTGCACTTTTCGGAATTACAGCAAAAGAATGGCGAGATAACAATGCTGACAAAAATGGGAACATAAGAGATTATGCGACTTTGGAACAGTTGGTAGTATTGAGCAATATGGAAAGCATAAACGCATTACTTATCGGGCAAGATTTGACCCAAAGCGACAGACTAATTCAACTCAACAAAGTAGCAATAACTCAAATGAAATCTCTAACCGAAAGCAACGCAATGAAAAAACTGAAATGACACGACCAAAATAACAACGAACCACTAACAGGCGTTTGGCTCAATGGCGGGTGAAGTGGTTAATTAAATTTGCTACCTTGCATCAAATTGTGTGGTGTTTTGACTATTTTGTGCTCCGAAATCCGCCAATGCGCCAAGTGCCAAACCGTTAACGTTTAAAAACAAAACAAGATTTGACCAAAGTTATTCTTTTAGCCACTTCCGACCTGATTGCCGATCAAAGGGTACACAGAACGGCCTTATCGTTGCACGAGGCAGGTTACGACGTTATTGCCGTGGGAAGAAAGCTTCACTACACCTCAAAGGAGGAAACCCCTATATACAGAGTTAAGCATTTGCGAATTTTTGCCCGAAAGGGCTTTATGTTCTATGCGCTCTTCAATCTGTTTGCCTTTTTTTATCTCATTTTCAAAAGATTTGATATAATCCAGGCAAATGACTTGGACACACTCCTGGCAGCGCGCCTGGCGGGATGGCTACGCAAAAAACCCGTTATTTACGATAGCCACGAGCTGTTCACTGAAGTCCCTGAGCTGAATAATAGGCCAAAAGTGCGATGGTTCTGGAGTTCGCTGGAAAAACGCCTGGTTAAAGGATTAAAGCATTGCAGTACAGTATCGGAAGGGGTTGCTAACGAGTTGGAGCAGCGCCATGGGGTAAAATTTCAGGTAATACGCAATTTGCCGTTGGGCAAACCGCTTCTTAATGAGTATCAACCCGAAAAACGAATTATCGTTTATCAGGGAGCGCTGAACGTAGGGAGGGGGTTAGAACGGCTGATCGTTGCAATGCAGCATATCAGTAATTCAACACTATGGATTGTAGGGAAGGGTGATATCGAGGTGCAGCTGAAGACGCTGGCTTCCGAATTGGGGCTCAATGACAGGGTAGTATTTTTGGGGAGAATCCCATACCAAAGCCTGCATGCCATAACCGCCAAGGCTACCATCGGAGTTTCCATTGAGGAGGATTTGTGCATTAGCTATCGCTTTGCCCTACCCAATAAACTGTTCGATTATATTCAGGCAGGCTTACCGGTGGTGGTTAGCGATTTATACGAAATGAAATCTGTGGTGGAAAAATACGGGGTAGGCATGACCATACCAAGCAATTGCGATGCCTTAAGTCTTGCCGAAATACTTAACGATTGTATGAATAACCCTGCTATGATGCAAGAATGGCATAGAAATGCTATGAACGCAGCAAAGGAATTGGTTTGGGAGAATGAGAAAAAATTATTGCTCAACCTGTTTCGCGATGCGTTGAAAGACTAATGGAATGTGTAATCGAATAAAATAATCTAATACCTATGAACACAAAAAGAGTATTTTTTTTATCCTTTTTCTTATTGGCCATGAATTGTTTAACTTTTTCACAAGATGATGTGGTGATACTGCCGGCCCCACAAAAAACAGGAGGTATGCCGTTAATGGATGCCCTTTCCAACCGAAAAACTTCCAGAGATTTTTTCCCAAAAGAGTTGGATTTGGAAACCCTTTCAAACTTGCTTTGGGCTGCCAATGGCATAAACCGTCCGGGAGATGGGCTGAAAACAGCACCCAGTGCTGTTAATTGGCAAGAAATTGAAATTTACGTGTGCATCGAAAAGGGCATTTACCTTTACAATGCATCGGAACATCGGCTCGAGCTGCTTATATTGGGAGATTTTCGGGAGGCAACCGGAGCACAGCCCTTTGTTAAGGATGCACCACTGAACCTGATATACGTTGCCGATTTCACGCGCATGGGCGACAGGGCCGATGATGTCAAACATTGGTATTCGGCAGCCGATGCGGCTTTTATTATACAGAATGTTTACCTTTTCTGTGCTTCGGAAGGGTTGGGCACGGTGGTACGTGGTTCTGTAACCAAGGACAGGTTGAGGGACGTTATGAAGCTGCCCGAACATAAACATGTGGTTTTCGCCCAGACGGTAGGTTATCCTGAAGAGTAAATACAATGCCGGGTTGCAGGATAGCAGCTATTCTTGAAAAAATAATGGAATGTTACAACATTCGCTTAAGCTGATTGTTGTAAACAAAAATATATAGCTGCTTTGAATACCGAAAAACATATCTATCCCGTCACAGGAATGTCGTGTGCAGGCTGCTCGGCAAGCGTTGAGAGCATGCTTAAAAGCCAATCGGGCGTGGCGGATGCAGGAGTTAATCTGGCAAACCAAACTGCCTGGGTTGAATTCGATGCCTCTCAGATTTCGCCTGTTGCCCTGCAACAGGTTATCCGTTCCATTGGATATGATTTGCTTATCGATCAGGAGAACAATCGTAGCGAAACTGACAAGGTGAGGGCCGACGAAACGCTAAAACTTCGCAATCGTACAATTTTCGCGGGCATTGTAACGCTTCCCGTTTTTGTGTTGGGCATGTTCTTCATGAATTGGGAGTACTCGGCATGGATATCCATGGTGCTTTCGTTTTTCATTGTTTTTTGGTTTGGCCGATATTTCTTTGTCAATGCCTGGGCTCAGGCAAAGCATTTAAAAGCCAACATGGATACGCTGGTGGCTCTTAGTACGGGAATTGCTTACTTCTTTAGTGTTTTTAACACTTTCTATCCCGAGTTTTGGGCCAGAAGGGGATTGGAAGCACATGTGTACTTTGAGTCGGCAGCTGTAATCATAACGTTTATCTCGTTGGGTAAATGGTTAGAGGAGCGTGCCAAGGGTAAAACATCATCATCCATACGCAAGTTAATGGGGCTTCAGCCCGACACGGCCATAGTGATTGAGGGCGATAGGCATATTGAAATTAAGATTAACGAGTTGCAAAAAGGGCAGGTGGTACTGGTAAAACCCGGTGACCGTATTCCGGTTGATGGTGAGGTAATTGACGGATTGTCGTGGGTTGACGAGAGTTCCATAACCGGCGAACCCATCCCCATGGAGAAAAGTAGCGGCCATAAAGTTTTTGCCGGAACGGCAAACCAAAAGGGTACGTTGAAGGTGAAAGCTCATCAGGTGGGATCCGAAACGGTGCTAAGCCGCATCGTGAGGATGGTTGAAGAGGCACAGGGTTCGAAAGCTCCTGTTCAGAAGATTGCCGACAGGGTAGCAGCCATTTTCGTTCCCGTTGTAATGGCTATAGCCATTGTCAGTTTCGTGGGGTGGCATCTGTTCGGCGGAGAGTATGGAACCATTCAGGGTATTCTGGCCATGGTAACTGTGCTTGTCATTGCGTGCCCATGTGCCCTTGGACTTGCAACTCCCACCGCCATTATGGTTGGCGTGGGCAAGGGAGCCCAGAATAATATCCTGATTAAGGATGCTCAAAGCCTAGAAATTGCCCACAAGGTCAATACCCTGGTACTCGATAAAACAGGAACGCTCACAAGGGGCAAACCTGAGGTTACCAACATCCATTGGAATGTGGGCAATGATAATGCCGACAAGTATAAATCCTTGTTGCTTTCCATGGAAATGCTCTCGGAGCACCCTTTGGCCGAGGCCATTGCAGCGTATCTTGCATCGGAAGGCGTCGAAACTGTGCCTGTTGAGAGATTCGAAGCCATTGTGGGGAGGGGAGTGGCAGCATGGATTGATGGTAATACCTACATTGCCGGAAGCAAAAAGATGATGGACGATTATGGCATCGAAATCGATGACAACTCCCTCGCTAGGCATGACACGTGGAGTGCCGAGGGGAGAACGTGCATATTCTTAGCCAATCATAATGCCATCCTGGCCGTGATGGCCATTTCCGATACGGTGAAACCTACGTCGGCAAAAGCGGTGGAGGAGATTAAAACCATGGGGGTCGATGTTGTGATGCTTACCGGCGACAATGCGGAGGCAGCCAGATATGTGGCTGCTGAGGTGGGAATCTCGCAGTACAAAGCATCCATGCTCCCCGAAGAAAAGGCGCGGTTTGTTGAGCGTTTGCAGGCCGACGGCAAAACTGTGGCAATGGTGGGCGATGGCATTAACGATTCCCATGCTCTTGCACAGGCCGATGTCAGCATAGCCATGGGCAAAGGCTCAGATATTGCCATGGATGTGGCAAAGATAACGGTAATGACCTCAGACCTTACACAGGTTGTAAAATCTATAAAACTTTCGCGCTTAACCATGCGAACCATTAAGCAAAACCTATTCTGGGCTTTTATTTACAACATCATTGGTATTCCACTCGCTGCAGGGGTATTCTACCCCATTCTCGGAATGCAGCTCAACCCAATGATTGCCGGAATAGCTATGGCAATGAGTTCCGTTTCGGTGGTTACCAATAGCTTAAGATTGAACAGGGTAAAACTGTAGTCCAATAGGGCTGGAATTGTCAAATTCAAATTGTAATTTTGTGGGTTGACAAAAACCTATTAATCAATAGCTGTTTACCCATGAAACGTCTAATCCTCCTTTTATTTGCCGTAATGTTTCTCAATTCGGTGAATGCCGGTGAACTGGTTTTAATTCCTACCAAAAGTTTTGATGAAACCAAGTCCCTTTTTCAAAACCCCTGGCTGAAAATACACTTCTACCGCGATGAGTTTGTTATTGCAACCCTTAACGGGCAGTCGAAGGAGGGTGTTATTCTGCTCGATTCCAATCCATGGGCCGAGGGAATGGCATACTACGTTGTTTACGTAGATGGCAGTGTTGATAGAAAAAAATACGAAAACAGCATCAGTTCGAAAGCCGAAATACTGTATAGCCAAAATGATTACATTGTAGTCAAAATCAACGAAATTACCCACGGGCGGCTTACCCCCGCAAAAAACGATGGCATAGTAAGGATAGCCAATATACAGGCCAGATTACCCAAGGAGAATATTTTGAACGGGTCAAAGAGGATTGAACCCGATCCTTTTGTTCAAAGCCTAATCAATGAAGTTAGTGGTGCTAATATTACGGCCACCGTTCAGCATCTTCAGGACTATGGAACCCGCAATGCATACAAACCTCAGAGCATTGAGGCACAGCAGTGGATTGCCGCTCAGTATGAAGATTTAGGACTGGAGGTTGAGATTATGGATTTCTATATGCCCGGGGGACCTGCCAGCGATAATATCATTGCGGTACAGGAGGGTACACTTTACCCCAATGAATATGTGATTGTTGGTGGGCATTACGATTCGATTAGCTATGGTAGTACTGAACCGGGTGCCGACGATAATGCCTCGGGTAGTGCAGGTGTGCTTGAGATAGCTCGAATCCTAAGCCAGTACGAATTCGACCGAACCATCATTTACTGTGCCTTTTCGGGGGAGGAGTACGGGCTATATGGAAGTTCTGCATATGCCCAGAGATGTGCACAGCAGGAGATGAATATCCTGGGATATTTTAACCTCGATATGATTGGCTATCTGCAGCCTGGCAATACCATGATGACAACCCTTATTTACCCTCAATCGGCTTTAGAGTTGGCCAATTTTTATATCGGCGTCGCTTCAACCTATCTGCCCGACTTCGTTGTGACACCGGGTACGTTGAGCGGCGGCGATAGCGATCACACTTCGTTTAACAACAATGGCTTCATGGGCATTTTTCCATTTGAGAACGCCAATGCCTATAGCCCTTACATTCATACCGTTAACGACCTGATTGGCCCAAGCTATAACAATCAAAATCAGGCCGTAGTATTCACCAAAGCTTCTTTGGCCTCGGTGGCCACTCTGGCCAATCGCCTTGCTTTCCCTCAGAATTTCCTCGCTGCTCCTTACGATGGTTTTGTGCATTTGCACTGGGATTTAATCCCCAATGCCGATTATTTCAAAGTGTTCAGGAACGGAGAGTTTGTAGGAACAACGACAACTCAGGATTACTATGACGATAACGTTGAGAACGGAACGCTTTATTCATACTTCGTTACTGCTGTATATCCAACCGGGCAGGAATCCGAGCCATCCGCCACTGCATGGGTTACCCCTATGGCATCCATTGCGCCATCGCTATGTTTTGATTTTGAGAGTGGCACTTCGTTCTGGAACTTGGATTTACCGTGGGGTTTAACCACATCTACATCGCATTCTCCCACACATTCGCTAACAGAAAGTCCAACCGGGAACTATGCCAATAACCAGCAATTGTTTGCCACTTTAAATCCCATTAATCTGATGGGATATTCCAGTGCATCGCTTTCATTTTGGACTAAGTATGACCTTGAAAACAATTGGGATTTCATGAAGCTCGAAATTTCCACCAACGGGCAAAATTGGACCCTCCTTGATCAGTTCACAGGAACGCAAAATAATTGGATACAAAAAACCTACTCATTGAATGGCTACATCACTAAACCCTACGTACTTATACGCTTCAATTTCAAAAGCGATATATCGATCAATAGAGACGGAATGTATATCGATGATTTTTGCATTACTGTCCAAGGGAGCTCGGGAAGCCAAAAAGTGATAATCCCTGAGGGATGGTCGGGGATTTCAGGCAGGATAATTCCACATTCGCCTCAAATAGAAAATGTTATGGCTCCTTATGCCGATAAGTTGATAACCATCAAAAATCTTGAAGGGGAGTATTGCCCGTCTTTGGGCATTGGTACGCTCGAATCGTGGGATGCCAATTCAGGGTATATGGTTAAGGGTTCTCAAAGCGGATCGCTTTTCCTTATCGGCACACCCGTTGCTAATGGTACAGTGCAGTTAAAAGAGGGCTGGAACCTCATACCCGTATTGGCAAACAGTGATATTGATGTGGTTGAACTGTTCCAATCCATTGCAGACAAAATAGTTTTGGTTAAGGATATTGCCAACGAGGGAGTCTATTGGCCCGATGAGGGCATTAATACGCTGGGTACAGTACAAGCCGGTAAATCGTACTTTGTGAAATCCAAAGCGGCAGCATCCATTGCATTTGCCGAGGGAAGAGGTAAGGTTGAATACTGTTCGCACAAAGATTCTCATGCCGTATCTCCCTGGAGCGCTGTGGATCCTAAACCCAATTCTCATGTATTGGCCTTTCCGCATGGCGTGCTGCAAAAGTTGGAAGTTGGCAATTACATAGGCGCATTTACACCCGATGGGCTGTGTGTGGGCGCTTTTCAAATCGAAGATTTAGCTGCCAACCATGTATTGGTTGCCTATGCCGACGATGAGTTGACCGATGAAATCGATGGTTTTGTCAGCGGCGATAGCTTGCAGTTGGTTTATTTTAGGAATGATATTGAGGAAGCTTACAGCCTTGTGGTCGAATACGATAATGGCTTTGATGCCGAAGGGATATTCCTCAAAGAGGGGATTTCAAAAATCACATCTTTATCCTATGATAACTCCGGTATCAATACTGTTCCATTGACCTTGTTCAACGTGTATCCCAACCCTGCTAAGGATTATCTAAACATACAGGTTAACTCTTTGCATCCGGTTCAGATTGAGGTGTTTAATCAGGTGGGGCAGGTTGTTCACTCGGCTAACATTCGAAATAGCGGAGTAGTTCATACCGGTCAATGGGCTAAAGGGCTTTACATAGTCAGAGCTACCGAAAACTGCAGGGTAGAATCAAAGAAAATTGTCGTTAATTGATAGCCCCTTCAAGCTTTGCCTTGTGAATGATGGGTAATTGATATCCGGTTAGTTAGGGATAGTACCGTTAATGTTGCTTTGACATGGCAGCAATAAAGCCATAATTTATGCGATATTGTACTAAATCACGCCATTTTTCAGTTATGGTTAGTGTGCTTAGTTATTAACAATTGCATGTTAATAATATGTATGCTGAATCGTTATGTTTTCAAGCGTTTATATGTACTTTTACAGGAATTTCAAGTTGAGCTCGATGTCGAAATATTTGTTCAGCATAGTTTCCCTTTGCATCATGGGGTTGGCACCCCAATTGCTCATAGGTCAACAGTCGGTTTACCATTCCCATGCCGATATGCACTTCCGTAAAGGGATTGAACTCCTCGAAAAGGGTAACTACACATCTGCACAGCAGCAATTCCTCGATGTGTCCCGTGTGGCTGGCTCCCAGGAACTGCATTTAGCCGGCGAAGCCGCTTTTTATGCTGCCCTTTGTGCCATTGAACTTTTTAATGATGATGCCGAGTATCTGATTCGCTCGTTCATCAACGATTATCCCGATAATCAAAAGGTTAATCAAGCCTTTTTCGAGTTGGGAAAGCTGCGATATCGTCAGAAAAATTACAAGGATGCCATCTACTGGCTACAGCAGGCCAATAGGAATGCCCTGGATTCTGAGCAGAAGGCTGAGTTGTTGTTTAAATTGGGGCATAGCCATTTCAATTTGAATGACTACGAAAATGCAAGCCGTTGTTTTTTCGAGGTGAAGGATGTGCAGAACAAGTACGCTGCGCCCGCCACGTACTACTATTCGCACATAGCCTACGAACAGAAAAACTATGCCACGGCACTGCGTGGTTTCGAGAAGCTTAGTACCGATGAAACTTTTTCATCATTTGTACCCTACTATATTTCCCAGATATACTACCTACAGCGGGAATTCGAAAAAGTTATTGAATATGCACCCCCCATTCTTGAGTCGGCATCTCCCCGCAGAACACCCGAAATCGCCCGACTTATTGGAGAATCGTACTACAGGCTAAAACAGTATGACGAGGCAGTACCATACATCGAGAAGTTCCTTGAATCGTCGCTGTCGCTTACGCGGGAGGACAATTATCTGGTAGGATTTGTGTACTACCGGACCAACAATTACGAAGAAGCTATTAAATATCTGGAACGTGTTCCAACCGATGAGGATGAGCTAAGTCAGAATACATACTACCACTTGGCCGACTGCTATATCAAGCTGGATGATAAAATCAAAGCGCGGCAAGCCTTTGCCATGGCGTCAAAGTCGAACTTTGACATGGAGATAAAGGAGGACGCCTTGTTCAACTTTGCCAAGATTACTTACGAAACCCTCTACAATCCTTTTAATGAGGCCATTGAGGCTTTCAGGTCCTATATCGAACTTTTTCCCAACAGCCCTAGAGTTGACGAGGCGCATCACTACCTTATGCTAGCCTATTCAAACACAAAGAACTACAACGATGCCCTGCAATCGCTGGACAAAATAAAGCATAAGGATGCTTCGGTAAAAAGTGCTTACCAAAGGGTGGCTTTTTTTAGGGGGCTAGAACTTTTTCAAAATTTAAGCTTTGCAGAGGCAACCGAAAAATTTACCATCTCGCTCAAATACCCCGAGTTTAACCAAACCCTCAACGCCCTTGGATTATACTGGCGTGGCGAATCGTACTACCGTCAGGACCAGTTTCAAAAGGCAGCCGATGATTACAACGAGTTCTTGGTATCGCCGGGATCATTCTCTCTTCCCGAGTATCAAATGGCTCATTACAACCTGGGATACAGCAATTTCAAATTGAAAAACTACGAAGATGCGGTTGTTTGGTTCAGAAAATATACCACTCTGCATAAGGATATGAAGGACCAACTACTTGGTGATGCCTTTAACCGCATTGGTGATTCTTACTTTATTCAACGCCGCTATTGGGTAGCCCTCGATTACTACGAGCATGCAATAAATACCAACACCATTGATGTTGACTATGCCATTCTGCAGCGCGGATTGGCTTTCGGATTGGTTGAGCGGCCGCAGAAGAAGATTGAATCGTTGCTTTCGCTGATTCAGAACTACCCACAGTCCGATTTTATGGACGATGCCCTGTTTGAACTGGCCGAAACCTATCTTGCCCTTGGGCAAACCGATGATGCAATTAAGTATTACAGCATGATCGAAAACGATTTCCCGGGTAGTTCCTATTTTGTGAAAGCCATGGTGCAACTGGGTATTGCAGCATACAACCGCGACGACAATGAGAATGCCATGCGGTACTACAAAAGGGTGATTGAGGAATTCCCCGGTTCGGCTGAGGCGAAGAACGCCTTGGTCGGCTTAAGGAATATATACGTTGACATGGGCAATGTCAATGCATTTTTCGCCTATGCCAATTCCCTCGGTAGTCTGGGCAATGTATCGTTATCCGAGAGAGATTCACTTTCATATACCGCTTCTGAGAAGCTGTACATGAGCGGCGACTGTCAGAGAGCATTGCAAACTCTGGGTAAATATCTGGAAGAGTTTCCTCGGGGAAATTTTGTTATCAATGCCCATTACTACATGGGCGATTGCTATCAACATACAGGACAGTACGACAAAGCCCTGGAATCCTTTACTGTGGTATTGCAAAAGCAGAAGAATGTTTTCACTGAGCAAACGCTACTGGCCATTTCATCCATCTATATGCAGCAACAGAAATATGCTGAAGCATACGAGGCATACGAAATGCTTGAGTCATCGGCAGATTTGAAGGCCAACCTCTTGGAAGCACGGGTTGGCAAACTTCGCATGGCCGAAAAGCTTGAACGCTATCAGGAGGTTGTGGAGGCTGCAGCCAAAGTCCTTATCACCGACAAACTACCCACAGAGATTGAAACAGAAGCGCGTTTCAAAAAGGCCAAAGCTTTGCTGGCGCTGAACAGGCCCAACGATGCGTTCGAAGAGTTTACCAAAGTGTCGCAGAATCTAAGAACTCCCGAAGGGGCAGAAGCCAAGTACACCTTGGCAAAAATATATTACGAAAAGGGAGAATGGGAGAAAGCCGAAAACGAGGTTTTCAATTTTGCCGAAAGGAATACTCCACATCAGTATTGGATGGCAAAAAGCTTCATACTGCTTGCCGATGTATATATTGCACAGGATGATTTCTTCCAGGCAAAGGCTACTCTCAAGAGTGTTATCGATGGTTATGCCAAAACCAACGATGGGATTATGGATTTGGCATCGGATAAGTTGAAAGAGTTGATAGATATGGAAAAAGCCAAACAGAAAGGCACCGAGCCTGATGCAGAACGGGCAAAATGGACTTTCTAATGGTTAAAAAAGAGCAGAACCGGCTAATGGTTGTAATGATGGATATCTCAATGAAGATGAACGGATTTTTCTATAGGAATACTATTTTCACCATGGCATTCTTATGCCTGAACCTTGTTGGGTTTAACTTATTCTGTCAGGAGGATAATCTGGTTAAGGAGGTTCAGGTGGTTAGGCCCTACGAACCCTCAATCTCGGATGCATTCAAAATCAATCAGATGCCAAAAGTTGAGGACACGCTATTTGTTGCACCTCAGTTCAGTTATAATTTGGCTCTTCGACCCACGACCATCGACTTTCCGGTTAAACCCATACCTTCGGCCAAAATGGTTGCCGAGCCTTTAACCAAAATTTACAAGGGGTACGTAAAGGCAGGCTTTGGCAATTATTCTTCGCCTTTGGCGGAAGTCTATTTCGGGAGTTCACGCTCCAAGGGCTATTCGTATGGTGCCTACCTAATGCACAATTCTTCATTCGGGAAAGTCAGGTTGGATAACAACGATAAGGTTGAAGCGCCTTTCAGTTCAACTGTGTTATCGGTTTATGGTAAAAAGATTTTCCAGCAATCGTCGTTAGCCGGTTCAATTGGATTTAAGCACAACGGCTATAATTTTTATGGTTACGATACCACGGCAAATCTTGCTACGGCTAATATTACCCACCCCGACCAGATGCAGAGGTTGATTACCCTTTCGGCACTGTTCCGGTCAACCCACAGCGATTCGCTTCATTTGAACTATAACACCCGTGCAGGATTTACAAATTTCGCCGATAAATTCGGTATGGCTCAAAACAGTGTGAACGTTAAGGCGCATGCCGATAAATTCTTTAGAGTGGAGAGGGTAGGGGGCGAAATGGAGTTAATTCACCATGCCCATAGCCCTGAACTCGATTCGGTTGGCAATACGCTATTCAATTTGTCCCCATGGATTGGCTTTTTTGGAAAGCAGTGGCGGGTGAAAGCGGGAGTAGGATTTACTCTCGATGCCAACAGGCATGGCAATGAGGCCCATTTTTATCCCATTGGACAATTGTCATATGATATTATAAGCCACTATGTTATTCCCTACGTTGAGTTTGGCGGATACCTCGAGAACAACAGCTATTCGAAGATTATTGCCGAGAATCCCTGGATTGAACCGGGTTTGCGTGTATGGAATACCAGCCATAAATATATCATGCTGGGAGGAGTTAAGGGTAATCTCAGTGCCAAAATGGCTTACAACCTGAGTGCCAGCTATTCCCTTGTGGATAGTATGTTCTTCTTTGTTAATAAGTTCAATACCGGAGAGGATTATCTGCAGAATACTTTTGGCGTTGTTTATGATAATGTTCAGCATAAGCAGGTTATGGGAGAGTTGACCTTTGCCCCAACTGCAAGAATTAAACTATTTGCACAGGCTGAGTATCACGCATATACCTTGCAGGACATAGAGAAACCCTGGCACAAACCCAATTTTGTGGGAAGGATTAGTGCCAGCTACAATATGCAGGATAAGTTGATGTTCAAGGCTTCGTTCTTTGCCGAAGGGAAGCGGTTTGTGCAAACCGCCGAAGGCTCTCCCCTTGAAATAGATGGACTCCTGGATTTTAACCTGAGTGCTGAGTATCGATACAACAGCCGAGTGTCTGCTTTCCTCGACCTTAATAATATTTCGGGTAATCGTTACCATGTTTGGTATCTATATCCGGTACAACAATTCAACATGCGGCTTGGCCTTACCTACTCGTTTTAGAACAATAAAATTTTCCAATTATTTAAGACACATTCCCATTATACCTGATCGGTTGGATGGATGTTCGTCATTGCTTTTAATACGCAAAAAAATAGCGTAATTTTTAACAATTCAAAAGGTGAAAAATAACAGCAAGCGTCAAATGTAAATATCAAATAATCAATAAATTAAAATTGATATAAATCATCAAAAAAGTGATGAAAAACCATTAAAAAACCGATATTTCTTCGTACCTTTGGGAGTGTTTTAATGTAAATTATAAAACATTGTAGATCAATTAAATAGCATTTTGTTTTTTATCTTATTATGCAAAGCGAAAACGGAAAGAATAACGGGAATAACGCCACCCAAGGGGGTAATCAATATTCGGCTGAGAACATTCAGGTACTCGAAGGATTAGAGGCGGTACGACTTCGCCCTGCCATGTACATAGGTGATACAGGAACGAAAGGATTACATCACCTGGTGTACGAGGTTATTGACAACTCTATTGACGAAGCCCTTGCAGGCTATTGTACAAAGATTGACGTGATTATCAACGAGGATGGGTCGGTCACTGTGATTGACAATGGACGGGGAATTCCCATTGACTACCATGAAAAGGAGAAACGTTCGGCATTGGAGGTTGTCATGACCGTTCTCCACGCCGGTGGAAAGTTTGATAAGGGTTCGTATAAAGTTTCAGGCGGATTGCATGGAGTAGGGGTTTCGTGTGTAAACGCCCTTTCAAGTACCCTTATAGCTGAGGTATATCGCGAGGGTAAGATTTGGAAACAGGAGTACGCTCAGGGCGACCCAAAGGCTGATATCCAATGCGTTGGAGACACCGATATTACCGGAACCAAAATTACTTTCACTCCCGATCCGGTAATTTTTACACAGACTACCGATTACAATTTTGAAGTCCTTGCCACCAGATTGCGTGAATTGTCATACTTAGTTAGGGGCATTAAATTAACGTTGACCGATAAAAGGGAGATTGAAGAGAATGGTAATGGAGGAAAATTCCGGTACGAGGAATTCTACTCCGAGGAGGGGCTCAAGGAATTCGTTAAATTCCTCGACTCCAACCGCGAATCTCTCATTGAATCAACCATATACATTGAGTCAGATAAAAATGAGGTTCCGGTTGAGGTTGCCATGCAGTACAACACCTCGTTCTCGGAAAACATTCACTCCTATGTGAATAATATTAATACCATTGAGGGAGGAACCCATTTAACTGGATTCCGTAGGGGATTAACTCGGACCCTGAAGAAGTACGCCGATGATTCGGGAATGCTTTCAAAGCTCAAATTCGACATTTCGGGCGATGATTTCCGCGAAGGGCTTACCGCCATTATCTCCGTAAAGGTTTTGGAGCCACAGTTTGAGGGGCAAACTAAAACCAAACTTGGTAACTCAGAAGTGAGTTTGGCTGTTGACCAGGCCATTAGCGAGGCGCTTGCCAATTACCTTGAAGAAAACCCTAAGGACGCACGTACCATTGTACAAAAGGTGATTCTTGCCGCACAGGCTCGTCATGCTGCCCGAAAAGCAAGGGAGTTGGTACAGCGCAAAAACGTTCTCTCGGGATCAGGGCTCCCTGGTAAGCTATCCGATTGTTCAGAAAAGGATCCCAGCTTGACCGAGATATTCCTGGTAGAGGGTGATTCGGCAGGCGGAACCGCCAAACAGGGACGCGACAGGAGTTTTCAGGCTATACTGCCGTTGAGGGGAAAAATTCTCAACGTTGAGAAAGCCATGCAGCACAAAATCTTTGAGAACGAGGAGATTAAAAATATTTTTACTGCCCTTGGGGTAACCATTGGTACCGATGAGGATAGCAAAGCGTTAAATCTTGAAAAGCTTAGGTACCATAAGATTATCATCATGACCGATGCCGATGTGGATGGAAGCCATATTGCTACGCTGATTATGACCTTTTTCTTCCGATACATGAATGATTTGATAAACGAAGGGCATTTGTATATAGCAACACCTCCGCTCTACCTTGTAAAGAAAGGGAAGGAGGAACGTTACTGTTGGAGCGAGGAGCAAAGGGCTAAAGCCATTGAGGAGTTGGGTAAGGGCCGCGACGGATCGGTTCATGTACAGCGTTATAAGGGTTTGGGAGAAATGAATGCCGAACAGCTGTGGGATACCACCATGAACCCGCAAACCCGTCTGTTGCATCAGGTTACCATTTCCAATGCAGTGGAAGCCGATAGGATATTTTCAATGCTAATGGGTGATGAGGTGCCGCCACGTAGGGAGTTTATCGAGAAGCATGCCAAGTATGCCAATATTGATATCTAACGGGTAATTGCCGGGAATAAATTGATGGGGATAGGGCGACGCAATTTTTATGGGAGTATCCTATCGGTTTATCATTTGTGGGATGCCAGTAAGTTTGAACTCTTTAGTTAACACGCCTTCTTCGTTATAAATCCAGGAAGGCCCCCTTTGCTCGCCGCCCTGAAAAAGTATCCTTCCGGCCACAGACCCACTTGGATATAAAACTGTCCAAAAACCTTCTGCTTTTCCTCTGTTGTAATGCCCACAGAGATTTACGAAACCTTCTTCGGAGAAATAAAGCCAAAACCCATGGGTTTTTCCACCCTCATAGCTTCCCTGTTGTTTTAACATTCCGTTGGGATAGTAAACCAACCATTGCCCTTGGTAAAGGCCATTTTCGAAATACCCTTGGCTATGTAGTACCCCGTTGGGGTGAAAACTTACCCATAAACCGCTTCTTTTTCCCCCTGTATATGCACCTTTTTCTGCTGCTATTCCGGTGGGATAGTACTCAACGTATTCCCCCTCAAGCGAATTGTTAACGAAATTCGAAATATTCATTAGCGACCCGTTACTGTAGTAGCCAACTACCTTACCTGTAAGAATACCGTTTTGATAAAAGGCCTTGCGCTGTAGTGTACCATTTTTATAGTAAGTGAAAAGCGAATCGTGATACACGCCGTTTTTCTTAAACCCTTTGTAGTTTAGCTCTCCGGAATTGTAATACGAATTCCATGGTCCGTTCAACGTGTCATTGACATAGTAGGCGGAAAGGAGCATTTTGCCTTCGGGCGAATAAACTTCGGAGAGCCCATTGAGCATTTGGTTTCGGTATGCGCTTTTCGAATCAATCATCCCATTGGGATGGTATGTTATGAGTGCCCCCTCCAGCTTATTCCTCGTATAGGTTCCCGTTTGATATAGAGACCCATCGTCATTCCAAATTTGAAAACTGCCATTTTTTTCTCCTTTGGAATACTTGTACATACTTTTCCTTAGGCCATTTCTGTAGTAATTAATCCATGTGCTGTCGGGAAGATTGTCAATATAAAAACCTTCCTGCATAATCCTGCCTTCGGGATAGTAAAAACTGTAGGATCCCTTTCTTATGCTATCGCCATTTTCCAGTACCACAGCGTATTGTTCCATTAATGTTCCATCGGGGTACTCCTTGGAAATGAATACAACGGATTGGGCATGGGAGTAAACACCTGCTGCTGAGAGGAGGATGGTAAAACAGAATGATTTAAAAGGGAAAAAAGTCATTGTTGAGATATCTATAAGCAATGCCAATATCTTTCCTTTGGTGAAGACAAGCAATTGACGGAGAATTGCAATTAATCTACAGAAATTACTATTTGTGCCCCCTCAAGAGCAAAGCGTGGGCCATAGTCAACAATAACAGCAATGGCATACTGCCCTGTTGTTAAGTCTTCTGTGGGAAGTGATAACTCAACCGTTCTGCTCATCTTGGGAAAGGTTTCAATTTCAACGGGGGGGTATTGCTTTTCTTCATTGGTTTGGATGTTGGAAACTACCAAATGAACTTTACACATTGATATCTTGTCGCCAAGATTGTCGATGGTAGCCGTAAAGTTCCTTTTTCCATTTTCATCTGTTCCATCATCTTTAAGCCCTGTAACTTTGACCGAATGATTGGTATTAGAATTAGGAGATTGGTGAACTACCACCCCTATCCTTCCGGTTACCATTACCCCTGCACCAAGTGCTTTATCCACACTCCAACTACTTTGCTCTCGTGTAGGCTGGATATAAAGCATACACCAAACGGCTCCATACTCGTCTCCCGGCACCAACATGGTTACCTGTACTGGCATTTGGTCGCCCGGATTGAGCTCAAAGAAGCTGGGGTTGATATTTAACCAGTTGGCTGCTGTACGACGAGTGGTGCTAGGAGGCATAATCTGCCGCTTCCCATCGCTGGAGGGAATGAAATCGGCCAAAACCACCATATAGGTAACCTTTTGATTACCATGATTCTTTACGTTGATTGTTTTGGTTTGATTGTCGCCGGGCTCAACATGGAAATCCAATTTTACTGGGGCAACTTCAAAATCCTGTGCAAAAGATATATTGCCAATGAGGATTAGAGAAAGGAGTATCAAAAATTTACTAAATTGATTCATAGCAAGTAGGGTAATGATAATTAAATTGTTTAACAAACAAATATAGTGCATTTTTGTTGTATCACTTACATTTCATAATGCAATTAATTGCTTTATACGATTGAAATTGTAAAATGGTTCTTTTAACAATTTAAAATTGTCATGACGGAAGTTGTTAAGGGTTAATTATTTTAATCATTAACAATATATATTGTTTGTAATTGGAAACATAACGCATTGTCTGAACCTTATTTTGTAGCGTTAATAAACAATACATTCATTTAATTAAATATAAATTGCGATTATAACCTTGTAATAATAACAATTTCTCATATATATATGTATAGTCAAAAAATAATCGATTTGCTTTCACCGAATTTTAAATAGCTGTAATAATGAATTATTATGCTTTTTTTAAGAGTAGTGAAATTTGAAAAATGGAAAATATACGGTTCTTAGCATTTGTTTTACATCCCATAAACTTTAATAGCAAACGTTTGCGGACAAGGATTTAGTAAACTTCATCAAAGTTTTTAGCATTTTAGTTTCCGGATGTGTGATGTTTTGCTAATTTTGAAAAAAAAAAACATGTCGTTCTAAAATATCAAAGGCTAAAGAAAAAGAGTAAAATTTAGATGATGCTGTATTTTCGCCATGTTGTAGTTAGAATTTTAGCAGTTTTATTTATTGCTACGTTTGCCCTTTCCTATTCAAGTGGACAGCAAATTACTTTGCTGCCCAAGGATAAGCAGGAGGATGTGGATAGGTATTTGGAGTTGGTTGAAAGGTATAAGCAGGCCGGCAACTTACAGCAGGCTATTTACTATATCAATCGCGTGGCCTTTACATACTGGGAAAACGGGGGATTACGCGAAGCGGTTACCTACTTTTTAGAGTCGGTTCCGCTCAACGAG
This sequence comes from Bacteroidetes bacterium ADurb.Bin008, assembly GCA_002071445.1. Classification (GTDB taxonomy): domain Bacteria; phylum Bacteroidota; class Bacteroidia; order Bacteroidales; family Tenuifilaceae; genus MWFE01. The sequence continues at coordinate 9,078 of MWFE01000011.1, read as the reverse complement.
AAGGTAGGAAACTTAATTGATATAAAGGCTATATACAGCAACATAGGTCTTATCTACACCGATTTGGAGCGTTTTGATTTGGCTTTAGACTATTTCTACAAAAGTTTGGAATACAGACGAAAAATTAATAATAAATCGGAAATTGCTGCAGGGCTTATCGATGTGGCATTCATTCATGGTGCTTTACGCCAACACGAGAAGGCCATTCCCTTGTTAGAGGAGGCATTGGAACTTTCTAGGGGACTTGGCAATAATAGATTGACTCTCAACTGTTTGCATTTGCTTAGTTTTAACTACGATCGAACGGGTAATGTATCGAAAACCCAAAGTATTAACGCCATGATAACCCAGATCGAGCAACAGCTGGCCAAGCAGGATGTGGCTGAAGTGTATGAAGAGATTGTGGGTAAATCGCAGGCACAGGTAGAAAGAGAGAGAATGGAGAAAGCACGTCAGGCATTGGAGATGGAATTGCAGCGGATTCAGGCGCAGGCAAAGGAGGACTCCCTATTTTTCGTGGTGCAAACCAAGCAGGATTCATTGGAGAGAGCAGAACAGATAGCATTGCAACGGCAGCAGGAGATTGAACTTCTTGAAGCGCATCAGAAGGTTCAGGAACTTGCTCAAAGCGAACAGGAAGCCAAATTGCGTGTTCAACAAACCATCATCATCGGGGGGGCAGCTGGTGTGGGGTTGCTGTTAATCCTTACGCTGGTTATTCTCAAGGGATATCGCGATAAACGAAATGCCAACAAGAAATTGAACCAGCAGAATATTGAAATTCAGGCTCAGCGCGACCAGATTCAGCGGCAGAATGAGAATATTGGAAAAAGTATTAATTACGCACAGGGGATACAAAAGGCATTACTTCCCTCGCAGCAACTGCTTGGGGATTATATTCCGGATTCGTTTATATTCTTCAAACCCCGCGATGTGGTTAGTGGCGATTACTACTGGTTTAAAGCCATACCCAACGAGGATGGAGAGTTTAAGCCGGGGGTTGACAGGTTTGCCATTTCGGCCATCGACTGTACAGGGCATGGAGTTCCCGGAGCATTCCTGTCCATGATAGGCTATAACCTGTTAGATGAGATAATTAACAAGGAGATCTATAAGCCCGGAGATATTCTTAGCGAATTGAACAAGGGAATACGCAAAGCTCTCAGACAGGATGAAACGGATAATAGGGATGGAATGGATATGGCTTTATGCGTGTATGATCCGCAAGAAAAAACCATTGAGTTTGCCGGAGCAAAGAACCCCCTGGTTTACATTGCAAATGGTGAAGTTGAGCGCGTAAGGGGCGATAAGGATTCCATTGGAGGCGGTACAAGCCCCGATGCCGAATATACAACGCATACCATTAAGGTGGATGGAAATACGTGGATATATATGTTCTCCGATGGCTTTATAGATCAGTTTGGGGGTAACGATGGGCGTAAGTTTATGATAAAAAATTTTACCAATCTATTACAACATATTCACACTTTACCCCCGGGCGAACAACGAGAAATACTTAAAATTACCTTTAACGAGTGGAAGCGTAAAAATTACCCTCAGGTGGACGATGTACTGGTTGTGGGATTTAAAGTTTAAATTTGCATTTCTATAGTTGCAAATAGTAAGAAAAAAATGAACAATATTCCTTTCACCGGGGTTTATTTGATGATTCAACATGCAGTCAATGTATATAAGTGGCTTGGAAATGAATTTTAGTTTTTTTGTATGCTAATTTGTGAGAAGTCAATCGTTGCAATACGTTGAATTTAATCACTAAGAAAGGTGAATTAATCATTAAATTTTAACGATTGCTCAAATTATGGACGTTTTTTATGCAAAAAAAGCCCGAAACCCTTGCAAACTCGTTTTTTTCATATACTTTTACAATTAAATCGCTAACAGAAAAAAAGCAGATTACTAACTTAAAGAATAGAGCTATGAGAAAATTAGTACTTGGAGCAGCCATGCTGCTTTTTGCCCAGTTTGGGTTTGGACAGGCTATAGCCGATCAGGCAGTTATACCCATTTCGGTTACGCTTAACTCCATTCTTCGCCTTACCATTATTTCGGGCGGAAATATCCAATTTGTTGTGAACACCATTGATGATTACACCAATGGTATTGCCAATTCCGATAGGTACACCACTACCTTCAGCGTTGCATCATCCAGGGATTTCGATGTTCTGCTGAACGCAGAAACTGCAAACCTGCTTGGAACAGATGATGTAGCCAATGTGTTGCCTGTAGATAACATTGGGTTTGTTTGCCCTGTGGCGGGTACCGGTGGAACTTTTAATGCAACAAGTGTTACTCCACTGGATGTTGCTCAATTTACCTTAATCACTGCAAGACCAGCAGGAGGGAGTACAGATAATGAGTTTACAGTTCAATGGGAACTTGCCACAACTGCTCTCATTGGAGTTAACACCACTGGTGCAACACTTTTGGAGCAAAGTTTAAACCCCGACAACTACGTGGTGAACACGTTTATAGTTGTTGACCCCAATTAAAAGGTTACTACAATTGTTTTGCCAATACTGGAGCCAGACGTTATACAGCGTTTGGCTTCAGTTCGTTTGAATTGTTAATTCTATTCCGGATGAGGCCAAAAGGGGTGCTTAATGGTTTTCGGTATGTTTCTCTGGTTGCCCTGGCGCTCTTGTTTGATGGTTATGTAAAGTTTTCCAGTGCGCAAACCTATGCCAAAACTACCATCCTTTCAGGTGGTGCACCTAACTTTATTTTCAACTCGTTGCGCAAGTACAACGATGGCGTGGTGCTTAGCGGATGGACCAGGCTTAGGCTTGAACTTAGAGAGGATGTTTTTCTTCATACCGGATGGCAGCTGGGGGTTTCGGCTGACCAATCAGTAATTCAATCGGATGGTTCGGCAACTCTTGATTTGGATGTTATTAACATTGTTGTTGAGAGCGTTTCCAATCTGTCTAACACAACGATTTCGACCGTCTTGCCCTTTGTGTATCCACTTGCAATGTCTCCGGGTCCATCAGGTCATGGAGATGTGATACTTGAAGGGTCAATTGACACGCCATCTGATCCGGTATCGGTTGAATTACTCCTTTCATACGAGTGTGGAACAACTACTCCTTTGCTGGGATCTGTTCCGGAATACTATACCGTGAATCTAATTTTTATTTTGTATTCTATACCATAAGTAATCTCTGTTAATGGGCAGATGTTGTACCGGATAAAAAATACCATTGCCATTGCGGCAATTTTATGCATGGTATCCTTTTCAGGGTACTCTCAGTACTTCATCTATTCAGGCGAGCAACCCGTAAATTTGGATTTAAAATTTACTCAACATTCCATTGAGTCGGCAGCCAAACATACCTTTTTCAATTCACTGAAAATTGTCAACAGGTCAAACCGAAGCGAAACATTTACCCTAAATTTTACCGTACCCGATGGGTGGAATGTTATTGGCGAAAGTAGAAGAGAGCTGACCATGGGACCTAATGACTCCATAATGGTTCCGGTAATGGTGGCCATAGGTGGGTTGGTTCGAGGCGATATCGGCTACAGTGTGATAGCTTCCATTAACGATACAAGAGGCAATACGGTGAAAAACGAGTATTGCTTTGTAAAAATACCGCGAGAGGCAAACCTTGAGGTAAGGCTGATCGATCGCTCGGCTTTTTTAGACCAGCGTACAGGGATGGCTTCAGTTTCCATTAAATTGGATAACAAGGGAAACAGGGAAGAGTTGGTTAATTTTCTCTTCAAGGCCGACCCCGAATTAAGCGTGGGGCCTACCCGTCTTTCTCAGTTTGCTCAGGAAGTGGTGATGCCGCCCTATAGCGATACCATTGTTACCGTTGATGTTTTGTTAAAAGATATACATGCCAATGGTAAGAATATGTATGGGTTGAGTATGGCTACTACCACCATGGATACCACCTATAAGGCATCCATCTGGTTTAGAAAGTTGGAAGCCAGGTATATTAACTATATCTCCGAAAGCCAGAAACCCCTTGTATTTGAAATAAATTTTCAGGGTTTGTTGCAAGACGATAAGGTTCCCAGCATTGCCCTTCGCGCTGAGGGGAAACTTTTGCTTAAGGATAGGAAAGATATTTACTACTACTATCGTAATTTCAATAGCCGCAAACCTGAAGAACTTTATCTATACAATCAAATGTATATTGGTTCTCACATTGGCTATTGGCAGTTTGAAGTGGGCGATGCATTTAGAACCATCGAAAGTAGTCTGGCAGGGCGAGGCCTTTATGTGGCGTATGCCACTCCAAATTTCAAGGTAGATCTCATAGGATCAAAAAATTTGAGGAGCGAGATTCTGAACCTTGGATCCAGCCAACGTTATAGGGTCAGCCAGACCTTTGAATTGAATTCCGGTATAGCATATAACAAGAGTGATGTCAGTAATTTTGACTCGAAATTGGCCCTTCTTGGAACTTCCTTTACGTTGGGTAGATCTCATCGATTTTACCTAATGGGGGCATACAATATTCTTAATCAGGATATAGACGGGAAATCGCAGCACAGCAACTATGGAGGTGAGTTTAGGTATAGCTCAAAGTTTAAGAATTTTAATACTACGGCAAGTGTAAAGTATGGCTCTAATTTTTACTATGGCAACTACCGGGGGAGATTGCTTGCCAAGTTACAATCAATTTATACCATTAACCCTTCCCGCCGAATACAGCTAAACGGATTTGAGAATTGGAATGAAGTTCCCACGATCCGAAACGGAATTTCATCAATTAATAGGGGAACCAAGAATAGAGAGATAATAGGACAGTACTTTGAGTTTGTAAATCAAAATGTAATGTTAAGCGGCGGATTTGGGTATGAGGGGCTTGAATGGAAAGGAATTAGCCAATTGGTTGAAAGAAGTTTTATAAACACCCATGGATTTAAAGCACTTGTTGGAGCCCGATTCCGGTTGGGAGATAAGGGAACTTACCTGTCGCCACAGGTAACCGTTGCCAAATCGTTTGTGCTTGATTACCCCGATGAGATATTGCCCCTTGACCGTACAATAGAGAATCGTACCAGCTTTTCGTACCAGCATTTTACAGCCAATTTGCGAAGTAAAAATTGGGGTCTCATGACCGCTTACACAACGGGTCCAATGTCCATGTTTGAACAGTACACATATTTTTTTAATGCCCGGCCAAACCGCAGGTTGCGGGTGATGCCCTATACCGATGTCTTTATTTATAAAGACCAACTCCAATTAATGGCCAACCTGTCATTTTCCAATGATTTGGTAGCCAGAACCACCTATACCAATATAACCAGTCAGCTATACTGGTTTTTAAGGCATCATTGGAGATTAAATTTCTTAGTTGCCTATTCACTGCAAAACCGTACTGATGCACAGGAGGTTGGCCAAACCTATCAAACCATATATCTTGAAACCGGAGTGAAGAAAGAATTTAGCTGGTCGCATCCAAGAATTAGTTACCATAATGTTACTTTTGTTTTCTTCAAGGATTACAATGGCAATGGTGTACAGGAGCCCAATGAACCCGGAATAAAGAACGTAATGGTAAATTTTACAAGAGAGCTGACTCCTGAACTTGGTTTTATTCCCGGTGATGTGAGTTCCATTGAACTCCTTTCCGATGATCTGGGTATGGTTATGCTGGAGAAAGTTCCCGCAGGAATTTATACCATTCAATACAACCCTGTGGGCAGCGATGCCGGAACGTTTTCGAAGGCATATGGCGACTTGGAAATGAGAATTGATAAGAATGCCACACATCCCATTCCTTTCGTTGAGAAGAATAAGGTTTTCGGAAAGATTATCCTTAACCGTAGCCGGTTGTCGGGCTTGGGCAGAATTGACATATCCAACGTACGTGTAACTGCTACAGACAGCCACGGGCGCTCATACACTACTCTCACCGACAAGGATGGATCGTTTGTGCTTTTTGCCCCGGTAACCGATGAGTATATACTGAATATAAACAACATTTTCTACGAGAACTTCGATTTAAGGCAGAATAACTTTTTGGTTCAGTTCAATGGGTACAAACAGTTTGAGGTAAACTTTGTATTCGACGAAAAGGTGCGTCGTATTAACTTTGCCGCAACCGCAACTGACCTTCAAATGGGTATTCAGCAGGTGCGTCGTACCAATATATCGGGTACCATTAAGGATGCCAATACACAGTCACCAGTAAGAGCACGGATCAACCTAATCAATACGCGTACTAATTCGGTGGTCACCTCTACCAATTCCAGCGCAACTAGCGGCGATTATACCCTAACCTTTATGGCCGGTGAAAACTACCTGCTTGAAGTGTTAGCCGATGACTACTGGTATCTGTCGGAGAACTTAATACTACAGCAGGTAACCACCTTTATGAATATCACACGCGATGTGATGCTCAAACCCATTGCCGTAGGATCGAAGTTGGAACTCAACATCCGGTTCGATGTAAACAGCGACTTCTTGATGCCTGAATCGGTGGCTGAGTTGAACCGCCTGTTGCGTCAATTGAAGAATAATCCAACCGTTAGGTTGCAAGTTCAGGGTCATTGCGACGATCTTGAGGCCTTGCGAAAGCCGGGCGTTGCATTAGATCGCGCCAACGCTGTGGCAAAGTATCTGATAGAAAACGGTTATAGCAACTTAGAGGTAAAAGGCCTTGCTAATACGGCTCCTGTGGCTACCAACGACACCGAGGAGGGTAGAATACGTAACCGTCGGGTAGAGGTGGAGGTGCTGAGCAAGTAGGATGCCCTCACTTAAGGCAAGATTTTCCATGCCAGAAGGAGTAGCCCAATAGCAAATTAAATAGAATGATTAGAAGCCCGGCCCTTTTATAGGCAGGGTAAAGAAAAATTTACTGCCTTTTCCAAGCGTGCTGCTGGCCCATATTTTCCCGCCATTAAGGGTAATGAAATCTTTGCAAAGCACTAAACCCAAACCACTCCCCTTTTCTTTGCGGGTGCCTACGGTGGTAAACAGCTCCTTCCCAAAAAGTTTTTTTAAATTTTCCGGTGTAATACCCTGCCCTGAATCGGCAACGCACACCTCTACCCAGTCATCTTTTTGTTTGGCCGAAACCGATACGGTGCTCCCGTCGTTGCTAAACTTAATGGCATTGGCAATCAGGTTGCGCAGCACCAATTCTATCATATCACGATCTGCATAAACAGAAATATCGTCATTAATTAAATTTTGAAGCGTAATTCCTTTAGATACAGCCTGTTCGCTGTATATGTTCAGCTTGTTTTTGGTAGCATCGATCAGATTGAAGACACTCGGATTCAACTTGGTTCCCTGCAGCTGGCTCTGGGCCCATTTCAACAGATTTTCGAGCAACTCGTATGTATAGCCTACGTTTTTCGATAGATCTTCGATTACATTTTTGAAGCCCTCTTCGGTAAAATAACCCTCTTTTGTTACGGACAAGAGTGTGAGAAGTGATCCTAATGGGCTGCGTAAATCGTGAGAAATAATGGAGAATAGTTTGTCTTTCAGTTGGTTAAGCTCTTTGAGTTTTTCTGCCTGCTCCTGAATTTCCACATTTTGTCTTGAAATTTCAGCATTCTTTTGCTCCAACAACCTGTTGGCCTTCTTCTTTTCGCTGTAGAAGAAGAAGATAAGTGCTGCAAATCCCAGAATAACAATGATGATACCGATATAAATATTTTGTATCAGCTTGTGACGTGAAATGATGGCCTGTTGAAGTTCTCGTTCCTTGCTCAACAATTCAATTTGCATTAGCCTCTCACGCGATTCCTGCTCGGCTTGCTCAAGAAATTGTTGTTTTTCTTCAAGTTCTTTTTGTGTGGCTTGCTTTTCGGCCTCCACCTCAATTATTTTCGAGGTAACCTGACTAACCAGCCTATTTGCCTCTTCCTCTTTTCTCTTCATTTCCTCCTGCTGAATTTTTTTGGTTATTGCAGCAAAGAGTTCAAAGTATTTTGCAGACTCCTCCCGATTGCCCAGTTTATCATATACTTTGGTATATAGAGAGTATGCATTGCGAAGCAACCTGATATCGTTTAACTCCTGTGCAATGGCATGCGCTTCGTTGAGAAAAACGAGGGCTTCGTTAATAAGATTAGTTTCGTAGCAAATATTGGTTTGATTTAAGAGCGAGGAGGCCACATCATTCTTCCTACCCAACTTTCGGGCAGTTGCGGTGGCATTTGCAAAATGTTTCAAGGCTTTTTCATTTTCCCCCTTATCAACGCTAATTAGTCCAATGTTCGTGTTTAGCACGTATATTCCGTTGTCGTTACCAATGCGTTCCGACAGGGTCAATGCCTTCTGAAAGAGTTCTATGGCATTATCTAAATAGCCATACACCCAGTACACATTTGCAGATTTGTTGAAATGGAAAACGGCTTGGCCAAAATCAGACTTTTTCTCAAACTCCTCACCGATAGCAACATCTTTTAGTATCTCCTTCTTAATATCGGTGGGAATTTCGACTACACTTTGCGATTTAACGGATTGTGTACTGGTAAATAAAAACAACGCAAGCCCCAAATAAAAAAGAGGTAACCATTTTACTCTCATACCGCAATAAGGAACACCAATCATAGATAAACCTGTGACAATTTTTTAATATTTACATTTAATTCGGTTAGTCGGTTAAACTCATGCCCTTCTTCCAGCATGTCATCGTCATTCTCTTCGTAAAACCAGTTTAACTCAACATTGAAACCTTCCTTTTCAATCTTTTCAAAATGGGTTACCAGTTCAAGTATTTTTTTAGTTGAGGAGGAGTTAATGTAGTTCAATTTCAGGTTAATAACAGTATGCGGGTTGGGTTTTTGGGTATATTCTTTAACAGCATCAATAATCGGGTCGTAAAAACCCTTGGTATCTTCCGGAAGGCTTTTCCCGGAGATTTCGAGGATACCCTTTTTCGGATTGAAAATAACCAGTGGAGATTCATCGCTGGCCGGAATATTAATGCTATTCATAGTAGTAAAAGTTCAATAAATAAACTTACCCATGTTAAACTAAAAATATTAGACTAAGATACATATTATGAAACACCCATGATAGTGCATAAGCACAAACACGGATGAAAATTGAGTCGCGAACTGTGTACCTTTGAACAA
>MWFE01000010.1 GCA_002071445.1 Bacteroidetes bacterium ADurb.Bin008 | reverse complement strand
CCAAGTATCGCTAAGTTTCGCAGAGCTTTTGTTCTTTGTGGTCTTTGTGCCTTCTTTGTGGCTCTTTGCGGTATAGCTTTAGTACCGCAGAGTTGCGCCAAGGTTCGCTAAGTTTCGCAGAGCTTTGGTTCTTTGTGGTCTTTGTGCCTTCTTTGCGGCTCTTTGCGGTATAGCTTTAGTACCGCAGAGTTGCGCCAAGTATCGCTAAGTTTCGCAGAGCTTTTGTTCTTTGTGGTCTTTGTGCCTTCTTTGTGGCTCTTTGCGGTATAACTTATAGTACCTAGGAGTTGCGGGGGTTATTGTACACAAATTTAATCCACAAATAACACAAATGAAACACAAATTGACACAAATGGCAATGAACAATTAATAATTAGCAAATTAGCAGATTCGTAAATTCGCTAAGAAACAAGAACTCTCCCGACCTTTGGTCTGAATCACGAATTCCCCCTGCCCGAAAACGGACTAAACAAAAAGAGAGTAGCCTGACATATCTCTTGGTTACAGCACATTACAATATTTGGCACTGATGTTGCACACCTAACCCCAATGGCAGGAATACGTCCGAAAACGGGCGGTGCCGTGCGTGGTGTTCTTTGCAAACCTATGACCAACGGACGTGCATGGTAAGGCTGTTCATCTTTTTTCTATCTGACCATCGCTTTACCCCCTTCAACACCAAAAAAGTTCCGTTCATCATAAAAATGCACAGAATGCCGTAAATAGCTGTAAACAAATTGGCGAACTTACGTAACAACGTTTAATAACTGAAAAATAATAGCTAAACTTGCAAACTATTTTAGTGCAAAAACAGAACTAAAAAACAAGAAACCAAATATTAACCAAACCTTTTTTTGAATTTGAAAACAAATCTTTTAAATCACTTAATCCTTAATTTAACAATTAAAGCTATGAGAACAAAAAATTTACTGAAAGTGGCCCTCACAACGATGGCCCTGTTTGTATTTATGGGTGTGCAGGCACAGGTGCAAGATGCCAACTATGTGACCAACACCGAAACTGTTTACCAAACCGCCGGTAAAACCTTCCGCCTTTACGTTGAGCCCGATTCAGTGTATAGCCCTGACTATAACGCTACCGATGGTTGGGTTCTTGGAACAAATGCTCTTTGGACATGGGATTACACCGGACTTACTGGTACTCCTACTTCAGGAACACCAGCAAACCAAAACTACGTAGAATTTACAAACCCTACAGTAGGTACCTATACAATTGGTGTGGTTGAAACTAATACCATTATTTCTTGTGATGATGGAGGTGTAACAAAAACTGTTGAAGTTATTGCTGCCCCCACTGCAGCCATTACCACCGCAGATCCAGCACAGGCTTGCGGTGACCAACTTGCTATGTCAGTGCAAATTCAATTTACGGAGAATGTACCTGTTGCATGGGCTAGCTACGCATTCGCTATTAACGAAACCGTTGAAAACATAGATGTTAGCGATGTTGTTATTGGTACAGCACTTGTTGACAATGATACTTTCATAGATTACCCAACCACAGGTAAACTTAACACCTTGGGAGGAACACAGCCTGACTATACCTGGTCGTTCAATACTACTGCACTAACTGTGAGAAATAATTTGCGCACACGTTATACATATACGCTAATTGGAGCTTCTGACGCTGGAAGTGATGGTCTTATTTCGGCAATCAGCCAAAAATCCGACTATGAGGGCGGTACGGTACTAACACACGCTTTTGGCGACAACCAAATTGTGATTATTGTTAACCCTGCTCCAACAACCGGGCCAATCTATCACATTCCCAACAACTTTGCTTACTAGCAATAGTATAGTGTAAAAATCACCCCTTCGGAGTTTGCGCTCCGCGGGGGTTCAAAAAAGGGGAAACCCTTGAAGAGCGTTCTTTTATACGATGAGTAAATTCGCAGATGCGTAAATGCGTTAATTCGTTGATTTGTGAATTCGGTTATTCGGTTATTCGCTAATTCGTTTCACGTTTTACGTTTCACGATTAACGATTTCGTTCTCTGCGGTTCTTTGCTTCTTTGTGGCTCTTTGCGGTATAGCTTTAGTACCGCAGAGTTACGCCAAGGTTCGCTAAGTTTCGCAGAGCTTTTACTCTTTGCGGTTCTTTGCTTCTTTGTGGCTCTTTGCGGTATAGCTTTAGTACCGCAGAGGTACGCCAAGGTTCGCTAAGTTTCGCAGAGCTTTTACTCTTTGCGGTTCTTTGCTTCTTTGTGGCTCTTTGCGGTATAGCTTTAGTACCGCAGAGGTACGCCAAGGTTCGCTAAGTTTCGCAGAGCTTTTACTCTTTGCGGTTAAATGCAATGAGCAATTAGTAATTAGCAGTTAAACGGGTTTTGAGGGGTGAGATTTTTTTAATTAGGTTTTGAAAAAATTTTTGTTTGAGAAGATATCTACACATATTATTTAGTTTTCTGGTTTTTATCGTGGTGGGCCATAGGGCCCTGCCCCAAAACCCCTACGACCTGCCCATGGCGTGCGTGGGTACGGTGGAGGAATACTGGGTGAAGGGCTTCAACGGGGCGTCCGATTTCCAGTGGCGTATCCTCAACGCCGATGGCGAGGAGGTGAGCACCAACTACTACACGGTAATCAACAACGGCGACAGCATACTGGTAAACTGGAGCCAGCAACTACCCGGCGGGATATATACCTTTGAAGTGATTGAGCACTCGCACCTTGGCTGTACGGGCGAGCCCTACACACAGGATATTGTGCTCAACTCGTCCGATTTTCACGTACCCCTGGAGTTTGTCAACGAGTTTTTCCAGGTGTGCCAAGGGAATACCGCTGCTTTGGAACCGGGTGATTTTATCAACTACCTGTGGACCATAGATAACTCCACGGCTCCGGTGTACTACACCGGCGAGGCCGGCACCTACGAGGTACGTCTCTACGATAGCGACTACAGCTGCTCGTTCCACGATATCGAGCTAAAGGTGAACCCCCTGCCCGTGGTTGATCTGGGCCACGACACCACATTGTTCGGCGGTCAAACCATGGTGCTTAACGTGTACGATCCCACTTTCAGCAATTACGAGTGGAGCACCGGGGCCACCTCGGCATCCATCATCGTTGAGGGGGGCTACGGCGACCAGTTTATATGGGTGGTGGTAACCGACGACAACGGGTGTGTGGGATCCGACAGCATCAATGTGTACGCCGAGGATCTTACCAAATTGCGAATTCCCAAAGCATTTATGCCCGACACCGATGGTGAGAACCGCACGTGGAAATTCCCGGCTCCCAAACCACCCTACTATATAGATAACGGGTTGTGGAGCTACCTGAACGATGTGGATGTTCTTGTTTACAACCGTTGGGGCAAATTGGTGTGGAAATCCAGCGGCCCGTTCAAGGAGTGGGATGGTCGCGATTTGGGCGGAAGGCCGCTTCCAATGGATTCTTACCACTACATCATACGTATTACAGTTGATGGCAAAACATTCAACTACAAGGGAAGTGTAACCATCATCAGATAGAAAACGGCAGGTTTGAATAATAAAAAAAGAGGTGAAATGAGGCAGAAAATATACATATTGCTGGGGTTGCTACTGCTGGGGGGCGCAGCCGGTGCTCAGCAACAGCCCATATACAGCCAGTATATGATGAACCCCTACCTGCTCAATCCGGCCATTGCAGGCTATCAGGGTTATACCGATTTCAACTTCACTGCCCGCGAGCAGTGGCTTGGCTATAGCGACGGCCCCAGTACCTATGCCATCAGTGGTCAAACCCGTATTCTGAAGACCAGTTTCCGTAACCGCAGCCGGATGATTAAAAACAAAGTCCGTCGGCGCCGTCCCAGCGGGCGTGTTGGCTTAGGCGCATATATCTTCAACGATATGAACGGCAGCATCCGCCGTACCGGTTTTCAGGGCACCTATGCATACCATATCTACGTCAGGGACATCCAGTACAGCGGCGGGGTGTCATTGTCGGCATTTCAGTTCAATACCAATATCAAGAATACCGACCTGTACGATCCCAACGATCCAAGGTTTGCCCAGATGGCCAAAACTACCTATTCGCCCGACGCCAACATAGGGTTTCTGGTGAGTGGCGACAACTTCTACGGCGGGATTTCTATTACCAGCCTTTTCCAATCGGCCATTCAGTTTGGTTCGTCGGGTTACACCAAACCTTACAGCCTTCGCCGTCACTACTACCTGCTGGGGGGATATAAATATCAGGAGAAGCGTTCGGACTACGGATTTGAACCATCGCTAATGATGACGTTTACCGAAAGGTTGTCGTGGAGTGTCGATATCAACTTTAAGGCATACTACAAGGAGGATTACTGGGCGGGGCTATCTTACCGCACCACCGGCGCGATTATCACCATGGTGGGAATGAATTACCAAAATTTTTACTTTGGCTACGCCTTCGACTATAGCTATGGCGATATTACCACCTTCAACCGCTTCGGCTCGCACGAGCTGATGGTTGGCCTGAGACTGGGCGACAGTGCCCGCCGATACCGCTGGCTAAATCGGTTCTAAGGGTTTGCATTTCCTATACTTTTTTTCGGTTATTCGGTTGTTCGGCTATTCGTAAATTCGTTTAACGATTCACGATTAACGTCTAACGATTACCGAAATTCCCCCCTTGGGGGTTAGGGGGTCTGAACACACTTGACGTTCGACGTTCGACGATTTACGTTTCACGATTAACGCTTCACGATTTACTTTTTTTTCCGCAGAGTTACGCAAAGAATCGCTAAGTTTCGCAGAGAGTTTTGGTTCTTTGTGGTTCTTTGCGCCTGCTTTGCATTTCTTTGCGGTATAGCTTTAGTACCGCAGAGGTGCGCAAAGATATCGTAATCCCGATCCCGACAAGTCGGGTTTCGGGAGCGCAGAGAATTTCCTTAGCGGTTAAGCGGGTTACGGGATACGTGGTACGGAGTACGAGTTCATTGTTCCTAGTTCGTGGTTCATGAGATTCAGAGTCTTAGCGGTTCTTTGCTTCCCGATACATCGGGATTGCGTTTCTTTGCGGTATAGCTATAGTACCGCAGAGGTGCGCCAAGTACCGCTGAGATGCGCAGAAAATTTCCTTAGCGGTTAAGCGGGTTACGGGATACGTGGTACGTGGTACGTGTTACGCTTCACGATTAACGATTAACAAAATTCCCCTTTCCGAGGCTAGTGGGGATAAATCTCATCACTCTATAATTCCCTGTGATTCAGCGTAATTTTGTTGCCCACTTTCGGCTGCTGATTAATCAAAGAATTTAATCCATTCGTCAAATTATCAATAACTTAAGGCATATGGCAAGGTTTTTGAAAATCTATGTATCAGGTCATTGAGATAGCAGTGTATATGCCCGATTTCGGGCAATCGTAAGGTTTGTAGCCATTAATAATGATCAAAAGGGTATTAAACATTTTGTTGTATTTGTTCGTACAAAGGTTACACACTTATGCAAATGGAAAAACATGTTGTTACTTACTAAGAATCACATGGTTGCGATTAATTAGATTGATTACCGATGGGATAGTAATGAGTGGAATTAAGATACATAAAACGTCTAACAGCCTAATTTTTAAGCCAATATTTTTGGTTTTAGGTGAAATATATATACCTTCGCCTTTTGGCACTTGTCGCAAACGAAGTTAAATAGTATAAAAGCCCTAAGATACTATGGTAAGAACATTTACCTTTATGGCATTAACTTCCCTACTCGTATTAACCTTTTCGGTTCAGGGTTTGGCTCAGCGTCCTTTCGTTGATTTTGAAACCACGAACCAGAAGAACGAGGTGTGCCAAGGCAAAACTTTGGGGGTAGTCCCTACCCTACTGGATGAGTACGAAGGGCTTGATACATATAGTTGGAATTACAATGCCGAATCGTTCCGCGAGGTAAAGAACAACATTGCCATTGTAAACACCGCTCTACCGGGTGAAAAACATTTAGGCTTCACCCTCGCCATTAACGATAGCGTTAAACTGGACACCATTTTTGTGGTAAATGTATTGCCCAAACCCGATGTAACAATCCGTTTTGAGTCGGGGAAATTGAGTTTCACTACTCCTCAGGTTAATCTTTCGGGCTATCAATGGTTTTACAATGGAGCAGCCATTGATAAAGAACGCAACGAAAAAGTAATAAAAAAACCCATAGCCGGATCGTACCGAGTAGTCGTTACGGGCGTCAACGGGTGTTCGTCCTCATCCGAAACGGTAACGGTGAGGTAATAGTTTTGATAATTTAAAACATGACATAAGATGAAAAAGATTTACCAATTCATCACACGAGCAACAATAGCTTTTGCTCTATACGGATTTATGGCCTCTAGTCCGGCGTTTGGACAGGCGCTCACCGTGGAAATAATTTATGGAGAGGATCCCACTTCTCTGATTGAAGTCTGTCAAGGTAGTTTGGTGCTTTGGTCTGTTGAAGTACAAGGCGGTACCGGGGACAATCAGATTTTTACCTGGTCAGGCGATATTAATCCTCTTTACTTTATCGATTTGGGTGAAGGGGGGGGCTACAAGGCTACAACCCCTGCCGGAACATACAACCTAACCGTTGATGTAGAGGATGATGGACCCTTTTATGGATCGGCAAACTTAACGGTAATCATAAAACCCAGCCCTTCGGCCACAATAGTTGCCAACGGGCCCACAACTTTTTGTCAGGGGGGTTCCGTGGAATTGGAGGAAACCACCAGCCAATCCGATGTTGTTTACCAATGGCAGCGCAATTTTACCAATATTATCGGAGCCAACTCCCAAACATACGATGCAACACAAACGGGAAATTTCAGGGTGGTTGTTACCAATACCACCAGTGGCTGTTCGAAAAACTCCAGCCAGATTGCCGTTACAGTCAATCCCCTTCCGGCTGCCACAGCCGGCAACGATGGCCCTTACTGCTACGGTGAGACCATCAACCTCACTTCGGGGCCCGGAGGGATGGTTAGCTACGACTGGACAAGCGATGCCACCACACCATTTACCTCATCGTTGCAGGATCCTACCATTGCATCGGCCAACCCCGACAACTCGGGCACATATACCGTAACCGTTGAGGACGGCAATGGCTGCGTGAACACAGCCCAAACCACTGTGCTGGTTTACGAAGCTCTTGATGCCGGTTCCATTGGCGATGATCAAGAGATATGTTACGGGGGAGACCCGGAGGAAATAGACAATGTTACTGCCCCCTCGGGAGGCGATGAAACCTGGACCTATCAATGGCAAAGCCGTGTGGGAGCAAACCCATGGCAATTCATTGCCGGTGCCGTGGATATCACCTATACACCTCCATCAGGGTTAACCCAAACAACCAGCTACAGAAGACGAGGTGTCAGTTCCTTATGTGGAAATACCAACTGGACGAATATCGTAACCGTTACCGTTTATCCCGAAGAGGTGGCAGGATCCATCAGCAACCCGCAGGTTAACCTTTGCTACGGTGAAGATCTTTTAGCCTTTACCAGCGAAACAGCCCCCTCGGGAGGTAATCCCGGAGGATGGACATACCAGTGGGAGCGCAAAGAAGATGGCGGCAGTTGGGAGGACATTCCGGGTGCTACAGGTGCAGCCTATAACCCGGGTTCGCCGTTCCCCATGTATGTAAACACCGAGTACCGCCGCAGGGAGATCAACGCCTGTAAGACGCTCTATTCCAATGTGGTTTCCATTAACGTTTATGACCAAATGTTTGGCGGTACCATAAAAGCTCAAGACGATCAGCCTATATGCTACGGGGATACTCCCACCACAATCACCGAGGTTGCTCCGGCAACGGGTGGACACGGGGCATGGAGTTACAAGTGGTACAGCAGCACCAATGGAGTGGACTGGGCGCTTATTGCAGGAGAAACTGGGAATGAGTACACCCCCTCGGCTCCCATCTACGTAACCACATACTACCGCAGGCTCGTTACTAATTCTTGCGGAGATGAGTACTCCAACATCGTAACAGTTGCAGTTCTTGAACAACTCGATCCGGGTACTATTGATTATACAGAAACATTGCCTATATGTTACAATACCATACCGGGAACTATCAGCAGTACGGCCCCCGCCACAGGCGGTGATGATACTTTTACCTATGAGTGGCAGTGGAGCACCAATCTGGTTGATTGGAACTTTATTGCCGGTGCTGATGGGTTGACCTACACTCCGTCATCTGCATTAACTCAAACCACAAGCTACAGACGACGTGGGCACAGTTTACAGTGTGGTTACACCGGCTGGTCTAACGTTATTACCGTTACCGTTTACCCCGAAGAGGTGGAAGGATCCATAAGCAATCCTCATATCAACCTTTGCTATGGTGAAGATCTTTCGGCCTTTACCAGTGTCACTCTCCCGTTGGGAGGGCATGCAGGCGGATGGACATACCAGTGGGAGCGTAAAGAAGATGGCGGCAGTTGGGAAGATATACCAGGTGCAACCGCCGCAGCCTACGATCCGGGAACGCCCTTCCCCTTGTATATTACCACCGAATACCGCCGCAGGGAGATTAACACATGTAAAACGCTATACTCCAACGTGGTTGCCATAAACGTTTACGACCAAATGTTTGGCGGTACCATAAAAGCTCAGGACGATCAGCCCATATGCTACGGTGATACCCCCACCACCATCACAGAGGTTGTTCCGGCAACGGGTGGTCATGGTGTATGGAGCTATAAATGGTACAGCAGCACCAATGGAGTGGACTGGGCACTTATTGCAGGAGAAACGGGGAATGAATATACCCCATCTGCTCCCATTTTCGTAACCACACACTACCGCAGGCTCGTTACCAACTCTTGCGGCGACGAGTATTCTAACACCGTAACGGTGGGAGTGCTGGCCCAACTGGATCCGGGCAGTATTTCATACTCCGGAGTAGTGCCAATCTGCTACAATACCACACCCGGAACAATCAACAGCACAGCCCCCGCCACGGGCGGTGATAATAACTTCACCTACCAATGGCAGTGGAGCACAAACCTGGTTGACTGGAATAACATTGTAGGTGCCAATGGTGCAAGCTACACCCCCACCGATCCCATCACGGTAGAAACCTACTTCCGCAGGATGGCAACATCAACCCAGTGCGGGCCTGTGTTCAGTGCACACGTTACCATTTCGGTTCACGATGAAATTGATGGTGGTTCCATTACCGGAGATCAGACCATATGCTACGGTGAGGCCCCCTACTCCGGATTCCTCAATGCAGTTCTCCCCTCGGGAGGATCCAATGCATTCAGCTATAAATGGCAGTACAGCGAGAATCTCTCCGACTGGACAGATATTCTTGTGAACAACAGCAGCTACACCCATTTGGGCAATCTATACACCACCACGCATTTCCGTCGTGTGGCAACCGACGCACAGTGCCCTGTGCCCGAAGGGATTTCCAATATCATCACCGTTACTGTACATCCTGAATTTTTGCCCGGTACCATTGCCATTGCCACCACCGAGGTTTGCCATGGGCAGTCGCCCGGCACCATCAATGAGGTTGATGCCGCCACCGGTGGGGTGGGTGCCACCACCTACAAATGGTTTAGGAATGAGGGCCTTGGTTGGGCTGAGATTGTTGGCGAAACGGGAACAACGTATGATGTTCCCAACCTTACGCAGACTACCACCTACCGACGTTGGGCAGAGAATACATGCGGGAATGGCTTTTCCAATGAGATTACCATAACCGTTAACCCGCTTCCCACCCAATTTAACGTAACCGGAGGAGGCGAGTACTGTGAGGGTTCCACAGGAGTTGCCGTTGGACTCAGCGGATCGCAAACCGGCGTAACCTATACACTAATTCTGGATGGCTCCACAACAGGAACTACCGCCTCAGGAACAGGTTCGGCCATCAGCTTCGGGCTGCAAACAGCCGAAGGCACCTATACCGTTAGCGCGGAGAATAACACTACGGGTTGTCAGAATATGATGTCGGGCTCTGTAGATGTTACTGAAATACCCACCATTGATGACAACATCATTGACGATGATCAAACCATCTGCTCGGGCTCTATTCCTGCCGGCCTAACCGGACAAATTCCCACAGGGGGCAATGGTGCAGGCACGTATTCTTACCAGTGGTATAACAGTACCAATGGCACCACTTTCAACATCATAGCAGGAGCCACGGGTCAAAACTACGATCCACCTGCACTTAACCAGACCACCTGGTACCAGAGGGAGGTGATTTCAGGCCCATGCTCATCGTTGAGCAATACTATTGAGATTACTGTTAACCAGCCCATTGGGAACAATACCATTGCTGACAATCAATCAATTTGCTACAATACCGCACCCGATGAGTTAGTCGGTTCGATGCCTACCAACGGTGGAGGCTCTTACGCATACCAATGGCAGTATAGTACCGCCGGAGCCGGTGGACCCTATGCCAATATAGCTGGTGCCGAGAGCCAAAACTATCAGCCCGGCGACTTGACGCAGGACACCTGGTTCCGCAGGGTAGTCTCTTCACCTCCATGCGGCGATAATGAAAGTGCTCCGGTTCTTATAGCCGTTAGCCCCGAACTAACCATCACCGGGTTTAGCACCATTAATCCCACTTGTAGCGATAGCAGCGATGGCGAAGCCGAGGTGAACCACAGCGGAGGAACCGCACCCTATTTCTACAGTTGGTCGCCCTCGGGACAGACCACCAAACGCGCTGTAGGTCTTTCAGCAGGAATCGAATACGCCGTAACGGTTACCGATAACATCGGATGTCCGGCATCGGGTGTTAATACGATTACACTCACCGCTCCCGACCCAATTGATATTGATTACTATACAGTTACCAGCATTATCGATGCCGGAGGATGCCATGGCGATGCCATTGGCAGCATTGAGGTACTGGCCAACGGGGGAACTCCTAATTACGTGTATTCACTTTACAGGGGAGCAATTCTTGTTGGAACGTTGACTCCTGTTCATCCGTCTCCGGCCATATTCTCCGGATTGATTGCCGATAATAACTACCGCATTGAAATAACAGATGCCCATGGCTGTACACCGGCCGTTGAAAGTGATATTGCCCTTATACAGCCCGATCAATTAGTTGTTGATAATGTAGCCATTACCGATGCCATTTGTTACGGGGAGGATAATGGAACCATAACCATTACCGCATCGGGAGGAACCCCGCCCTATAGCTATTCCATTGATGGCGATGGAGGACCATTCGCTCCCAACAATGTGTTCATGGTTGGTGAAGGCAGCTACGAAATCTGGGTTATGGATGATCATGGATGCCTTGCCAGCTATGCCGGCAACTCAGTGTACGTTGGTGAACCCGACGAGATTTTTGTCGGCTTCAACGAAGTTCTTCCGGTTACCGGATGCCACGGGAACACCAATGGGGTGATTGACATCAAACCACATCCTTTGCCATACGATGATTACCAGTTTACCATCACTCAGTTCCCCGACGAAAGCGATTGGGTTGAAGAGCATCGTTTTGAAGGATTGGCAGCTGGGATCTACTACCCCAAAGTACGCCACAAGGCAACAGGCTGTATTGCTGAGTATGTGGGCACCTCAGTTGAAATCGGACAACCTCAGATAATTGACTTTACAATCGACAACATTGTTCATGTTACAGGTTGCTGGTATAACACCAATGGTAGATTCCGCGCCAGAACCCCATCGGGTGGATATGGCACAAAACAAGTTTCAATAGATGGGTCTATATGGTATTCCTTCCCGCATACTTTCACCAACCTGGGAGTTGGCACTTATACTGTGTATGCTAAGGATGAGAATGATTGTATTGTTACGAAACAAGTGGACATTACAGGGCCACCACCCATTGTAATATCGGATATCAGTTTAATCAACAACCCTCTATTGTGTTATGGTGATAGCAATGCTGAAATTCATGTTACCGCCTCGGGCGGAACGGGTAGCCTTACCTACTACATTAACGGGGGCATGCCAAATGTAACCGGCAGTTGGACAGGGTTAACCCAGGGTGATTATTTGATTGAAATATTCGATAGCAATAACTGCGTGCTTGACACTACGGTAACCATTGAAAGCCCGGATGAACTGGAAGTAGAAACCCAGGTTATCGATATTCTTTGTTCACATTCAGGAGATGCAGGGGTAATCAGAGCTCGCGGGATCGGAGGAACTGCTCCCTACACCATTACTCTTTACAAGGGAGGAATCCAGGAAGCGCAATTCACCGGAGTGAATGAAAACGAATGGCGCGATTTCACCGGGTTAGCTGTAGGAAACGACTATGAGGTTGAGGTTGATGATGCCAACTTCTGCGGTCCGGTTGCCTCGGGAATGCTTGAAGTAAATGTACCCGATCCGCTAACCATCGATGCCCCCGTAATTACTCATCCTGTTTGTAACGGAGTGCCCGATGGGGATGTCAGCGTAACTGCCAATGGAGGAACACCTCCCTACACTTATACACTTTACGATGAGCTTAATGCAGTAGTTGAGGTCCTCACGAGCAATGCGGGCGTCTTATTTACCAACGTTGCCGCAGGCGACAATTACTATATTACCGTTGACGATGACCACCTTTGCGGACCTGTGGCTACTGCACCGTTCGATGTAATCGAACCTGCTGCCATTGTGATTGACCCGCTATCCATAACCATCACCCATATTACCTGTAACGGTTATGATGATGGAGCTATTTCACTCACCGCCACGGGCGGTACGGGTAACCTGTACTACACGCTGCTGCAGGGTGGCGTACCCGTTGCCGGGCCACAAACCAACAACGGAACCTTTGCTCCGCTAACTCCGGGTATATACGAGGTTTCCGTTACCGATGACGAGGGCTGCGGACCCGTTCTGTCAGGAGATTTGGAAGTGGAAGAGCCTGAGCCCATTGAACTATCGCTCAACGTGGTCGATTTAGCCTGCCCCGGCGACAAGGGATACATTGCCGTTTCAGCCGATGAGGGAACGGCGCCCTATACCATTGCACTTCAACAGGATGGCGTTGGGATTGGCTCCTATGCAGGAATCAATGCCAATGTAGCGGTTGAGTTCGACAACCTGGATGTGGGAGTACCGGCATACGTGTACGTTGTTGTGGTTACCGATTCCAGAGGCTGTACCGTAAACTCATACGATATCACGTTTACCGAACCCGCACCCATTACCATTATCAACCAAAGCTTCACAACCATACAGTGTAACGGAGATAATGAAGGAAGTATTACCGTTGAGGCTGTGGGCGGCACCGGTGTGATCACCTACACGCTCTACGAAAGCGTGGCCGGCTACGTCGACAGCAATATCGATGGTATATTCACCAACCTACCCTCGGGTATTTACACCGTTGACATTACCGATGGCAACCTTTGCCCCGGGCCAACGGCAGGGCCTTTCGATCTGACTGAACCCGATGCCATACAGTTCGATGTTGGGGTTTCAGGGCTGACCTGTTTTGGCGATGTGACTATAACAGTTACCAACGTTACTGGTGGAGTGGGTAGTTACGAATACTCATTTGATGGCAACCCGTTCACAAGCAGTAATGTTTATACCTTTACACCAACCGACGGTGGAGTCAGCATTGACATTGAGATAATTGTAAGAGACGATAACCTTTGCGAAGTCTCTCATACAGAAACCATTAGCATCCCCGCTGAGTTGAACCTCAACTTAAGTATAGTTCAGAATCCACTCTGTATAGGTGACGATAACGGGATAATTTTCGCATCGGCTTCGGGAGGTGTACTACCCTATATTTATCAAATTGACGGAGCAGGACCCTGGATTACCACAGGGACATTTGAAGGGTTGATGGCCGGTACGCATTCGGTTGTCGTTCTCGATGGTGCCGGTTGTACTGCCACAAATAGCGTGGAACTGGAAGATCCTGATCCAATCGTAATAAGCAGTATCAACTTCGATAGCCCATCCTGCGATCCGGACGGCAGTTCGGCATTTGGCCATATTACCGTTGAGGCCATTGGCGGAACAGGATCATTTAATTTCGTCCTATTTAGGAATACTCTGTACTTTGACGAGAATACTACCGGTGTATTTAACGGTTTGTCCTCGGGTGAATACTACGTTGAGGTGTACGACAGCAATGGCTGTGGGCCAACGACTTCGGGAATAATTACACTCGACAATCCCACAGATATAGAATTCGTTTCATTCAACCTAACCCATGTGGACTGCCACGGCGACAACTCCGGTGCAATTGAGGTTACTGTTACCAATGCCCTTGGCACGCCGATGTTCTCGCTTATCCCCGGATACGAAACATGGCAAACGGACAATGTATTTACCGGCTTATTGGCAGGCATATATACCGTTAGAGCTAAGGATGACAACAACTGTATAATCGCACAGGATGTTACGATTAACGAGCCCGCTATGCTTACCCTAACTGTTTCCGGTACTCCACCTTCAACAGCGCTTGATACCGATGGCTACATAGATGTGACTGTAGCCGGGGGTACTCCCAACTACTGGTATGCGCTCTACATTTGGGATGACGGGACAGGCAATTGGTTGCCAATAGCCAATCTAGACGATACATCATCGACCAATCATACTTTTAGTGATTTGGGCGTTGGTCTGTACAGAGTGACAATTACCGACAACAACAATTGCTCTACCAGTGAGGATATATTGCTAACCATGTTTAACATAAGCCTCACGGGTTCGGATGCCCTCTGCTACGGAAGTTGCGATGGAACAATTACAGTTAATTCATTCGGTGGAACGATAGCCTCCATAACCTGGACGCTGAATGGTGACGACTATACCGATGAAATGGCAGATGTTCATTACGATGCTGTTAATGATATCTATATCAACCTGTGCGCAGGAGTTTACGAGGCATTGGCTACCGATACGGATGGCAATGTGGCTACGGCTTCCGTAACGATTGGAGAACCCAGCCTGTTGACCATCTCCTCCGGCTCATACTACCATTCGCCCAACTGCAACAACGGAACCGATGGGGAAATCTACGTTGAGCCACAGGGAGGTACTCCCCCCTACACCATCACGTTAACCGTCAACGGGAATGCTGTTATCGAATCTGGTTTCGGGCTCTACGAAGGGCTTGATTCCGGTATATACTACCTGTTGATTGAGGATGCCAACGGATGTCAGTATGAAGATGTAATTACCCTTATCAATCCTGAACCCATAAGCTATAATCTTAACTTCTCCTACTCTACGGTTAATGAGATTGAGATAAATGTAACTCCTGTAAGTTCAACCTTTAGCTATGACCTTTACCTAGAAAGAGGTGCTGATACCCAGTTCGTTGAAAATAGCACTTCGGGTATTTTCTCCAATCTGAACGAATTGGAGGATGGCTGGTATTACTATATCCAAGTTACCGACCAGAATGGTTGCACTAAGGAAACCATGAGGTTCAGGAAATTTACACCTCATCCGGTGGCATGCTATGGCGATACTACGGGTTACATGTCGCTCATGTTCTACGGTGGTTTATTACCCTACGATATCGACCTGTACTGGGTAGAGGGTGATGAGTTTATTGAGGAGGGATGGGGTATCCATGAGGATTATGCCAACCTAAGTGCCGGCAATTATAACGTAACCGTTATCGACGCCGAAGGGAATTCCATAAGCCAAACCGTTGTGATAACACAACCCGATGCCATCAGCGTTGATGTGATTAGCGTAACCGACCCAATGTGCAACGGCGAGAATACAGGCTATGTGGTGCTCGGTTTCACCGGCGGTACACCATTTACCGATGCCGACAAACCCTACTTCCTGGTTAGTTGGGACGGCAATCCCGCTGGAACGGCAGTGGCAGACACTCTGTTTAACATCGGAGCAGGTTCGCATCTTTTCACCATTACCGATGCCAACGGGTGTTCATACACCATGGAGCAAGAGGTAGTTATTACCGATCCAGAGGGAATGAGCCTGGCTTCACTGTTCGTTTACGACTTACTCTGCTACAACGATGGCAAGGGTGAGATTACCATGTGGGCCGAGGGCGGTACCGAGCCTATCAGCTATACCATCCATGGGCCTGATGGCCTTATCTTAACAAACAACAACGGGATTTTCTCAAATCTTGCAGCAGGTTCTTACGATCTGTTCATCACCGATGCCATGGGCTGTAGCTTTAGCTTCCCCGAAGGGAATAAGGTGGTGATTAAAGAACCCGAACCCCTTATTATTAGCACTGTTCAACCGGTTGATGCCCTTGAATGCCATTACAATACCATTCCAGAGGTGGCACTTCAGGTAGAAGGCGGAACGCCTAACTACACTTACCTGTGGAGCAATGGGCAACAAACGCTGAACCTGATCAATGCAACACCTGACGAATACACGATTACCGTTATGGATGCCAACGGCTGCGTTGCAAGCTTGCTAATTGATATACCGGGTCCCCGCAAACCTGACTATTTAAAGAACATTACCGAGGCCAACTGTAGGGTTGCTCCGGGTGGTGATGTAGGTGCCATCCAGATATACGATGTTGTGGGCGGCAATGGTGTATTCAGTGCCGATTATGATGTGAGATGGTACTATCAAGCTTTCAATGAACCCCTGCCCAACCTTAATGGACACTGGACAATAAACGACCTGAAGTCGGGAAAATATATTGCAAGGATATCGTATCCAACGTTCACTAATCCCAATGCATCGTGCTGGGATACCACAGAGATAATTGTTCCCTTCAACGAGGCCAACAGCTTCACCCTTGGCATTGAAAAGGAGAAGGACATATTCTGCTGGGGCGAGAGCGCTCACCTGAGCGCCACCGTCATTGAGGGGAATATTGGAACTAATCCTACTTACAGGTGGTACAATGTAACCGATGATCCAAATAACTATGTAAGCACATCCGATACTTACATTACCGACCCCCTTGATGAGGATAAAATTATTGATCTCGTGGTTCTAAGCACCCTTGGTTGTAGGGAAAACAGACGGGATACCCTGTTTACCTATCCGCAGATCGGGCCATACCTGCCGCGCGAATTGCATAACTTCTTCTCGGAGGCTGATCTAATCAACTTTGGCGATTCCACAGTAATCTCTGTACTTGCCGATACCGATTATCCGGTTGAGGTTTACACCCTCAGCTCCGGAATTGGCTTAACCTACTCGTGGGATCCGGCCATTTTCTTTGAGCCTTCCAATTCCAGTGTCCCTGTCATGCTATTTGCTACCGGGGTTTACGAATCGTACCTGCAGGATGGGCCAACCATACACAATCCCAATACCAACAAGGACGAGAAGTATATTCCCATAACCGGCATAGTGAGGTCTGAATATGGATGTAGAGAGGATATCAGGCTGAAAGCTAGAATACTGAACAGGATTGTGTCTTCCAACGTATTCACTCCTAACGATGACGGAATTAACGATAGGTGGACCATTCCGTATGCCGATCTCTTCGAGAATTTAGAGATAAAGATTTTCAATCGCTGGGGTGCCCTGGTTTGGACAGCCAAAGGAACTGAAGCGGCAAAAGGTTGGGATGGCAAGAGTAAGAATGGTAAAGATCTGCCGGTGGGCACCTACTACTACGTAATCAACTTCAACGTAGAGGGTACAAGCAAGTGGAAGCCCATAAAAGGTTCGGTTACTATTGTAAAATAGAAGACCTTTGCCATAGCACTGTGAATAATAATATGATGAACGAAATAAAAACCTTTAAACCATGAAAAAGGTACTTATAGCAACCCTTACGATAGCCGCGCTATCTATGGGCATTAGTGAATTGTTCGGGCAGCAATTACCACAATTCACCCAATACATGTTCAACGATTACATGATCAACCCTGCAGTTGCCGGTACTCATAACTACTATCAAATACGCATGAACAACCGATATCAATGGGTAGGAGTTCCGGACGCACCGCTTACCAATACCCTGAGCGTTTATGGACCACACGGATCCAAGGATATGGGGTTTGGCGGCTACCTTTTTAGCGATATTACCGGACCGACAAGCCGCATGGGGGCTCTGTTTACCTACGCCTACAACCTGCAAATTCACGATAATGGCATGCGTTTGTCAGGGGGGATTTCGCTTGGTGGATTGATGTTTCGGGCAGATGCCTCCAAGTTTGATTACGCTGAAAACTTCGACATGAACGATCCGGCCCTTTTTACGGGAACAAAGACTAAGTTCACACCCGATGCATCAATTGGGGTGCTATGCTATACTACCCAGTATTTCTTTGGGGCTTCGGTTCATCAGCTATTTGGACAAAGACTATACAGAACCATATTGCCGCGAGAAGCCTATCAGGACACGATTTACGGTATCAATAAGCTGAGACAGCATTACATGCTAAGCGGAGGAGTTTTCTTAATGCTTAACAGAGACTACGATATCGAGCCATCCGTCCTCTTCAAGTACATGATCAATGCGCCGGTGCAAATCGATCTGAACGCTAAAGTAACCTACAGGAAACAATTCTGGGGAGGACTATCGCTCAGGTGGCAGGACGGGATTTCGGTACTTTTGGGCTATAACTACGATCAAAAGTACATGTTTGGGTATTCCTTCGACTTTTCGCTTACCGAAATTCGCAAACACAATGCGGGCTCTCACGAGATTATGATTGGCGTTCTGTTTGACAAGCTAAAATGATTAGTATAAAGTACTACTTGGCTATTAATGACACCTTAAAATGATGAACAAGCAAGTAGAACATTCTACTTGCTTGTTGCTGTTTAATATATGCTTTTGATTAACAGACATATCACACTAAAATTACTTTTAATTCTACTGGCATTGGCATTGATCGGCTGTAAGAACAAGCTAATCCCGGAAAAGGATATGGTTACCATTATGTCGAAAGTATTTACGGCCGATGCCACGGAAAGCACGGTGAGTATCAGCAGTTTGTACCAGAGAAGGGATAGCATTGAGTTTTACCAAAGTATCTACAAGCCCATGGGATATACAACACAGCAGTTTGAGAGGACAATCGACTACTACGTCAACAACCTCGATTTGTTAGATCAACTGCTGGATAAAGTAATCAACGAATTGCTGCTCAACGAAACTAAACTTAATGCCGAGTTGACTGACTACAGAAGGCGACAGTCTGAAGAAAAGGATAATAATCTGTGGAATGGCAAAAAATTTTGGTTCTTACCCAGGGATGGAAAACAAGAAACCATTGATTTTAGAATTAAACTTAAGGGTTTTGGCGAATACGTAGTGAGTGCCGATGTAAAGGTTTGGCCCGATGATGGTTCAAATACATGCGGCATGTCGGCCTGGTTTGAATATGACAACCCTTCCGGGCATCCGGCAAGGACAGCGGAGAAACATGTTTTTTATACACAGGACAGCGTTTTCACAAACTACTCTCTCAGCATTGCCTGCGTTGACACATCAGCCACTTATTTAGCCGGATCGCTGATGTATCACTATCCAAAAAAGGGAATCCGGGAGAAGCATGCCGAAGTAAGAAATATCGTGGTAAACTACTACCCTTTGCCTCACACCTATCACATAGAACGATCTTCTCCGATTAACGATTCCATTTTCAATAAGCTTAAGCATAGCTTGCCTCTATCGGCTAAAGAAAAAGGACTTAAGGGAAAGTAAACATATAATTTGGTTTAAAACATTCATTTTCTAACCCTTACAACAATGAATACTGCTAAAACGCCAAACCTGAAAATCGGCCTCAGTTTTATTTGTTTTTCGATGCTGGCATACTGGTTCATGGGTACTCCCTTATCGCTCAAAGCACAGTCGCGTGAACCGCAAAATATTTATCGGGTAAGAGTAGCCTCCCGCTACATTTTCGAGGATGGTAAAAGAACCTCTAAATTTTTTGCCATAGAGCAACAGCTCAGGGATTCGCTCGACAGGCTGCATACCGAAATCTTTTTCGATTGGGCAACGCACAACCCCGATAAATATCGCTGGCATTATTTCGACGGGCAGGTGAAGTACAAAACTGATTTTTTTGAAAACGAAAAACTTGTCCGTATTGAAGAGTATGCCTATACAAAGGACAGCCTGTTAAATCAGCTGATTGTAAAAAAGGTTACGGATGGTAAAGTTGATTATCAGGGAAAAGTGACTTACAGTTACAACACCGATGGCAAAATTATTCAGACTGATGGTTTTAACGAAAAAGGGAAGAGATGCTTTAAAGCCAAGTATATATACGATGCCAATGGCACTGAGATTGAGAGAAAAGTGAAGGCTAAAAAATGCACTCCGCCCGATTCAATACTATTCCTTAATAGAACCGTTTCGTACGATTCGCTGGGAAGAATTGCAACCGAGAAACTTATTCTGGAAAAAGTGGGCAAGGGGCGTAGTATTCAAAACATGGGCTATACCTACGATAAAAACGGGAATATCACTGAGATGATTTTGAAGGATGAGCATGGCGCCACATTGCAAAGAAATGAATACCAATACCGGAACGACAACAGGATTAAACTACTTAATATTTACAATGCCGACAACGAACAGATTGACTGTATTGCGTGGAGGTACGAACTTTACAAGACCAACGATCGAAGGCAAAGGATGTACGAATAGGATGATGCTCCCCCTTTAATCACTTTTTGTCCAATTCTTTCCAAATCAGTGCTGCTGCACCAAACACGGCTGCGTTTTTGTTACCCAGTCCCGAGGGTAATAGTTTTACCCTATTGCGAAAAACAAATAGTAGATTTTCCTCCATATGACGTTTGGTGGGCTCGAAAAGCAAATTACCAGCCTTACTCAATCCGCCGAAAAGGAATATGGCTTCGGGGTTGAACAGTGCAACCACATTGGCCAATGCCATTCCAAGCATTTCTCCGGTAAGTTCAAAAGCCTTTATGGCAACCTGATCGCCTTTGGCTGCGTATTCGGCAATTATTTTAGCCGAAATGCTGTCGTAGGCATATGATCGCAGAGCACTGGAGGTTAGACTGTTGGCGAGCAGTTCGAATGCCGTTCGGCGAAGCCCCGGGGCCGACACGTAGGTTTCTAAGCAACCACGCTTCCCGCATCCACACTGCCTCCCAGAAGAGACAACTGTAACATGTCCCAGTTCGCCGGCAAACCCATCATTCCCAAGCATTAACTGGCCGTCAACCACAAATCCGCTTCCCAATCCGGTGCCAAGTGTGATGTAAACAAAATTTTTCATCCCTTGCGCTGAGCCGAAATACCATTCGCCCATCGTGGCTGCGTTGGCATCGTTGGTAACGATTGCCGGCACTCCCAATGCCGATGCCAAACCGGCTCCCAGGGGTAGTTTACCCTTCCATCGCAAATTTGGAGCATTGACTATCTCGCCCGTCATGTATGAGCCATTGGGTGCACCGATACCTGCCCCCACCAAGCTAAAGCTTCCGTCTAACCCGTTACGCAGATTATTCACCACAGTGACTACTCTGGAGATAAAGTCGTTGAAACTGGCGCTGTCATGCGTTCGGAAGGATTGCTCGCAGAGACATTCGCCTCCCTCCGTAACCAGTCCAACCGTGGTGTTGGTACCACCCATATCAATACCGGCTGCTATCCTTTTCATCGTACGAAGTTTTGCTTAAGTAGTCAAGCCCCTTGCATGGGCAGTTTTCAATAAATCCTGTGTGTTTAAGAAAGTAGGTGCGAAGTTACCATAAAAGTAGAACCCGAATAGCTATAATGGCAATTTTTTAGCTGAAGTTTGATTCAGATTGTGTTAGGGATTGAAACACCTCCTCCATTTGCCTCGATTTTTGCTTCAATGTAACCATCGTAATCCCTTTTTCCGCACAGTGATGGAATATGGCAGGTCGTATATCCTCATCGCCTTGCGAGCTCAACATCCACCATTTGTCATCAATACGCGTTACTTGCGATATGTTAGGAATGGCACCGAATTCGGGGTCGCTCACCTCCTCCAGCAGTTCAATAAGCACATCCTGCCTGCTATCGGTACTCTGCAACACAATCTTCGAGGTATCATCATCGGCAACAATAACACCCCTGTTGATTATGATTACCCTGCTACAAACTGCCTCCACCTCCTGCATGATATGGGTTGAAAGCATCACGGTTTTTTCCCTGCCGACATCGGAAATGACCCGTCGGATTTCCGTAATCTGGTTTGGGTCTAAACCGCTGGTGGGCTCATCGAGAATAAGTACAGACGGCTCGTTTAGCAATGCCTGAGCCAATCCCACCCTTTGCCTGTATCCCTTTGATAGTTGTCCAATCTTTTTATTCTGCTCATACCCTATTCCGGTAATATCAACGAGTTCTCTCACCCGTTTTGGTCCCATTTTCCCCAATCCATACACCTTGGCCACAAAATTCAGGTACTCCTTAACAAACATTTCAGGATACAGCGGATTATTCTCAGGAAGGTACCCAACCGATCTGCGAAAATCCACATTGGGGTTACTCACCGAAATACCGTTTACCATCACATCGCCTGAAGTGGGCTTTAAGAAACCCGTAATGACCTTCATCATGGTTGTCTTCCCTGCCCCGTTGGGGCCAAGAAATCCCACCACCTGACCCGAAGGGATAGAAAAAGAAACATCGTTGAGAGCCTTTTGCTCTCCATAAAGTTTTGTAACGTTCTTAACTTCAATCGACATGATAAATAACTATTTGCCGGTTTTTAAATATAATCCAATGCCCCATCGTTCTGCCATAAACCCATTGATGTGCGGCTACTCCTTTACCTCTTCGTAATCGACATACTCGCCAACATCCTTGTCAACAATCTTCTCCTTTTCCGGTGGTCTGCTCATATGCACTTCACCTTCGCTCTTCCCTCGCCTGGACTCTCCATATCCTCCAAACTTTTTCCCCATACGATGAAAGGTATAGCGAAGGATCAGCCTGAAGAGCAACCCAAGGGCATAAACTACCAGGAAGAAGATCAGTATAAATCGAAAGAAAGACAACATCTACAGGGACTTTAAAGGCATAACTGATTATTACTATTCAACTATCTGCAATTAAAAAATGGCAACGAATTTCAAATATAGTTCAACCGTTGAAATGCTTTTCAATCCGCCAGCTAAATTAGTTTAAAATCTACTGAACAGCATAGTTTAACACGAATCCCGACTGCGATCCCACGATAAGGTTAAAGGTTGTGCGGGTGTTGGGGAATTGGCCAATGCTGAATGGCGTTGAGCCTTTCAGGGGGAATCCCCTGTATAAACTTCCATTGCCGTTAATAAGGAAAATTTCCGAACTCTCGGGGCACATAATTCCTAACTTTCGATCTTTGGCCCCAAAATGGAAGTAAATAATCTGAGAATTTGGCGAGCATGGGAATTTGTATGAAAAGAGTTCCTTCCGATTATTTTGGTAAACGTACAGATGATTGCCATCGAGAAAAGTAAAATCTTTCCGTCCATCGCCATTGATATCCAGGTAATCGAAAACGTGATTAGAGGATACCTTTTTCAAAGTCAGATCTTCCACCTTGCCATTGAGGTAAACGAATCGTACAATACCAAGACTATCGGTGGTCACAAGTCGAGGCGATGCTCCCGGCGAACTGTCGTCTAAAGTAAATGTGCTATTGGGAGCCTGCGAGAAGAACCGACCGGGCTTAACCCTCTCGCTCCCTCTCCTGTCTAAAATATAGGGCCTGTTCTCATCGGCAAAAACGATATAGTCGCGCCCGGCTACTCTGAAATGCTGGAGCGGCTTTTTTACAATTTTTTCGGATCTGTCGAAATCCCAACCTGTTACAACATTGCCGTTGCGATCGTAGGCATAAATCTTCCTATCCTCTCCGGCAATGAAAAACCGGTAATCGCGGTTACCTTCGTAATCGAAAACTGCAACGGGATTGGTGGCTGGCGACAGCAACTTAACCGGGAAACCCTCCACGTTGTTCCCGTTTCTATCCACAAGGTATAAGAAATTTTTAGAGCTGAAAAGGAACTGCAACTTACCGTTCCTGAAAATATCAACCTGATGCACCTCGCCGTTGATCATTTCTTGCAAAGGGCGTTTCCAAAGCACTCTTCCCACGTTGTTAATCAAGTAGATATTGTTCCGCCCATCCTGAACAAATATTTCGCGTTGTTGGGTATTGTGATTGATAACCAGCTGCGGCTTCATGGTAAAAGCGGTGTCGAGTTTGGTTTCCCAAACTGTCTGAGGGGCATCAGTAGAAACGGGGGAATAGCTTGCATAGATATTGTTGAAAATCATTCCGCGCCCTCCGGTCAGCTGAATTCCCATCCCCTGAACTTTACGGAGCACCTCCATTTGCGACAGTATGCCGGAAACGGCTTGCGATGACAGCAATTGCTCATAAAGGGTTTCGGCCTTACCCGGATTGATAAAAGCGGTGAAATTGGACTCTTTGGCCAAGCCTTCGGAGAACTTTTTAAAACTGCCCTCGTTCGAAAGCTGCTTGTTGTGAATATTGGCAAGGATAAAACGTGAGAGCGACTCGACAGAAGAACCAAAAATGGCGTAGGAGTCGATAAAGGTGTAGTACTGATCATTTGCCGGAGCAAAAAGGTTTCCAAAAAGGGCTTTGTGCATTCCACTTATGGGGAATCGGTATATGTTCACCGATTTTTCCCTGTCGATGGCAAAGACCTTGGTGAAAGCGGAAAGATTCTGCCCGTGTCTTCGGGCATAATTTGCAAGAGCTCCCTGCAACTCCTGATTGGCCAGACTTTGCCCCTTGGTATTAACCACTACAAACCAGCAATCGGAAATGGACAACCCCTCGAAGGGAATAAAGGCCAGTGCCAATTCTTTCCCATAAAATGCCTTATACAAGCCGGTCAGGTCCACTTCAGCACTCTTCGACTCCCGCGACAGCGTCTGATTGTACTCCCGCAATAGCCCATACCCATCGAGGTAATTACAATATGACGAGAGGTAAGCATTGATATCCGATATGCCTAAGTAAACAAATGCCGCGGTTTGTGCAGGCAATACATCGGCAACAGTCATGGTAACCGGCTTTTGCTTTGACAGCAGGTTGTAGTAGGTATTGAGTGTATCGCTAACCTGCCCGAAGCCATTCAGAAAAAAGAAATCGTTCCTGATGGTCAAATCCAACTCGCTCCATCGGCCAAGTCTCGATAACCTTTTGAAACTCTTACTGTTGTTAGGGTGGATATAACGATTGAAGAATAAGGGCAACCGATTATGGTTTACCAGCACATTTGCCACAACCCGTGTACCTGCCGTTTTTAAAACATCGGTAAAAGAGGGATCGTTAAGCAGGGATATCCCGCTTTCCAGCTGCCCAATGGCCGATTCAACCAGCAGCATTGAACGGCTTGCCATAATAACCCCCCGATGTACAGTAATGGAGAGGTTGCTGTCAGCCTGTTTTTCTCCCTTTGAAAATGTGAAAATTGAAACGCCATTGTACTCCTTTTCGTCAACAGTTCGCATGGTCCCGTAGATATCGGAAATCATACTCCAAATGTCTGAGGGGCGCACCCTTTCGGGTAAATTGGTTGCAAAAAACAGTTCGCCCCTGCCATTGCCTACGGTGTGAGCCGATACAAACACCTGATTTTCCGCTACCATTCGGTTAAATAGTGCCGACCTGCCACTAAGGGAGTCAACCATGGTAAAAAAACGGGAAACGCCACCCATCACCTTAAGATCTTTCATGGTTTTCCAAAAATCATTGCCCTGGTGTAGCTGCGTATGCAACTGCTCAAAAGGGTCGATTTTTACCACAAATGCTGCATCGATTGGAATGGCATAAATTGCCTCGGAGCTGTTTTTCCCGCTGCGAAATGGCCGAAAAAACAGGATAACGATTCCCGCAACGATTAGCAGCGCAATTAGAGAGATGGTTGCCTTTTTTCGAAACATTGGTGCAATGTTTTCAATTTTTACCCTGAACGGGACGGTGGCAAAGTTAGCAGAATATGCAAAAATAAAAAACCGAATGGGAGTCCCCAATCGGTTTTTATATTTGTTTTCAGCCTCAACCAGACGCAAGCAAAAGGTGGCTGCTATGGATTTTGCAGCTGAGTTGAAATGTAGGGAGTGCTTGTTAAAGGTTAAATTCTGCCTTTATTTTTTCAACGTAATCAAGCTTTTCCCATGTGAAAAACTCAACCTCCTTTTCGTAGGTGTTACCGCCATTCCCTCCTCCCATTTTAACGGTGGCTTTAAAGTAATCGCGACCGAAATGGCCATAGGCAGCAGTTACAGAGTAAATTGGGTTTTTCAATCCCAGCCTTTTAATAATCATTCCAGGGCGCAAATCAAAAATCTTACCCACCATCCGCGCTATCTCAGCATCGGATTGTTTAACCCTGGAAGTTCCATATGTATTTACAAAAATACTAACCGGATTGGGCACCCCAATGGCGTATGCCAGCTGCACAAGCACCTCGTCGGCAACCCCTGCTGCCACTAAATTTTTGGCAATGTGCCTTGCTGCATACGAGGCTGAACGGTCAACCTTTGAGGGGTCTTTCCCTGAGAAAGAGCCGCCCCCATGGGCCCCTTTGCCGCCGTAGGTATCAACTATCAATTTCCGCCCCGTCAACCCCGTATCGCCGTGAGGGCCGCCAATCACAAACTTTCCGGTGGGGTTAACCAGTAAATTATGATCGCCTTTACACAATTTCTGAACCCGCTCGGGCAAGCGATTCTTTACTCGGGGGATGAGAATTTTCTCAATATCATCCCTTATGATTTGCTGCATGCGCTCATCGGTATCAAACTCATCATGCTGAGTAGAAATGACAATAGTGTGTATGCGAAGGGGTTGCCCGTTGTCATCGTATTCAATGGTAACCTGGCTCTTGGAATCGGGGCGCAGATAGGTCATCTGCTTCCCCTCGCGGCGAATTTTGGCCAGCTCCATGAGCAGAATGTGCGATAGCACGATTGCCAAAGGCATGTAGTCGTCGGTTTCGCGGCAGGCATAGCCAAACATCATTCCCTGATCGCCGGCACCTTGCTCCTCCTCGCTCTGGCGTACTACCCCACGGTTAATATCAGGCGATTGCTCGTGAATGGATGAAATCACGCCACAGCTATCGCCATCGAACATATACTCCGACTTGGTGTAACCTATGCGTTTAACCACTTCGCGGGCCACCTGCTGCACATCAACGTAAGCCGTGGTTCGCACTTCGCCGCTAAGAACGGCTAAGCCCGTGGTTACCAAAATTTCGCAAGCCACCTTCGACTCGGGGTCTTGACGGAGAAACTCATCGAGAAGAGCATCGGCAATCTGGTCAGCCACCTTATCGGGATGC
This sequence comes from Bacteroidetes bacterium ADurb.Bin008, assembly GCA_002071445.1. GTDB lineage: Bacteria > Bacteroidota > Bacteroidia > Bacteroidales > Tenuifilaceae > MWFE01. Next base: position 108,767 of record MWFE01000010.1, on the reverse strand, counting down.
CCCTCGGAAACGCTCTCGGAAGTAAATAAATATCCCATTACTTTATTTTTTTAAAGTTTTTAAAAAAGTCGGGGAAGTATTGAAGATTGGTAAGATAAAATACTGTTTTAGCATTTTTTATCGTGGTTGCAATCAATCAAATTTTTCCACTCTTGACACGGCAAAGATAGGTGATTTTAGGGAAAAATATCGTTAGCGGATTTAAAATATTTACCAAAAGCCAGCAAACTCTTATTCGCAAAGCCTTTCAGCCGTTCAAAAAAATGGCAGCGATTTGAAGCGAAAGTTTGTATTTTTGTTATTGTTTGCTGCAAGCATTGTATGGACGAAACCCACTATACTTCAACCCGCTTTGAGCGATGGCTCGAAAGGATAGCGAATGCCTTTTTCACCCTGTGGGGAAAGCATAAAGTGGGTATTCTTGGTACCATTCTGCTGAATATGGTTGCCCTAACCGCTCTTCTCTCCTTCGAAATGAGGAATAAATCGTACCTGTACGAATCCGTAGCTCTTATCGATTTTGACAGGGAATATGAAATACACCCCGAAAAAGAAGAGCCGGAGCCCGAGCCACTTCTGCCAAGGGATGCCTTGGTTCCGCAGTACGAATACGAGGCCATTCAGAATATTGCTCAGGACGCAACCAAAGAAGACCTTAATCCCGGATTGTCTGATGAAAAACGTATCGATGCGGATAAACTCTATCAGGAGGCACAAAGGATTCGTGAACAGATGCAACGTAACCGTGAGCTGTGGGATGAATCGCAAGGGATTGATGAACCTGACATCCCCAATGTTGAGGATAAAACCATAGAGCCCATTGACGAGGGGCAAATAAAAGGGCCTACGGTAATAAGCTACTACCTTGAAGGGCGCAAGGCCAGATATCTTCCCGTGCCATCGTACAAGTGCGAACTGGGCGGCAGGGTAGTTGTGGACATTGAGGTGCTTGACAACGGTAAAGTGGACAAGGCCACCATCGACATGGCCAATTCTGTACAGGATCAATGTATGAATTCTGCAGCCATTGAAGCTGCGCTTGCCAGCTATTTTTACAAAAGCAATAAAAGCGGTTCCCGACAAAAGGGAAGTATCACCTACCTTTTTGTACCACAGTAGGTTAAAATGCTGCCATCAACAGGTTAATGTCCCTTGAAGGAATTCCGTAAAGGCTTCCCAAATAGCTGTTGGTCAGTATCCCATTGTAAATATATACCCCATGTCGCAGGCCTGCATCCTCTTTCAGGTACTGTTTTATGCCTCCGGCATCGCCTATTTCGGAAAGCAGAGGAGCAAAAACATTGCTGATGGCAATGGAAGAAGTGCGTGCAACCCGTGCCGTTATATTGGGAACGCAGTAATGGATAACTCCGTGTTTTTCAAATGCGGGGTCATCATGATTGCGCACTTCCGATGTTTCGAAACATCCTCCCCTATCAATGCTCAAATCAACGATAACCGAACCACGTTTCATCAGCTTTACCTGATCTTCGGAGATCACAATGGGGCCCTTTGTCTCCTCAGGCAGAATGGTGCCTATCACCACATCGGCAGTTTTCAGCACCCTTTCGAGCACTTGTTGGTGAAAGATTGATGTGTATAACCGTTGACCTAAAATATCCTGAAGTTCCATTAACCTTTTAATGGAATCATCGAAGATTTTAACGCTGGCCCCCAGTCCAAGCGCTGCACGTGCGGCAAACTCGCCTGCTGTACTGGCTCCCAGTATTACCACTTCGGTGGGGGTTATCCCCGAAATCCCGCCAAGCATCACGCCCTTGCCCTTATTCACGTTGCTAAGATACTCGGCGGCCACCAGAATGGATGTACTCCCGGCAATTGAACTCATGGCTCTAACCACAGGATAGGCTCCGTCCTGGTCGCGAATGCTTTCGAAAGCGAGTGCAGTTGCCTTTTTCTTCATCATGTCTCGAAGATTTTTGCCCACCGAATCGGTTAAATGCAGCGACGAGATAACCACCTGATTATCGGTAAGCATCTCTATTTCACCGGGAAGTAGCGGTGCAATTTTAAGTACAATCTGGCTTTTATACACCTCTCCGGCGGTTTGAACAATCTCTCCCCCCTTCTCGCTATACTGATGATCGGTATAGTTTGCCTTCTTTCCGGCATCCTTCTCAATGATGATTTGATGCCCCTGATTCACAAGAATCTCAACAGCCTCGGGGGTGAGAGGAATCCTACTTTCAGTTTTGTCGGCTTCGGCCGGTATGCCAATTACCAGCCTCTGGGTTTGCTTACCTATTTCCAATTTTTCTTCCTGAGGCAAAAGCCCCTTGGCATAAGGGAATTTAGTTGACGAGGATAAACGACCCATGGCTATACGCAATTAAAATGTATGAAATAGTTCATTTAACGAGATGGAACCTGTTGCGTTCAATTGAATGGATAAATATAATGTTTTGGAACATTCAGGTCAAATAAAAAGTTGAAGAAAATTGTAATCGCCCATTTTGGGCAATGAAATGAACTGCTGACATACCATTGTCAACGCCGATATCCTCAGCCCCTTCTTTCACAAGGGTCACAAAGTTCAATCACCCTTTTACCATCGCTAAGAGCCCTGATGGTAAAGCGCACCACACTGCTCTCGGGCAAAATTTCTTCAATCAGCTCGGGCCATTCAACAAAACAGTATCCCCTCGAGGAATAGAAATACTCCTCATAGCCAAGATCGTACACCTCTTCAAGCTTTTTAATCCTGTAAAAATCGAAGTGGTAAACGGGCACTCCATCGGACGTTTTGTACTCGTTCACTATGGAAAAGGTGGGGCTAACCACGGTATCGACAACCTCCAGCTCCCTGCAAATAGCTTGAATCAACGTGGTTTTTCCTGAACCCAACTCGCCGTAAAAGCAGGCTACTCTACTGCCACCCATTTCTTTCAGCACATCCCCTGCAGCCTTAGGTAACCCGCTGATATTTTCAACAACGATAGGCTCCATGCTAAACGGCTTTAAATTCGAGGTATGGCACAAGCATTTCCTCAACGGATATCCCGCCATGTTGAAAAGTATCGCGGTAATACTTCACGTAATAGTTATAGTTATTGGGATATACAAAGTAATCGTATCCGAGGGCAAAAATGTATGAGGAGCTGACATTGGGTTTGGGCAGGTGTATGTCTTCGGGTTTTCTGATTTCGAATACCTCCTTTGGATTATAGTTGAGGCTTTTCCCCAGCTTATACCGTAGGTTTGTCGAAGTAGCCTTGTCGCCCACCACTTTAACGGGGTTTTTTACCCGTATTGTGCCGTGGTCGGTGGTGATTACCAGCTTAACATTGGCTTCAGCTGCCTCCTTTAGAAGCATGAAAAGGTCGGAATGCTTGAACCAACTGCGGGTGAGCGAAACGTATGCTGCCTCATCGGAGGCAAGATGACGCATCATCTCCATTTCCGTTCGGGCATGCGAGATGACATCGATAAAATTGTAAACCAGTACCGTTAACTGATTTTTCAGCATTTCTTTCAGATTCAATTTCACCGGTGCTCCGGCCAGATTGCCGGCCTTCTCGTAATGCATCCTGTAACTCTTCCCCAATCGTTGCAGCTGGCGCTTGAGCAGTTCCTCCTCGTATAGGTTCTTTCCGCTCTCCTCCTCGTCGAAAACCCACAATTCAGGGTGCATACGCTGAATTTCCAATGGCATCAAACCGGAAAAGAAGGCGTTGCGGGCATACTGTGTGGCCGTGGGGAGTATTGACGAGTAGATCACCTCCTTTTCCACTCTCCAGTATGGGGCTATGAGCCCCTGAATGGCCTTCCACTGGTCGAACCTAAAGTTATCGATAAGAATCAGAAGCACATTCTGCCCCGAGTCGATGATTGGGAAAACCATATTCCTCAACACGTTATGCGACATCAATGGCCTTTCCTCATTCTTAGGGTCAAACCAACTGTAGTAATGATTTTTAATGAACTTTCCAAACTCGTTGTTCGCCTCCGACATCTGCATCTGAAAAACCTGTCCGATATTGGAATCGGACGATTCAGAAATTTGTATCCCCCACTGGATCAATTTTTTGTAAATATCAGCCCACTCCTTAAAAGTTCTGGCCATGCCGATTTGTTGACCAAGTACGCCAAATGCCTGACGGTAATCGGTAGTGGTTTTTTCGTTCACCAAAACCCGGTTGTGCACATGCTTTTTGATGGAGAGCAGAACCTGATTGGGGTTGACAGGTTTTATCAGGTAATCATCAATTTTAGCCCCAACCGCCTGATCCATAATGTTTTCCTCTTCGCTTTTGGTAATCATAACGACCGGAAGCATGGGGTGCGTTTCCTTAATGAGGGCCAGAGTTTGAAGGCCGCTCAGGCCGGGCATATTCTCATCCAGGAAGACCAGATCAAAATCGTTCTGCTCTACCAGTTCAAGCGCATCTTCGCCATTGGTGGCCGTAAGCACCCGATAGTTTTTCTGTTCGAGGAACAGAATATGCGAGCGTAGCAGATCGATTTCATCATCAACCCAAAGTATGGATACGTTCATTGTCAACGTTAGGGCTTATATTTATTGGTAAAAAAGTTAAGGTAGTCCACCACCGATTTATCCTCCATGAAAATTGTAAAGTTCTCTTCGCTAATTACAAATAGCGAGTAGTCCTTCTCCTGAAGAGTTCCCATTAAACCCTGTTCTGCCACGGCTTTTCGGTAATATTCCATGGCTTCGTCCTTGTTTTTAAGAGGCTCGACAACAATTAAACTGATGTGCTTGGTTAACTCCTTACTGTTAACAGACAGGTTAAGATTTAAAAAGTTGTCAACATTGAATGAAACCATATTGAAGCGGAGCTGATTTATGGGTGAGTTTTTAGGAATAACGGCAACAAAGAGATGCTTCCCATCGGGCTCAACGTACCCTGCAAGTGAAACAAGGGAATCCTGTGCTGCACCATCATCAACCTTGTCGGCCATCTGCCCTGTGGCCAGCTGCAGTTCAATTTTGTCCAGATAAACAATGATATCAGCCGCTGTTTTAGCCACATCGGCCTTGGGATACTTACTAACCACTTTGGACAACTCCTCCTTATACTGCCGAATATCACCCGTTTTGCCAATGCTCTGAGCTAAAATAAACTGATATTTTGGCGCATGATCGGAATCTTTATACATCTCCAAACCCTCCCTGGAGCGCTGGGCTGCATCCCTATAGTTCCCCTTTTTGAACTGTTCGTAGGTTTCCTCGTAATGGGAAGCCAGCTCGCTCTCTCTCTTTCGCAACTCATCAACATAATTGGGATTACTAAGCATTAAGGCGTAAGGGCTGGTAGGAAATTTGCTAATCAGCAGCTGTTTATATCTTTCGGCCTCGCTATTATTCTCAGTAAACCTCGATATCTGGTACAGATTATAGTGCGCCTGTAAAGCGTTGGAACCATTGGGAAATCTCTCCAGCAAGCGGTTGTATGCCTTAATGGCCTCTGGGTAATCCTTAATCAGCGTTTGATATATTTCGCCCACACGGAACATGGCTTCTTCAATCTTTTGGTAGGAGATGTTAACCAGCGAGTCGTTCAGGGGCAAATCCTGCAGATAGAACTCCCTGCTCTTGTTGTCCAAAACTTTCATTGGGGCCCCTGTGGAATCGGTGACCTGATCGGTTGAGGTCAGGGCATCGCTGGCAACAACCCTTTTGTTTATCCTACGCCAGTTATCCTCCAGCTTGCGCCTTCCCCACTTCATGTTGAATTCGGACAAACCGAAACTCAATGAGGATTGGTTGTAAAAATACCATCCACCGCCCTCTGTTTGGGCTGATCTTCCACGCTGTGTCTGCTGGAATTGCGCAAACCTGTCGCGCCCCTCCTGTTCTTCCCTCTTTTGCCTCTCCTCATCTTCGCGTGCAAGTTTAATCAGGTCGGCAATCAACGCATCCCTTTCCTTGGGGCTCATGGCCGCTACGCGGAGAAGGCTGTCCTCGTGCTGCACTACGTTGAGATTCTCCACAAGCCGATTGAGGTTTTGCGTTTTCGTTTCCAACTCCTGATAACCCGGGTAATCCTGATCCAAAGCGCGATATGCGCTATCGTAGTATGCCTGACTAACCGTGTAGTTGGGTTTGGCAAAGTAATAGTCGGCAAGAACCAGGTAGGATATTCCCTTTTGGTGATTATTCTTTACGCTCGAACGGGCGGAGAGTTTATAGTATTCGATGGCTTTTTCAATATTCCCCTCCTTATTCTCGATGTTACCCAGAGCATAGTAAATCTGGTCGAGGTACTCCTGATTTTTACCATCGCGGGACATCTTAAGCAATTGCTTTTTCATATCGGACCCTTTGCCCATGCTCTGGGCGTTGGATGCTATATTAACCCTTGCATTGAAGCTAACTTCGTACGAAGGGCTCATGCGCAATATTTTTTTGAACAGCTTGTTCGATTGGGCATATTTACCATCCCTTTGCCTGAGTTGCGCCAAAAGGTATGTGTAGCGCAATCGGGTGGCCCTGTCGGGCACGCTCTTCAACGCCTTTTCAAGGTGCTGAGGCACCTTATCGTACCGCTCCTGCTTAAAGTAGTAATCGGCCCATGTCGATTCGAGAAGGTGTGTAAAATATTTATTTTTAGGATATTTTCTATTGGTAGAGATGGCCCTCAACCTATCCTCAGCCGACACGTAGTCCTTTCTCAGGATATCGATGCGAGCCAGCCACACACTCGCCTCATACCACATACGGGTATTGGGAAATTGCATGAGTACGTACTCAAAAGTCATCTCGGCCTCATCGAGGGCCGCTTTCCATACTCTGGCCTTGCCAATGAGAAGCCATGCCTCCCTGACGTAGTGTACAAATTCGTTCTGATTGTAAAATTCCTTTTCTTTGGCAGTCTGCACTCCTCTTTTCCGCTCGGGTTTAACGGATATGGAATGTTTGCTTATCAAATCGGTTGATTTCATTATGGCTCTGTCCATGTCGCCGCCTACGGAGCCGGATACCTGCTGGTCGCCTGCCAGCGAGACGGGAAGAAGCAGTGAGAAATTGTAGCTGTATCCCAAAGCAACACGCTGTGTCGCATTGTTGTAACTCTCCCTGGCATTGAAATAGTAGTTATACTTAGCTGTAATATTGTGGTACGCTCTGTGCGTGGCAGTATTCTTCGTGGTAGTACAACCCCATATCAACGGAAGCAGCACAATGGTAATTCCAAACAGTATTTTATAGCGCCCGATTCGATTCATCCAAAAAAAGTTGTTGATATAGTAACTAAACTGATGCCCTGTTATTATTCCAAGATGCTAATTTAACGGCACTGACTTCAAAAACGGGCTACAATATTACAAAATAAATTTTGCATTTTCGGATTTTGAAGCTCTACCGTAACTATTGTATCTAACAGCATATTAAAAAAGTGCCCTGGCCTGCATGGTTCCCGTGTGAACCACTATACCATCGCTCAGCACCCGTCCGCCATAGCCAGCCTCCAGCTCAAACACTTTCGACAGCCTTCGCCTTACCACAATATTCCACGTTGCATTGCGTCCGGGGCGAAGCCCTTCAAGCATATCGTAAGCGGCAGGCGAGTGGATTTCACCTTCAAAGGAATTGGCAATATACGACGATTTGGCCATAACGGAAGCCTTACCGGGGAAAACCAGATCAACCTGTACGAATAGGGTGTGAGATACGCCCTGCTCCGCACCAAGGGTATTCTCGCTCTGTTTCCACTTATAGCCCATTTCGTATGATGCCTGACCGCTTCCGGTATATTTGATACTGGTAGTAGATGCCTGTCCCTGAATGCTATGGTTCCGAGAAATGAACAGCTGCGATGCCGTGGAACTACTAAACAACTCGCCCTCTGTTCGGATGGTAATATATTGACCAACCCCAAACCACACAAATGCCCTGTGCGAGAGTAACCCTTTTATCTCGAAACCGTTGGCAGGTATGGATTTGTTGCGAGTCCGGTTAATTATGTATTCAATCCCAAACTTACGGCTTGCCCTGTTGTATGTTAGAGAATTTCGAAAATGAGAGGATAACCCGGTGACCAGCGTGTCCTTCTCGTCATGCACAAAAGGGTTAGATGCACTCCAAAAATCATCGAATCGGTTCTTTTGGCTAACAATAAATGAATTTTGATTTGAAAAACGGCCTACCCATCGGGCAAATTTGCCCTTTTCCTTTAAAAAGTTCATCGGTGCCAGGTTACTTTTTAGGCTGAATGCATTGGTGCGCACTCTAACCATGTTAGTTCCCGGAGTGTTTATTCTTATAAACCGCGCCTCATCGCTGAAGGCAGCCACCTCAAACTCATCAAGTTCCATAATGCCGTTGCCATTGTAATCTATCCATGTGTAAACCCCTTGTCCGGCAGGCACTTCGAAAAAGTAATACTCATTCTCGGGCTCCAATCCCGACCCCAACTCGAAGGCTCCTGAAACAGACAAAAGGCCTTTTGCAACTTTTTGTGAGTATTCCACGCGTGTTAGCAACGTTTTTTCCTTTTTGCCTATATCCTTAAAAATGGAGTCATTGGGGTTGAAGATGCGATAACCCACCTTTAGTCCCACGTTGCCAACCGTTTCGCTCTGCGCCCTTCCCTCAAACATCAAATCCTCCGAACGGCCCACCAGCGTTTTTTCATTCTTCCACGGCTTGTAGTCCTCCCGAAATGTGTATGAAATGGCTCCTTTTGTGGGGAAAGAGTCGGGAGTGGCTAACATGGCTTTAGCCTGATGCCATTGGTAACTCTGCCCAAGCAGGCTGTCGCCATTGAGCAAATAGGATTGATTCTGCTCAAGTTCGCCCAGCAGGCTCAACGTGATGAAACTGACGGGAACGCTTGTTCCAATTTTTAGCTTGTTGAAACGGGTTCTGAAAACCGAATCCCGTACTTCGGAGCCCATCCCGTTCCACGAGGTACTAATGGCTTTGCCTTTCTGCCATCCCATTGCGCTAATCCTATCACCCTGATACCCGCTACTCAAACGAAAATCATCGAACGACAGCCTGGAGTAAACGCTTTTATCTTTCTTAAAATCGGCCCATAGGCCGATAAGCTGTTCGCCACCCCCATCTAAAGGTCGTGCAATGCTCCAATCCCTTTCAAATTCAGCCTCTCTTATCCTGTCAATGTTCCGGTATCCGTCAGTCGTCTTATGAACATGAGTGCCAAAATCCCATGCCGTTAAGCTATCTCTAACAATCCTGTTGCTATAGGCAATCAAAAACGAATGGCCAATATCATCGTCAGAGTTGAGGGTTGAAAAGGTATTCAAATCCGTATTGCTCAGGGCGTAATCGGCCCTAATCATTGAACCCTTCCCCATTTGCTGTGCTATTCCTGCGGTAAAAACCTGTCGTTTCTGGGGTGCCACAAGCCGTTTGATCGGCTCATAGCTTCCTTGTAGGTTGCCATTCTCGGGTGCTACCCATCGGTACACCTTGCCATTGGCCTGGCCAAAATCTGGCTTATAGTTCCCCTTGCCCTGCCCAACATATGAAAATGAAAGCCTGTAGTGTGCATTGTCAGGATTGACGGAATGCCTGTAAATTGTATATGAAATACCTGCCACAACGGTATCGGTCTTTTGATATAGAATCTTTTCGGGGTCGAAGGGAACGCTGTCTGCCTGTGCATAAAATGCAAGGTCGAGGTTATCGCCAATGCTTGCCAGCAATCGCTTTTGGGCTTCGGTTAATTCCTGATCATAAGGCTGGTTTTTTCCATCCTGTTCCGAAAAAACAGAGATATGCCACTGCCTTCCCCCTTTAGCTCGATGCACATTGGCATAGGTATTGAAACGAGCATAGCTCCTTTCGGAATACTCAAACTCAACGATTATCCGGGTGTTCCTGTTTATTGGCATGTTATGGGTAAAAGTCAACTCAGCCAAATTGTATTCCATGGTGTAATCCCTATCGTCGCCCCGCTGTAGCAAAACCTCATCGACGTAAACCCTTTCGGAGCCAGCAATGATAATAATATGCTGCTCGCCCATGGCACCGGAAAGTCTGTATGGCCCCTGATTTCCCTCTTGTCCATTGAACGAATTGCGCGAAAATTTCCCATCGGGAACGGCAAATGCCGAAGTAACCCTAAGCGTATCGGCTCTTCCACTACCTATTTCAAAAACACCATTGTAGGCCAAACCCTGAACATTCCGTGTAATATTGATCAACGGCCCCGAATTGTTGGATTTAATATCAATATCTCCTGCTTCGATGGCAAAATTATCGCGGTAAACTTTCAGGTAAATCCTGTCGAACTCCTCAATACGGGCAGTAGTCCCCTCGGGCTGGAGAGGTATGGACTGGTCGGAAATGGCTCCCTCCACCTTCAGCCCCGATTCCAACTCGCCCGAGAGCTGGATATTCATTCCCGAATTCATCGTCACGCTTTGGTTATTCCCAAAACTGATGCCCCGCGTTATGGACCCACCGGTCTGGATACCCTCGCCCAAAAGGGGCTCCCTGGCAGCGCCATAGGCATATCGTTGTATCTCCCTCCCCATTAAGCTGTCGGGTGACAGGCTTTCGTCGTAATCCCTCCTGTAGAAATCGCCCTCGAAAAGCATGGGAAACACCCTGTACTCAATGTTGTAATGCAGGTCGTCAGAAAGGAGAGTATCCGAAATGGTAAGGGTTGCACTGCCAAAATTTACACTGTACAGAGTTTGGGGTACCTCACTACCCGTAGGGTAGAAAATCCTTAGGGTGCCGGGTATTACACTCAGCGAGTCAATTGTAATGGCCTGACTATTGAGTATCAACTCCTTTCTCCTTAAATTATCCAACTGCTGTCCCTGCGAGCGAAAGAAACAGGATAACAGGACGAAAAGCAATATTAAAACCCGCTTTATCAATGGTATGGGATTATTTGTACTAAATAACGAATAAAAAATGAAAATAGCATTTAAGTGAGCAAAACCCGAACTCAAAGTAAAAAGTTGCAAGGTAAAAGGCAAAAGTTGAAAGTGTAATTATGTATTGCCGTCGGCTTTAGCCCCATAAATAAAGTGAAAAGGTAAAAGGCGAAAGTTAAAAGTTATCGAAACGCTTCCATGTAGCTTCGCCACAATGAAAAGATTTAGATTTTACTTTCCAAAAGGATGTTTCTGAAAAAGGATTATGACACCCTTTTCCAATTATTGCTTTTCAGTAAGATGCTCCATAATATCCCTTACCACCACCGATGCCAACAGGCATCCGAACAAGGGTGGCATGTAGGAAATGGTGCCTAATGTGGTTTTTTTATTGGGTTCATTTTCAATGGGAGTCATGGCATGTTCGGGCACTTCCTCCGATGAGAAAACCACTTTAAACCCTTCGTAAACGCCCCTCCGGTGAAGGCGCTTTCGCAGGTTACGCGCCAAAGGGCAGGAGTGCGATTGCGAAATATCGGCAATCTGCACCTGCAGTGGGTCAACCTTTCCCCCGCTGCCCATGGAGCTAACCAGCCTGTATCCGTTGAGAAGGCTGAGGTATATCAGGTAAAATTTTGGAGAAAGAGTATCTATGGCATCCACCACATAATCGTAGCGATTGGCCAGAATTTCTGTCATCCGCTCATCGCGAATGTACTCTTGATAAACGTGCAGCTTAAGATTTGGATTTATATCCATGAGGCGTTGTCCAAGGACTTCGGCCTTTGGCATACCCAAAGTGCTATTCAGCGCAGGCAGCTGACGGTTGATATTGGTTATATGGATGGTATCTCCATCCACAATGGACAACTCGCCAATGCCGGCACGGCACAGCTGCTCGGCAGCATACGCCCCCACGCCGCCAAGCCCGGCCACCAGTACATGGCTATTTCTCAATCTTTCCACATTTTTCTCCCCAATGAGGAGTTCGGTTCTGGCAAGCCAATGCATAGAAAACATTTTATTACAATGGATTCTCTGCAAAAGTATCAAGGATAGCAGAAAAAAAAAACCATTGGGGATAATTCGGATTAGTAAGATTTTACAACCTAAAATATGTTATCCAACATTGTTGAAGAACAGGCAAATGGATGTTTTTTACTGTAGTTTAACTAAACTATAGAGACTAACTTTGCGCTAATATTTACAAACCGAATAAAAATCATTTAACCATGAGTATTTCGCATATTGAGCACATTGGCATTGCAGTAAAAAATTTGCAGGATGCCATTCCATTCTACGAGGAAGTTCTTGGCCTAAAATGTTACAACATTGAGGAGGTAAAGGACCAAAAAGTAAAAACCGCATTTTTTATGGTGGGTCAAACTAAAATTGAACTTCTCGAATCCACCGATCCCGAAGGGCCTATTGGCAAATTCATAGAGAAAAAAGGGGAAGGAATTCACCACATCGCTTTTGCCGTAACTGACATTGAGAATCAACTCCAAAGAATGGAGGGCAAGGGCGTTACGCTTATAGACAAAACACCCCGCAAGGGTGCCGAGGGTCTCGATATTGCCTTTCTTCACCCCAAATCAACCTTAGGCGTTCTTACAGAACTCTGTGAGAATAAAAACAAATAGTATCCCATACCCAAATACATTACAACTATGAGTACACAAGGAGAAAAAATAAAGGAGTTGATTGAACTTCGCGAGAAGGCCAAAATGGGAGGTGGTGCAAAGCGTATTGAGGCGCAACATAGCAAGGGCAAATACACGGCCCGTGAGCGAATTGAAATGCTGTTGGATGAGGGCAGTTTCGAAGAGTTCGACATGTTTGTTACCCACCGCTGCAAGGACTTTGGACTGGAGGAGGAGGCCTACCTGTCCGACGGGGTGGTTACCGGTTACGGTACCATTGACGGGCGTATAGTTTATGTTTTCTCGCAGGATTTCACCGTATTTGGCGGTTCGCTATCGGAAACTTTTGCAGCCAAAATATGCAAGGTGATGGACATGGCCATGAAGGTTGGTGCCCCCGTTGTGGGTATCAACGATAGCGGAGGTGCGCGCATACAGGAAGGGGTGATGAGCCTTGCCGGCTACGCCGATATCTTCCAGCGCAATATCATGGCATCGGGCGTAATACCACAGATTTCAGCCATATTTGGCCCTTGCGCCGGTGGCGCAGTTTATTCTCCTGCGCTTACCGACTTTATTATCATGTCGAAAGATACCAGCTACATGTTTGTTACCGGCCCCAAGGTGGTAAAAACTGTTACCGGAGAGACCGTTACTTCTGAAGAACTGGGTGGAGCAGGAGTTCATACTTCCAAATCGGGTGTTGCACATTTTGTGTCCGAAACCGAGGAGGAGGGCATCATGCTTATCCGTAAGCTATTGAGCTACCTGCCACAGAACAACCTCGAGGAGTCTCCCCTCGAACCCAACAACGACCCCATTGACAGGCTTGAGGATTCGCTCAACGAAATTATTCCCGATAGCCCCAACAAGCCCTACGACGTGAAGGATGTGATTGCAGCCATTGTTGACAATGGCGAATTCCTTGAGGTACAGCGCTACTATGCTCCCAACATCATCACGGGCTTTGCACGCTTCAATGGACAATCTGTGGGAATTGTTGCCAACCAACCTAAATATATAGCCGGTGTGCTGGACATCAACGCTTCGCGTAAAGCAGCGCGCTTTGTCCGCTTCTGCGATGCCTTCAACATTCCGGTGGTTACCCTGGTTGACGTTCCCGGCTTCCTGCCCGGCACCGGACAGGAATACAACGGTATCATTATTCATGGTGCCAAACTATTGTATGCATACGGCGAGGCCACCATACCCAAAGTAACCGTTATACTTCGAAAAGCGTATGGCGGCGCCTACGACGTGATGAGTTCCAAGCATCTGCGGGGCGACATTAACTACGCATGGCCCAGTGCCGAGATTGCCGTAATGGGACCCCAAGGAGCCATTGAGGTACTCTACAGCAAGGAAATTAAGGCCATTGAAAATGAGCAAGAAAGGGGAGTGTTCCTTGAGAATAAGGAACAAGAATATAAGGACAAGTTTGCCAATCCTTACGTTGCGGCGAAATATGGGTTTATTGACGACGTTATTGAGCCTCGCAATACCCGATTCAGAATTATCCGCGCGTTACAATCGCTGGCAACGAAGAAGGATGTGAACCCACCGAAAAAACACTCCAATCTTCCATTGTAAACCCCTAACATTATTGTAATGAAAAAGTTATTGCATATAACATTTTTGATAGCGGGGATATCCATCGTGGGGTTCGTGGTCCATGCACAAAATGTGGAAGATTTGCGTATCAACGAGGTGATGCTGTTCAACAGCGATAACTACGTGGATAATTTCGGGCAACGCAGTGCTTGGATTGAAATCATGAATACGGGGTACAACTCTGTTAACATGGAGAACTGTTACCTCACCAATGATTTGAATGACCTGAAAAAGTATCGTATTCCTTCCGGTGACCCCATATCCATCATTCCCACCCGTCAGTTCATTGTCTTTTTGGCCGACATGAAAACTGAACACGGAACGCTACATCTCAACTTCACGTTGGACAGTATCAACCGCTTCATTGCACTGGTTAGCTCCAATGGGAAAACCATTCTCGACAGCGTTACTGTTCCTTTGCTTGGCTCCAATCAGGTCTATGCCAGGACCACTGATGGTGGCCCAATTTGGTGTACGAGTCAATACACCACCCCCAACTCCACCAACGAGGGGCAAATTGAAAAAACATCGCCCAGCGAGGCATTTGGTGCATTTGACCCATCCGGGTTTATTATGGCCATCATAGCCATGTCAGTGGTATTTATCTCTCTGATTTTCCTATACAGGATATTCCATGCCATTGGTAATGCCAACCAAAGGGCATCGCGCCGTAAAAAAGCCAAAGAGATGGCCGGACAACCCATAGCGCATGAAGATGAGGTTGCCGGAGAAGTATTTGCAGCTATCTCCACAGCTCTATATCTATACGAAACCGATAAACACGACTACGAGTCGGCCATTATCACCATCGAAAGGGTATCGAAACGCTACTCTCCCTGGAGTTCTAAGATATACGGATTGCGTGAAATGCCTCCCAGGATAATTCAGCATCAACCAAAGAGATAGCATTGATTAAGAAAACTAAAAAACACTATAACGATGAAAGATTTTAAGTTCAAAATAAGCGGCAATGAGTACCTGGTGCATATAGCCAACGTGGACGGAAACATTGCCGAGGTTGAAGTGAACGGTACGCCCTACCGGGTTGAACTTGAAAAGGAGTTGAAGCAGACCAAGACTCCAAAATTAGTTCGCAAGGAAAGCGTTCCTACCACCGATTCACACCCAACTGTGATGAAAACCGTGAGTACGGGCAGTCCTATTTCAGGGGCGGTTAAATCTCCGCTACCCGGCGTTATTTTAGAAGTTCACGTTAAGCCCGGCGACATGGTAAAATCCGGTCAACGTATCTTGGTGCTGGAAGCCATGAAGATGGAGAATAACATCGAATCCGACAAGGAGGGTAAGGTGTTGGAAGTGAAAGTCAAACAAGGTGATTCGGTACTTGAAGGTGACGTATTAATAACCATTGGATAGACATGGAACAAGTGCAAGGATTCTTTTCTTTTCTATGGGATAACCTCATGCAATTTGCGGAGTTCACCGGCTTTGCCAATGCGACATGGGGTCATATCGCAATGATTTTGGTGGCGCTGGGTTTCATAGCCCTGGCCATTATCAAAGAGTACGAACCACTGCTCCTTATCCCCATTGGGTTTGGGATCATCATCGGGAATATTCCCTTTGTACCCGGATTCCAACTGGGTGTGTATGAGGAGGGTAGCGTAATGAACTACCTCTACTTTGGTGTAATCAAAGGGGTGTATCCTCCCCTAATCTTTTTAGGAGTTGGCGCCATGACCGATTTCAGCGCTCTCATTTCCAATCCCAAATTAATGCTCATTGGTGCTGCTGCCCAGTTAGGTATCTTTGGAGCCTATATCGCTGCATTGCAGCTGGGCTTCACGCCATCTGAGGCAGGAGCCATCGGGATTATTGGTGGTGCCGACGGCCCCACGGCCATCTTCCTTTCATCGCGGTTGGCCCCCGAACTACTGGGAGCCATTGCCATTTCGGCCTATTCGTATATGGCCCTGGTACCGGTATTTCAACCGCCGGTGATGCGACTCCTCACCACCAAGAAGGAGCGCGTTATCCGCATGAAACCACCTCGCCAGGTAACCCAAATGGAAAAAATACTATTCCCCATCTTGGGATTGCTGCTCACTGCATTTATAGTGCCATCGGGGCTACCCCTTCTGGGTATGCTTTTCTTTGGCAACCTGCTGAAAGAGAGCACCGTAACAAAGAGATTGGCCGATACAGCCAAGGGCCCCATGATTGACATTGTAACCATACTCATTGGCCTCACCGTGGGTGCGTCCACACAGGCCACCACATTCCTCACCACAAAATCATTGGGGATTTTCGTACTGGGAGCCATATCGTTTATTGTGGCCACAGCCGGGGGTGTGCTTTTTGTGAAATTCTTCAACCTGTTCCTAAAGGAGGGCAACAAGATTAATCCGCTCATCGGGAATGCGGGTGTATCGGCCGTGCCCGATAGCGCAAGGCTGTCGCAAATGGTTGGATTGGAGTACGACAAAACCAACCACCTCCTGATGCACGCCATGGGTCCCAACGTGGCCGGAGTGATTGGCAGCGCAGTGGCAGCAGGGATACTGTTGAGCTTCTTGTACTAAAATTTTGAATATCATAAAAAACCGGCAGCAAAACCTGTCGGTTTTTTTTATTTTTACACCTCCGAAATGGTTTGAACAATATGAGTAATTCTTCGTTTGCAGTATAATCAATAATCCGGCCCAAATGCGCAAAAAACTGACCTATACCCTCACTATCGTTCTCATTCTTGTCATGGTTTTGGTGGGAATAGTGAGAACATGCAAGGTTGAAGATGAAGCCGGGTCAGCGTTGCCATTCGATGTTGCAACCACGCACGAAAAAAGATTTCACCATACGCGGTACGAGGGATTGCCCAAGGATAGGGCTGTGACGGAAATTATCCGATACATTAAAAAATATCTGTATAAAAGGCCATACGCTCATGAGCACTTAAGGCATTATTTTCAGGAGCAAACGGAAATGGTAAGAAGTCATACCCAAGACCTAACACCCGATGAAAGTTCCCTGAGCGTTGCCCTCTTTGGCGATTTGATGTGGATTGGCAAAGCCCACCCCCACTACGTTTCGGAAGTTGTGGTTGACCATCTGCATGCCCATGACATAGTTATTGGCAACCTCGAAACGCCAATTGACGTGCATCGAAGGGTGCCCAACCTTTTACCCGACTACCTTACCTACAACTCAAACCCCAACCTTTTGAGTGCTTTTGTCAACCCCGCAAACGGAAGGCTCCCCTTTTCCCTTCTCTCCCTTGCCAACAACCATGCCCTCGACAGGGGAGTGGATGGCATTCTCAATACCATGCAGCTGCTGGATGAAATGGGTGTGAAGCATACCGGAGTGTTTCCTAAGGACACAACGGGTAAAAGGTACGCAACCATAGTACAGAAAAACATAAAAATAGGCATATATGCAGCCACCTTCGGGTTAAATTTCGACAAACCCGAGTATCGCAACAGCATAGAAATAAACCGGATACCCGGCATTGCTCCCCCCGATAGTGCTCAAAAAGATATGAGCAGCCTTGAAAATGCCATTTCGCAAATGAGGGCCGAGGGGGTGGACTTTGTAATCGTAATCCCCCACTGGGGGTACGAGTTTGAACTCTACCCCGACCCCATAATCCGCAGGGTTGCCCACGCCATGGTTGAGGCAGGAGCCGATTTGATTGTGGGTAGCCACCCACACATATTCCAGCCCACCGAGGTCGTTTACGTTAACAATTACAAGGCAGACCATGCCGCCGATTTCTATGATTACCAACCATCCCGCATGAATGACCGCCATGGGAACCCGCGTAAGGCCGTGATATTCTATTCGTTGGGCAACTTTGTCTCTCGCATGTACACCCCCTCGTGCCAAATTGGGGTTATCAGCTCATTAACCATTGAAAAGAATGCTGAAACGGGAGCAACAGACTGGGTACTCAACGGCTCCAGATTTGTTTACAACCTTGTGCCCACGTTTCCGGGGAAGAGGCATCGCCTGATGTTTTACGACGAGTATAAAGACCTATATCTTCTTAAGCCAACCAAACAAAATTTAAGGCGAAAAGCGGAGATTGAGTTCATGATGAATCACTTTGGCACAAGCATAATATAAACCAACACGGCTACTAATCGTCGAACTATTTAAGCACAAAGAACAGGAAATGACGCGGAAAGAACGATACCAGAATGTGATAGAATACTTTAAAAAGAACATGCCCATTGCAGAGACGGAGTTAAACCATGGCAATCCCTACGAACTGGTTGTGGCAACCATCCTCTCGGCGCAATGCACCGATAAAAGGGTCAATATCATCACCCCCCACTTTTTCGAACGGTATCCCACCGTGGAGGCACTGGCAGTTGCCTCGCAGGAGGCGGTTTTCGAAATCATCAAATCGTGCTCATACCCCAACAACAAGGCCAAAAACCTTATCGGCATGGCCAAAGGGGTGATGGAGAACTTCGGTGGAGAAATCCCTGCCGACCTCAAGGCGTTACAAACCCTCCCGGGCATCGGTCGCAAGACTGCCAATGTGGTGGCCTCGGTGGCTTTTAAAATTCCGGCCATGGCCGTGGATACGCATGTATTCAGGGTGGCACGGCGCATTGGACTAAGCCAAAATGCCAAAACACCGCTAGAAACCGAGAAGCAACTGATGCAATTCATTCCCAAGGATTTGTGGAACATTGCCCATCACTGGCTAATACTCCACGGTCGCTACACCTGCCTGGCCCGCAAGCCCAAGTGCAGTCAATGCGGCATCAGGGACTACTGCAAGGAGTATCCCCGCTTTCAGAAAAAAGAGCTTTTGGCCGCTCAAAAAACCAAATCCTAAGCCTCAGTGGCGGATAGCTTAAACCTTATCCGGAGCGTTCCGTTGGCATAATCTGTTGTGGTAATCCTGAACTCTCCCACCTCCTTTGTATTGGCCACATGCGGCCCGATACATGCACATGCATCGTAGTCGCCAACCCGCACCACGCGAATGGTTTCGGGGGCATCCTCGGGAAGCTTCGACAGGTCGAGAAACGATGCAGCCTCATCCTTGCTCACCATTTCATCAGTTACATCAATATTGGAACTGATAATAGCATTTACCCTGCGTTCAACCTCTGCAATCTGCTCATCAGTTGGGGGAGTATCAAGCGTGTAATCGCATTTCGATTTTTTCCTTTCGATATGGGTGTTGCGCGAACGGGGACAGCCAAACATCCTCACCATGGTTTGGTTTAGGATATGCTCGGCGGTATGCATACGGGGGTCATAGTTCTTCTCACTCATGCTGCAGATTCATTTTTTCAAAAATAGCCTATTTGTCCGAAAAACAAGAGAAACGGGAAAATGTTATGCGCCATTTAAAACCATAGCCCATTTATTGCAATTGGAATCACTCGTACTGCATGGGAATGCACTATATTTGCGTTGAAATCGGTCATTTATTAACTCATCAATCTCTTACACCATTGAAAAGCACTATCGAACTGGAGAATATGAAGTTTTACGCCTACCACGGGTGCTACCGGGAGGAGCAAACCGTGGGCAATCAGTTTACTGTGAGCGTGGGGCTTGAAACCAACTCGTGCAATGCGGTTGTGACGGACAACCTGAAGGATGCGTTGAACTACCAGCAAGCATACGAAATTGTTAAGAAGGAGATGGCAAAGCCATCGCATCTTCTCGAACATCTGGCAGGCAGGATACTGGATGCCCTTTTTCGGGAGTTTGAATTGTTGGAATCGGCATGGGTTAAGGTGTCGAAGATGAACCCACCCATGGGCGGCAAGATGGATTGTGTCAGTGTAACCCTTTCAAAAAACAGGCGTGATGCCTAATTCCTATGGTCATTCTTTGCATTTCAGGAATAGATTCAGAACACAAAAAGCAAAGGGACCATTTAAACGAAGGAAGGCTATGAATTAAAAATATTTGTATATTTGCACTCCTAATTCAATAATTGGTCTCGTGGCCGAGTGGCTAGGCAGAGGTCTGCAAAACCTCGTACAGCGGTTCGATTCCGCTCGAGACCTCTACTCCAAATCAACCCCTTGAATGTCAAGGGGTATTTTTTTCAAGTGAATATCTAGGCAAGTGTTGAAAAGTAAAAATTTACTTATATTTTTCTTGGAGCGCATTTACGAGTAAAACTTTACTGTTTTTCAGACTTTTGTAATGATTTATTTTGTTTTACTACTTTTCCTTTGTTTTATATAGTACTTTATTGCAGTATTTGAGAATTCAATCAAATAAGCGTTTTGCTTTCCCAGCTTCTTGATGATTTCATTTCAATTGATAACCTTTTTAACCAAATCGTTACGATTTTTAATCAACATTCTGTTTATTCCCCTTAACCTATCAATATAAAAATGGCCTAACTATTTTAATGGTCATTAAGGAGTGGATCTTTCTTTAATATTTCACTAATTTTGTTTAATCCCATAGTATTTGCTCCCCTTCAGAGTCAAACTCCATTTTGCCATCGCACTTGGGACATGGGCGTAATCTAGTCTTCCATTTCACTAAATCGGTTTTTGAACTACATATGGGACAGGAAAAGAAATCCAATTTATGTTTAGTTTTCATTCTTTTAAATAGAACATCACGTCTTTTATATGTTTCTCCCTCTTCGCCAACACAAACGTCAACAATGTTATTGCATCTTTTACAAATAAAGGTATCAACTACAGCTATGAAACCCCTGTCCTTCCCTGCGCTGGTAAGCACTGTGTAATTGCATTTATTGCATTTGTATGTGTTCTTGATACCCATAGAAATTTACATTAACTATCTGGAATGCCAATGTTTGAATAAATTGGTAAAAAAGAATTAAGACATAAAGCCGGGAATGGTAAATCCAATGGGTATTCAGAATAAATCCTTAACTCATAACTACTGGTATAGCGCAAATTATTAAATCTTTCTTATCATAATCATGTAAAGCAAAGTCAAGAACTAACCAAACTAATTCATCTAAATTTTTACCTAACTCCCACTCGTCTTTGGCTGTTGAAAGAACAAACCCGTCATGAGTTGCAGTTTTAATAAAAATTTTACCCCGAACTAGACATTCCTTGCCGTTTTCGTCCTTTTCTCGATTGAGTGTACCATGAAAACGTCGGTTCCAATCCTTACCAGCCTTAGCTACAAATATCTCTGTTATTTGGAATTTACTATCCTTTTTTTTCGCCATTGAAAGCAGATTATATTATTTTAACTACGATTAAAATTTCTTTTTGTTACAATTCAAATACCAATAAAGTTATTGTATTTTCATTCAATTTTTTATTCCTTTCGTTTTTTTGTATATTACATAAAATAAACAACTTAGTATTGTCAAACTTTTATCATTGGCATAAATTCATCAATACGATTTTTACTAATTTGATTATCAGTTAATTTTAACAATGCGTGCTTAATCATATTCTAAATTGGCCTGTCTAAATTTAAAGCACTAATTGATATGTACTACTCAAAATTAAACTCAACGACGATTATTAAAATTCCTCTTGAAATTTCGAGTTCAAAGGGGGTTAACTCCTTTTATTCAATTTGATTTTTCAGCATTCTTATCCCTATTTCCATTGGGCATCACATTGACGGGCAGAATGCCTATCTCCCAAACTTTTCATACATTTGCAGCCATAAAAATTCTCCATGGCTACCTTTCTTTTCGATAAAATTATATTTGGCCCCGTACGCAGCCGCAGGCTGGGCGTTTCGCTGGGGGTGAACTTGTTACCCAACGATGCCAAGATTTGCAATTTCGACTGTATCTACTGCGAATGCGGATGGACAACGGGTGCCACCAGCAGCAAACTACCCGCCCGCACCCAGGTGAGGGAGAGCATGCAAAAGCGCTTCCAACAGATGAGGGCCAACGACGATGCCCTGGACGTGATTACCTTCGCAGGGAATGGTGAGCCCACCATCCATCCCCACTTTGCCGAGATTATTGACGATACCATTGCGCTTCGCAATGAATACTTCCCCCATGCACGAATAGCGGTGCTGTCGAACTCTACCATGCTTCACAAGCCCCCTGTGGTTGAGGCCCTCAAAAGGGTTGACCAGAATATCCTGAAGCTCGATTCGGGTTTCGATGCCACTATTCAACTCCTCAACCAGCCCAAGAAACCCATTACCGTAAGGCAAATAATTGACCACCTTAAGCAGTTCGACGGGAATTTTACTTTGCAAACCCTCTTTGTAAGGGGTACTTACAACGGGAAACCCGTTGATAATGCCACGCCCCGGGAACTGGAGCGCTGGATTGAGATTGTGGACGAACTACAGCCAAAGGATGTGATGGTTTACACCATTGCCCGCGATACGCCCATCGACACCCTGAAAAAGGTTCCTCAGGCAGAACTCGAATCCATAGCAGAAAGGGTACGGGCGTTGGGAATACCCGTACAAGTCTCGTGCTGATGGTTGCCATTGAGGAAACCGAAAGGGTGCTGGTGTGCCCACTGGGATGGGGTTTAGGCCATGCCACCCGTGTAATCCCCGTAATTTCGTACCTGTTGCAAAAGGGATGTACCGTAACCATTGCAGGCGATGCGCAAACCATCTCACTTCTTCATGGGCATTTCCCGCGGTGCACAAGCATTCATTTCCCCTCCATCAATGTTAAACTTTGGAAACGCGGAAGCACGCTTGCCCTTATTCTAATTGCCATTAAACTTATATGTAGAACCATTGGCGAGCAACGTGAGCTGAAAAGAATTATCGATGAACATCGCATAAATCTTGTGATATCCGACAATAGGTATGGCTTACACTCGCAGAGCATTCCCTCGATACTCATAACCCATCAGCTGCAGGTTATTTTGCCAAGATTTTTTAAATGGGCCGAGCCATTAGGTCGATGGTTTATTCGCAGGCATATCCTGCAATTCCATGAATGTTGGATACCTGACAACCCCGGTGGCTTTCGCCTATCGGGACAACTTTCGATGCCAAAAAAAATACCGGGCAACGTACGGTTCATCGGCTTACTCTCAAGGTTCTCGAACCATAAAAAGTCGGATACTCCGCACCCATGGGATTTGGTTGGCATCGTATCGGGGCCACCGCCCCAAAGGGCAATTTTTGAGCGCGAGCTGGTAAACCTCGGAAACCGCCTTAACCTTAAGACCCTAATCATCCGCGGATTGCCACAATCCAACAGTAAAGAGATTGATGGCTTGGGAACACTTGTTCCCCACCTACCTGACCATGAGATGGCCGGGGTAATCCTCTCGGCAAAGTATATCATTTGCCGTTCAGGGTACAGCACGCTGATGGACCTCATGGCATTGGGAAGGAAAGCCTTGCTTGTGCCCACGCCGGGACAAACGGAGCAAGAGTATCTGGCAAATTACTTAGGCCAGCAGAAAATTTTTCAATACTGCCTTCAAAATAAACTGAGCACTATCAACTTAAACGAGTTGAATGATTCTCAATCCGGCAAATTATTACAACCTGTCGTTTCCTTCTTCTCCAAATGTTAGCATACTCTCAATAATTATCGCTTACAGCTTCGTTTTGTTTGAAATTTTTATGGCAAAGCTGTACCTTAGCGTAACTTTTCAATAGGGCAATGAGCAAGAGGGCAACGCTTATCGTCATTGATTTTCTGCTGCTTTTCGCAGCGTTCTGCATTATTAACCTAATCAGGTTGAGGTCTGTAGGAAGTGCCATTGAAGCCTACAAACTCTCTTTTTTAGTATTTGCAGCCATTTGGATTGCGGTCTCGCTAAGTTTTGGCAAGTACGGTACCGAGGGAACAGACTTTCAGCCCAAGTTCAAGAAGATTATTGTTAGCAATCTCGTGGCGTTGGCCATAGCCACATGGTTAATGTTTCTATTCTACTTTTACAATCTGTCGCGGGTTGTTGTTTTTGGAACCATTGGAATTGCCACCCTGCTTGAAATCATGATGTTGGGGACGTGGTATCTGGTTAAACAGAGTAAGATTCTACCCGAAGAGAAAATCAAGAAAAAAAAGTTAAAGCCCATTGAAGAGCTACATGTGGAGGTTGATACATCGAGAACAATCAGCGATGAACGCAGGAAGGCAGTTAAGCGTGCCATAATAAATGAATTAGGGGAAAACGTATATAAATATTTTAACACTAACCTAAACCTGTCGCTGGAATCGACCCTCATCATCTCTACAACAACTGTATTCAATATTGATAATCAGCCTTCCAATTTTTTTCATACCATTGCCAACCTCAAACGGGTCAATGATATCCGATGGATTAACAAATTTTTCGAATCGGTTAATGCAAAACTTCCCAAAGGTGGGTTTTTTGTCTGCATGGCCGAAACAAAAAACCTTAGGAAAGCAAGGATTCTAAAAAAATATCCTCCTGTTATCAACTACATCGTTTACTCCATCGACTTCATCATAAAACGGATACTCCCAAAATTCACGTTAACAAAAGGTATTTACTTCTTTCTAACACGAGGGCAAAATCGTGTTATCACCCGTGCCGAAGTTTTGGGCAGACTTTACTCGTGTGGCTTCGAAGTGGTTGACGAACAATTTATCGACAACCATCTGTACGTTATCAGCCGCAAGATTAAGCAGCCGGCCTACGATTTGGAGGCCACCTATGGACCGTTGGTTAAATTACGGCGAATTGGCAAAGGCGGCAAGGAAATAAAGGTTTATAAAATGCGAACCATGCATCCCTACGCCGAATACCTGCAGGAGTATATTTACCAAAAGCACAGCCTCGACGAAGGGGGGAAATTTAAGGACGATTTCAGGGTTTCAACACTGGGACGAATCATGCGCAGGCTTTGGATTGATGAGCTGCCCATGCTTATCAATCTGTTTAGAGGCGAGCTGAAAATTGTGGGCGTACGCCCTTTGAGCAAACAGTACTTCAGCCTTTACACTACGGAATTACAGGAAAAAAGGATTAAAACCAAGCCTGGCCTTATACCGCCTTTTTATGTAGATAAGCCCGAAACGCTGGAGGGAATCATGGCCTCTGAGCATAAATACCTCGATGCATACTTTAAGCATCCGTTCCTCACCGATTTTAAATACTTCTTCAAAGCTGTCTATAACATCGTGGTTAAACGGTACAGAAGTCGCTAAGCCCTACTCCTCTTCATCCCTTTGGGTTACCAATAGGTAGGTATTTTTATCCTCAAGGAACAGGTATCCCTGTTCATAGCAGAAAACGTAAACCGTGCCCTTGCGGGTTTTATAGGTGTGGGTGTGGTATGAGAAGTTAAAACCATTGGTAAGCAGAGTATCCTTGCTCACCATCGTCTTTCCCGATTGCTTGTTAAGGTCCATGAGTACTCTACGGTTTTTCCGTAAAATATTATTGATGTTCCTAACCAAATTGCTGGCATCGCTGTTGAGCCGGTTGTTATATGTATTGCGACATTGGTCGGAACAGAACTTTTTGTCAATCCGCCCAATGATTTTGTCGCCACATTCGGGGCAGGTGCGGATGGCCGATTCGTCGGGTGTTTTCATCTGTCAATTGAAATTATATTTAAACCATATCGTGAAACATTGACCTAAAGTGTAAATATACAAAAAACTATGAGAATTTCGTGGTATGCAATTTGCTTAAACATGTCTTCCAATTGATAAAAGAAATTGAATTTTCGGAATAATTTATAAAATCATATTCTTTCATTTAATAAAAAATAATGTCATGGTTAAAAGAGTACGCAGAGCCTCAATGGTGATGCTGGTATTTACGGCAATCACAGCCATATGGGGCGGCGCAGGGCTGATGTATGACCCATCAGGTGATTACATGATGATGTCACTGCAATTTTTAAGGCATTCGCCATTCATCTCCTATTTCATCCCCGGCCTAATTCTATTCATCGTAAACGGTCTGCTCAACCTTGTAGCCTTTGTACTGGTTTTAACAAAACACAGGTATTACCCCTATGCCATGGTTGTTCAAGGAATGGTACTGGCCACATGGCTTTCAGTACAGATTATCATGGTAAAAGTATTCTTCGTCCCCATGCATCTCCCCTATTACATCATTGCTTTGCTGTTGGTTACTTTTGGCAGTTTGATTATACGCAGTGGTCAAAAATAGCTATACATCGATTGCGAATTTGGGTAAATACCTAGCAACAAAGGGAATCAAACCAGCAACCCGATGGCTTAAAATAGAAAAGGGGCCAAAGGCCCCTGCGCAGTATATACCTATTTTAACCTATTTCCCTTCTTTGTAATCAGGGCAGTAGCGAGTTTGTGATACTTTTTTACCGTTGGAGTACGCAAATTCCCATCGTTCAGCAAGGAATTCATCCGAATCGTACAGTTCACGGACAATCTCCTGACCCACCTCATTGTATTTGTACCTCCATATCCAGTCGAGTTTTACCTTGTCGTCAAACATTAACTTTTCTCTAAGATATCCCTGCTCATTATATCTATATAGGTAACACCATACGAAGTTATTGCTTTTCATTAAAGCATAACTGTACAGTTTACCTTTGCTATTATAACGGTACGCATAATGCATACACTCATTATAATTGTCATCAATCCAGGATTCCGTTTCAACATTCCCTTCCTCGTCAAATTCCCGAATGCTGACTTCCCCTGTTAAATTATTGTTTGAAACAATCTGCTTTATATTTCCATCATTTCCGGGGTAAAGGCTAAATCCATACAGTAAATTCATCTGATCATCATAAATATCTTCAAAATAAAAACCATCTTCACAAACCTTTTTGCCGCAACGGTACACTCTGGCAGTTTTATTTGCTATATCCCATTGCTTAAATTCCAAAAATTCTTCTTGTTCGTCTATGCCTTTTTCTTCAATCATTTGATAGGATTAAGGTTAACAATAATTGTACTTGTTGCGGGCTCCTTCCGTCGGAGTTTCCGCAGAATGTAACCACTACGTCAAAGAACAACACCAAGCAGTGTAAAGGTTATTGCTTTTGAAATACAACTCCGAATAAACCGGAGCCATGAAATAATGATTGTAAAGGATTTTAAAGTGCCGAAAGGCAACAAAACTCATCAAAATATATGCCATGGTTGAAAAATCTTAATCTTTTCAAAAAGTATTTATAAATCCAGTGTGAATTATTGTGATTATTAAGTATTCCGAGCAATTTAGGCTTTAAATACAGTGGAATTGCCACTGATTCTTGCTTCGCTTGTATTAAAAACCTAAAGCAATCATACAGTATTTTGTTTTTGAAATTATCCACCGTTCTAACTGCAATAATAACTGGTATGATTTTTCCCGGTTATTCCTTATATCTCCTTCCTCTCTGTACGTTTTGTTCAGTTTAAATTGAAAATCATTGAATTTGTTTCCTCTTTACAGCACAAAAACTGAGCAAAAACTTCCGGCCAAGTTCAGCCGGAGATCGAAAAAGGCTATACCTGAAAACAAATCCCACAGGTTGCTTGTTACTGGGTTATTGTTTGTAAAACAGATATTTATTACTGTTTCAATTGAAATATCAAAGAGGATATCTACATTTGTATAAACACAAAACCACTTAACCATGAACAGGAAACTTTTTTTGATGCTACTTTTTGTCTTGGCCTTAATTTTCGGGACTAATGCACAGAGCGAAACATCCATGCCGGGACAAACTCAGGTTTTACGCGAACAGGTTAGCCCCAAAAGTTTTCCTGTCATGCTATTCCACGATACCCTCTTTCATATCGATGCTTATATGGGTAATTTAACCCCGGAAGAAAGAGCTAAAAATATATCCGCAAGGATTGAGAGAATATATTACGAATACGATTCCATTCAGATTACACTGACTCAGAATGAAAAAGCAATTGATGTTGTTTGCGGCGAAATTTTTATAATGACACTCCAGGAAAGCGATACCATAATACAGGGCAAAAACATTCAAATGCTTGCCAATGAGTATGCTGAGAGAATTAAAAGTTCTATTGAAAAAAACCGGAAGGAAAGGAGCATCCTGACCATTCTTACCAGAATAGGGCTTGTTTTGCTTGTGCTGGGCGCCATTTGGCTTATGATTTTTCTTATTGCAAAGGGGCATACCTACTTCGCCAAGAGATTGTTAAACTATAAAGGGAAATGGTTTAAAAACTTATCCTACAAGGGTTACACGTTCATTACAGCAAATCAAGAGCTTAAGGTAATCGTTTGGCTGCTGAAAGTTCTCAAATGGGCAATCATTGCCATTCTCATATACCTGTTCTTGCCTCTTGTGTTCAGCATTTTTCCTTTCTCCAGAGGATGGGCCGCCAAATTGTTCAGCTTCATATGGAATCCATTCAAAGGTATTTTTGTTTCCATTTGGCACTATTTACCCAACCTGTTTACAATCATAGTTCTGTTTATTGTTTTTAAATACCTGATTCGGTTTATCAAATACATTTTTTCTGAGATAGAAGCGGGGAAGCTCAGAATACCCGGTTTCCATGTCGATTGGGCTAAGCCCACTTTCAGCATAGTAAGGTTTTTAATGTATGCCTTCATGTTCATCCTCATTTTTCCCTATCTGCCCGGCTCCGAGTCAAGGGTTTTTCAAGGAGTTTCGGTATTTTTAGGATTATTGGTATCGCTGGGTTCTTCCAGCGCCATTGCCAACATGGTTGCCGGATTGGTAATTACCTATATGCGGCCATTCAAAATTGGCGATAGGATTAAAATTGGAGAGGTAACCGGCAACGTAGTCGAAAAAACCATGCTGGTAACCCGCCTTAGAACATCAAACAACGAGAGTATTACCATTCCCAATTCTGCCATTCTTTCAGGAAACACCACCAACTACTCAGCTCTGGCTGCCACCGAAGGGTTAATTTTGAGCACCAAGGTTACAATCAGCTATCAAACGCCCTGGCGCACCGTTCAGAAAGCGCTCCTCGAAGCCGCCGGCCGTACTTCGAATCTGTTACACAATAAAAAGCATTTCGTCATACAATCGGCATTAGACCAATTTCACGCTGTTTATCAATTGAATGTTTACACATCGGAAGGCAATGCTTTTGCTCCCATCTACAATGAACTCCATCAGAATATTCAGGATGTGTGCGCCGAGTATGGCATCGAAATAGTGTCGCCACAGTTTTTAATTCAATATGAAAGCGCCCCTTCCATTACCCCACCTGTGGATACGCCGGAAGATGGCAAAAAAGGTAAAAAATAGAAAATAACCTCAATTCTATTTTCCTGCGATTTGGCAAAGTATTGTTGCCATTGTTTTGTGGATTCTTTGTATTACTAATAAGGACAATATCCATAATAAAAACAACCCCTTAAGCAATGAACTTTCTCCACTATCATATTGCAAAGCAGAGAAGTAATACTCTCTGCTCTCAAACGATTATAGCTTTTTAAATTTTAACTTTGCATTCACTTAAACCAACACAAAGTATAATGAAAACAAGACATTTCTTCGTATCGTTGCTTGCCGGGGTTATCCTTATTCTTGGAGTTTCCCAACCGGTATCCGCTTTTGAAGTTACCTCAGGAACACTGAAAATTACCCAGTACACCCTGCCAAACGGCTTGACCGTTATTCTTAACCCCGACAACTCCCTGCCCGAAGCTTTTGGGGTAGTTATCGTTAAAACGGGAGGCAAAAACGATCCTCCCGATGCCACCGGTTTGGCCCATTATATGGAGCACATGCTATTTAAAGGTACTCAGCAACTTGGCACCACTGATTGGGAGAAAGAAAAACCGCACATCGACCGGATTTTCCAGCTATACGAAGAGTTAGGCAACTCCACTCTCGAAGCGGACAGGAAAAGGATCCAGACCGAGATTAATGAGGAGTCGCTTAAGGCTGCTGAGTTTGCCATACCCAATGAGATGAGCAACCTGATCAACAGTATTGGCGGCACCAATCTCAATGCCGGAACAGGTCCCGATTGGACCATATTCTACAACAAATTTCCTTCAAGCCAAATTTTTAAATGGATTGATCTTTACGCCCATCGCTTTATCGATCCTGTGTTTAGAAGTTTTCAGGCTGAGCTTGAGGTGGTTTACGAGGAGAAGAATATGTATGCTGATCAGTTTCAAGGCAAACTATTGGAGGAGTTTCAATCGCACCTCTTCAAAAACCATCCCTACGGACAGCAGCCACTGATTGGCACCATTGAGCATTTAAAAAACCCCTCGCTGAAGCGAATGCTTGAGTTTTACAAGAATTACTATGTGGCCAATAACATGGCTCTTGTGATTTCCGGTGATTTTAATATCGAAGAGATTGCGCCTGTTATCGAGGAGAAATTTGGGGCATTACCCTCCGGCCAGATCCCTGAAACCCACATAATGGTTGAGGAGCCGTTTGCGGGCAGAGAGTTCCATCAGGCCAAGCTAACGCCTATAAAAATAGGTCTGCTGGGATTCAGAACTGTTACCTCCGATCACCCTGACTATGTACCCCTGGAAATGGCTCTCAAAGTTTTAAACAATAGGTACCAAACGGGATTGTTAGACAAGTTGAGCCTTGACGGGAAGGTGCTTGGTGCTCAAATGCTTACTCTTCCTTACCACGATCATGGTGCTGCCATAGCACTTTTTATCCCCAAGATAGTCGGGCAAAAACTTGAGGCTGCCGAAAAGTTGATAATGGACGAATTGGCAAAGCTGCGTAATGGTGAATTTGACGAATGGGTTGTTGATGCCGTTAAAAATGAAACCTATGTTAGCTTTACCCGTGATCTGGAAAATATCTATAATAGGGCAACGCTATTTGCCGAGGCATTTGCCAAGGGCGAAACCATTGAAGAAGCACTGGCATACCCGGAAAAGGTAATGGGAGTAACCAAGGAGGATATCATACGCGTGGCCAATAAGTACTTTGGCAATGACTACCTGGCTTTCTATTCCAAAACAGGATTCCCCAAGAAGGAAAAAATCGACAAGCCGGGCTTTAAGCCTTTGGTTGCCAACACAAATGCTAAATCAGTGTATGCCAATCATTTTGAAAAGATTGACACAAGAGAAACCACATTCACGCCCATTGATTTTAACAAGGATGTTGAATATCGCGCCATTGACAGGGGCATAGATCTATACTATGTAAAAAACCCCATGAATGACATATTCACGCTTACTATTAAATATGGTGTGGGAAGCCATCATATTAAACTTCTGGATAAGGCTGCGGAAATGATGTCACTCTCAGGCACCGAAAACAGAAATGTTGATGAGTTAAAAAATGAGTTTGCAAAGATTGGCTGCTCTTACTCCATTTGGAGTAGTGAAAGTTTTACCCAGGTGCGAATTGAAGGGCTCGAAGAGAATATCAAACCTGCGCTGATTCTGATTAACGAATTGATTACAACCCCCAAGTTGGAACAGTCAAAGTTGAAAACGATGATTGACGGCGAAAAAGCCAACAGAAAATTTGAGCGATCTGAGCCCGATAACGTTGCATCGGCACTTATTGAAACCGTACTCTACGGGAAAGAATCGCATTACCTCGATCGCCCAACCATGGATCAGCTTAAAAAGCTCAAAGCAGAAGAGCTAACCTCTATCTTTAAGCAGGCCACGCAGCATACCGCAGTGGTGCATTACGTAGGCAAAACTCACCCGGACAGTATTAAGAATATCATTCTCAACACCGTTACCTTTGCCACCGAACCCAAAACGGTTCAAACACCGGTTGAAAGGCTGGCCAAAAAGTTTGATGAGAATACCATCTTCTTTGTCAATAAGAAGAAGGCACGTCAAAGTAAAATCTTTTTCTTTGCCAATGGGGAGGATTACAACATAAGCATAGATCCCTATCTTGAGGCTTTCAACGAATATTTTGGAGGAGGGTTCTCGGGATTAGTCCTGCAGGAGATACGCGAATACAGATCGTTGGCCTACGGGGCAGCGGGCACTTTTCAACGCCCCGTTTTGCCATTGAAACCATTCAACTTTTTCGGATATGTGGCTACACAGGCCGACAAATCTCTCACTGCCATTGAAACCTATGATAGCTTAATCCGCACCATGCCTCAAAAACCCGAAAGGATTGATTTGGTAAAAAATTACCTTTTCCTATCGGCACAAACCAAGCGCCCCTCGTTCCGTAATCTCAGCTCTTCCGTTGAGTCCTGGAGGAGGTTGGGTTATACAAATGATCCTATGCTGGTTAAACAACCTGCATACCAATCGCTTACCTGGGATAATATTTGGGATTTTTACACCAAACACCTGATGAACAAGCCCATTGCCATAGCCATTGTGGGCGATAAAAGCAAAATTGACCTTAACGAGTTGAAACGCATGGCAAAGGTTATAGAAATTAAAGAGAATACTCTTTATAGTAAGTAGGAAAGAAAGTGAATTAAAAGAGGTCACCTCAGGCAAATTGGGGATGGCCTCTTTTCTTTTTTAATGGCAATAACTATCCCCATCCATCCTTTTTCTACTTACTCTGTACTGGATAACACAACAAGTTAAGCTGAGAATACTATAACAGCAATACGGCATAGAAGGAAAGAGACATTACACCCCAGATTGAAAAATGGAATAAATGAAAAAGGGTCGTCTGCATAAGTTCAGACGACCCCTTGTACTGTGGATGGTAAATGCTACTCTTTTACCATCTTTCTTATCACTTTCTCACCATTATTGCCTTGGAAAATAACCAGATAAATACCCTTTTCAAGTTGATTAGTGTAAATCGTGAATACATCAACACCAGGAAGTGTTACGTCGGCAACTTTCTGCCCTATGATATTTGTAAACACCACGCGGGTTACCCAGTCGGCATTCTTAATGGTAACATGGCTGCTGAATGGGTTGGGATAAGCCTCAAGCATTGAAAGGATATTCGCTGGAACGCCCACAGGGTTCATACGCACATTAATGTTCAAATCTGCGCCATCTACAACAAATTCACCTGTTTCAACGGTAAAGGTTTCCCCTGCGTTGGCAGAGTACGAATAAGCACCATCAAGCAGTTCAACTGTGGCAATACCTTCGGCATTGGTTGTTGCTGTTATATCGTCGTTGATTGTGATAACAACATTCGCAATGGGTTCGTTATCCTTGATATTGGTAACAGTAAACGTGACGGTATAGTAGGTTGGCAGCGCCTCAAAATTGGCTGTGAGAGTAACGTTGGCGGCAGGCATGGTGTAGTTGAAACTTGCCGTTGTGCTTATCACCTCATCACTTTCGTTTGTCCAATTCACAAATTCGTACCCGCTATTGGCTGTAGCAGAAACGGCAACCTCATCACCTGCTTCAAATGCTCCTGCTCCGGAAACAACTCCGCCGTCAGCAGGATTGGCAATAAGCGTCAGTACGTATGATGCCGTCTGGTTGAAGTTAGCCGTTAGGGTTACATTAGCGGCAGGCATGGTGAAGCTGAAGTTTGCCGCGGTGCTTACCACCTCGTTGCTTGCATCGGTCCAATTTACGAACTCGTATCCATTATTAGCCGTAGCGGTTATGGCAACCTCATCACCTTCCTCATATACTCCGGCACCGGTAACGGTTCCGCCGGCTACTGGGTTAGCCACCAGGGTGAGGGTATAGGTTGGTACTACAGCCTCAAAGTTGGCTGTGAGGGTTACGTCGGCAGCGGGCATGGTATAGTTGAAACTTGCCGTGGTGCTCACCACGTCATTAGTTTCATTGGTCCAGTTCACAAACACATATCCGCTGTTTGCAATGGCAGCAACGGTAACTACATCTCCCTCTTCATATTCACCACCTCCGACAACAGTACCTCCGTCGGCAGGAAGAGCTGCTAAGGTCAGGGTATAGGTTTCAATACCCGCTTCTTTGAAATGTGCTGTTAACTGAACATCAGCAGCCGGCATGGTAAACGTAAATGGATTATCTGAACTCACAACCGAACCATCAATTCTCCAATTCAGGAACTCGTATCCATCACTTGCTGTAGCAGTTAGGGTAACCTCGTCTCCTACGTGGTACACTCCATCACCCGTGATAGTTCCTGCTGAAGCAGGCACAACAGTTACGCTTACATTGTAATCAACAGCCTGATAGTTAGCAGTAAATGTAACATCCCTGCTTGGCATGGTGAAGGAGGTAATAGGCTCATCGGCATCTTCCAGCAATTCTGTATCCTCTTCATTCCCTGACCAACCAATGAATGAATAGCCTAAAACATTGCCAGCCGAAATATTTACCAAAGAACCTTCTTCGTGTTCGCCTGCACCGATTAACTCTGCTCCAATGTTATCGGGATTAGCCAGAAGGATGAGCGTATGCGATTGGGGAGGAGACCAAAAATCGCCCTGCTGGAACCCCTGGGTAAGGAGAATGTCTCCTGCGCTAAAGGTTGCTATGACTGGTTCTCCCAATGTCCAACTAAGAGTTATCCCCGATCCTGTAAAGTAACCCCCTGCCGGGGACACAACTTTCAGGTCGTCGTTCTGACCAAATGATGCTATGGATAGTAGCACCATTCCTAGGATTAGAGTAATTTTTTTCATGGGCGTATTATTAACAAGTTTAAATTTTTTACAAAAAAATCAGTTATCCTTTGGATTCATATAACATAATGTGAAATCTAATGGTTCAATAATTTGCTAAATTACGCAATAGCTTTGAACAAAATCAAGATAATTACATCAAAAAATAACTGTGTAAACAAAAAAATGTCTTTCAATCTAAGTAATAAATATACGAAAAAAAATAATAATTGGTCAAAAAAAAACAAAAAATGATCCTAATTATTTATTTTTTCTGAATTCTGCCAATTTCATTGGGCAATACATGCTGCTCACGGAGCAAAGGAAATTAAAATTTAGACAAGTTACAATCCGTAAAATCCCCTAAATTTTGTCAAAAAAATACATGCAAAGTTTAATTTTCCCTTTCCGTACTTTTTAAAACTACCACAAATAGTTCATTCTACGCATATTGCTTATTAAAGAATTAGGCTATACTTTTGCAATGATAATTGTATCTCACCATGGTCATCCTTTATCGGCTTGGAATTTGGCTTTACTACTTTCTAATTTGGATCGTATCACCATTTAACCATAAAGCTTCGCTTTGGCTTAAAGGCAGAAGGCGTTGGGCAAAGCGTCTATACGACGCACTTGACCATAAATCTTCCATTGCATGGTTTCATTGTGCATCCCTGGGTGAGTTTGAACAGGGCAGGCCTCTCATTGAAGAATACAAAACCTCGAATCCTGAACATAAAATTTTAATTACTTTTTTCTCTCCATCTGGCTACGAGATTAGGAAGAATTATGCCCAGGCTGACTATGTGTTTTATCTTCCATTGGACACAAAGCGTAATGCAAAGCGTTTTGTCGAATCGGTCAATCCTGTGATGGCCGTTTTTATTAAGTATGAATTCTGGTTCTTCATGCTGAATGAACTTAAGCGGAAAGGGATTCCCACATATCTCGTATCCGCCATATTTCGCCCTGATCAAATTTTTTTTCGCTGGTATGGCCCTTGGAACCGCAAAATGCTTAGCTGTTTTAACCACATTTTTGTTCAGAACGAAATCTCCAAACAGCTTTTACAAAGCATTGACATTAATAATGTTGAAATAACAGGGGATACTCGATTTGATAGAGTATATGCAACTTTTCGCTCATCTCAAGAGATCCCGTTGCTGGATGAGTTTTGCAAAGATGCCGTAATTATCATAGCGGGCAGCACCTGGCCCAAAGACGAGCAAATGCTAATCCGGTTTATTAACAATACCCGTCATATGGTAAAAATTGTGTTTGCCCCCCATGAAATCACCGAGAGTAGAATAACATCATTAATTGAAGCCATCAATACGCATCCCATTCGATTTACCAAGGCAAATCATCAAATTCTCAAACAATCCAAAGCATTAATAATGGACACCATTGGCATTTTGGCTTCAGCATACAAATACGGTCACATTGCTTACGTGGGTGGCGGATTTGGCTCGGGCATACACAACACGCTGGAGCCTGCAACTTTTGGACTTCCGATACTATTTGGCCCCAACTACCATAAATTCCAGGAAGCAAAAGAGTTAGTTGAACGAAAAGCTGCTTTTTCGATAAAAAATGAGGATGAACTGACAACAACACTCAACGATCTGATCAACAATGCTGAGTTATTAAAAAGTGCCGGAAAATCTGCAGCCCAATACGTTCATGAAAATATAGGGGCTACTCACAGGGTACTGAAGTTGATTTCATCAACACCATCATAGACAACTAATCGACTAACTTGCAAATAGTTCTACAGAAAACATTTTATCTGCCTTTTTTAACCAAAACAGGCAACGTCGTTTCAACAACTTTTGTTAGTAAAAAGTTAGCGTTTGTTATGGTTTAATTCGTTATTTATTTCTTTCTTGTAAGTCTCTTTGGCTAAAAATCATTTGTTATAATGACAGCCTATGACAAACATATTAAGTAATTAAGTGTTTTAAACTTAGCACATATTTGTGCTTGAAATTAAAAACCATTAATCAACCCAATTTTCACCTTAACCTAAAAATTTGTATTATGAACAGAAAAACTTTTCTTCTAATCCTGCTCCTTGGCTTTATGGGATTTTATACCATGGGACAGGTAACAACTTCGGCCATTAACGGACGGGTTGTTGATGACAAGGGCGAGCCCTTAGCCTTTGCCATTGTAATGGCAACGCACGAACCTAGCGGTTCGGTGTACGGGACAACCACTTCCGAAAACGGAACCTACGTCCTTACCGGCTTAAGGGTTGGCGGTCCGTACACCGTTTCCATATCGTTTCTGGGTTACACCCCCGTCAACTATACCGATGTTGACCTCAAACTCGGTGAATCGTTTGTACTTAACGGGGTTTTGAAAGAATCGGCAACCGAGTTGGAGGCAGTTGTTATTTCAGCTGGTTTGGGGAATCCCATCATGAACTCCGATCGTACCGGTGCGCAGACCAACATCAGCAGGCGCGACATAAACAACCTGCCAACCATTAGCCGTAGCATTACCGACCTTGCCAGGCTGACACCACAGGCACAAGGCAACTCGTTTGCCGGTCGCGATGGCCGTTACAACACCATCACCATCGACGGTGCTGCATTCAACAACAACTTTGGGCTAAGCAGTAATCCTCTTCCGGGTGGTGAAGCCCAGCCCATTTCGCTGGATGCTATAGATCAGGTTACGGTTAACGTATCGCCTTTCAACGTTACCCTGTCACAGTTTACTGGTGCCAGTATTAACGCCGTAACACGAAGCGGCGATAACACTTTCAAAGGATCGGCCTACACCTATGTCCGTCCAAAATCGTTCACCGGCAATACTGTGAATGGACTGGAAGTAAAAGGTGCCAACGAGAGAAGTAGCAATAACTACGGACTAAGCCTTGGTGGCCCAATTATTAAGAATAAACTCTTCTTTTTCTTTAATGGGGAGCTTGAAAAGGAAAACATTCCGGGTATTGCGTGGAGGCCCAGTACGGACGGCGTTGCCAATCCCAATTTGATGATTTCCAGAACCACTGAGGCCGATATGGAAAGAGTTCGCAATCACCTGATTAACAATTATCACTATGATCCGGGCAAATACAAAGATTTCGATCCTTTCCAGAACCAGAATACCAAAATCCTGGCACGTATTGACTGGAACATCAGCAAGAACCATAAAATGACATTGCGCTATAACGATGTGGTAGGAACATCTGACCAGCAAACTAATGCAAACAGCGGTCCTAGCGGAATTCCAAGGGGATCAGGACGTATTAGCGGGCAATCTATGGCTTTCTCCAACTCCTTTTACGGATTTAAAAACACCGTACGCTCATTCACCGGTGAGGTAAATAGCGCATTGAAATCGAATATCTCCAATAAATTTCTTGCCAGCTACACTTTTATTGAGGATACCAGAACCAGCAACTCTGCATTTTTCCCATTTGTTGATATATGGGAAGGAGGCGATCAGTATATGTCATTTGGTTATGAACTTTTCTCGTACAACAACAGGGTAGCCAATAAAACGCTCAGCATTGTTAACAATACGGTTATTACCCTGAAGGATCATGCCATAACCGCCGGTATCTCTTACGACCGTCTTTATTTCTACAATTCATACATTCGCGAGGGTACATCTTACTACCGTTATGGATCGGTTGACGATTTCATTAATGGTGCTGACCCAACCGGCTTTGGCGTAACTTACGGCTATGCCGGAAACGATGCTCCCGGGGCAGAGCTTACTTTTGGACTTGGTGCCATTTATGCTCAGGACGAGTGGAAATTAAACCGCCAGTTTAAGGTTACCTATGGTATCCGTATCGAACGCCCATTCTTCCTGGATGAGTTGAAAAATAACCCGGCCATTAGTGCACTCGACTTTGGCGGAAGAAAAGTTGATGTTGGCTCCTGGCCTGAGGCAAGTTTTCTTTTCTCTCCCCGACTTGGTTTTAACTGGGATGTTAAAGGAGATCGCTCATTACAGGTACGTGGGGGAACGGGAATCTTTACAGGACTTCTTCCATTCGTTTGGTTTACCAACCAGCCCACCAACTCCGCAGTTATTCAATCGCCTGAAATCGGATGGAACATCGGCAATCCCAACCTTGCTGGACTGGCCTTTGAACCCGATTACAAAAAGTTAATCGCCGACCATCCCGAATGGTTCCCGCAAAGTCCAAGCACCTTACCAAACAACTCGGCACTTGCTGAAGTTTCCAAAGACTTCAAAATGCCACAAGTATGGCGTTCCAGCCTTGCTGCCGACATTGAATTGCCATACAGCATGGTATTCACAGGTGAGGCAATCTTTGGAAAGGATATTAATGCAGTACAACAGATTAATATCAACGAAAGAGAACCCAATGGTACAATGGTAGGTGCCGATAACCGACCCTATTGGGTGGCTGCAGCAGACAGAAAGTATGAAAACTCCATTGCTAACGCTACTATTCTTTCCAATACCAACGAGGGATATCAATACTCATTCACTGCACAGCTAACCAAAAACTTCAGCCATGGACTTTCGGGGATGTTTGCCTACACCTATACCATGGCTAAGGATGTGTCATCCAATCCGGGCTCGGCTGCATACTCTGCATACTCTTCCAACGTTGCCGTGAACAGTTTGAACAACCCCGGATTAAGCTATTCTAACTTTGCAACCCCCCATCAGCTCACCGGTTTCGGATCGTACAGAATTGAGTATGCCAAGATGCTGGCAACCACCATTACCATTTCCTACAGGGGATATCAGCAGGGACGCTGGTCGTACACATACTCCAACGACCTGAACAACGATGGAATTGCTTCGGACTTAATGTACATTCCTAAGGACGCTTCGGAGATAACCTTTGTTGACTATACCTATAACCCCGGCGGTGGCGCTGATCCAATTATCATGACAGCTCAGCAGCAATCCGATGCTTTCTTTGAATATGTTAAAAACAATGAATACCTAAGTAAGCACATGGGCGAATACGCTGAGCGTTTTGGCCATGTTCGTCCCTGGATACATCGTTTCGATGCCAAGATTTTACAGGATGTGTTCTCAAATTTCGGATCGGCACGTAAATACACGCTCCAGATAAGTCTTGACATACTTAACATAGGGAACATGATCAACGATAAGTGGGGGACATATGATTTCCATCCCTTGGCCAGCTACGACAACATTCGTCCTTTGACCAGGGTTGCCCTACCCACTGCAACAACCGCCCCAACCTTTAGGTTGAATGCCAATACAATTGATCAGTTTAAAGCCAGTACCGAACTCAGTAAAACCCTTAGTACGGGTAGTACTTGGGGAATGCTGCTTGGAATCAGGTTAGTGTTCTAATTCTGCCTGAAACAGTTTTTCTTTCGCCCCGGTACCCCCGGGGCGATTTTTTTTTTTATGGTTTCTGCCTATTGCTTGTTTATATTCCAACCTACACAGATTGAAAATAAGTTCTTCTCCTCTATGGATAAGGTATTTAAACCTTACCATTTGAAACACAAAATGATTACACATCTTCCTGATGTAGTGATATTTACAATGTTAATAACTTTAAAATTTTGTTTAATTCTTCAACTTTTAAAAGTTGGAATTTTCAGGCATGGTTTCCTATCTTGCATGCGCTTTGCCTTTTGCTGAAAAATTTCCTATGCGGTTACTATTCAGCGAAGTGTATTTTACTAAAAAATCAAAACTTTTAAAATCGTCATGCAACAAATAAGTAAGGAGGAAAATGTGGCCATAAGCAACGAAGTGATAGAAAAAGGAACAATTTATTCTTTTGAAGAGGCCATGGCGGCAACAACCCAATATTTCAAAGGCGACGAAATGGCTGCTAAAGTATGGGTCAGCAAGTACGCAATAAAAGATTCCTTTGGAAATATCTACGAAAAATCTCCCGAAGATATGCATTGGCGATTGGCTAATGAGATTGCCCGAATAGAAAAAAAGTATCCAAACCCCATGAGCGCACAGGACATTTTCGACCTGCTCAGGGAGTTTAAATACATTGTTCCACAGGGTGGTCCCATGACCGGAATTGGTAATCCGTATCAAATTGCCAGCCTTTCCAATTGCTTTGTCATAGGATCTAAGGGTAATGCCGATTCGTACGGTGGAATAATGAAAGTAGATGAAGAGCAAGTGCAGCTGATGAAGCGCAGGGGTGGCGTGGGCCACGACCTTTCGCACATCCGTCCTAAGGGTAGCCCGGTACTCAACAGTGCGCTCACCTCAACTGGTGTAGTGCCTTTTATGGAAAGGTATTCAAACTCAACCCGTGAAGTAGCTCAGGATGGACGAAGGGGGGCCCTGATGCTTTCCATTTCCATTAAACATCCCGA
Organism: Bacteroidetes bacterium ADurb.Bin008; assembly: GCA_002071445.1. GTDB lineage: Bacteria > Bacteroidota > Bacteroidia > Bacteroidales > Tenuifilaceae > MWFE01. Next base: position 67,986 of record MWFE01000010.1, on the reverse strand, counting down.
TGCCGAGAAATTTATTGATGCCAAAATGGAAGCGGGGAAAATTACCGGAGCTAACGTTTCGGTAAAAATTGATGATGAATTTATGAAAGCGGTGCTTGAGGGCAAACCGTATATACAGCAGTACCCCATTAACGCTTCAAACCCCAAATACAGACACGAAATTGATGCTGTGGCCCTGTGGAAAAAAATTATCCATAATGCCTGGAAATCGGCCGAACCGGGAGTGCTTTTCTGGGATACAGTAACCCGGGAATCAGTGGCTGATAGCTATGCCGACCTCGGATTTCGCACGGTTTCAACCAATCCCTGCGGTGAAATTCCACTGTGCCCATACGACAGTTGCAGGCTGATTGCCATCAACCTGTACAGCTACGTTGAAAACCCATTCACTGCAAAAGCCAAATTTAACTTTCCACTTTTCAAGGATCACATCCACGCAGCACAGCGAATAATGGACGACATTATTGATCTGGAACTGGAAAAAATTGATGCCATTCAGGCAAAAATCGACAATGACCCTGAGGACGAAGAGATCAAGAATGTTGAGCGAAACCTTTGGAGCAAAATCCGGCAAAAGGCAATTCAGGGACGTCGCACAGGAATTGGCATCACCGCCGAAGGTGACATGCTTGCAGCCTTAAACCTTCAGTATGGGTCGGATATAGGCATTGAGTTTGCCGTTGAGGTGCAGAAAACCCTGGCCATTGAAGCATACCGATCATCGGTATTCCTTGCCAAAGAGCGCGGTCCTTTCCCCATGTACGATTCACAGAGGGAGAAGAACAACCCATTTATCAACCGCATAAAAAATGAAGATGCAGAACTTTACAGCGATATGGTAAAGTACGGCCGCAGGAATATTGCGCTGCTTACTATTGCCCCAACGGGCACAACCAGCCTGATGACCCAAACCACTTCGGGTATTGAGCCGGTTTTTATGCCCATATACAAACGTCGTCGCAAGGTTAATCCCAACGACAAAAACGTGAAGATTACTTTTACCGATGAAGTTGGAGATTCGTGGGAAGAGTTCAATGTATATCACCACAAGTTCCTCACCTGGCTTGAGGTGAACGGTTACGATACCGGAGAAATCGAAAGTTATGGAGAAGAAGAACTCAGCAAGCTGGTTGAAAAATCGCCATACTACAAATCCACATCCAAGGATGTGGACTGGGTGAGCAAGGTAAAAATGCAGGGCATGATACAAAAATGGGTTGATCACTCCATCAGCGTTACCGTGAATCTTCCCACTGATATAACCGAGGAGATGGTAGCCAAGGTGTACCAAACTGCTTGGGAAAGCGGGTGCAAAGGATGCACCGTTTATCGCGAGGGCTCACGCGATGGAGTACTGATTTCGGCCACAAAAAAAGAAGATCAGAGCGAAACCGCTCATCCTGCAATACGACCTCAGGAGCTTGAATGCGATGTTATCCGATTTAAAAATAATTCCGAGAACTGGATTGCTTTCGTTGGTCTTTACAACGGCAAACCATACGAAATCTTCACCGGGATTTCGGAGGATGACGTTTTGCCCATCCCCAAAACGGTTAAGAAAGGTAAAATATTAAAAATCAAGGAAGAAGAAGGCAGTCGCTACGATTTTCAATATGTTGACAGATTTGGATATACCAACACTGTGGGTGGGCTTTCGCACATGTTCAACAAGGAATTCTGGAACTATGCCAAGTTGATTTCGGGAGTCCTTCGCAACGGAATGCCCATTCCCGATGTGGTGAACCTGGTTAGTTCTCTCAGGCTCGACAACGAAACCATTAATACATGGAATGCGGGAGTAGAAAGAGCCCTTCGTCGGTACATTCCCAATGGAACCAAGGCAAAGAAAGGTGTTCGTTGCGACTGTGGTTCCGATGCACTGGTTTATCAGGAGGGGTGCCTGATATGCACCAATTGCGGTAACTCTAAGTGCGGATAGCAACCCCTAAATCCATACATACAATCAGCCCCCTGTGTTTTCAGGGGGCTTTTTTGGTATTGCCGTTTAAGGCTACAGATTTTCAATTTTCGCTGCTTCTGCCTTAGCCTTGTCTATAATACCCTTGGCCTTGGCATCAGCTTCGTTGATTATCTTCTTCGCCGATTTTTCGCCCTCGCTCCTAATCTTGTCAGCAGCAGCTTTGGCGGCTCTCTCGGCTATTACGCCTTTCCCTTTCGCTTCTTTTTCCACCTTTTTGGCATTGGCTTCGGCCTCTTTTCTCACGACATCGGCGGCTTTACGAGCCTCGGCTCGTATGGCATTGGCCTGTTTCTCTGCGTCTTGTATCAACTTGTCGGCCTGTGCTTTCGCCCTCTGGCGAGCCTCCTCCTTGGCCTTGTCAACCGTTTCTTCAATTTTCTCCTTTACCTGCTCTTTAACCTGCTCCTTCACGCTTTGTGCAGCATCGCCCATATCCATCTTAACCTTTGGATTCGTTGCACTACCGGTTACCAGAAAGTTGATTTTTACCACATCGCTTTGCCCTATGCTTATCCCCTTTGACGCAGCAAATGCGTTGACGCTTTCCAACGCCTGCGAAGCCGGGCCCAACTTAGAGCGTGGCATTTCCATCTTAATCTTGTAGTCAATGGTTTGGTCAATACCTATATCGCCTCCAAAATTCATCTTAATACCCGAGAACTCGGTATCGAAAGGTTTAATGTATATTCTCCCCTCCTTCACCTCCAAATGCGCAGCAAAGTCTTTAAGCCGCGGATTGCTGATGGCATCGTTTTTCAACAAATCACCTATCTTGGTGAATGTGGGTGCGTTGACAATGGCAATGCTCTTACAACCCAGCATGCCGTTGGCATAAAGCGAGTTGAGCACGGGCGACATCTGCTTATCAAGCAGTGAGTTAAGGGCTAGCTTGGTAGAAACCCTACCGGTTATATTTTTTACCTGTGGTGCCATTTTCTCTAACATGCTCAAAGAGTTAAAAGCCGTGGGGATGTCGAACTCTTTAATATCCATAGCAAAATCGATCTTTGGCTCCTCCACGTTCTGAGTATTGTACTCCCCCGAAAGGTTCATGCTGCCCTTAAGTAGGTTCATTCCCAGCTTATCCATCATCACCTTGCCATCGCGCACAACTATCTTCCCCTGAATATCATCGATATTCAGCTTATCAAACTTAACCTTTCTGATATTCGACGACAGAACGAAATCGATGTTTTTGGGTACCTCAATTACGGACATGGGGATGGTATCCTGCACTTCCTCAGTCTCCTCGGTTTCGCCTTCCATGAACTCATTCAGGTCTATAAGCGTTGAACGAAGGTTGAGGGTGCCCTTAATGGTTTGGTCGTTGAATACGTATGGGATAAAGTTTTCCAAACGTCCATCCAACTGGATATCGCTGGCACCCATACGCGCATCGAAGGAAGCCAGCTGTACGTATTTGGGGCTAAAATTCATGTCGGTTTCCAAAATTTTCACCCCCTGGGGAAAGTCGGGGCTTTCCAACTCGAAATTTCTAAGCTTCAGCGAGCCATCGGCCTTAAACTTCTCATACTGCTCCTTTTCTATATACGACATCAACCCTCCGAATTCCAGATTGCTCTCAAGCTTACCCGTTATAGACATATCATCGAGCGGTATGACATCGGCCAAGCTGCTGAAATCGATAACCCCCATAAATTTTCCCGTTACCTCCATATCGCTCATGGGTGTGCGAACGCTGAGTGTGATATCAAAGGGGTTGTTGGCCAACTCGAAGTGGAACTTCGAAATATCAACCGTAGTTTTGTCATCGTTGGTGCCATCATAAAAGACCTTGGTCTTTATGGCAATCTTTTCAACCGATTTGGGCAAATCGGGATATTGAAAACGTGCGTTGTCAACGGCCAAATCAATGCCAACACTGGGCAGGGCAGTTTCGGTGACCAAGCCCTTAACCCACCCGTTCAGGCTCAAATTCCCCGATGTTTGCAGCCCCTCAAAATCCTTCATGTAGATAGCGGGAACCATGGAAAGAAGCGACTTAAACTCGGTTCGGGACGTTGAAAACACTAAATCAACATCTATATTATCGTCAGGCATCTTAACCGCACCGGCAAAATTTAACATTATCTCATTGATGGAAAAGTGATTATCATTGAATGTATATACACTATTAACCAAGTCGGCCCCAATACCGGCGTTGAAACCAACGTTTGCATTTCGGATGTACCGCATGCCATCCATGATAAAATCCAACCCTGAAATCTTGGTGTCAATTTGTAGTTCAGTGTAGTCTAATCCCATGTTTCCCGTCAACATGAAGTTCAAACTCGCAATGTCAGCCTTCATCCCTGCCTGTCCGTCGTTGTAACTTATGTTGGCATTACGTATTTCGAATTTTTCAAGTGCCACCTTCATGGACATGAGCTCTCCTTCTGCCTCTTCTACTACCTCTTCCTCCTCTTCCCATTCGGAAATAAAAATATCCCAGTTGGCCTTCCCTTCGGGAGTGACAATGGCTGCCATAACAGGATTTGACAACAGGATAGAATTAACCTGAATATTTTCCATACCGATTACGCTCTTAATATCAACCCTGACGCTAAACTCATCGAAAGCAACCAGCGTTTGCCCTTCAAACTCATCCACTCCCACGATACTTAAATCCATCAGGCCGATGTAAACATCGGGAAATCCTTTTAAAACAGAAACTTTAAAATCGCTAAACTCTACCTTGGCTTTCACGTTTTTATTTATCTCCTTTTTTGCCAATTCCAGCAGTTGCGGTTTAAAGACTATGGGAATAACAATGGCCGACCCAAGGATTAGCACTATGATTACAAGAATTGTAATGAGAAAAATTTTAAGCACTTTTTTCATGGTTGCGTTAGTTTTAGTAAACAGTTCAAAGTTAAGCCATTTGCTACAAACAGTTATTGAAAAAGTCCCTTTTGTGATAAAAAAAATTTCCGTTCGATTTACTCTTTCCCTTCAGAAGTAATGTTTAAGTATAGCATTCTGAGCATCAGCAGCATAACAATTGGGAGCAGGGTGGTTTGAAGGAACCTGAAAAGGAAATAGTCCAATATGCCAATGTGAATCAGAACGGCAAAGACAATGATTATGGTCATATCCAATAACATCAACAGCATATTGCTTGTGGGCGAAAGGAGAAATTTTGGCACATGCTCCTCCATTTCGTCTCCGGCCAAAACCCTGATGATAAAATACAGACAGAGAGTGTAAAGCAAGGGAGAAACTACGCCAAAAATTACAAGAACATATACTGAGGGCCAAATTCTGAAGCTATACAGCACTCCGCCGAAAAGCGTGAACAGGAGATTAAAGGATAAGCGCGAACCCGTTCCCACCAGATTGTCAATCCAGTACAGAATTATGTTCCTGCTCCTGTTATCTTTATCGGTCAAAGCGAAAAATTTATCAGATTTTCCTGTAAAAATAGCTATTCAAACTGAATGCCTCATACCTGGGCGATAAGGTATATGAGGTAGGCAATGTATATCAACAAAAAAACAGTGCCCTTGGTGCGCTCTATGGTTTGTTTTGGCCTAACCAGAACAAACAAAAACAGCAGTATGCTTGCAGCGCAGGTTACCAAAATATCAATCAAAGCACCGGGATAGAAAGGAAGAGGACGAATGGCGCACGATACTCCCAACACTAAAAAAATATTGAAAATGTTCGACCCCACCACGTTGCCTATGGCAATATCGGAGTTTCCCTTATAGGCTGCCACTGACGAGGTTACCAGTTCGGGTAACGATGTGCCAATGGCCACCACAGTGAGCCCGATTATGGCATCGGAAACTCCAAGCCTGCCGGCTATTTCCGTTGCCGAATCGACAATGATAACACCTCCGAAGTAAAGACCCGCAATGCCGGCAACGGTAAGCAGAATAGCGATTACAGGTTTTCGCTTCCTGACTTTGGATTCCTGACTACTTTGGTCAGATTGCGATGTTTTGTACGTGTAAAGGAAGAATATCCCGAAAAAGATGAGCAGAATGACTCCATCTAATCGTGAAAGCATCGCGCTGTCGGCCGACTTAAGCATATGCTCGGCGCCAAGCACCAAAAGCATCACTGCTGCCAGAAGGGTGAATGGAATTTCAACCCTCAGGGTTTTCCGTTGAACATGGATTGGCCTGATGATAGCCGCAATGCCAACGATTAAAAGGATGTTCATAATGTTGCTTCCCAGCACGTTTCCCATGGCTAAACCACTTGTGCCGTTCACCGATGCCACTATATTTACCACGAGTTCGGGGGTAGAAGTTCCGGCAGCCACCACCGTTAAACCGATGGTAAGTGCCGATACTCCCAAACTCGAAGCGATGGAGGAAGCTCCTTCTACCAGCCAATTGGCCCCAACGATGAGGATGACCAGCCCAAGGGAAAATAAAAGAATATCAATCAACATGGCACAATCAACGAGTTTCTTGAATGAACAAAACTATAATTACAAACCCTACCGAAAGGGAACAAATCTAAAACAATTAATTCATTTGTTGGTCGTTTTTTAGGTATGACTTTTCAACCCTATCCCAAGATTGTTCCTTTGCAAACCTTTGATTGGGGCAAAAGATATCGTAAAGATTTCTACATTTGTTGGCGAAACTGTAATTAGTATGCTTCGGAAACGATTCTCGTACTTTATTCTCCTGGTATTGTTCGCAAGCCTTTTCTCCCCAAGGTGCGCCATTGTTGTGCCACCAACGGGGGGAGACAAGGATACCATTCCCCCGGTAATGGTCCGAAGCAATCCTCCCATCTACTCCACAAACTTCAACCGACAGAGGATAACCCTAACCTTCAATGAGTTTGTTCAGCTAAAGGACATTGGCAAGAAGCTAATCCTTTCACCGCCACAAGAACGATTACCCGAATTCAGGATTAAGGGCAAGAATCTTGAACTGTCGTTCTTCGAGCCCTTGAAGGACAGCACAACCTACACCCTTTACTTTTCCGATGCCATTACCGACCTAAACGAGGGGAATCCAATGGTTAACTTCGAATTTGCCTTTTCAACCGGTAACGAAATCGATTCGCTGAGATTTCCCGGCAAGGTAATTGATGCATTCACCCTTGAGCCACAGGTTGGGGTACTGGTAATGCTCTACCGGGAATTACACGATTCGATACCCATGCAGGAAAAGCCTGTTTACGTTACAAAAACCAATAAAGGGGGCAACTTTTCGCTCAGCAACTTAAAGATGGGAGATTACAAAATTTTTGCGCTTAACGATGGCAATTCCAACTACCTCTTTGATCAAATAGCTGAATCAATAGCATATCGACACGATACCATAAAAAAATCAATACTGGTGGCACCATTGGGTGATTCCGTCAGGGAGACGTCAGTTGACCCATTCATTCTTAGGCTGTTTCAGGAAGAGAACAGGGTGCTTTCGCTTACCGACTATTCCAGAATTTCGAGGCGAGGATTGCAGTTGGGATTCTCGCGGAGGCCCGAAGGCAGGGTTTTGCTGACCCCCGTCAACTTTACGGTTGATTCCTTAGAGCAATGGTACATACCGGAACGAAGTATCACCGGTGATACCCTCGCGTACTGGATAACCAACGATATGATAAGCAACATGGATTCGCTGTTCATTCGGGTTAATTATCCAAAAACCGATTCGTTACTCAATATTTACGAAGCTTGCGATACACTTCGTTTTATCCATACTGCCAAATCGCCCGGCACGCGATCGAGAAAGAAAGATACTGAGGGCCTCGAAAAAAAGCCATCGCTCAACGTAACGTTTTCAGCATCAAAGGAGAAGCCTCTACCCCCTATCCAACCGTTAACGCTAACTTTCAGCTTGCCGCTCCAGTCGCTGGATAACTCTTTAATCCGCTTTGACGACATGACCGATAGCCTGGCTGTGCATACCCGCCTGCAGGTGGACAGTTTAAACCCAAGGGTTTATCGTGCCTTTCACCCCTGGGAGTTCAATAAAAGGTACCGATTTGCTGCCCTCCCCGGAGCATTTACCGACCTTAACGGGGTGACCAACGATACCCTGGAGGTAATTTTCAGCGGAATAAATCCGGCATATTTTGGTACCATTAACCTGACTCTAAGCGGAGTTGAGCCAAATATAATAGTGGAACTACTTACCGAAAAGAAATCTGTTGCCTATAGAGCCATTGCGGAAAAGGACGGAACCTTAACCTTTAACTACGTTAATCCTGCCAAGTATTCCATTCGCTTTATTTTTGATGAGAACAGGAATGGGAAGTGGGATACCGGTTGGTATTTAATGGGAATTCAACCCGAAAGAGTGGTGATGTTTGAGGAGAAAGGGGTTGTAACCATCCACAATATCAGAGCCAACTGGGAATACGATTTAAGTTTCGATTTGAAAAAATAACAATAGCAACCATGTCAGTAGTGATGAGCTTTGCCATTTTTCCCACCGACAAAAGTGAAAGCGTAAGCCCATATGTTGCCAGAGTGATTGACAGGCTCAAAACGTTGGGAGTTCCCTTTCAGTTAACCTCCATGAACACCATCGTTGAGACCGATGAGATGAAACAGGCCCTCTCAGTGCTTAGCGAAGCATACTCGGCATTGGAAAAGGATTGCCATAGGATTTACCTCTCCGTCAATTTCGATATACGAAAGGGAAAATCCAACAGGATGGAATCCAAGGTAAAGTCGGTGGAAGGTAAATTAGAATAATAGAATCAATGCATTTTGGTTAAAAGAATCATCATAGCGCTTTTCATGTACACCTCCTTTCTTGCCCCGGGGCAAGTTTACATTGGAGCGAGGGCAGGTTATGGTATTTCGTCGGTTGAGTTTGCGCCTACCCAAAAGGAGAGGGGCCTTTTCGACGATGGTTTCGATTTTGGGTTAAGCGTTAAATATTTCGATTTGCAATACGTTGGTTTTCAAAGCGATTTAAGCATAACCCGCAGGGGCTACCGTAAACCACTACAGGACACTTTACTGTACAAACGGGTTAATTCCTACCTCGAGTGGCCCATTTACATGCAGGTAAGACTAAAAAACAAGGGACTGTTCATTCACCTCAATGCTGGCTGTTACGGAGCTTACCTGTTAAATTCTATGGTTGGCAACAACCAATCGGGTGAATATCAAATGGAGAACTACAAATTCAACATTCTGAAAGACAATAAATTTGATTACGGGTTGATTGGCACTACCGGTATTGGCTACGAAACGCCTCTGGGTATTTTTCAGTTTGATTTTCGCTATACCTGGGGCTTGGGCGACTTATACTATCACAAATATGAGGGAATGCCCGGCCGTTCGCCTGCTCGCGTTCAAAACCTGTCGTTCAGCTACTACTGGAATCTTTCGAAAAAAAAGAAAAAAACCCGATGAGCAAATTAGGGTTTTACAATAATTGATTTTAAATTAGAGGCTTAAAAAATTTTGTGACACATCATGCGTACCATATTTACCATTCTCTTCATTTCATTTTTCAGCGTTCACACCATTGCACAATCAGGTTATATTCAGGAGGGGAAAGCTTCCTTTTATGCCGATAAGTTTGAGGGGCGGACCACCGCATCGGGCGAACGTTACAGCCATTCGAAAAGCACTTGTGCCCATCTGTCGCTTCCTTTCGGAACTCTGGTAAGGGTAACCAATCTGGGTAACGGAAATTCGGTAGTCGTCAGGGTGAACGACAGGGGGCCGTTTGTTCCCAATCGCATAATCGATCTCAGCCGTTCGGCGGCTGAAAAGTTGGGTTTTATCGGGCAAGGTATAGCCGATGTCCGAATTGAAGTGATTGATGAAAACGGGAATGCCATTCAAACCAATACCCCGGCACCAAAACCAAAGCCTACAGAAACCAAACCAACAACCCAAACTAAGCCTGCAACGGAAGGGCAAACCACTACGCCACAGGCAAAAACACCTGTCCCCAAGGCCGCCCAACCCCCCTCAACCGATTACGAACTTTACGAATTGGATGTGAATCGCCAATCGCCGGGAGGTTTTACCGTTCAGATTGGCAGTTACAAGGAGTTGGTCAACCTGCTTCGGATTGCCGATGACCTAAAGGTGTCGCTTAAGAAAGAGGTGAGGGTACAAGTGGCCACCGTAGGTGGCGAAAAGGTGTACCGGCTGATGGTAGGGAAATTCTCGTCACGCCGCGATGCCGAGAACTTCCGCGACAAGGCCTCGCAAATATACCCCGACTGCTTTGTTGTGGAGTTAAAATAGCTACCTCAACAACTTGTAATATCAACTGAAAATCAAGCACCTTAATAAAAACAAACATTAACCCTTTAATACAATTCAAACATGTTCTTTAGAAAACTATCTATCCTTTCCATCACCATGCTTTTAATTAGCATGTCCTATTCCTTTTCCCAACCGATTAAAAAAGTCAAGTTTGGAAAAATAAGCATGGAAGAAATGACTATGCAAACCTATAGCCTCGACACAACAGCTGAGGCTGTACTGCTTTACCAAAATGCCGAATTCCTGCCCAATAATTTTCAGTTCAGACAGCACCAACGGATTAAAATTTTAAAAAAATCGGGAACAGGATACGCCAACATTGCCTTTCCGGGACAATTAAAATCACAGATAAAAGGATATACTTATAATCTGGAGGATGGCAAGATTGTAAAAACCAAATTGAGCAAAGAGGCCGTTTTCGAAGAGCGGGTTGTGGGGAACATTTATCGCACAAGGATAGCCATGCCCAATGTGAAAGAAGGGTCGGTTATAGAAGTTGAGTTCACAAAGCAAGGAATAGCCAATTCCATTGAAATTCAACGAACAATACCCGTTATGTACAGCGTTGTATCATTGCCCCAGCATCCGAATATCGATTTTTCCATTAAGGTCATTGGACTTTTGGGTCCTTCATATAACCAGGATGACACCTGGGTTTTCAAAGATTTGCCCGCCTTTGTTAGAGAGCCATACCTACTATCGGATATGGATTACCGCGTGAGATTTGAAATAGAAATCAGAACTATCCAACTGGCAAATCAATACTACCAGCTATTTTCAACGTTTGCCTCGTCATGGAAAGCTGTAACAAAATCATTCAACGACGATCCATACTTCGGCAAAAAGATTAACTATTTAAGCCTTTACCTGAACAGTTTGGCAGACAGCATAAAAAGTATATCTTCCAACGATGAGGAAATTCTGCGCAACGGGTACGAAGCCATTAAACAAATCAAGTGGAACGGGCAGGAAGCCTGCTATGTTTCCAACGACTGTAAACAGGCTTACCAGCAAAAGAGCGGAAATTCGGCCGAAATCAACCTAAATTTACTTGTTCTGCTTAAAAAGTTAGGGTTCAACGTCTATCCGGTGTTAACCAGCACGCGAAGCAATGGTAAAATATCCCGTTTCTCTCCCACAAAAGTTAAGTTCAACTATGTGGTTGTAGCCGTTGAACGTCCATCGGGTACGCTTTACCTTGATGCTACTGAAGAGTATGCCCCTGTGGGGCTTGTTCCCACCCGACTGCTGAGCTGCAACGGTCACCCTCTTGATGAAACCAAAGGCGAATGTTCGGTAACGTTTAACCCTGTTCACAAGGAAAAAAAAACAACCAATTCCAAGCTTAGCATTGACGATCAGGGTAAAGTGAATGGAGAAATAGAGATTATACGTTACGACTACAATGCCATTGATTTTAAGAACGCATTGAAAAGGGAGACTGACCACGAAGCTTATATTCAGGAGTTGGAATCGGAAAATCAGGGATGGTACGTTGATGATTTTACCTTTACCAATTTGAACGACAACTATCAACCTTTCAAAAGCGATTACAAAGTGAGCCTTAGCTCAACATCGGGGCAAGCAGGGATTCTTGCACTAAATCCTTTTGCATTCGTGAAACTCTCGGGCAGTCCGTTTCCGCGCGATACCCGCAGTGCTCCCATCAGCTTTCCATGCGAGATAGATCATAGTTCTACCGTTTCGATCACCATTCCCGAAGGATATGCCATTGAAGAAATGCCCAAAAGCGATGAGATTGCCAATCGCGACAACACGGTTACATACAAATACACCATCAGGAAATCGGGCAATACCGTTACCATAAATACCAGATTTATCATTTCCAAGCTCGAGTTCAATGCTTGGGAATACAGTAGCATGAGGAGCGTTTTCGAGAAGATGATCCAAAAGCAGGGCGAATCGCTGATACTAAAAAAGATATAGCATATGAAAGTAAAGATTCAATTGTTCTTCGTTGCCATACTGTGCCTTGGCCATACGCAACTACTGGCAGACGGGAAAGAGAATTGGGCTGTCAGTGCAATTCCTCAGGAGTTAAAACAAAAGGCCAATGCCGTTTTAAGGTTTTCCGAAACAACATTAACGGTATTCGATGCCGGGAATGCGGAAGAAAAATCGCGGGTTGTAATAACCATACTCAACGAAAACGGCCAACGTTTCAAATACTTTGTTGAGCACTACAATAAATTCAGCTCCGTTTCGGGAATTAGCGGAACCATATACGATAAGAATGGGAAAAAGGTAAAAACCATTCCCCAAAGGGACATTGCCGATATTAGCGCCATTGCAGGATTTTCGCTGTACGACGACAGCAGGGTTAAGGTAATTAGCCCCGAATATGGCGATTATCCCTATACCATTGAGTACACCTGCAGCAAAAAGTATAGTAGCTTTTTCATGTTCCCCGGCTGGCAGGTTTATCCCGGTTACGACATATCGGTTCAAAAATCAATTTATAACCTCACACTTAGCCCCAATGCTAAAGTTAAGTATAAGGGCAATAAGGCTTTATCCATAACCCCCGAGGAAAGTAGCGATAAAAAAGGCTTTATCACGCGTACCTGGAAGGCTACCAACTATCCAGCCATTGAAATGGAACCATTTGCAGGGAATCTGTTCGAGGATACTCCACAGCTTTTAGTCGCCCCCGAAACATTTACCATGGACGGATATTTTGGCTCCAACAACAGCTGGAAAGAACTTGGCGACTGGGCATACAAACTGGGCGAAGGAAGAAACGTGGTTCCGGATGCTACCAAGGCCAAAGTAATGGAACTGGTGGCCGAGCACGATACCGACAGCGAGAGGGCTCGTGCCATATACGAATATATGCAAAGTAAAGTAAGATACGTCAATATTGCCATAGGCATTGGCGGATGGCAACCATTCCCTGCCGAAACTGTCGAAAAATACTGGTACGGCGATTGCAAAGCCCTGTCGAACTATATGAAATCGCTACTCGATGTGGCCGGTATCGAATCGTATTACTGCCTTGTTAGGGCAGGCGATGATACCCCCAATATTGACAAAGATTTCGTAGCCAGCCAGTTTAACCATGCCTTTTTAATGCTTCCCCTTGGTGGCGACACAGTGTACCTTGAGTGCACTAGCCAGGAAGTGCCCTTTGGGTACAATGGTTCATTCACCGACGATCGTGATATCCTTGTGGTAGATAAGGATAACAGCTACCTAAAGCATACCAATGTGTATGGAAAAGAGCAGAACAAAACGACCAACAGCTATCTGTTTAACATCGCTGCCAACAATACTGCAAACATAAGTGCAACCACCCAATATACGGGCGTTGCAACGGATAACATCCGTTTTTTGATGACCCAAAAACCTGAAAGACAAAGGGAATTCCTGTTGCGAAAGTTGAAATTGAATCAGGTTAAAATAAACAGCCTGACCTATTCCGAGGAAAAAGGCATAATTCCCATAATCACTCAAAAAGCAGAAATGACCGTGGCGCAGTTAGGGCAGATTACTGCCAACAATTCCATTGTTATTCCTTTCAATCAGGTCTCACTTTTAGATGAGCTGAAAAGGGTTAGCAACAGGAAAACCGGTATCGCTATCCGCAGGGATCAGGCATATGTTGATTCGCTAAGTTTTCGAATCCCCTCAGGATTTTCCATAGACCAATTTCCTCAGCCTACCACGCTCACAAGTGACTTCGGAACCTATACGCTTGAAGTTGTGCATGCCGAAGGTTCCATCAGTTTCATCCGAACTCTGGAATGGAACAAGGGGAATTATAAGCCCGAACGTTATAACGACCTAATGCTTTTCCAGCGTAGGGTAAACGAAGCCGACAGGCAAGTTTTACTTTTGAAGGCCATATAAATGCCGTAATAAATCAATTTGGCCGTTTTGGGATTAGATGGGGACATTTGTTGTTACAGAAAAGAAGGGCTTCTATTGAACCTTATCAATGTGTGGTAGGGCATACTATAGTTTATCGCTTTCAAGCAAGTTGCACGCAAGCGTGTTGTATTACTTTCATATGAGTCCCCTGAGCCCCGCATCACTGCTGAAAGAGGTTCTATCGCTCCTTCGAAAAAGTATGGTTAAATACGATTACTATCCGTCCAAAAAAATCCCTGATAATGACAATCGCATTAACAGGGATTTTTTTAATACCAGATAAACTATAAAGAGCTGTTTATTACTTCTTCACATCGTAATAACATCTTTTAGGCGAATGCATTAACCCTTCAGCAACCAGCTGTTTAATTGCCTTTTCAACCTCCTTCTTGTCAATTCCGGCTGCTTCGGCCACTTCACCGGATTTCATTGGTTTGCCGACTTTTTTTAGAGTTTGTAAAACTTTGTCTTTTGCTTCCATTTTTCAAAATATTTAGTTGAATTTTATTTACTCTTTCAGCCATCTATCTAACCATCCCTTGAATTCCCTTTGCCAGAGAATGCCATTCTGTGGTTTCAGCACCCAGTGGGTTTCATCGGGGAAGAAAAGGAACTTGCTGGGTACGCCAAGCATTTGCGCTGCGTTGAATGCCGCCATTCCCTGGGTGTAGGGAATGCGGAAATCGTTGCCGCCATGAATGATAAGTATGGGCGTATCCCACTGCTTAACAAATTTGTGGGGGCTTTGTTCGAAGCTCTTCATGGCAATTCTGTTGTCGGTTTCCCAGGGTGCCCCGCCCATTTCCCACTGGTCGAAGAACATCTCCTCGGTGGTGAGGTACTCCATCTCGGAGTGAAAAACTCCGCAATGGGCAATGAATGCCTTAAAGCGCTTGTTGTGGTGACCAGCCAGCCAGAATACGGTGTAGCCACCATAGCTGGCACCTATGGCCCCCAGGCGGTTTTCGTCAACCCAGGGTTCTTTTTTCACCTCATCGATGGCAGCCAAAAGGTCTTTCATCTCCTGCCCGCCATGGTCTTTGCTGATCTGGTCAGTCCACTCCTGACCAAAGGTCAGCGTTCCGCGACGGCTGGGTGCCACCACCACGTAGCCATTGGAAGCCATGATGGAGAAGTTCCAGCGATAGCTCCAGAACTGGCTCAGCGGGCTTTGCGGGCCACCCTCGCAGTAGAGCAACGCGGGGTACTTCTTGCTCCTGTCGAAATTGGGCGGTAGGATTACCCATGTATGCACCATCTTTCCATCGGTGGATTTAACCCATCGACGCTCTACCGTTGGCATGGTCAGCTGATCGAGAATGTCTTTGTTGATGAACGATATCTGCTCCTCGACACCCGTAGAGGGCTCGATGCTGAAAATTTCGGCAGGCGAGGTGATGCTGACCTTATCACCAATGAGGACATTGCCCGCCAGGGCAACCGAGTGGTAATCGTGCAACCCCTTGGTAACGGGTTTAATCTCGGCGGTTTCCATGTCGATACGGAAAATCTGGTGGGTTGCCTCAACCCCTACAATGAAATACATGGCTTTGCCATCGGGGGTCCACTGCATGTTCGATACGGAATAGTCGAAATCGGGGGTCATGTATGTTTTCTCGCCCGTGGTCATGTTCATCACAAAAAGGCGTTCCTTATCGGCTTCAAACCCTGCCCTCTCCATGGAAACCCACGCCATCAATTCACCCTGCGGCGAAAAGAGGGGTTGTTTGTCGTAACCGGGCATACCCTCGGTGAGGTTGGTTGTTTCACCGGTTTCAATGCGATACAGATAAATATCGGAGTTGGTGCTAAAGGCAAACTCTTTGCCGGTCAACTTCTTGCAGGTGTATGCAATGCCCTTGCCACAGGGTGTCCACGCAATCTCCTCCATCCCTCCAAATGGTTTGAGAGGGGTATCATAGGGTTCGCCGGGCATAATGTCGGTGGCATTGGCAACCTTCCCGTCCATATAGTCGGCAACAAAAATATGGCTATAGCTGCCATCCTCCCAAGTATCCCAATGGCGATACATCAAATCTTCGATTATCATCCCGCTGGCCTTGGGCAAATCGGGGTAGATATCAACTGTGGCCTTGTCAATCTTCACATCGCTGATAAAGAGAATTTTATCGCCCTTTGGCGAAATGGCGAACCCGTTGATGTCGCCATCAAAATTCGACACCTGTTTCCGGTTTTTTCCCCGGGCATCCATGGTCCAAATCTGGGCAGTTTCGCCCTCTGTGGAGATATAGGCAATGGTATTATCGTCCACCCATGCGATGTTGAACTCGTGGGCAGCTGTTTTTGTAATCTGCTGGCAAGCAGAGCCATCAGCATTCATCACAAAAATTTCGGTATTGCTCCTATTCTGATCCACGGAGTAATAGGTAACGGTGTAGGCAACCCTCATCCCCGAGGGCGAAACGGCCACCTCACCAAGCCGCCCCAGGGCCCATAGCGCTTCGGGAGTAAATATGCCATTTTCAATGACAATATCGGATTTTCCAATGATGGTTTCGGATGGCTCCCTGTGGGTATTGCATGACAGCAGCAGGAGGCCAAGGGCAGGTAGTAGTAAACAGATTCTTTTCATGGTATTAATATTTTGATTATGAGAGAATGACATTTTGGATAAACCCTAATCAGAGCATACCTCTATACAAATTTCAAATTTAGCTAAAAAGAATAGCTAATATTAACCATCGTTTTCAAAATGGCTTCATCCGGTTAAAAAGTTAACGGGGGATAGGTAGTTCAATGCAATCCTTTTCCGGAGTTTACATTTGAAGCCCATACTGCTTCATCTTGTTGTAAAGCGTTTTGCGATCTATATTGAGCATAATAGCCGCTTTACTCTTGTTGTACCTTGCCTTTTCAAGTGTTGCAAGGATAAGCTCTTTCTCAGCCATCTCCTTAAGGTCCTTCAGGTTTTCTGGTGGAGACTGCTGTAAATGATTGTTAAAACGCGTATTCTTGCTATCGGTAATTTCATGCGGCAAGCTTTTCAGGCTTATACTCGAACCCTGCTCAACCAGCACCGCCCTACGGATTACATTGCGCAGTTCTCTAATATTCCCGGGCCATGTGTAATAATTGAAAATATCCATTACCTCTCCATCAAATCCGGAGATGGACTTGTTCAACTCCTTGTTGGCCTGGCGGAGAAAATGATTGGCGTATATTGGCAAATCCCTAAGCCTATCGTACAACGGAGCTATAAAAATTGTAAACTCATTGAGCCTGTGGTACAGATCCTCCCGGAACTGATTCCGCTTCACCGCTTCAATCAGGTCTTCGTTAGTTGCAATAATAATCCTCACATCCACGCGAATCTCCCTGTTGCTCCCGATGGGTTTAATTTTTCGCTCCTGAATAGCTCTAAGCAGGTTAATCTGCACCTCGTAAGATAAGTTGCCAATCTCATCGAGGAATAGGGTGCCACCGTTTGCCTGCTCGAATTGTCCGACTTTGTCGGCAAATGCTCCTGTAAAGGAACCTTTGATATGCCCAAAAAACTCGCTGAGAGCAAGGTCTTTGGAAAGAGCTCCGCAATCCACTGCCACAAAGGGCTGGTTGGCCCTTTGGCTTTCCTGGTGTATTCTACGGGCTACGTACTCCTTACCGGTTCCGCTATCGCCCTGAATAATCACAGAAAGGCTTGTAGGGGCAACCAGGTTTATAAGCTCTTTCACCTCATGGGCATTGTCGCTCACCCCCTGAATAAATTGCTTATCCTCCTTTACGGCAACCCTTTTGACAACGCTTTTTGTATCGCCTCTATGGGCAATTAAGTTTTCTATGGTTAGGAGTATCTCATCGGGATTTATTGGCTTGGCAACGTAGTCGAACGCACCCATTTTAACCGTTTGAACTGCCATGCGAATATCGGCATAGCCGGTCATGATGATTATTCCTGTTTCGGGGCGTATGGTCTTAATTTCCTTGAGGATATCCAGTCCCGACCCATCGGGCAAACGATAATCGGCCAGTACGATGTCGAATTCCACCGTACGGAATAGCTTTTGCGCCTCGCTTACCGAAAAGGCCTCCGCCACTTCGTATCCTTTCTTCGATAGAAAGGATTTAAGCATGATGCAAAAACTTGAATCATCGTCAACTACAAGTATTCTAATCATTTATTACCAAGCGTATTTTTTGTTCCCCAATTTGCTAAGTTATGATATTATTGAAGAAAATCAACAAATCCCATGCACTTTTTATCAAATTATTGACAAAAGCACAGTATCCGGGGTTAATCAGCTAATTTGTTGAAAGGAAAAGTCAAGCATCTGACCAATCGCCACAATCTTTTATCAACTTCACCAATTCTTCAACCGCTTGCGATTGGGGGATATTCTTTTTCACCAACTCTTTTTTTCGGTAAAGCGATACTAGCCCCGCTCCTGCGCCCACATACCCGTAATCTGCATCGGCCATTTCACCCGGACCGTTAACAATACAGCCCATTACGGCTATTTTAAGGCCTTTCAGGTGCGATATGCGCTCTTTAACTAAACGCAAGGTTTCGTATAAATCGAAAAGGGTTCGTCCGCAACCGGGGCATGAGATGAACTCGGTTTTAGTTATTCGTGCCCTTGATGCCTGCAGAATGCCAAACGATGTTTCGTTAAGAATATCCAATCTTATTGAAGTAGTACACGAAAGCATTATGCCATCGCACAAGCCATCAATGAACAGTGGACCGGCAATGGCTGATGCCATTAACTTAAACTCATCCACATTCTTTGTGTCGATATTGAGCGACAAGGCTATGGGATTGGCAATTCCCCTTTCCATGAGCTGAAAAATTGCATTGCGAACGGAGTGGAATATATTTGGAGTTGCGTGAAGGAGTATTATGGCATTCCTTGCTTTGGCCAATTTTTCAATTAACTTCTCGTTAATATCACCCACCCGTACTGCAAGGAAAAAAGGATCTTCGGGAAGTTTATTCCCCCGGCTTAGCAGATCCTCTGCTACAACATAGCCAATGGAACATCCATCATCGCTGCCTACAACGGGTAAATTGCCCATGGCCGGAATACCCTTATATCGTGTATCACCTATGAAAATAAATTCGGGTGCACCCTGTGAGGGAATCCATCTTTTATTAACAAAGTTGTATTTCCAGCCATATTCTTCCACCGTTTGTGGTATATCAACGGCGTTCTGTGTCATATTAGCCAGCACTACAGGAGGATTATCTCCCCCAATGCCCAGTACGGTATAGCTTTCTCTACGTCTATACTCAAAGGGATTTATGGGAACAGAGGATGGACGATTATTGCTGACAGATCCCTGTAACTTTTTAAAAAAAGAAACCAGCGTTTTGGCCACGGGAATCTCAACCTCAGGCTCTTCGGTAAGCGAAACCCTGATGGTATCACCAATGCCATCTACCAGCAATGCGCCAATTCCCACTGCCGATTTGATCCTGCCATCGTCACCCTCACCGGCCTCGGTTACCCCCAGATGCAACGGATAGTCCATGCCCTCGGCCTCCATAAAAACTGCCAATTGGCGGGTGGCCTGCACCATCACACGGGTATTGCTCGATTTCATGCTCACCACAAGGTTGTGAAAATCATGCCGCCGGCATATCCTCAGAAATTCCATGGCCGATTGGGCCATGCCTTTGGGAGTATCGCCATATCTGCACATAATTCTCTGCGACAGAGAACCATGGTTAACCCCAATACGTATGGCCACACCGTTCTGCTTACACAGGTCAATAAGCGGGATGAAGCGTTCTTCCACTCTTTTCAACTCCTGTTCATACTCTAAATCGGTGATGCCTATGGCCGACGAGCGCGATTTATCGGCGTAATTGCCCGGATTTATCCTAATCTTGTCGGCATATTTTGCAGCCTCAAGTGCTGCAGCTGGATTGAAATGGATATCGGCAATAATGGGTGTTGTGTATCCCTTAGCCTCAAGAATTTGCTTAACCTTGCCTATGCTTTGAGCCTCTTTTTTCCCTTGTGACGTTATCCGAATAAAATCAGCCCCACTTTCAATTGCTCTTATGGACTGCTCTACTGTTTCATCAATGTTGTTGGTATTGGTTGTGGTCATGGTCTGCACGCGAATGGGATAATCAGAACCCATAGGTACGCTGCCAACGTACACCTTACGTGTAGGCCTGCGATAGAAGCCCAATATGTTGATAATGCTATCCATGCCAATAATAATTTGCAAAGAAAGATGATAATTGCGTTAAGAAAAAATTTAGAACTCTTTTTTAAGGTTACATCGATTACCTGGTGTTATAAAGGATTTTATCGCTATATTTGTTTAAATATAAAAATTCCGCTTATGAAGCAAATAATTGTACCCATCGATTTTTCGGAAGAATCGCTGAATGGTTTAAAGTTAGCCATAATTTTTGCCAATCAGTTCAAGGCAAATATACAAATGGTTTACGTCCAAAAACCGGGCTCTGAAATCGGACGGCTTGATTTCCAGGAGGAGCATAAACAGGCGCAGGGTGCCTTTGAAAAGATAATCAACGACTATTCGGGAACCCTATATGATCCCCAACGAATTGAATATCATATTAAAAAAGGCAAGATTTACCAGGAAGTGATAAATCAGGCCGAAGCGTTCGACGAATCGGCCATTATCCTATCGACGCATGGGGCATCGGGTTTTGAAGAACTTTTCATTGGGAGCAACGCTTTAAAAATAATCTCAGCCTCCGACCTCCCTGTCATCACAGTTCGCCACGGAGCTGCCGTTAGAAAAATTGAGAATATTGTTTTCCCAATTGATCCATCGCTGGTAACACGCCAGAAAGCACCCTATACCGGGTTTATTGCCAAGACATTCGGTGCTGAGATTCAAGTTCTCGGCGTAAGTTCTTCCTCCAGCCCTGAAGCTGAAAACAGGGTTGCGGCATACACCAAACAGGTGTGCGAGTATTTTACCGAACATGGCATTAAGCATAAAGTAACCAACAGACTGGGGAAAGGCATTGCCAATACAGTTCTTGAGTTTGCCAATGAAATTAGGGCTGACTTGGTCAGCATTATGACTGAGCAAAGCGATTCGCTGTCGGATTTCTTTTTGGGGACAAATGCTCAGCAGATGCTTAGCAAATCATTGATTCCGGTACTTAACATTACTCCAAAGGAGGTATCGGTTAAGGGTAGTTTCAGCACTTCGGGATAATGAGCAAAGTTTTTTCTGCCAACCTGATTTCCATTCATTTCTCAGGCTTATGGATGGTAGCGTAGTGTGCTGATTTCGTAAACCTTCGCCGAGTACATTTTAAGCAGCAATGTTCCTTTGCTAAGTACCATTTTTAAAATGGTTTAATCTCTCCTTATATCGAAATCTATTAGCGGGAACATTTTGTTTAGTATTTTTCTCAATTTATTAAACAAACTTGTTAAACAAATTTGCTGAACCCATGTTGTTAAGTAAAAATCCACATTTATGAGCATAGACAAGATTCACATTGATTGGCAAAGCGGAATGGCTTTCGACGTTGAGGTCAACGGGCACAAGATGGTTGTTGATGCTTACCCCGAGGTAGGCGGAATGGACAAAGGGCCTCGTCCAAAAACCCTAATGCTGGTTGCATTGGCCGGATGCACCGGAATGGACGTGGTGTCAATTCTCAAAAAAATGCGGGTCGATTTGGAAGGGCTTCGCATATGGGTAGAGGGCGAGTTGACCAAAGAGCACCCCAAACACTATTCATCCATGAAGGTGATTTACGAATTCAAAGGAAAAAACCTTCCCATGGATAAGCTGGAAAAGGCAGTGAAACTCTCAGAGGAGAATTACTGCGGGGTGAGCGCAGTTTACCGAAAAGCAATGCCGTTGAGCACAGAGATAAGGGTTGTGGAATGACACAGTTTATTGGTCGTTCTGTTTGCCATAAACCAACTCTTTAATTATCCGCTTTTCATGGGAAAAAGCTAAGAATCTGAGAGAGGTATGGAGCGTTAACTTATATTAACCACTATTTCTCTATCGGCTGTCAGCACAAACTCTTTACCGTTAATAACAACCCTGCTGCTTTCGCCGGGCGTTCCCATTCGTTTGATTTTCACTTGTTCTTTTTTCACGCATACACAATACTCCTCTCCTTTGAACGAAATAGAAAACTCAATCGACCGCCAAGGCTTGGGCAGATTTGGGCTAATGGAAAGCAAATCCCCTTGGTAATTTAACCCTGCAAATGCCGTTAGTGTCATCATCACAGCTCCGGTCATGGCCCCTAAATGGATGCCCTCGGCTGTGGTGTTTCCCTTTTCATCATTGTAATCAAATTTGAGAGCTTTTTGGTAGAGATCGCGGCTAAGGTTATTCATCCCTGCCAGGGCAGCCACATAGGCATGCGTCAAAGCGGCGAGGGATGAACTGTGCGCACAACGGTTGTAATAATACTCAAAATTATTCTTAAGGTAATCCGTTGGCAGGGTATATCCCAAATCCTGAATAATTTGCATTACTTCAGCAGGCAAAATGTTGAAAAATATCATGAGAGCATCGGCCTGCTTGCATACCTTAAAGACATCTGTCGCCTTGCCTTCTGATTTCAGCAAACTGTGCAATGGGTTCGTTTTGTCTAACTTTTCCCGGTAAGTATTCCAATCTATCTCTTTCAGGCTGAAAAAACCCTCGAACTGTTCCAGCACGCCCTCGGGCGAGATTGACAGGTTCATGCGGCTTATTTGGTTGCGCCATAGTTCTAACTCCTCTTCCTGCAGTGAAATGGACCGGAGTACCATCTTCCTCCTATTCTCTCCCATTGCCTCCATGAGGTCGAATGCTCGTTTAAACAGCCATACGACCATGATATTCGTATAGGCATTATCCTTAACCCCCGCTTCTGTTACTCCGGGAATTCTTTGGTGATACACATCGGGTCCTACCACCCCTTCGATGCTATAACGGTTTGTTTTTGGATCTAATTTAGCTATGCTCGACCAGAAGCGGCAAATATCGAAGAACAACTCCGAACCGTAGTCATTCATAAAATCTATGTCCCCGGTGATGTTGAAGTAGTTCCATACGTTGTATGCAATCGCAAGGGAAACATGGCGCTGCAACGAGCTGTAATCTTTGCTCCACTCGCCCGACTGGGGGTCAAAAATATCCATAAGAGTTTCTTCACGGCCATCGCTACCGCTCTGCCACGGGAACATGGCCCCTTTTAGGCCATTCCCCTTAGCATTCTCCCGGGCTTGCGACAATCGCCTGTAACGATACATCAGTACCGATTTGGCTATTTCGGGGTAATGCAAACAGAAAAAGGGGAATATGAACAGTTCGTCCCAAAGGATATGACCGCGATACTCCTCGCCATGGAGTCCACGTGCCGGAATCCCAAAATCATTGCCCGTGCTGTGGGGCGAGGTGGTAACAAGGGTGTGGTAAATATGCAATCGTAAAAGTTTCTGTGCCAGCCTGTCTCCAGTAACCTTAACATCCACCTTACGCCATATATCTTCCCAAACCTTAGCGCTCCCGGCCAACATTTCATCAAATGATTTGCAGCTCATGGCATCGTGCTGAACAAAAGCAATGGGATCGTCTATCCCGCCCGACAGCGAGTTGCATATGCTGACCAACTTTTCAATCCGATAGGTTTCACCCTTTTTTATTTCAGCTTTTATATAGGTGTTTACCCATCCCTCATCCTGTTTCAAAACGAAATTTGTAGCCATGGGACGTTCGTTGTAGTAAACTGCCAGTTGGGCTGCCACAGCCATCACAATTCCCGACTGAGTGGTTTTTGCGGCAACAAATGACAAACTATCATTGCCACCCTGCTCCATGGGCTCGGTATGGTGCTGATTCAAATACCCGTATCGTTTCACCCCCTCGTTTTTCAACGGGACGCTCAATCTCGATTTGATACGTATGTATCCTGTGTAGTTCTGAGGAGTAATTGAATAATTGATGGCTGCGCGGTGCTTATTGGCCATACTTGCCAATCGAGTTGATTCAATCAGGGTAATGTTACCCTTGCTATCCTGAGCCAGCATCTTTTTGCTTAAAACTCCATTGAGCAGGTTCAGGCTTCTTTCTATTTCAAGTATTTTTTCCTTGTTGGGGTCGAACCATTCTCCTTCGCCCACCTTAAAGGTTATGGGGAGCCAATTGGGTGCATTCACCAAATCTTCGTTCTCCACTATTCTATCGTCAATTTGGGTTTTAAGCCTATTGTAAAGGCCTGCCATATAAGTCCCCGGATAGTTGTACTCGTTGGCTTCACTCTCTTCCAACGCTCCTCGGGTGCCAAAGTAGCCATTCCCCACGGTTAGCAATGCTTCCCGAGACTTTTCCCTGGTAATATCGTAATTGGAGTACCTCAACGTCCACATATCCTTAGCCAATCCCTCTTCAAACCATTCTTCCACACCCCGGATTCCTCCCAACTCTTCGATGTCGGCTACCACAATATCGGCACCATTGTATTTCAACTCATAGGCATTATCCTCCCGTGCCACACCTATCACAAGGCCAAAATTGCCCTTCTTCCCAGCCTGAACACCCGACACAGCGTCTTCCACCACAACAACCCTGTCGTAAGGAGCCTTAAGATTATCGCTGGCCACGGTAAAGATGTCGGGTTCCGGTTTTCCATGCAGTCCCATTTCGGCCGATATCACTCCATCCACGCGGGTGTCGAAATAGTGCAGCAAACCCGCCCGCTCCAGCACTTGCCTGCAGTTTTTGCTGGACGAGGCAACCCCCAGGGGAATGCCTGCCTTCCTAAGTTCGTCCATGAATGCCACGGTGGATTCATACACCTCAACGCCATCGCGTTGAAGTATTTTATTGAATGCCATGTTCTTTCGATTGCCCAATCCGCAAATCGTTTCCTTGTCAATTGCATCTTCAGGCGTTCCATATGGTAGTGATATCCCTCTTGATTCTAGGAAAGATTCCACTCCCTTATACCGCGGCTTCCCATCGACGTACGAGAGGTAATCGTGCGAATGGGTAAATTCCTTAAAGGGTTCTCCATGTTCCAACTCTCTCTTTTTTAAGTACTCATCGAACATCTCCTTCCACGCCGATGCATGCACCAGGGCTGTTTTGGTTATCACGCCATCCAGGTCGAAAATAACCGCATCGAAACTATGCCTTTTCATAATACTCAACTTTTTACTTTCTCCATGTACTTACTTTTTCTCTGCAATAGCATAAAGCCTCAAAAGACCTCAGAAAGTTTAATTGATGTGACAATGCTGACCCCGCACTATTTCGGTAATATGATATATCACCAGTTATGCACCGACAATTATTGTCTGTCCGTGGGTTTGGGTCAAATTGCACTTTCATATTAAACTTGTCAAATTACTATCTCATTTTTCTTTTCGCTCTATTGCCCAATCGTAGCATTTCAGCATGGCGGGCAACTTAAAAAGGTCGGCACATGACTATCTTTTATCATTCTTCGTAGTAATAGGAGTAATCAATGCCCTTCATAAACATTTCACGATCATTGATTTTATTGGTTAAAGCATGCTTTAAAAGCTGTTTCAGCATTTCGCTTTTTGTGGGGCTAAGCATCATGGCCTCCATGTAATCGCGTTTACCTATCCTGCTCCAATCCACACATTTTTTTAGGCGTTTTCTAAAAATCATATCCAGCCATATTCGGGTGCTTCTGCCGTTGCCTTCCATGAAGGGATGGGCTATGTTCATTTCAATATACTTTTCGACAATCTCATCAAAATTAGTTTCGGGCATAGCATCAATTTGTTTTAAAGTATCCCCCAAAAAATGAGAAACAGCAAATTGAAAACCTCCTTTTGAAATATTTTTCTGACGTATTTTTCCGGCAAAGTCGTATGAGCCTCCAAACAAATAAGCATGTATTTGCTGTAAGCCCTTAGTAGTGCCCACTTCAAACTCATTGATCAAATTGCTCTCAAAAAGGGTGTAGGCTTTTTTCTTGCTTTGTCCGTCTATGCTGGTGTCGCTGTAAAGAAACCAATCCAAAAATTTCATTGCTCTATTGTTGGGGAAATGCTTTGCCAGTTCGATTACCCCATTGCTGTCTAAGGTATCCGTTAATCGTTTTTTTCCATCAGGAGCAAGCAATTTCAACTGGGTAGTGTCACTAACCAGTTCGTTTCTTTCTCTCTTTAATTTGGTTTTCAGGTATTTCCAATAGTTGCGACTTTTTGTATAATCCGCCTCTTCATTGAGAATACCCACAATATCCAATACCGAAAACCACCACTTGGCATTATCATCATCCCAAACTGCACGCACTTCACGGTCGTTGAAAAAACGAATGGATATTTTGTGTTGGCTATTCATCGGCATTCAAAATTATTTTCTCATTTTCTCAATCATAGCATTTTTTGTACGGCAGAAGCAGGAATTGAGCGGCAGTATAAAAAAGCCGTCCACTGCAGTTCCAATAGTTCTATGTTTATATTCTCCTTTAGTTCGTGCATCAGCTATTTCATTACTTATTTGACTTACTTGGACACAATGTCCAACTTCTTGTCATATCTTAACTCAGATGTTATCCTTATTTAAATCAAATTTTGGTACTATGACCAAGTTTATGCTCAACTTCATTAGTAATTCCTCACTTTTTAAGCTAAAGTAGCATCTCAATTTCCTCGAACATAGACAGCATGTCCATGTTATTGTCTATGTTTAGCATTATTACCATCTTTATTACCTCTTACATAGACATCACGACTATCTTCTTGTCTATGTTGCACGGTATCTCAATTTCGGTGATTTAGGTTTTTCTCCATTAGTCTCAATAAGACCAAGATCAAGCATTTTACTAAGATGTCTGCTAGTAGTTCTAGAAGTTATGCCGAATTGAATAGTATATGCTTTAGCAGATACTTCTCCTCTACTTTTTATCCATTCGAAACCGTTAAGTTCTTCAACTGAAAGTCCTTTAATAGCCTCATTACTAACCTTCCTAAATGCTTCCATTGTCCTTGGGAATGTGACAATTAGGTTTGATTTCTGATATGTAATGACAGGTAATGGAAGATTAAACTTCTCTCTCATTGTTCTATAGGTGTCCATTCCAACACCTGTTTCCTCCATGAATTTCATCAGGTTAAATATGTAAGCCAATTCAGGGTTACGGGTTTGTGAAATAGCGGTGAAGTTTTGTAAGTCCTTCAGCGTGTTTGGAGAAATTGGTTCTCCCGGGCTACGAACTTCAATTTTTTCAGGGGTTATTTCCAGTTCTACTTTTGCACGTTTGTTACCGTAATCACGGTGAATTATTGCATTGATAATGGCTTCACGAATTACAGCAGTGGGAAAATGGGATACCTTTTCTCTTGTAAAACTTGATCTGTCCATGCTTTCCGGAATCACTTTTTTTACCCATTCCTCTACCTTGTCTGGAATCAGAACAAGTGCATCATCAAAACTTTCAGCATCGGGTTCTTGTCCTCCGCCATAGTCAACCTTTGCTTTAACGGAAGCCTGTGGAAATTTATCGCGTGGATTTTTACCAAACAACAAAATACAATCACCGGTTGGCCTTACTTCACCTGTTTTCTCATCCACCTCAAGTAAATCTTTACTTATCAGGTCATTTTTTAAATCATCTGAATCATAAGCAAACTCTTTCCCTGTTTTGGATAAATAAAGTTCAAGGGCATCTTCTGAAAGAAAACTAATATCAGTGTTTTTAATTGTTTTTTGCAATGGACCGGTAACAGTATTAATGGCATCTATTTGTTTCCGGTTCTCTTCCTCCACCCAATCGTTAAATTCTTTATTAAAAGATAGTATTTCCCTGTGTAAATCAAGGTCAAATGGAAGAACCTCAGCTTTGTATTTTTCTTCAAGAAGTTTCTTGCCTCCTTTGGCTTTTGAATTTAGCTCCTGAACGCCATACCATACTTTTTTAATACGGGCATTCCCAATTCTTTCTGCACAGCAGGTTTTCTTCTCGCTTCTGGTCTTAGGGCCACAGGGTTCCAGGGTGGCAAAAAGCCAGCAATCTGACAAATCTTTGGTTCTGAATTTCTTATCCAGCAGAGTATATTCTGAATGGTCGCCATCCCGGTATTCACCACGATATGCCGTTTCGTAGGTCCCATCAGGGAAAACAAGAACTGCCCCAACTTTTGGGCTGGGCGCATCTTTATTGAGTTCATCCACCGACCTTTTCATGGCCTCAATGGCTAACTTCATATAAAAACGTGGTTCTTTTCGTTTATCCTCCGTGTTTCCCTTTTTTGCCATAATTCTAATTAAATTCTTATTCTGGCTTATCCATCATCTTCTCTTTCCATTTTACTGATCATCACGCAGTTAATGCAACCACTAATTCAACTTTCTCAAACATTTTTCATCTTTATTCATTGGAATTCCAATTGTCAAATTTACCATCATTGTCCTATCAGAAATACTTCCACCTAAGTTTCCCGTTGAAGCCGGCCAATCAGCAAACCTGTTGAAATTTAAAAAGTATTCGCCTTTTAATCCTAACTGAAACTTTAACATTTCATATCGGATTCCTGCTCCAATGGTTAACCCCAAAGAAATTTTATTCAGCTCATTCATTGCATCAAGGCCTTTAAAATCATCACTGTAAGATATTAAGAAATCAATGCGAGGTCCAATACTTATATATGGAACAACCTTTTCTTTGATTGCATATTTAAAATCAATAGTCGAGTTCATTAATAGGTAATCCAGGTGAGCAATCAGTATTGTATCATTAATTATATTTCCTTGTGAATCAGTAAAAGTTATTTTATCTTATCCTCCTTTTTGTACAAGTCCGATATTACTGGATAAATTAAAAACATTTCTATTGCAGTAATCAAGTCCAATTAATCCTGAATAACCAAGAAACGGTTTATCATAAAAAGAGAAGTTGTGATGTGTGGGCCAATCAAGATTTGAATATGTTGTCCCGCCTTGAAATTTTATTGTTTGGCCAAATAGATTAACTGACAACATTAAAGTCGAAAAAATCAATAAAAGTTTCCTCATATGATTAGTTTTAATATTGTTATTGTCAACCCTACAATTGGTTTTTTGCTAATTTATGAAAGTTTTTCGAAGATTAAATAAAATAACCGCTAAACAGAAAAATTTTCTAAGGATATTCTTCCGATTGTTCCAACCCATAAAAATCTTTATTAAAACATTGTTAATTAAGCCATTGAGAAAAGAAATTTCTCATCATGCCGGATTTTTTTAAACTACAATTCTCATTATGGGGTCTGCTAACAAACCAGTTTCAAAAAGACGATATGGACTACTTAACTTTAGTACAATGTGTTGATATTTTTCCCACTTTGTTGAGTTGTGGCCAATACCCCAAATAGGCAACGAACTCATACCGTGCTCGTTAGAAACATGAATTTATCTTTAAGTCTTTGGCACTCAATTGGCACAAAAGGGTTACCGTGGTATAAAACCAATCACATTATTAACATTAAACCAACTATGAAAAGATTAATTCCCTTGGCAGCCATTCTGGTACTGCTTATTGCCTGCAATCAGGCTGAAAAAAAAGAAATCGAATCTCTTAAACAGGAGATAGCGGGTCTCAAGGCCGAAGCCTTTGCAAAAGACTCTTCGATCAACGAATTTTTTAAACTTCTCAATGAGATTGAGGACAACCTGGCCATAATCAAGGAGAAGGAACAGCTAATATCGAAACGCGCAGCGTTGGGCGATGAGATGATGCCCGATTCTCGTGAAAGGATCAATAGCGACATCAACCTAATAAATGAGCTGATGAATAAAAACAGGCAAACCATTCGTTACCTGAATAAACAGCTGAAAGGCGCCAATCTGAAGATTGATGAGTTTGAGAAACGGCTTAAGCAAGCCGAAAATATGATTGCGGCCAAGGATGAAGAAATTAATAGGCTGAAAGATCAACTGGTAAAACTCGACTTTTCCATTGAAATGCTTAATGCCACCCTTGATACGCTGAACCGCGAAAAGCAGGACCTTATTCAAGAGGTTCAACGCCAGACGCAAGAGCTTAATAAGGCGTGGTATGCCTTTGGCACAAAAAAGGAGCTTGTTGACAACCACATCGTTGGGAAAGCCGGAGGTTTCCTTGGTATGGGCAAAACCCTGCAACTTGAGCCCAACTTCAATACCGGCTATTTTACAGAGATTGATATAACCACCACTACGGTTATCCCGCTATTTGCCAAAAAGCCAATCATGATTACCCCTCATCCCACTGAGTCGTATCAGTTTATTGAAAACGAAAAGAAAATTGTAGAAAGGATAGAGATTACCAATCCGAAACTATTCTGGAGTTCAAGCAAATACTTGGTAATAGAAGTAAACTAATCGATGCGGGGTATTTAAACCAAATTTAACGGGTTTTGCGTTGGACTTCATTGGGCGTAACAACAAGCCGGTACTTTTTTGTATATTGCACCTTTGCAAATTATAACCCTTTCCGGTGAAAATAGACGCCAGCGAAAAGAAGCAGCGGCTGAGAATTAAGCCTAAAGTGCTGTTCGGGTTTTTAATAATCCTGAGCATTGCATTTGCTGCTTCTTTCGTTACTTACAAAGGATTTACAAAGCTTAGCAGTACCCAGGAGATCCTTTCAGAGCCCAGGCAGAAGCTCATTAAGCTCAATAATATTCTAGCCGATATATACGAGGCAGAAAGTAACATCCGCACCTATACCCTCACACACGACGAGCACTATTTAACGCTCTATTTCTCGTTACTAATAAACATCAACGAAAAGGTCGATTCCCTGCTGATTCTCTCCTACGACAATCCTGTTCAAAGCGGCAAAATCCTTTACATACAGGAGCTACTAGAGAGTAAGAAAAATATCCTCAATGAGCTATTAGCCCTGAAAACGGAGGATCAATATTCACAATTTTACCATTTGGCCCTTGAAGAGGTTGAGAAAATTGAGCCCAATACCTCAAATCAGGCCTCAGTAATCACTAAAACAACGATAACCACCACATCAAAGCAGGATACAGTTATTTCACGAAAACCGGAAGTCGAGTTGGATCAGGGGCTATTTTCACGCATGAAGCGTTGGTTCTCCAAGCCGCCCGAACCCAAGGACACTACCATTACGAAGATGCATGTAAAGGTGGAAACCAAAATTGATACTCTAAAGTTAGGAGTAGCCTATTCCTCTGATAGCCTGTTGAACGAGGTGGTTAAAATTTTAACTCAAATCAAAAATCAACAGCAGGAGGTTATCTACAATATTAGCACTAAAGAGCTGGAACTGTTACGAAGCGATAAGCAGATAATGGACCAGATTCGCAATATGGTCTCGCTTCTTGAACAGGAGGAATTGAAAAATTCCTTCAATCAAACCGAGGAGGCCAAAGAAGTGGTGAAAAGTTCCACTAACCTTTTAATAGCTCTGGGTGCCGCCGCTTTCTTAATGGTGCTTGTTTTCACACTCATTATTTTCAGAGATATAACTAATGCCAATTTTTATCGAAGCCAACTTCTTGAAGCTAAAAAATTTGCCGAAAAACTTCTGAAAATTAAAGAGGAGTTCCTTGCCAACATGAGCCATGAAATCCGTACGCCCCTTAGCGCCATAATCGGTTTCTCGCGCATGCTGAAACGATCCGATCTACACGAAAGCCAGAATAGATTTGTCACATCCCTCGAAAATTCTTCCCAGCACTTATTGCACATCGTTAACGATATTCTGGATCTTTCCAAGATTGAGGGAGGCTATTTGAAGTTTGAAGCAATTCCTTTCTCGCCATATGATATTGCCAAGGAAACGATAGAAACATTTGCATTTAAGGCTAAGGAAAAGAACATATCGCTCCAACTACACTGTCAACAAGAACTGCCAATTACCGTCGTGGGTGATCCCTTCAGGCTGAAACAAATACTTTTCAACCTGGTGAGCAATGCCATCAAATTTACCAACGATGGGGGTGTTATCCTACTGGTTAACCACAGCGAAGGCGCTGAAGACCATATTCTTTTCAATTTTGAGGTTACCGATACAGGCATCGGTATCGAGCCGGAAAAAGTAGATTCGATATTCGAGCAGTTTACCCAGGTCGACTCCAGCACTTCACGCAAGTACGGCGGTACAGGCTTAGGCCTAACCATAGTTAAAAAGTTGACCGAGCTGCAGGGAGGAAACATCAGCGTACACAGCGAACTTAACAAGGGAACAACTTTCACCCTCAGGATAGGATACGCCCTTGGCGAGAGGCCCGACCTGACGGCCGGCGAAGAAGCGCTTTCAAACCTATCCCTGCCTGCTACGCTTAAAATTTTGGTTGTGGATGACGATAAAATCAGCCAGGACCTCATTGGCGAAATGCTGAAAACGCTTGGCGTTTCTCCCACAATTATTGGCAATCCCAAAGTAGCCATTGATGAGGCCGAAGCTAACTCTTACGATGTGATTCTTTCCGATATTCAAATGCCCGGGCTTAGCGGCTTCGATTTGGTAAAAGCCATTAAGGAGCACCCCACCATTGTGCCAACGCCTGTTGTTATTGCCCTAACCGCAAACAGCACCATCGACAACCCTTCATTCTATTACGATGCCGGGTTCGACGGCGTCCTTATCAAACCGTTCGATGAAATTGATCTGTACAACATTCTTGCGCCCAGGGTGAACGGCAATAATTTCAAAGCAATTAGCAAACTCTCAGGGTTACATGATGAGGATGGCGGGGATTATAATCTCAGCGATATCATTCGGTTTGCAGGCAACAATAAGGATTCTGTAAAAGCCATATTACAATCGTTCATCGACAACTCCAATGCCAACCTCAACGAACTGAAACTCCACTATACAAACAAAAACCATATAATGGTATCGGAAGTTGCCCACCGGATGAAATCGGCCTACAGGCAATTGAAAGCATTTAAGCTGGCCGATACTCTCGAAGTGCTTGAGAGCATAAATCATGGTAAACTGAAAGGAAGAAAAGCACGAAAAACCCTATCGTACATAAATAAAGAAGTTTTACGCGTAGAGCAACTGCTTAAACACGACTTGGAAAACCTTTAGTACCATTGATGGTATAAGTTGCAATTAATTGGGATTACATTGGCCGGGGCTTTTTTCCCCTATTGTTTCCATTATTTTATTGTCTTTGTACCAGTCCTACCCTTTTTAACAATTGAATAATTTTGATTATGAGGTAATATCCCCCGATTTACCTCACTGCATTCCGTGCTTTCACCAATAACAATATTCTAAGGCACGCTAATTCGGCCACACTACCGAAATAGCATTATCAAATCTATTTAATAATAAGTTGAATTCTTTAGATTAAAAAAACAATATTTTTGCTTTTATTTTTATGCACTATTTATTATATTTGCATAAATATCTATACAATGAATAAACTACGTGACAAATCAAATCAGGTAATTGGTAGCGTTCCCATGCGCTTCTCCCGTCACCTTAACGAGCAAATAGACTGGAATCACAGACTTGTTGGAATCATTGGACCACGCGGAGTGGGCAAAACAACCCTGATGCTTCAACAGATAGTGCATAGATTTGGCAACAGCTACGAGGCTCTTTACATATCTCTTGAAGATTTTTACTTCTCATCCCACTCCCTTTACCAATTAGCCTATGATTTCAGAAACAGGGGAGGTAAATGCCTTTTTGTAGATGAAGTGCATAAACAGGCCAACTGGTCGCAGGATTTGATCAACATCTTTCACAACATTCAGGATCTCAGCGTTGTGTTTTCCGGTTCGTCAGTCATCGATATGTTGAAACAAGGGGCTGATTTCTGCAAAAACGTTAAAACCTACAATCTACAAGGTCTTTCTTTCAGAGAATATTTGAAATATATTGGGGTGGCTGATCTTCCTGTTTTCAGCCTTGAGGATATTATCAACAACCACAGGGATATTGCTTTGGATCTATCGTCCCGGTTTAAGCCACTTTTCCATTTCGACAACTATCTTGTTAATGGCTATTATCCATCCACATATAACCAGACAGACAACACATTGCAGAATATTGAGCAGCTGCTCATGCAGGCCATTGAGGTCGATTTAAACTATCTTGAGGGTTATGATCCACACAATGCCGGTAATATGAAGCAGCTTTTCTATGCCATTGCTCAGAATGCACCGTTTAAACCCAACATCCTTAGACTTAGCGAAAAGGTTGGTGTACACAGGAATACATTGATCGTCTATCTTTTCCACCTTGAAAAGGCAGGGCTGATACAGCTCTTGTATCCTGCAGGTAGCATAATAAGTATTCTCCAAAAACCTCAAACAATCTTTCTGAATAATTCAAATATCCACACACTTCTCTCAGAGCGAGAGCTAACGGCTGGCACAATTAGTAAAACTTTTTTTATGAATCAGCTCAGCCACTTATGGTCAATTAAGAAGCCAAACAACGGTGATTTTGAAGTTGATGCCAAATGGATTTTTGAAGTGGGTACATATAAAAAGCCCTCGAAGTTTTTGGTTAATAATCCCCATGCTTTTTCTGCTACCGATGGAATTGAAGTTGGTTCAAACCATACCATTCCTCTTTGGCTATTTGGACTTCTTTATTAAGTTCCATGGTGTTGGCTATGTGTTTTTTTGATATTTTTCCATTATTAAACGAATTAAAACTATAAATTGTAAAATTATCATTAAACTTGCCTGTCAATCACCCAAAACCAGTTAATTATGAAAACATTAAAAAGAATAGTTGGTATAATAGCCATACTTATCCTTGTGGTTATTATAGTCGGTATTATTATCATTAACAGAATTTCTCGTAAAGCTCTTCCCGACTACAACCAAAATGTGACCCTGTCCGGATTAACCGACGAGGTTATGGTTTACAGGGACATGCATGCTGTTCCCCACATTTACGCAAAGAACGAGAATGATCTATACCTAACCGTGGGTTACCTAATGGCACAGGACAGATTGTGGCATATGGATTTATTACGACGCGTCACACAGGGGCGCCTTTCCGAAATTTTTGGCGAGGGGATGGTTGATACCGACCATCTACTCCGTGCATTGCGCATACAGGATAAATCGGAAATGGTACTCTCGAAAACCGACGAGAACATTCAAAATGCCCTGAATGCATTTTCCGAAGGTGTTAACCAATTTATTGAGAAAAATCTGAAAAAGTTGCCCCCTGAGTTTACAATCCTTGGCTATAAACCCGAACCATGGCAGCCAATTCATTCCATCAACCTTATTGGATATATGGCATGGGATCTCACAGGATCATGGGATTCAGAAACTTTGCTACACAAACTCAAATCGGTGGTTGACGAAGAAAAATTTATGGAGTTGATTCCTGATCTCAATCAGCATAAAACCTATGTCCATCCCTCATTACCAGCAGAAAAAGGTTCACAAATGTTCTCTTTGCTCGATGGCAACGCAAACCTTAAAACAATGGGGTTGGAAATTTTCAGAGGGAGCAATAACTGGGCAGTTGCCCCACAGAAAAGCGAAACAGGGAAGCCTTTGTTGGCTAACGATATGCACTTGGGGCTTAATGCTCCGGGCATTTGGTACCAAATGCATCAGGTAGTTGATG
The DNA here is from genome assembly GCA_002071445.1 of Bacteroidetes bacterium ADurb.Bin008. Lineage (GTDB taxonomy): Bacteria > Bacteroidota > Bacteroidia > Bacteroidales > Tenuifilaceae > MWFE01. Next base: position 32,406 of record MWFE01000010.1, on the reverse strand, counting down.
GTAAGCTGAACGTTACGGGCGTGGTATTGCCGGGGCAACCCTTAGTTATCGTTGGTCATAATGAGCGTATTGCCTGGGGAATGACCAATGTTTATGTTGATGAAACCGATTTTTACTTAGAAACAATCAACCCCGAAAACCCAAATCAGTACCGTTACAATGGGGAATGGAAAGATATGGAAATACGCCCTGAAAAGATAGCCGTTAAGGGCGGCGACACCGTAACCAAAGAAATTCGCTTTACCCATAGAGGTCCCATCGTATCGGGTTTTAAAAAGATTGAGGGAGAGGCTATTTCCATGCAATGGACAGGCAATATGTACAGCAACGAGCTACGAACTGTTTATTTGCTTAATCGGGCAGCTAACTGGGATGATTTTCGCAATGCTCTCACCACCATGACCTCTGTTAGCCAAAATGTTATATATGCTGATGTGGATGGGAATATCGGGCTTCAAACAGCAACCGGAGCACCCGTGCGTAAGGCAGGCAACGGGATATCGATATACCCGGGCGAAACCGATCAGTATGATTGGGAAGGGCTGCTTCCGTTTGAAAAACTTCCCTATACATTCAATCCGCCACAAGGGTTTATCAGTTCCGCCAATAACAGAACCGTAGGCGATGATTATCACTACTATATCGGTTACTGGTACTCTATCCCGAACCGCGCCGATAGGATTGTTGAAATGCTTAATTCCAAAGAGAAGTTGGGGATTGAGGATTACAAGGCCATGCAGGCTGATTTTAAATCGAAACTTGTGGAGCGATACCTTAATAAGCTGATTGCCGCCATTTCAACTGCGAATGATCTCACTGTGAACGAGCAAAAGGCACTGGAATACCTGAAAAACTGGGACATGGTGCTAAAGCCTGAAAGCATTGCAACAACGATTTTTGAGAAATTTTACCTGCTATTTATTAAGAATACCGTAATCGATGAAATGGGTGAAAACCTTTACACTGAGTTCATCGGCTCGGGTTTATGTAAAGAACTTTTCGACCATGTGTGGCGGAACCCCAATTCATCATGGATTGACGATATCAATACTGAAGAGAGGGAGTCGTTTGAAGACATGGTTTTAATCACATTCAAACAAACGGTTGCCTGGCTTGAAGATAATATGGGTAACAATCCTAACGGCTGGGAATGGGGAAAAATTCACCGTCTTATTCTTGGCCACCCCATGGGCTCCGTGAAAATATTGGATAGAATTTTTAGCCTGAATAAAGGGCCGTTCCCCGTTGGAGGCAGTTTCCATACAGTTTGCCCCTATTCTTTTAGCTTTAAAAAGCCTTTTACTTCCAACAACGGTGCATCGCAAAGGCATATTTACGATTTGTCAAATTGGGATAATTCGTTGGTGGTTATTCCTACCGGAACTTCGGGCATTCCTGCCAGTAAATACTATTGCGATCAGGCGGAAATGTATGTCAATAACCATTACAAAACAGATATTTTTAATAGTAAAGATATTGAGAGTAATGCTTGCTACGTGGCCAAATTTTCACCATCAAAGCTAAAATAGCCGTCTTGGCCGGATAAATGGAAAGGGGTTGCTATGGTAGGTTCATTAGCAACCCCTTTATGTTTTTAATAATGTGAGAATTAGATTTAAAATCTTAAAAGTTAATTTAAGTGAGTGGGCAGAATTGAAATGAATTATCCTCAGGAATAAGGAGTATTTTGTTGTCCTGCCAGGGCTCGAACCTGGACTCTTCTGATCCAGAGTCAGACGTGTTGCCAATTACACCACAGGACAATTATCAGGGCTGCAAATATACGAATACGGGCTGCATTTTTGTAAAAAATTTGCCAATATTTTGCCCAAGTAACTATTTCCCTGCAATTTTTGCCCAGGTATCCTTTAGGGTAGTAGTGCGGTTAAAAACAAGATTCTCAGGTTTACTGTCGTAATCAACGCTAAAATAGCCCATGCGCTCAAACTGGAACTTATCTAATGGCTTTGCTTCTTTGAGCGAGGGTTCCAAAAACCCTGTGATCACTTTAAGAGATTCGGGGTTAAGGCCCGTTTTCCAATCTACACCCTCCGGAACATCATCAGGGTTGATACTCATAAACAGGCGGTCGAATAGACGAATCTCAGCCTTTACGACATGCTTAGCCGATACCCAATGTATGGTGCCCTGAACCTTTCGCCCGTCGGGCGAGGTTCCACCTTTAGATTTAGGATCGTAGGTGCAATGCAACTCGGTAATATTGCCCAGCGAATCTTTCACAACATTATTGCACTTGATGAAATAGGCGTAGCGAAGTCTAACCTCGGCTCCGGGAGCCAATCGGAAAAACTTTTTGGGAGGATTCTCCATGAAATCTTCCTGCTCTATATAAATCTCCCTGCCAAAAGGAACCAGGCGTTTCCCTGCCGTTTCATCCTCGGGATTATTAATGGCCTCCAATTCTTCAAACTCCCCTTCGGGGTAGTTGGTAATTATCACTTTCAGCGGGTTAAGAACAGCCATGCGTCTCTGGGCGCGCAGATTAAGGTCTTCGCGCAGGGTAAATTCCAGCAACGACAGATCGATAACGTTATCGCGTTTGGCAACTCCTACCTTTTCTGCAAAATTTCTTAATGATTCGGGAGTAAAACCCCTGCGGCGAAGCCCGCAAATGGTAGGCATCCGCGGATCGTCCCAACCGCTAACAAAGCCTTCCTGTACCAGCTGAAGCAGCTTGCGCTTGCTCATCACCGTGTAAGTTAGGTTAAGCCGGGCAAACTCATACTGGTGCGAGGGGAAAATCTCCAACTTCTCGATGAACCAATCGTACAGGGGCCTGTGCACATCAAACTCTAAAGTGCAGATGGAGTGGGTAATCCTTTCTATAGAATCGCATTGACCATGAGCGTAGTCGTACATGGGGTAGATACACCAGTCGTTACCCGTGCGATGGTGGTGTGCATGGATTATCCGGTAGAGAATGGGGTCGCGCATGAGCATATTGGGGTGGGCCATGTCAATTTTTGCGCGAAGCACCCGGCTGCCGTCCGGGTATTTGCCTGCCCGCATGTTGCGGAAAAGTTCCAGATTCTCTTCCACGCTCCTGTTGCGCCATGGGCTCTCCGTGCCCGGTTGGGTTACTGTCCCCCGATTTAGCCGTATCTCTTCCTGCGACTGATCGTCAACATATGCCAACTTCTTATTTATCAACAGCTCTGCCCATTGATACAGCTGCTCAAAGTAATCGGAAGCGTAAAGTTCATTGGCCCACTTAAAGCCAAGCCATTCAATATCCTCCTTAATGGACTCAACGTATTCCACCTCCTCTTTGGTGGGGTTAGTATCATCAAACCGTAGGTTGGTCTGACCGCCATATTTTTGGGCAAGCCCAAAATTGAGGCAAATGGACTTGGCATGACCTATATGAAGGTATCCGTTGGGTTCGGGGGGGAAACGCGTTAATACCCTTCCCCCATGTTTACCCGATTTAATATCTTCTTCAATAATCTCTTCCAAAAAATTGCGGGGATTACCCAGCACATCCATGAGTCCGTTGGAATCGCTCATAAAAAGTAGTTTTTTGTTTTAGGGTACAAATTTAGGATTTAATTGTCAATAATTCAGGATAAATCACCTTGTCAAAAAAAGCTCATCGTTTGAAAAGGTTCTCTATGATTTCGCTTTCATTGCACTTCAGCAAATAGGAATGAATTCCCAACGAATGCGCTGTCACGATGTGCTGTATTGAATCGTCGATAAAGAGGGTTTCCTCCACTTTCAAACCGTTCTCATTCACAATCAGCATAAAGGGATCAGGGTCGGGTTTTCGCATTTTAATTTCGTAGGAATAGTAAATTTTATGGAAAAAGTTCGAAAAGTCTTTTAGCCCGAATTCCCTGTTTAGCAGTTGATTGAAATATTCAATATGTATTGCATTGGTATTGCTTAGCAGAAAGGTGTTGTAATGATTTTTTACGCTTTGTAAAAGGTCTAGCCTTACTTTTGGCAGGTCCAAGAACATGTCATTCCATGCCATATCGATATCGCCATCTGTTAGCCCAATCGGTGAGTATTGTCGTATGGAATCTCTGAAATCATGAGGAGTAATAAGCCCCTTGTCAAATAAATCGAATAATTCTGTTTGCTCCATCTGGGTGTATAATTCTTCAATATTGTTTATCCCAATTTGTTTGAACGCATCGAGGGTTTTTTGGTAGCTAATATTCATGATAACTCCGCCCAGGTCGAAAATTATATTTTTAATGGGAATATGTGCGTAAGGGATAAAAATGGGTTTTTGCATAAAAAAAGTGTTTAGGGGTTTTAATTTCCGATGCAAATATGTAATTTTGCAAGCCGATAAAAAAGGCATCTGCCAATTTTATTGTTTTACATACTATTCAGGGCCTATAGCTCAGCTGGTTAGAGCACCTGACTCATAATCAGGGGGTCACTGGTTCAAGCCCAGTTAGGCCCACTCACCATAAGCACCCGCGGGTGCTTTTTTTACATCTTCAAGCCATAGATCAAGCGTACTACTATATCCTGTTCAGCCGGAGTTTAAACCGATTCTACGTTGGAGTCACCTCCGATTCTGTTGAGTGCAGGCTACAGCAGCATTGGGACAAGCTCTATGGTTCCCGATCCTTTACCGCAAGGGCAAACGATTGGGAGGTCGTGTTGACCATTCCCTGCAATTCCCTTACACAGGCACTGCGGATAGAAAAGTACATCAAGCGAATGAAGAGTCGACGGTTTATAGAGCAGTTAATTGAGGACGAGGCAATGCTGAACAGGCTCAAGCAGCGTTTTGCCTAATGTGCCGTTGGGGTCACTGTCCCGACCACGATGTATCGGGGTCGGGACAAGCCCAGTTAGGCCCACTCACCAAAAGCACCCGCGGGTGCTTTTTTTATTTTGCTAAGAAACATAGTTGGATTATCCAACTACTGCGTTTGATTTCCCGCGCTTAAGCGAAGCCCAAATGCCCACCATGCTGAGCATGGCAAAAACAACGAAGGTTGTACCAATGGCCCAGATAAACATTTGATAGTTTTCTGGTTTGATGGAATCGGTACCAATATAACTTTTCAGGATGAGGGTGGCAATACCCATGCTCACCATTTGTCCGGTCATCCGCATGGTACCAACTGTCCCTGAGGCAACCCCCAAGAAGCGCTTATCAACTGACCCCATGATAGAGTTGGTATTGGGCGATGAGAAAAGGCCAAACCCAAAGCCCAGGATTGCCAAAGTGAAAACCAGGTAGGCGATGGGAGTGGCAGCGTTGATACGTATTAATAGCAGTAGCCCCACCATAGAAAAGCCCATGCCCAACGATGCCAATATGCGCGGATCGCGCTTATCCGATAGCCTGCCTGCCCAACCTGCGACCAGAGCCATCACCATGGGCTGTGTTACCAGTATGGCTCCTGCTTTACCGGGGGTTAATCCCTTTACGTACTGGAGATACAAGCTGAGCATAAAAGTTGAGGCAAAGGTTGTGGCGTAGTTGATAAGCGCCGCAAGGTTGGAAAAGGCAAAAAGTTTATTGGTTTTAAAGAGGTTAATGTTGAAAACCGGGGTTTCCACATTCAACTCAATGCGAATAAACCATGTTAATCCTACTATACCCAGCGCGGTAAGCACTATTGCATGGGTGACGGGTAGCTGCGAAAAGCCAAACATGAAAATGCTCATGGATGGAACGTAAACCAGCGTTCCCAGTAAATCGAACTTTTCGTTTTTAGCCTCGGCCCACTCTTGCCTGACGGCAATACGCATGGCAGTGGCGGAAATAAGCCCAACCAGGATGGGAACGTAAAATAGGCTGTGCCAGCCAAACCAAACAATAAGATAACCTCCGATTATGGGAGCGGTAGATAGTCCAACGTAGGTTGCCGTAACGCTTAACCCTATGGCTTTTCCTCTTTCGTATGGTTGAAACACAGATGTTACCAGTGCAATTCCTGTGGAGAAAATCATGGAACTGCCAACGCCTTGCAAAATTCTGAAAACGATTAGTGCAACCCCTGTAGTTGATATCGCGCCAAGAAACGAACCGATGGCCAGTACGATGTTTCCCCAGAAAAATATGCGTTTTCTACCCACTATATCGGCAAGTTTGCCCATGGGAACCAACAGCACTGCCGATGCAAGAATGTACGACATGGTTACCCAGCTCATTCCGATGGCATTCAAACCGAAATCTTCGCTGATTTTGGGTAGTGCCAAATTTACTGCCGAGCCTATGAATGGGGTGATGAATGAAGTAATCATCACCAGTATTAAAACTAAATTCTTATTAACGCCATCTTTTTGCATAGGTTTGTAGCCGTTTCGCCACATATTATTTTAAAACCAAACACCAAAAAACCGTTCGGTACGATATGCTATAGAATCATTTTTTTGAAAAAGGTTGAAAAGGGATGCTGGTTTTTTTAATGTATTAATTAAAACAATTATCCTGTGGGTTTGTTGGGACGACAAGCGTTTCGTTCATTTTTGCAAATGTTTGTTTTGCCACCCTATTCTTTGTCAAGCCTGTAGGGTAAAAGCCCGGAGGGCATAATTCTCTGAGGGGAAACCTCTACCCTGAAAGGGAAAATCTCCACACCGTTGGCATGTGCCCTTACCAGGGTTTCGGCATAAAACGGGTCAATGTCCCATGCGGGTGCAAAAATCTCCACGTCCGTACGTTGAACAATGTAAAGCATAATGGCTCTCATCCCCTCCTTTTTAATGCTAATCAAGGTTTCTAAATGTTTCCTTCCACGAGAGGTCTCGGCATCGGGAAAAAGAGCATATTTGCCCTCCTTCAGGGTAACATTTTTAACCTCAATAAAGCACTTTTCGCTTTCACGCTCGGCGTATAGATCGAAACGGCTATCGCCGTAAGTAACCTCCCGCCTCACATTGGTGTAACCTTCAATCCCGGGTATCAGCCCGCTGGTTACATATTCATAGGCTAACCTGTTGGGGTTTGAGGTGTTGATACCCACCCATCCGTTGTTAATGCGTATCATCTCCCATGTAAATTTGGTTTTACGCGTGGGATCATTTACGGGCGAAAGGTAAACCTCGGCTCCCTCCTCAAGACAACTTTTCATGGAGCCGGAATTGGTGCAATGTGCCGTTACCACTTCGCCCGAATCGAGCACAACATCAGCCAGAAAGCGCTTGTAGCGCTTAATCAATCGGCCGTGGGTTAATGGGGAGGGGAATGTCATGGTTTATGGTTTTTTATCTTCACAAATTTATAAAAGTTGAGGCTTACCAAACAAACCTTTCAAATCGAAGCATAATCCCAAGCCATTCATCCAGAGAAAAAACGGGACAAGGCAAAATGGGTCTATGCCAGCAGCTACATCAACCGCCGAATCCATTTATATTTCCGCTCCGAGTAGGGCGGATACTTCAACATGGGGTCAATGAGAGTTGATGTTTTCACAATGCTCTTGTAGTTACTGAATACGTCAAAGCTATATTTCCCATGGTATCTGCCCATTCCACTATTACCCACCCCGCCAAATGGTAGATGTGGGTTAGCTATGTGAACAATGGTATTGTTTATACAGCCACCTCCAAATTCGATGGTTTTGACAAGCTTCTTTTCAAAGTCCTTGTTTTTAGTGAAAATGTAGCATGACAAAGGGTGTCCATTCTTTTTTACTATTTGCACCACCTCTTCTGTATTTTTGAAGGTTAGTACCGGAAGAATGGGACCAAAAATTTCATCCTTCAGCAGCGGGTGATTTTCGGGAATTTCATCAACCACGGTTGGTTCAATATACTTTTCCGCCGGGGAACTTCTTCCCCCATGAACAATATGAACGTCTTTTAAGTAGCCAATCAATTTATTGAACCTTTTTTCATTGATAATATGAGTCAGGCATGGACTATGCTCGGGGTTGTCCCCATAGAATTGCACGATATACTTTTTTATGCACGACAATAATGCATCCTTAACGTCATGATGGACAATGAGGTAATCGGGGCAAATGCAGGTTTGGCCTGCATTAAAAAATTTACCCCAAACAATTCTTTTAGCCGAAATATCAATGTCGGCACTACAATCGACAATGACAGGGCTTTTCCCACCGAGTTCAAGAGTTACAGGAGTAAGATGTTTTGCAGCCATGACCATTACCTGCTTCCCAACCTCGGGGCTTCCTGAGAAGAAGATATGGTTGAAAGGGTGTTTTTCAATCAGCCTTGGGCCTATCATCTCACCCGGCCCTTTCACCACGCTAACGTAGTTACTGTCAAACGCATCAGAAACAATACGCTCTATTACTTCCACTGTATTCGGTGTGTTGTTCGATGGCTTAATTATAGCACAGTTCCCCGCTGCAATGGCACCAATCAGAGGCGTAATGGATAGATTGACAGGGTAATTCCAGGGGCTAATAATGAGCACCACACCCAATGGCTCGGGGTAAACCCTGCTTGTTGAAGGGTGTAAAACCAGGGGCGTTCCCACCCTTGCGGGTTTCATCCATCTCTTCAAACGCTTTAGCGTGACCGCTATCTCGTGGTACACAAATCCCACCTCGCTGATATATGCCTCCATTGCCGCCTTGTGCATATCCTTGTGGAGGGCGGTGAGTAAATCCCCTTCAAACTTTTTTATACTGTTTTTTAGCCTCTTTAACTGGGTTATGCGAAAAGAGTACGATTTGGTTTGACCTTGCTCAAAAAAAATCTTTTTGTCATTGAATGCCCTTTCGATATCGGCGTCAGATGTCATGGGTGATAAAATTTGTTATTTAGATAAACCATTACAAAAAATCAGATGAATCCGCTTCTAAATTTCGTCGGGTAAATGTACTCCTTTTATCCATTCTCAGACACAATTTGAAAAAATGCCATCCTGTTATCACCACACAGATTTGCAGTTGATTTTCAATAATTAGAATCCTTAACAATTAAAGAAATACAGCAGAAATCTTCTGATAACTATATGTAGCCTTTGGTACTGCGGTTGATAATTCTGTAAAGAAGTGCAGCAACTAAAAACCCCATGATATTCGCAACCACGTCGAACCAGCTGGCGCTTCGAGAGGTAAAAAAATGCTGAATCAGTTCCATCCCCATCCCATAGGGTATGGAAATTGCTGCCGCCCACAACAAGGCAAGGTTAGTTACACCACGTTGCACTTTTAGCCTATTGAATCCCGAAATCAGCAGAGTGCCAAAAACAAAGTAAAGGAAACAGTGTACCAACTTATCGGCATGAGGGATTTTCAGAAATCCGACCCTCGGCACTCTATCGGCCGGCATAACTGACAGGGTAAAGATTAATAATGCCCATACAACGGACTTCCAGTGATTTCGCCAAAACATAAAACATAGTTTTTGGGAACGAAATATACGTTTTGCATGCGGAAGTACCAAAAAGTGAATTTCGTGGGTTTGTTTTTACCGAAGGGTAACTATCTTTGTAAGTTTTTATGAAAACCTGTTTGTTGTTATTGTAAATGAAAGAGAAATTCAAGGAATACAAAGGTTTAAACCTCTCTCAGGTAAACAAGGAGATTTCAAAAATCTGGGAGAAGGGAAATACTTTTCAGAAAAGTTTGCAAATCCGCGAAGGTCATCCCGCTTACGTTTTTTACGAGGGGCCCCCTTCGGCCAACGGAATACCCGGAATTCACCATGTCATGGCCCGGGCTCTTAAGGATATTTTTTGCAGGTATAAAACGCAAAAGGGGTTTTTGGTACATCGCAAAGCGGGGTGGGACACCCATGGATTGCCTGTAGAACTTGGTGTTGAAAAGATGCTGGGCATCACCAAGGAGGATATTGGCAAGAAAATATCCATTGAGAAGTACAACGAAAAGTGCCGGGTGGAAGTGATGAAATACACCGACCTGTGGGAGGACCTTACCCATAAAATGGGTTACTGGGTGGATATGGACAACCCGTATATTACCTATGAGAACGAGTATATCGAAACCCTTTGGTACTTGCTTAAAGAACTGTTTAACAAAGGATTGTTATATAAAGGTAAAACCATACAGCCATATTCACCCGCTGCAGGCACCGGCCTCAGCACACACGAGTTGAACCAGCCCGGATGCTACCGCGATGTGAAGGATACCACTGTGGTAGCTCAGTTTAGCGTGATAAGGAACAGCCAGTCGGAATTCCTGTTTAAGTATGCAAATACCGATGTTTATTTCCTTGCATGGACCACAACCCCCTGGACATTGCCTTCCAATACTGCATTGGCCGTAGGCCCCAAAATCACGTACGTGCAAATCGAAACGTTCAATCCCTACAGTGGTAGCCCTATTTCAGTTATAATGGCCAAAGATTTACATCATGTTTACTTTAAATCCGAACATGCCGACTTGCCGTTTAACGAATACAAACCGGGAGACAAGCAGGTTCCCTTTAGGGTTGTTGCAGAATACGATGGCAACCAATTGTCGGGCATTAGGTACAACCAACTTTTCCCGTGGATAAAACTCCAGGGCGATGCCTTTAGGGTTGTTACGGGTGATTTTGTTACCACCGAGGATGGAACGGGTATAGTACACATTGCTCCAACCTTCGGTGCCGATGATGATAGGGTGGCCAAGGCATCGGGTATTGTGCCGCTTACCCTGATTGACAAAATGGGAAATGCCGAACCCATGGTGGATAGGATTGGCAGATTCTACCGGATTGAGGATCTGAGCGATGAGTTTGTGAAAGGGAATGTTAACTTACAATACTATCAGGAATTTGCGGGTCGTTTCGTGAAAAACGAGTACGATGATAGTGCCACCCCGGCAAGCGAAACGCTGGATGTTGACCTTTGTGTATGGCTCAAAAAGGAAAACAAGGCTTTCCGCATTGAGAAGCATGTGCACAACTATCCGCACTGCTGGCGAACCGACAAACCCATCCTGTACTATCCGCTCGACAGCTGGTTTATCCGTACAACGGCACTGAAAGAGCGCATGCTGGAGCTGAACGATACCATAAACTGGAAACCTGCCAGCACGGGAACCGGGCGTTTTGGGAAATGGCTGGAAAACCTGGTTGATTGGAACCTTTCGCGCTCAAGATTTTGGGGAACTCCCCTACCCATATGGGTAACCAACGACCGTCAGGAGATGATATGCATCGGATCCGTTGAAGAGCTGAAAGCCGAATGTGAAAAATCGGTTAAAAAGGGGTTTATGCAGAAGAATCCCCTCGAGAATTTTGAGGTTGGCAATTTTTCAAAAGAGAATTACAGGGTTTTCGACCTTCATCGCCCCTTTGTTGACGAGATAATTCTGGTTTCCCCTTCGGGGAAAAAAATGTATAGGGAGTTAGATTTAATCGATGTCTGGTTCGACTCCGGTGCCATGCCCTATGCTCAGCTGCACTACCCGTTCGAGAATAAGGAGAATTTCCACAGCGTTTTCCCCGCCGATTTCATCGCCGAGGGTGTTGATCAAACCCGCGGATGGTTTTTTACCCTCCACGCCATCTCGACAATGCTCTCCGACTCGGTGTCCTTCAAAAACATTATCTCCAACGGTTTGCTACTCGACAAGAACGGCAACAAGATGAGCAAGCGCCTTAACAACACCGTTGACCCCTTCGATGTCATCGAAAAGCACGGCTCCGACCCCTTGCGCTGGTACATGATTACCAATGCCCAGCCCTGGGATAACCTGAAATTCGATATCGAGGGCGTGGAGGAGGTAAAACGCAAGTTTTTCGGAACCCTTTACAATACATACTCATTCTTTGCTCTCTATGCCAATGTGGATGGTTTCACATACAGCGAACCCGAAGTTCCCATGCAGGAGCGCCCGGAAATTGACCGATGGATTATATCGCTGCTCAACTCGTTGATTGTTGAAGTGGAGGAGGCATTAGAGGATTATGAGCCCACCCGTGCCGGCAGGGCCATTCAGGATTTCGTTACCGAAAACCTGAGCAACTGGTATGTAAGGCTCAACCGGAAACGTTTTTGGGGTGGCGAATATAATACCGACAAGGTAGCTGCCTATCAAACCCTGTACACCTGCATGGAAACAGTAGCCAGGCTGGCTGCACCCATTGCTCCTTTTTATTGCGACAGGCTTTTTATGGATTTGAACTCCATCTGCAAAAAGCACGAGGCAGAAAGTGTACACCTTGCTCCTTTCCCTACGGCAAACAAAGCCCTAATCGACAAAGAGCTGGAAGAGAGAATGGAAATGGCCCAGAGCATTTCGTCAATGGTTTTAAGCCTTAGGCGCAAGGTAAACATCAAGGTGCGACAGCCTCTGAGTAAAATGATGGTTCCGGTGCTCAACGAGCAGTTCCGAAAACAGCTGAAAGCCGTTGAAAGCCTTATCCTTGCCGAAGTCAACGTAAAGGAGCTGGAGTATCTGGACGATTCATCGGGGATTCTGGTTAAAAAGATAAAACCAAACTTCAAAACCCTCGGTCCTCGCTTTGGCAAGGCCATGAAAGAGGTCTCAGCGGTCATTGCCGCCATGACCCAGGAAGAGATTGGCCGATGCGAGCAAACCGGCGTCCATACAATAACCATTGGAGGGGTTGCTTCGGAGATCACGCTGGATGATGTGGAAATAATATCGGAGGATATCCCCGGATGGCTGGTTACCAACGAAGGTCGATACACCGTAGCTTTGGATATCACGGTTAGCAAAGAGTTGAAACAGGAGGGGATAGCTCGCGAGCTGATCAACAGGATACAGAACCTCCGCAAGGAGGCAGGATTTGAGGTAACCGACAATATAAAAATCAGCTTGGTTACGCACGAACTTCTTAAGCAAGCCGTTGAAAGTCACGGAGATTACATTGCCGGACAAACCCTTGCAAAAGAGATTAATCTTGTTGATGCACTATCGGAAGAGTCGGGTATTGCGGTTGAACTGGATGCCGATTTGACCACATCAATTAAAATTGAAAAAATTGTTAAGTAAACTTTGTTTTGTATTGTATTGTTTTATTCACTATATTTAGACAAAATTTTTGAACCATGGCCGAAAAAAGCAGGTACACCGATGAGGAGTTGGCAGAATTCAAAGAGATAATTCTGCAAAAACTCGAGAAGGCTCGAAGTGATTACGAGCTGTTGAAAAGTGCCATTACTTTGAGCGAAAGCAATGATACTCAGGATACTTCGCCCACATTCAAAGTGCTTGAGGAGGGAGCAGCAACCCTTTCGAAGGAAGAGTCGGGTAAGTTGGCTCAACGACAATTAAAATTCATGCAGCATCTCGAAGCCGCATTAGTTCGAATTGAGAATAAAACCTACGGCATTTGCCGCGAAACCGGCAAACTCATTTCCAAGGAAAGGCTCCGTGCCGTTCCCCATGCAACGCTCAGCTACGAGGCGAAAAGCAATCAGCGCTGACGACAAACAATGGCGAAAAACCTTTTGAAGTGGCTCAGAGTAGCCACTTTTTTTATAGGTTTGTACGTTAATTTTTCTCACTATCACAATGCATAAAATATCCCTTCGATACAGAGTGGCACTACTTATCGTGTTGCTGCTGATAGCCGATCAGGTTTTAAAAATATGGGTAAAAACCCACATGGTGCTTGGCGAACAGCATCATATACTGGGAAACTGGTTCATCATTCACTTCACCGAAAATCCCGGGATGGCTTTTGGCATGGAGTTTTGGGGCGGTAACGGAAAACTCATTCTAAGCCTTTTTCGAATTATTGCCAGCGGACTAATCTGTGTTTACATATCCTGGTTAATAAAAAAAGGGGCCCCCGTTGGTGTAGTTTTGGGTATGTCGCTTATCCTTGTGGGGGCATTGGGCAATGTCATTGACAGCGCATTCTATGGGCTAATCTTTGGCGAATCGTATTATGAACCCGCCACGTTCTTCCCGCAAGGAGGTGGATATGCCGGTTTTTTACATGGGCGCGTAGTTGACATGCTCTATTTTCCAATTATACAAACCACTTGGCCAAGTTGGATTCCAAAGATAGGCGGGCAACCCTTCATCTTCTTCCGCCCCGTCTTCAACATTGCCGATTCGGCCATTACCATTGGTGTTTTTTACCTGTTGATTTTTCAAAGAAAATTTCTTTTCGAAAAAACTTCATAAATAAGCGGCATGGAGTTAAAACGTTTTGCGCTGATCGTGGCGGGAGGTTCGGGTACCAGAATGGAATCCTGCACCCCCAAACAGTTCATCCCATTACATGGCTTGCCAATGTTGATGCATACCATTAAGACGTTTCATGCTATCAAAACCATTGACTCCATCGTGCTGGTGCTGCCCAAGGGCGAAATGACACGCTGGGAACTGCTTTGCAAGGAGTTTAACTTTACCATTCCGCACCGTTTGGTAGAGGGAGGTGCAACCCGCTTCCACTCGGTAAAAAACGGGCTCGCTTCCCTGGGTAACCAGGAGGGATGGGTGGCCGTTCACGACGGGGTTAGACCACTTGTAACGGAAGCATTGATAGAGAAATGCTTCAATGCCGCCCAAGGGGCGGGAAATGCTATTCCTGCCATTAGGGCCACAGACTCAATCCGCATTGGCCAACAGCCTGACGATACTTCTGCTACCTCCCGTAGTACAATCTGGATAGTTCAAACCCCTCAGGTTTTCGACTTACAGAAGTTGAAAAGCCATTACTCCGCTCCTTGGAATGAAAATTTCACTGACGATGCATCGGTGGCCGAGGCAAATGGGGAAAAGATTAACCTGGTTGAAGGCGAACGGGATAACATCAAAATAACAACTCCCTCGGACTTGATTTTTGCCCATGCTATTTTAACAAATCGGGGGGAGATGGCCGATAAATAGCAAATGCCGCTGGCGAGGGAAGCTGTTAATATTCCTCATTCAAGAAATCTATCAGCTCTTTAATGTTCTTTATATGGTTCTTTTGATTTTTCAGAAGGATACCTAAAGGGAAATCTTGTTCTTTGGAGCTATCAACGCTATCGGAAACAGCAACAGAAGCCCCCTTATTTTGATTATTAGTTAATGGATTTTCAGATATTTGCTCCTCTTCAAAAAACATCTCGCCCTTACCCACATACAACCAAAGTGGATTGACCCGAAAGGTGGTGATTAACGACTTGAGAACAGCCGAACTTATCCCTATCTTCCCCCGCTCAATATCGGAATAGGAACCCTGCTGTATTCCAAGAGCCTGGCTAAATGACGCCTGGCTGTGATTAAGAGCTTGCCTTACCTGTTTTATTCGCTCAACTTCGCTCATTTTTAAATTCAATTTGAATTTCGTAATAAAAAAAGTATGCTTTGTTTTCAGGACAACGTCACTCCTTTCCTTCCCACAAAATTTGCACCATATTTCTTAACCTGAATTTGGTGCGACAGTGCAATATAGCACACCCAAATATATCAATTTTTTTTATTAATGCACCCCCATACGCCCGTTTGCCCAGCAATCATCGCGCTTAACCGATTGCTCCTAACCTCACGTTTTAACCCTGCGTTTCGCCAACTTACCAAATAGTATAAAGGAAATGGCTTAAAATTTGAGGCATTTCATGCCATATCTGCCCTACTTGCACATGGCAGCGTATTCTATGCATCGATGAAGAAAATGAATACAAAAAGTGAGCAATATCACAGAAAAAAGTGTAATTTGGCCTGTTTTGATATCTAATCACCGGATATGAAGAAGAAAAGCACTTGGGGAAAACAGTATAACAAAGCCCTAAACCTGATTGACCGCAACAACGACCTGCTTGACGAGCTGGTTAAGGACATAGTTGACTTATCCTTTAAGCCCATATTAATTTTAACGGATGGTGTTGTTGTACATGCCAATAATGAGAGCGTAAAGCTATTTGGTTTACCAATAAAAAGTTTAAAGGGGAATAGGGTTGAGGATTTGTTTGTTTACCCAACCGGTACTCTACTGGTAAAAATCTTTACCAAAACTTCTGCTCTGAAAGGATATCAGACAGATAATGCCCTGAAATTAGTCAGCATCAGCGGCAAAGAGTGCCGGGTACAGCCCAGAGCAAAAAAGATTCAATGGAAAGGCAAGGCCTCTCTTATGTTCGAATTTAAAAATATCGGGACACAGGAGCGGGCAGATGTCCTTTCGGCTTTTTCGTATGATAACTTAAGGCAGGCACTTCTATTGGCCAAACTCGGTACCTGGGAGTATGATATCTCTGACGGTAAGGCAAGTGTTGGCCAGGAATTCTTTTCAATACTTGGCTACAATGCCAACGACGTGAAGACTAATTCACTATCGTGGGAAAAAGTATTGCATCCCGACTCTTTGCAAGGATTCCATGCCATGATCGATAACCTCCGGCAAAGCAAAGAGAACACCGGTTATTGGGAATATAAAGCAAAGGATAGTCGGAACGAATACAGCTGGTTAATGGGGGTTTATCAGGTTACGGCATGGGATGCCAACGGCGAGCCTTTAAAGATAGCAGGATTACAGATAGATATCAGTGAATACAAAAAGTGCGAATCGGAGAAAAACGATGCCTTAAATATAATTAATTGTTTTTTCCTTAATTCCAATGATGGAGTCGCTCTTTTTGATGAAAAGGGGGTAACCGTTGAGTGGAACAAAACGATGGAGCAAATAACTGGTATTAAGCGGGATAAGATAATGGGAACGATTATATGGGATAATCAGGAATCATTGCCCTTTTATACGGATACTCCTGATAACTTTGTCAGCCTGCTTAAAAAGACAGTTTTGGCCATTATGCATACGGGAGTTAATACCATGGAAGGAAAAACGTGCGAAACAACCGTTGCTTCCAAATCTGGTGAAATTAAGTACGTTCAGCAATCCTGTTTTTTTATCAGGCAAAAAGCGGGGTTACTTTTCGTTACAACCCTTCGGGACATAACAGAGTGTAAAGGCAACAGCATAAAAATTGAAAAGAGCGAAGAACGGTTGAAACTGGCCATTTCGGCAGGAAATGTAGGTTTTTGGGATTATGATTATACCACCGGAGAGGTTTTCATTTCTTCTATGGCATACACCATTTTTGGATACCTTCCCAAGGAGATTGAACCCTCCGAAGAGCTTTATGAGAAAATAATTCATCCTGATGATTATGATGAAGTAATCCAGCGACTAAAAACATTTTTCATTTCGGGTGAGGTGCTTGAAATGGAGCTGAGAATTCGCAAAAAGGGTGGTGAATATATTTGGATTCATTCCAAGAGTCGAATTGTCCGTGATGAATACGAGAATAAGCTGAGAGCAACCGGAACAATAACTGATATTTCCGGCCAAAAGAGAATTGAATTAGAACTACGACAAAACAAGGAAGACCTTACCAAGATCCTAAGGCAGCGCGAACTCCTGTCGGAAATTTCATTTGTCCTGAATACCAACGCTCAATTCAATCAAAAAAATGAAGAGGTATTGAGGATGATAGGAGAGTTTTTCGATGTGAGCCGGGTGTGTATCTTTGAAAATGCCCCTGAAAAGGATAAAACATTGAAAATATGCGAATGGCATAATCACGGCATTAAACCTCAACTTGGCAGCTGCAATAATATGCCACTATCTGCCCTTCAGGAAGCCCTTAAAGACAAAGAACACCTCATGGCAAACGATATAATGCAAGACCTTCCTGCTGTTTTTGCCGGTCGGCCGACTATGCGTGAGGTAAAAAGTTTTCTGCTCTTCCCCCTTTGCATGGCAGAGAAAAACTATGGTTACATCAGCTTATCGGAATGTAAGGATAAGAGGAACTGGGTTGATACAGAGATCAGCCTTTTAAAAACCATATCAAACGTTGTTGCCTTTTCCTTTGAGCGCGAAGCATCACAAAAGCAAGTGGAACTGAATGAAAAAAGGTATAAAGAGTTAACTGAAATATTACCTCAAATCGTTTTCCTCATAGACAAGGATGGGAAAGTCGATTTTCTTAACCTAACGGGATGCCGTTTTTTTGGGGTCACCAAGGAACAGGTCGAAAAGGGCTTGTATGTTTGGGATTTCTTCCCCCAACGCGAGGTGATTAAGATGAGGAATGCGATTGAGCGCATGGCAACCCTCTCTGAACTTAAACCCATCCGAATTGAGGCAAAAACTGCCGAAAATAGCATTAAGCCCATGGTATTCTATGTACGTCCTCGCATTAAGGGAGGAAAGGTTGTCAATTTTTCAGGGATAGCCCTGAAACCTGAATAATGATGGATGGCTCCCTCCGGGGCTTAAAAATGTCTCTTTTTTTTATCTTTGCAGCGTTAACTCTCTGGTCAAAACAGATTGATATGAAATATGTTATTATTGAAGTAAACGATAAAGCTTCCCAAAAGGAATTTTTAACTCTGCCCATCAGGTTATATAAGAACAATCCTAATTGGATAAGGCCTTTGGATATTGATGTTGAAAACGTTTTCAATCCCAAAACAAACAAGCATTTCCGCAATGGCGAGGCCATTCGTTGGATTCTAAAAAATAGCTCCGGCGAAACTGTGGGCAGGGTTGCCGCTTTTGTTGATTACTCTGCGATTAAATCAAATGCACAGCCAACGGGTGGTATGGGTTTCTTTGAGTGTATCCACTGCCAAACGGCAGCCGACATGCTGTTCGATGCGTGCCGCAATTGGCTCATGGCAAAGGGTATAGAAGCAATGGATGGCCCCATAAACTTTGGAACCCGGGAGCACTGGTGGGGCTTGCTCATTAAAGGCGAGTATGAACCAAACTACTGCACGGTGTATAGCCTCCTCTACTATCCTGAGCTTTTCGAACACTACGGATTTAAAGAGTATTTCCAACAGCTGACATACCATATGCCCGTATCGGCAGATAGAATCGAGCCAGTGGTATGGGAAAAAGCTAAACGAATTGCCCAAAACCCTGAGTACAGGGTGGAGTGCATTTCGCGAAAAAATCTTCTAAAATACGCCGACGATTTTGTTGCCATTTTCAACAGGGCCTGGGAAAAATTTGCTGGTGTTACAAAAATGTCAAGGACACATGCCCTGGCACTGCTAAAAACCATAAAACCCATTTTAGATGAGAGGCTAATAATCTTTGCATATCATCTCAACGATCCCATCGGGATGCTGGTAATGGTACCCGACCTCAATCAGGTGGTGAAGCATCTCAATGGCAAGTTGAACTTTTGGGGCAAACTACGCCTGCTGTACCTGCTAAGGGTGAAAAAAGTATGTAAAAGAGCGCTGGGGCTTATCTATGGAGTTATACCGCAGTACCAGGGAAAGGGTATCGACGGAGCGCTGATTGCACACTTCGCCAGCTATGCTCTGAAAGATGATTACCCATACAGAGAGATTGAGATGAACTGGATTGGTGATTTTAACCCAACCATGCAAAAATTGGTGGAGCAAATTGGAGCTGAGGTCCGCAAGGTACACGTAACCTATCGCTACATGTTCGATCCCAACAGGGTGGTTACCCCGCCCGACAGGGTGAGTTAGGGTACGATATTTGCTCCCTTTTGCAATTCGATATTCCGAAATACGTTTATCTGTGTGTTCAGTAATCGTGAAAGAAATGAGAACAAAACTTTTTCGTCAACTTTTAACTACCTTTTTACTATTGTTTGTGGCATTCGAGGGCATTGGACAACGCGACATTGAACCGACACTGCTTTTTTCCGATACCGTAAACTACAAGTTTTCAGGCGAATGGCAATACCTTTCCACCGACATTTACCTTCTTAATGGCGAAAAGTTCAACGTGTTGATCAACGAGCTGGATTTCGTGAGAAATAATCCCGAAGCCCCAAAAAGGCGTTCGCGGCGTACAGGCCCTTCAGAAGAGTACCTCGAATATCTATTCATCACTGCCCGATTGAAGAACGTGCGTTTCTTTGGTGATAATGATGTAACATATCCTCTTTACAACTTCCAGATTTCCAGAGACAAAGATCAAAAATACAGAACCTATGTGAGCGATAATATTGACAACATCAGAATAATTGACAACCTCCCGCTTTACTCGGCTAGCGATTTTATTGATGCCGAGATCAACGTGAGGGCTATCACCAACAACGATCGCGATCAGATATTGGGATTGGTGGCATCGCAACTGCAGAACCTATCACGATTGACCACACCCACCAATGCCCTGTTGGGCATAATTGGCGAGTTCGGCAATTTTATAGAGGCCAATACCAAGAAAAAGGAGTACCGTTTCAGCTCAACCATCAGGCTTTTCGAGCAGAAGAATTTCGATACCCGCCTTCACTCTATTAGGGTGTATGCTTTGCTGACAGGCAATAGCGAACCTGTGGAACTGAACACAGGGCCCTTAAGCCATTTTCTGGCTAATTCCGACAACCTTCAGGTAAATCGCCAGATGCTCACCGAGTTGATTAATTACAGTAAGTACCCTCTCATCATTGTTGCCAACTACAAGTCGTTGTACCGTATGGAACAGGTTACGGGCGACGAGGTGAATTTCGCCAATATCGAAAAGCGGAAGCTGAAAATCGAAAACGACTACAGGGCCGGGCTAATCAATGCCGAGACATATCGGCAGGAGAGGGATTTCATCAATTTCATCACCATTTTTGCCAACCTCAAAAACCATCTCGAGGTTTACAGCCTCAACTACCGAACGGGTAATACCGATGCCATTTCGGGTAGCCTTTTCAAGCTGCTTCAGTACTATCGTCAACTGCTAAAGGCACACGAGGAAATCGTTTTCAAGTATCGTGGGAACAGCACGTTTAACAATGTATTTCGCAAGGAGTACGAATCCATCATCGGTTATGCCTCGCTTTATCACGATGAGGATCACAACCTGAAAAGGCTGAAAGATTTGGCATATACTCTGGTTCAGCTGGAAAAGCAACCCAAGATTGAAAAAGCCGATGATCTGGAACAGGTAATTGCATCGCTACGATTTGCCGATGTTTTCAAACCCATCCACACTGACCAGAGCGTTGAGGGGCAACTGATCAAAATGCAAACGGAGAGGCTTGAACAGGAGCTTTACCGAAGGGTTTACGAGAGGGAGGTTGAAATGCTGAAACAGATTCCGGCAAGCGTTAAAACCAAAGCGGCCCCTGAGAGCCTTAGGAGCATCATCCGCAACACGGCCTGCGGTCTGTGCCGCGAAAAAGCCTACGAAGCCATTGACGATTTTGCCAATCGAATGGCTGATTTTAACCTTAAACTTGCTTTGGCTTCGCACGACAGCATTGTGGCAGGGCTTCAGTCCTGGTTTTTCGACCAGCTTCAGAAGTTACAACTGGCCAAGGGCAACCTGAGCAAAATTTATCCGCAAGAGCAGGAGGTAGAAACCGGTGCCTACCTCTCCACCAAACTTGCCGAGATTGACAGGGACATACGTAATCTTCAGGATTTTAGCAGAATCGACCTCACAGGGAAAGACCTCTCCATGGTTGAAACGCTCAATGGTAAGCTGCTCAAAACAAAGCATCATGTTGAAGAAACTCTGGAACTGGTGTGCAATCTAAAACCCGAACTCTGCTTCAAGGATGATTCAGCTCCTGAAGAGGTGGTGACATCACCCCCCGATTTGAAGCAAGCCTTTGCAGCCCAAGATTCTTTGGTTATGCAGGCCAATGTCTTTATCTCCATTTTCGAATTCCAATACGGCATTATTGCCCAAAAGGCCAAGGGGGATACTGAACTGAAACCGAAGGTTGTAAAGGCCAAGGAACTGCTTTTTAAGCTCAAGGCCGTGGTTGATGTTTACTCGGAAAACCTATCGCAACCCAACAGGCTAAAAGGGCTGGAAGTGGAAATAACCAATCTGATCAAGGAGGTCAGCGATATTCTCAGTGAACTGGAGGGGGTTCTGCCATAGCAAACCCGTTTTGCAAATTTTATGCATTGATCCACAATTACAATACATAAAAAAATGCAGCACCAAGGGAATGATGCTGCGTTTTTTATTGTAACACTCTACCTCTTTTTAGAAGTGCCGTCAAATGATTTGCCTTGAGATTTTCCACTTTCGGATTTAGAACTGCTGGGCGAACTGGAGGTTTTACTACTTGATGAACTCGAGGGTTTGCTGCTTGATGAACTTGAGGGCTTGCTGCTCGATGAACTCGAAGGTTTGCTGCTCGATGAACTTGAGGGCTTGCTGTCAGATGAACTTGACGGCTTACTTCCAAACGAACTCGAATTACCCGATGGCTTGCTGCTCGGTTTCTGGCTTTCCGATGAACTCGGTTTGCCGGCACCCGATGATGGACGGCTTATCCTATCGCCTGATGATTCTTTCGATGCTTCCTGAGGCCTACTGACAACCTGTGTTTGAATCGGTTCCTTTTGCGTAGGCTTGCTATTACTCTCTCTCCCGATATTATCGGAATCATTTCTCTCATCCTTGACAGTGGTCTGAACCGGTCTTACCAAAGGCTTTTTAATATCCTCCGAGGGTTTTCCGTCATCCAACCCCTTGACGGATTGTCCTATTTGTTTTTGATTTTGGCTTTCGTCTAAACTTTTAGGTTCTTTTGATACACTATTCAACGAACCGCTTGCCCCGTTAGGATTTTTTTCGGCAAAAAACTTCTCTCCGTCAACAAATTTTTCAGGCTTGCTATATGTATTTACATAGACATTATGATTGATATTCACTATTACTGTTGGTGAATGGTGTCGAACCCTACCATAGTAAACAGTGAAGTAACCATGATGGCACCTGTAGTATCGCCAGGGGCGGTAGTAAGTGTTGTAATAAACCCACCAATGGTAGTGATAACCATAGTAGAAATGCCAGAAAAAGGGCGTCCAGGGATGCCAGTATGGTGGGTAAAATCCCCAATACCAGGGGGAGTACCATGAGGTATAGTAGGGTTCGTAAATGTGCACAACCACCGGCCATTCTGAGACTTCGTAGTATGTTGTTGTTGAACCGGAGCTTGAACTGCTGTAATTAGTATTTCCCTTATATCCGGGATTGGGTGTTTCGGCGTAGTTCGGCTCAATGATATAGTCTTTCCCATACAGCGTTTCATCGCCGATAATCTGTACGATTACAGAACCATCACTCTGCTTTTCTACAATGATTACGGCCACATCCTGATCCTCGTGGGCATTCATTGCCACCCGAAGCACAATATTGTGCAAGTTTCCCTCCGAATAGTCCATAACCATGATGTAATCCACTTTGCCATCATTATTAAGGTCGAGGTTGTTAATCATCTGTTCGGAATCATTCAATTTCCCTTCGAATTCTTCAAGGGTTTTACATTCCTGAAAGAGTTTTATTACGGCATACAGGTTTAGATTGTCGCCGGGAAGATTCAAGCGCTCGGGCACATTGTTCTGTGCGCTAAGCACGCCGCTCGAAAAGATAAGTAGCGACAGCGTCAAGTGGTAAATTAGCGATTTCATGATTGTAGGTTTATGTAGGTTTAGTCTTCGTACATTTTTAATAGTTATACAATAAAAAGCATGCCATTATTGAGACTTGATATTAGATTTTATCTGCCATTTGCACTTAAAACTCAGTTTAGGTAATTTAGTTTAGACATCTATCATAATCAGGCCCATAGGTTTTGCCATTAATCATATGAAGTTCAACTGCCTAAGTCAGGGAGAATTTGCGGAACAGATTCTGTCCGTAGGAATCGAATGATATCTGTATAATTGTTTTATCGAAAGTGAGGGTTTTATATCCCATGTGCCCCCCACATTTCAAAAGTAATAATACCATTGGCTATTCCCGAGTATGCTGTCTTACATCGTCTATTACCCATTCCAACTCGGGGTCCTTGCCATTTATCCTATCCTGCAGTGTTGGCTTGATTTCCACTTGAGGCATGATTCCTCTGCCATCAACAGGGCTTTTGTAGTATGGTCTGATAACCCCCAATCCAAACTTTACGGGAATCTTGGAATGGGGCATTACGAATACCGGCATAATACCAGCTACGCATCCGTTAAAAGCCCCTCCTGTCTCTTCACCCACAAAAGTGGCCCTTTGGCTACCCATAAGGTTAGTCGAGATAATGCTTGATGCCGAAAAACTGCCTCCATCTATCAGCACATACACTTTGCCTTTAAAGGCATTGGGCATGGGTTTACGCTCCCTGGCCGATGAAAGGAAGTGATAGTATTTTCCATCAACCTTACGTATTAATGCCAACTGCCCTGCATAGAATGGCAGACCCAAAGTGAAATTAAGGGCTTTAACAAGTACCGGAATAGCACTCCAATAATGCCCCAAAATAAAACTATACCTAGAAGTGATTTCCATCCCATCAATGAACACGAAGGATGTGTCCACAAGGTATGAGTATAGCTTGGCAATATCTGCCAATTTACCCCCCGGGTTACCGCGTAGATCAATAACCAGCGCACGGGATTGCATGGAATCGATACGCGCAAAACTTTCCTTATAAAATTGTCGCATTCTCCCACGGGAAAAGTCGTTGATTTTCATGACGGCTATACTGCTGTCGGGCTCCATAAATGACAGGTTCTTGCTATAGGTTTTCGTTATGTAGTTATAGCCCTGCAGCCTCCGCTTTTTTCTCTCAACCTTTGCCTTTTGCTGCTCCAGCTTTAGCTCCTCTTTCGTTTTTTTGGTCTTGAGCGTATCCTTAGGACTGACATCCTTCTTAGGCTGTCGGGCAAGAAGAGTATCAATGGTATGGCTGTTGAAAACGTATGTTAGCCTGACGCTATCGCTTTGATTACTTAGCACGTTGACAAACGATGGAAACTGTTTGGCATTCATCAATGGGTAGAGGGTTGTGTTGTAGCCATCGGAGGTATATGTATTGCGGAACTGGTCAAAGATTTCAGAAGTGGAATGGCCATTGGCCGAGAGAATCTCTGAACCCACCCTGATGCAACTATCACCCTCGGGCACTTTCACCACGTAGAGCTTGTTGTCGAACAGTTCGTATTGGTATCGGGCAAGGGGTGGGTCATCCATTTTTCTTAATGCCTTGCGTTCTTGCCTTATTTTTCGTGGCAGCACAGGGAATGCCCTCGTGTGACCCTGCCTAACCGATGCAATCACAGGGCTAATCCTGAAATAAAACTCGTTGCTTGTCATGGGAGTATCAATGGATGCCTTCAAACTATCGAATTTATGTTCGAGTTCTTCCTTGCTGATGTACCAGTAGAGCTCCGGATGAAGTTTTTCTATCCGTTTATGAATGTAATCCACATCGGCGCGGAGATTCTCGGGGCTATTGGGGGTGCTGATTTGCGCATTGTAACGCTTTGCCGTAACACAGCTGCTAAAAAGCAGGGCCACAATAAATAGTAGACTAATGCCCTTAAAGGTATTGAGTAAATTTTGTATTCGGGATTCATTCATGTGAGCATGCCAAATTAAAAAAATACTTATCCGCCAACATTGTCCATTCGCGCAAAAAGACTGCCATACTACAACCTTTTTGTGAAACAACAAAAAAACGAGCAGGTTGTTAATCTCCAAATTCCGCCAGGGAGACCCCGTCCATGGGGCCTGTAATTTTGTACACCGGATAAGGATAATATCCTCGTCCCCACTGGGGAGTAAGGTATTTATCGAAGAAATTCCAGTATAGCAAACAGTCGTTGCTCTGTGGCTCCAACAGGTAGCATATCAGGTTCGAAAGGGGCTGGTTGGTCAGTACAACCATCGATTCCCCGGGAAGCGTTACCCGCTTATTTTCATACGCTCCCTCCACCTGTTGGCAGTAGTGTCCCTGATTAATTCTTCCCTCGGGCTTAATGGAGGTGAAGTTGAATTCCTCCACATCCAATTCGGTATCAACGGTCAGCCTATGTAACTTTATCCCTTGGGTAATCAGGTTGTCAATCACCCTTCGGTCGTTGTACTTCAAAATATAAGCCGTGGGAAAAACCACATTTTTGGTTGGGTAGTAGTGTGCCAGGTATGGCAGGGTAACCGGCTTAATCTCATCGGTTTTGGTGAAGACTTTGCGCCCGTTCTCATCAATGCTCTCCAGCATAACATTGGCCCTAACGGTTACGGGATTTGGCGTAGGCCGCACGTCGTAGGCAATGGCAAACGAATCGGGCTGGGCCTTAAAAGTGCCCCTGTCGGCACTCGATTTTTCCACCGAGGTAATAAGGCTGTTGATTTTCTGCACATTGTTGTATGCATAATCGACAACGCAGCTGATGAGAGCATAGCATCCCTGCACCCTCGACTTGTAATCGGAGTAAACGTTATTCTCGTTCAGAATGGCCAGCCTGTTTCTCAGGCCCAGGTAGTTGGTGAAGTAGCGGGGTTCCGATGCGTACGAAATCCATCCGCTGTTGAGGTTGTGCCTCTCAACAAACTCACCGTAGTAGCAGTTGAGCACGTTGTGCTTACTCGTTAGCGCCTGGCTAACGGAGGGCATCATATCGTCACGCATGAAATCAATGAGCCATGGGTGGGTGTTGGGGTTCATCATCCATGTGAACGAAACGGGCTCCTCACGGTAAGCACCGTTAGTGGCATGGCAATCCAGAGAGATGGCCGGGTCCCAATACCTGATTACCGATGTGAGCAACCCTCTCATCTCTGAGGTTTCCAACTTCATGGCATCGCGGTTCAAGTCCAGCAGTTCGGCGTTGTGCCTAACCCCCACCCCGCTCGACGGGCCATTCTGGTGAGGGCGGTTCATGGTGCTGAAGGGTTCGTTGCCATCAATATTGAAATTGGGGCAAACCACAAGCACTACCCTTTTGAGCACCTCAGGGTTCCTGGTCAGCACATCGCGGGCATACATCAGCACGGCCTCTTTACCCTCAACCTCTCCCGCATGGATATTGGCCTGCACATACACCACCACCCGCTTGCTGCGGTCTATTTGCCCGGGGTTTGAGGGCATGGGATTGGCCATCACGAAGTAGTCGATATCCTGCCCCCCAGCACTTTTTCCCAAACTGAAATTCTTCACATAGGGGGACATGGCCTCCAATTCCGCAATGTATGCCTTCACCTCGGCATTGGTCATGGTCGATGTATAGTTGGAGAGTTCAGCAGCAGTGAACGGCTGGGCGTTTGATGATATGTACAGCAAAAAAATGGCAATAATGGAAATAGTGGTTCTCATGGGTTAATCTTTTTTGTTTGCTACACCGATTTTGATTGATTTGACCATGAAAGGATTAGCTGAAACAAAAAATGTACTCCAAAATTTAACAAATTCAATCTTCGGAAAACGCAATAAGAGTATCACCGCCTGAATGAGAGAGGCAAACAAACACAGGTATGATGCCCGACGATTTATTTGCATATATTTGTATTAAAAATGTGAGGCACAGATTATGATACGATTCGGCCGTCAGTACATTCCCCTGCTGCTGTTGCTGCATATTACTTTTTTGCCTGCAAGAGGGCAGGAGCAACGTCAAATCGATTCGCTGCTTTACATTTTCGAGGCTTCGAAAAATGATTCCACCAGGGTTAAGGCCCTTATTGATGTGGCATACCAGTACGCATCCACCAATCTTTCCCTCTCTTTTCACTATGCCAACGAGGCGCTAAAACTATCCGAACATAGCAAGAATAAGCAGAATCAGGTTGAAGCGCTGATAGGGCTTGGCAACATCTGTTTTTACCAGGGATTGCTGGATATATCGTTAAAACACTATCAAAGGGCCTTGGGACTGTGCCGTGAGCTGGGCGACAATAAAAGTCGCGCAAGCATACTGACGAACCTGGGTGGGGTATTGCTGCAACTGAAAAAATTTGACGAGGCCAAGGAGTATTTTCATGAGGCATTGGAAATTTTTTCGGACATGGCTGCCCTCAGTGGCGATACCACACCTCCCTACCAACTGATTAGCATTTACAACAACTTGGGCATTGTACACGATAACCTGGGCGACTACCCCCGCGCCATCGACTACTACCACAGGGGCATTGGTCTGTCAAATCACGTTTCCGATGATAAAAAAAACGTTGCCATGCTCTACAATAACCTGGGGGGCATCCATGTGAAGATGGGCGAGTACGAACAGGCCTTCCGCAATATGGATTTAGCCCTTAAAATCAGGAGGGGGTTCAATGACAAAAGTGGCGAGGCTTCGTCGTACAGAATGTTAGGGATACTGTACAAAACGCAAAACAGGTACAACGAGGCGTTGGAAACATTTTACCGTGGCTACAGCCTTGCTGCTGCCGTAGGCAGCACTGCCACCCTCTTGTCAATTTGCGAGCAACTGTTCGAGATTTACAATGCACGGCATCAATCCGATTCGGCGTTGAAATACCACATCCTCCTTAAAGAGTTCTCCGACAGGATAAAGGCCGAGGAGACTATGCGCGAGTTCACCAGAATGGAAATCGTTTCACAGCAGAGAGAGCAGGAACAGATAAGGCTTATAGAGCAGCGGAAGCAAACCCTAAGGCATGCCTTTGTTGCCATAGTGTTACTGCTATTGGTGGTAATCCTTGGGCTACTTTACTTCCTGTCGCAAAGCCGTTTACGCAGGATGAACCTGCAGAACAGGAATATCAAGCTGGCATCGGAGAAAATGGCTCTGGAAAAGGAGGCAATGGCCCTGGAACTGGAGGTAAAAAACAAGGAACTGACAACCAACGTTATCTACCAAATCCGACGCAATGAGCTGATTGGAAGCATTGCCGAGAGGCTATTGGCCTACAGCCATAATTTCAAAAAGGAAAATCAGCTGCTTATAAAAAGCATAATTGAAGATTTAGAAAATACGCAGGAGGATAGCGTTTGGGAAGAGTTTGAAACACGATTCCATCAGGTTCACAACAAATTCTACGAAAAATTGAACGAAACACATCCCAACCTATCGCCCAATGAGCGAAAGCTTTGCGCATTCCTGCGGCTGAACATGTCCACCAAGGAGATTTCATCAATCACAGGACAGTCGTTCCGAAGTATCGAAGTGGCCCGAACACGGCTTAGGAAAAAGCTGAACCTAACCAACTCCGACATTGGGCTGATAGAATACCTATCAGGCTTATAATTAACTGATATTTTACTAATTGCATTATCTTGTAGCATTAATGTAGCGCCATTTTTACCCTCGCGTTGCATAGATGTGCATACGGGTTTTTCTTCATCCTCCATTTTTCATCAGAACTTTGGCAAAATATTATTTGTCTCTCAGCTGAACCCATATGGCAAAAAATTCTAAAAACAGTTCATCATCGCATAGGGGAAAACAAAAGCCT
The DNA here is from genome assembly GCA_002071445.1 of Bacteroidetes bacterium ADurb.Bin008. Lineage (GTDB taxonomy): Bacteria > Bacteroidota > Bacteroidia > Bacteroidales > Tenuifilaceae > MWFE01. Next base: position 3,390 of record MWFE01000010.1, on the reverse strand, counting down.
CAAATGAACTTGGAGGAGCTGGTGGAGCACAATAAAACCCGAACGCAGGCCTTGAAGAAGATTTTAAAACTGGTTGAAAACAGCGTTGCCGAAAGTAAAAATCAGCTGACCGATGAAACAAATTAGCAGCCAAAAATGTTGATAATCATATTCTTTCAGTATTAACCAAAAACAATGAACTATGCTTAAAAACTTTACACTGAGAATGGGGTTGGTAATCCTTTCCCTGTTTTTTATCTTGACCAATGCAGCCGGGGTTTTCGCTCAGGGCTTGCATAAAAACGGGAATGACGAAGTGGTCGTTTCCTACGGAACTGACGTGGCCCGGTATTCATCCACGATTACCGTAATTTCTGAGGATTTTGAGAATGACGAATTTCCCCCCGCGGGCTGGAGTATGTTCAGCCTCCTAAGCGAAACGCCCACATGGGAACATAGCGATTGGCAAAACCACACACCCGAAGGCGAATGGTCGGCACTCCACGACTACGGATGGAGTGGTGCTTCGGATAACTGGCTGGTTACACCCCAAATCGGTTTGCCCGAGGATGGGTTCTACTATCTATCATTCTGGAACATGGTAATTGATGCCGAATTCTATGGCAAAAACAGCGTGCTGGTGAGCAACGGAAGTGCCGACCCGGCAGATGGCGATTACGTTGAAGTGTGGACACCCGATGCGGTTAACGATGACTGGTCGCAGGTGGTATTAAATCTGGAGGATTACGTAGGACAGGATATCTACATCGCATTCCGTTACGAAGGGGATTTCTCGCATATTTGGGTTATTGACGATGTTTCGTTTGGTGAAGAACTTGACGAAGCGCCGATTATGCTCATCAGCACTACTCAGGTAAGCTGTACGGTAGGCGAAGGCGGATCGGGAAGCAAATCTTTCAAAGTGATTAACGATGGTATTCAGAATCTTAACTATGAGATTGAGATAGACTATGTTGAAGGCAATGGCTGGCTGACTGCCAACCCAACCAGCGGAAGTATTCCTGCAAAAAGCAGCAATACCATAACTCTTAACTTCAATGCCACCGGGCTCTCTTTGGGAGAATACCATGCCAATATCACCATCACAAGCAACGATGAGGAAAATCCAACAGCTACCGTTGCTGCAACGCTCAAGGTAATGGAGGCTCAGGATGTAATGATATCTGTTATTGTGCCTGACTATACCTTCCCCAGCGCCGTTTCTTCAGATGGCATATACGTTTCGGGGATTCATTTTGGTGGTGGAACCAGCTACCTCTGGACCGCCTTTGGTCAAACCTATGATTTTCCAGGAGATGCACAGAGCGTTTCCGACAACGGGCTGGTTGCCGGTTCATTCACAGTTGAATCTGAAGAGGGAGAAGAAACCAGCTTTGCCGGAATCTGGAACAAGGACACACAGCAATGGCAGTTCCTTGGCATGAACCCCGAAGTACCTGAAATTACTATGGAATATTATAACGACGGTTATGGTATAAGTGCCGATGGCAGCATAGTGGTGGGTATGCAGTGGTATGCCAACTGGGACGTAGTAGCATTTAAATGGACACAAAACGATGGTTATGAGATGATTGGTGCCGATATTGACGGCAACTCAAGGGCCAATGGTATTAGTGCTGATGGCAGTGTAATTTACGGTTGGGGCGAACCCACCTGGTCGAGAACTCCGGTGATTTGGTACCAAGGTCAAACCATCTTCATTGACGACGAGGAGTACGGTGAGGCCTTTGGCGCTTCGGCCAACGGAAGCTATGTAACCGGTTCGCTTGGCGACCAAGGGTTCATCTGGTCGCCAACCAAAGGTGTAACCATTTTCAGCAACGAACTCAATGACGGCATGGTCAATCCATTGGCAGTGCTCGAGGATGGAACTGTATTCGGCTATACTGCCGAAGGATTCCCGCCCATGCCCGACGGCCGCAGGGCATTCGTAAGGCATCCCAATGGTGATATGGAAACCTTCAACGATTATGTTTCCAGCAGGGGCTGGTACGATGCCGGCGATTGGATTTTCTTCAGCGTAAACGATGTTACCCCCGACGCCAACGTGTTCATCGGTGCAGCCCTAACCCCCGATGGCGAATTTGTATCCTTTGTCCTCAATTTTAACCCCGGTGTACCCACCATTGAAATCAGCGTTTCGGAAATAAACGAAGAGATTTACCACAACCATGTGGAAACTAAAACGATTACAGTACAAAATGTTGGCACAGGATTTCTCGCCTACAAAGCTTATGTACAATACACCGCCGGCGAAACGAAAACCAAGGAAGTTCCTGTGGGACAAATTCATAAGTCGGGCAAACTGGGTCTTGGAAGTAGCAGGAAGAACACCCTCACGCCGCTTGCTAAAAAGGAGAATGATAAGGGTACAACCATTCATTATGATGGTGATAACTATGATGCCCTTGGGCTGATTGGCGGAGGAACATTCTACGGAGCAGCCCGCTTTACTTCGGAGTTGACAACCATTTTCGAAAACTATCAGATTGAATCGGTGGATGTGTACATTGAAGCTATGCCTACTGAGATATCCCTTATGATTTGGGATGCCGGAACCACCACCTCAGCAGGCGAACTGCTATATGAGCAAGACTTTACTCCCACTCCATCGAGTTGGAATACCATAACCCTCGAAAGCCCTGTTACCATCACCGGAACCGATGTGTGGGTTGGGTTTAAAATTACCCACGAACCAGATACATATGTTCTGGGTATGGACTATGGTCCTGCCAACGCAAACGGCGATTGGGTATGCATTGACAACGCTAACTGGGAGCACCTTGCCGATAACGGATTGAACAACAATCTGAATATCCGTGCAAACCTCTCGTTCAATGGTCCTGAGTGGCTTACCATTGAGCCGTCAACCGGCTTGCTGGCTGAGGGCGAGATGGACGAGTTGACTTTAACCTTCGATGCCATGGATCTAGATGCGGGAATTTATACCGCTAACTTATGGTTCCTGAGCAACGACGCCGAAAATCCGCAAGTTACTATTCCTGTAACTCTTAATGTGGAGTATATTAACTCGGTGATAGTATCAAAACAGGAGAATATAAATATATACCCCAACCCCGCTACCAGCTATGTTAACATTATGGCTGAGCATAGGATTGATAACATTAGTGTGATTAGCACGCTGGGTAAAACCATATATTCAATCCGTGGCACCGGGCAAAGCGCATTGATTGATGTATCTGCGCTGAACAATGGCATTTACCTGATAGTAGTTAAAACCGAAAAGGGTACATATACGCATAAACTACAGGTTAACTAGTAGTGTTTTTTTAATTTTTTCTCATACGGTTGGGAGAGGCTGTATCATAAGCGATGCAGCCTTTTTTTTATTTATGCGGCTAGCTTTTGATTTTGGGCGTGGCAAGCGTC
>MWFE01000009.1 GCA_002071445.1 Bacteroidetes bacterium ADurb.Bin008 | reverse complement strand
GACGCTTGCCACGCCCAAAATCAAAAGCTAGCCGCATAAATAAAAAAAAGGCTGCATCGCTTATGATACAGCCTCCTTTTTCAACTCAGGGAAACTTGATTTAAAAAACTATTCCTTTTTCAAAGATTTGGACTGAAAAGTATATTAAAACTGTTTACTTTTTATTGGGCAAATCCAAACCAAAACCTTTCTTTTTATCCACTGACCTTAATACGAAACTAAGGATGATGGCGGCAATGCCGAACCCTGCAAAAATCAGTTCGGGGACAGTATAGTCGTATGCGGTTTGATCTTTCAAACCGGCAGCGATATCCTCAAAAACACCCGGATTGGCCTTAGTAAGGGCATACCCTATTAGCATGGGTACTCCCCATAGACCGATATTTTGAATCCAAAATATTAGCCCATATGCAGAACCCAAATACCTATTCTCCACAATCTTCGGAACCGATGGCCACATGGAAGCCGGCACCAACGAAAATGCAATGCCTAAGATGATAATGGTGAGTACGGCGATGAATGCATTGAAAGCATGTGCAGGAACCAAGGCGAAGATAAGATGAGATATTGTCAGCAGTATAGCTCCGTAAAGCATCATTTTGGCACCCAACCCCTTTTTATCGAGGAAATAGCCAATAAAAGGAGTGAGAATCATTGCGCCTATGGGAAACATGGATACATAGCGTGAGGCTATCCCTTCGTCAATCATGAGCTTGCTGGCAAGCATCTGGGGTGCAAATCGTTGGAATGGAAAAATGGCCGAATAGAAAAGAACGCAAAGCCCTGCGATGGCCAAAAAACCCGGGTTGGAGAATATTTTCCCGATATCGCTTATCCGGAATTCATCTTCGGGATTCGAAACAGTGGTGAGGCTTTCCTGCTTATCCAACCTTGCATCCATGAATGTGTAGATGAAAAAGGTGAGGAAACCTATGCTAAGAAATACAAGTCCCCAGATGAATGAATTGGCAGGCCCGTGTTTTTCGGCAAAGATGGGCGAAAGCCACATCACGGCAAAAACGCCCAGGCGGGCAATGGCCATTTCCAAACCCATGGCCAGGGCAAGCTCTTTGCCGGTAAACCACTTTACAATGGTTTTGGAAACCGTGATACCGGCCATTTCAACGCCTATGCCAAAAACGGCAAATCCTAAGCAGGCAACCCATACGGTGTTGGGGTAGTTCATCCAGAAAAGGGTGGTGTGGGCCTCCACATTGACATAGGTCAGCGCATAAATCTTTATGAGTGCTCCGGCCACCATGGTTAATCCGGAGGTGATAAGGGTAAAACGAATACCCATCTTATCCAGAATGATACCCGAGATGATCAAAAACCCAAGGAAAACGTTGAAGAAAAACTCCTGACCACCGTAAAAACCAAAAGCATCCGAACTCCAATGGTACTGCGATTCGAACATGGTTTTCAACGGGGAGGCAATATCAACAAAAAAATATGCAAAGAACATTGTCGATGAAACGAGAAATAGTGCTATCCATCGGGCAATCTTCGATTCGCTTAGCTTAGCTTTTACTGTATCTACCATTTTGTTTGAATTGAAATTATTACTACGAAAGGATTAAAGTCTATTTAATGCCCAAAATGTGAGGTAAACTGGTTGCCAATCAAAAAAAGAGCACGAAGCTCTTTTTTTGTATATCGAAAGTAATGCAATACCAATCAAGGTAACATGCAGGGAAGGCATCGAAAAAAAGTATTATCTTGCCTCGTAAACCCAGAGTTCTATGGGTTCTTCCTTTCCTCTGTTGATTCGGAGGATTTCATTGGCAGCCCTTGAATAGGTGTCAAAAGCACCTACCGACACCATGCGAAATCCATTGGGCGATTCAACAATTTTCGGATTCTGGAACCCTAAAGTGGATACTTCCCTTTGGTAATCATCGGCATTGGATGGTACTTTAAAACTGCCAATGATAACATGAAAGCGATTGCGGGCTTCCATCTCTCTGATACGGGCAATGGAATCCTGCATGGCTTTTTCGCGGGCACGGCGAGCCTCTTCCAACTTTTTAACTTTGAGCAATTCAGCTTTTTTCAGACTGTCCTGCTTTGCTTCCCATACTGCTAAAGTGTCAGCAGCCTTATTCTTGCCAAACTTGTCACGAAAAAATTTACAACCCGAAAGGGTAAATGCAAGTAACAAGGTAAGAATGAGTACTTTTCTCATAGCGAAGGTTTATTTAATTTGTTATCAAAAATCTAAATTTTTTTTTACAAACAAAAATGATTTGCCATAAATATTTGTGCTTCAACAATAATTTTTTGTCAAATTAAATGAAGAAGATGTAAATCAGCGTGTTACAAAAACCTTTTTATTGTGTAAAAGGAATGTTAGAATCAAAATCGGGGCAGTAGAAATTATTGCTGTTCAGTTCCTGAGCAAAAATCCGGTAAAAACCCAATTTTTTCATACAGTCCAAAACGCTACGATATTCGGTTTTGGTTATTATCCTATCCATATTATGCCCTTTTTCTATCATCCCTGTCGGATAATACTGCGACATCAGCGAAATGCACAAATTAGCAGAAAAGGCTTCTTCCAAATGTTTCATGATATTTATGCTATCATGGACATGCCCGGGAAGTATCAAATGTCGTATTACGACACCTGAGTCGATAAGCCCATCAGACCCAATGCCTATGGAGGTGCCTTTTTGCCATACCATTTCTTTTAGGGCTGCCATGGCCACTGTAAAATAATTGGGAGCATTGCTCAGGTCTTCTGCCAGATGATGGGAAAAGTACTTTATATCGGGTAGGTAAACATCAACATATTTTTCCAAAGCTTTGATGATGCCTATGTTATCATAGCAATTGGTATTGTATACAATCACGGGATTAAGCCCCCTTTTTTTCAGCCGCTCAATGATCTCAACCATTTGCACTACCTGATGTGTTGGGGAAACAAAGCCAAGATGCCTGATACCGGTGCGGAGAATAGCCGATATTCTTTCAACAATCTCATCGTAATCCTGCAGCCAATAGCTATAAAATGAGCTATTGCGGCTTATTTGATAGTTCTGACAGTAAATGCATGTTAGGTTGCAATGTGCAAAGAAAACATTGCATATCCCTTGCTCTCCTGAAAAAATAGGCTCTTCGCCTTTGTGTAAAAAAATGCTGGCTACCAGTGGTTTATTGCCTGTCCGGCAATAACCCAATTCTCCCATAGCCCGATTGGCATGGCATTCTCGTGGGCAAATGGTACAGTTTTCAAGCAACTTTGCAGAAATATCAATCATTCGGTGCAAATATTATTACAAATAATGTCCCGTTTGGGCCATTGTTTTACCATTTAATAATAATTATTACATTTAACCCTTATTTACAATGGGACTATTACTCTATTTCTCACTTTAAAAATAGTGATATGAAAACAATTATCGACCTTTTTGAAGAGAGTGTTTCAAAATTTTCTGAGAATCCCTATATATGGGAAAAGCAAAACGATAAATTTCTTCCAACTACCTATGCGCAAACTCGAGAAGAGGTTTACCAAATGGCTGCGGGTTTGATGAGCTTGGGCGTAGCAAAGGATGATAAGGTTGCATTACTTTCCGAAGGGCGGAAATTTTGGGTTATTAGCGAATTGGCCATTTTATATACAGGTGCTGTTAACGTTCCCCTCTCCATAAAACTGGAAAGTATCGATTTGCTTTTCAGGTTGCAGCATTCCGAAACGAAGTTTATTATTGTGTCTGGTGCACAATCCGCCAAGATTAAGGAGATTAGGGATAAGTTGCCAATGGTTAAAACCATTATATATTTGGATGAAAAGGATAGCTACGCAGACGATGAATTACATGTTTCGACCGTAATCAGTAAGGGCATTAAGTTTTTAGCCGAGGGCAGCGAACGGCTTACAGAGGCATATCGTGCGGTGAAACCAAACGACTATGCCACTTTTAGCTACACATCAGGTACCACTGCCGACCCCAAGGGGGTTATCCTCTCGCACAGGAATTACACCGCCAATGTTGAGCAGGCGCTTACCCTGATGAACATCCCTCCGCATTACCGTACGCTGATCATCCTCCCGCTCGACCATTGTTTTGCCCATGTAGCCGGACTCTATTCCTTTATGGCTATGGGTGCCAGTATTGGTACGGTACAGGTAGGTAAAACACCCATGGACACACTAAAAAATATCCCCATAAATATTAAGGAGTTAAAGCCAAACCTTATTCTTAGCGTTCCTGCATTGGCAAAAAACTTTAAAAAGAATATTGAGGCAGGAATTAGGGCAAAGGGTGCCTTCACAGAGAAACTGTTCAATTTTGCCCTTTCACTGTCATATAGGTATAACAAGGAAGGATACAACAAAGGTGCAGGTTTGACCTTCCTGTACAAACCGTTGCTTTGGCTTTTCGATAAGATTCTGTTTTCAAAGATCAGACAGGTTTTCGGGGGAGAAATGGATTTCTTTATTGGCGGTGGTGCGTTGCTCGATATCGAGTTGCAGCGTTTTTTCTATGCCATTGGCATTCCCATGTTCCAGGGATACGGGCTATCGGAGGCAACCCCAATCATCAGTTCAAATTCATTTACCCGCCACAAGCTTGGCTCGTCGGGCTATTTGGTGAGTCCTTTGGAACTGAAAATTTGTGACGAGGATGGAAACGCACTGCCGTTGGGAGAGAAGGGTGAGATAGTGGTGAAGGGAGAGAATGTGATGATGGGCTACTGGAAAAATGAAAAGGCAACGAATGAAACGGTGAAAGATGGATGGTTGTACACCGGTGACTTGGGCTATATGGATAAGGATGGATTCCTTTACGTTTTGGGAAGATTCAAGAGTTTGCTTATATCCAGCGATGGAGAAAAGTATAGTCCCGAGGGTATTGAAGAGGCGTTAGTGCAGCAAACTGCTACAGTAGAGCAGGTTGTGCTGTACAACAACCAGAAACCCTATACGGTAGCACTCATTGTGCCTTCCCGGGAGGCTATCAAGAGATCGATTACTGCGATGGGTATTGATTTGAACAGCCAGGAAGCAGCAGAGGCTGCCATAACGTTTGTTAATAATGAACTGGCGAAATTCAAGTCCGGCGGTGAATTCGAAGGAATGTTTCCCGATCGTTGGCTCCCGGCCACCTTTGCCCTGCTTGGCGAACCTTTCACCGAGCAAAATGGCATGGTGAACAGCACCATGAAAGTAGTGAGAGGCAAAGTTGAAAAGGTATATAGCGACAGGATTGAAGGGCTATATACCCCCGAAGGTAAAAATATATTCAATCAGGCCAATGTTATAGTGGCCAAGGAAATCCTTGGGGCTGGTTAACGGTTAGCTGTTTTTTGGATTATTCAGCCATTTGCCCATTAACCATAGTAATTCCTCTTTACGGATGGGTTTCGATATGTAATCGTTAAACCCGCTATTCAACATTTTCTGCTTATCTTCGGAGAAGGCATATGCGGTTTGTGCGATGATGGGTATTTGATTGCCACGACTCCTCAATATTTTTGTGGCTTCCACGCCATCCATTAATGGCATTTTTATATCCATAAGAATAAGGTCAAAATGGGTATTGGAGCAGGCATCAAGAACCTCCTCTCCGTTCTTTGCCCTGAAAATAGTGGCTTTCGTGATTCCTATTACCTCCCTCAGATACAGGTAGTTGGTGGTGTCGTCCTCAGCAATAAGTATGGTTTTGCCGTGCCAATTATAAACCTCGCCTTCAGTTCGTATTGCTTCATATACCTGTGCCTCTGAAGAATCATAGGGTATTGTAAAGTAAAATATCGATCCCTCGCCCACGGTTGAAGTAAGCCAAATTTTTCCCCCAAGAAGCTCAACATAAGCTTTGCAAATGGGGAGACCCAATCCTGTTCCTGTTCGACTCTCGGTGGTTGCTTTTTCAACCTGTTGAAAACGGCCAAAAATTCGCTTAAAATCTCTTGTGTCTATTCCTATACCTGTGTCTCTTACAAAAAACTCAATGAACCCATTCTTAAGCGTGTAGCCTACTTCAATGAAACCCTTGCTGGTAAATTTAATGGCATTGTAAATCAAATTACTCAGGATCTGTTTCAATTTCAATTCATCGGAATTAATTTTACTCTGCTCATTCGATAAACCATAGGTGGTAGAGTATTGAATACCTTTCATTCTTACGGGCTGCCTGAAAAGTAGCTGGAGGTCATTCAGCAGGTTATTCAGCGAGAAATCGATTTTTGATATCGTTACCTGCCCCGCTTCAATTTTGGAAACATCGATTATGTCGTTGATAATGCTTAGCAATTGTTGGCTATTCACATTGATAATGTGAACAAACTCCTCTTTCTCTTCTTCCCCCAGCGATTTGTTGAGCAGTAGATTGGAGAAACCGCAAATGGCATTCATGGGCGTTCTGATCTCGTGGCTCATGTTGGCCAGAAAAGCCGATTTAAGCCTGTCGTTCTCTTCGGCAATCTTTCGAACCTCTTCCAACTCTTCATTTATTACCTTGATTTTCTGATAGCTTTCCTTTAGCTCTTCGTTAATGGCCATATACTCTTCGTTCTGTTCTTGGAGCCTAAGATCCCTCTCGTGAAGTTCAAGTTCAGTGAGTTTACGTTGGGTGATATCCTCTTTAATGGCGATGAAGTTCACTATTCGATTTTTTTCATCCTTAACGGGAGAGATATGGGTTGATTCCCAGTATAATTCACCATTCTTCTTTTTGTTTAGCATTTCTCCCCGCCAATCGTTTCCTGCCTTAATGGTATTCCACAAATCATCATAAAATGATTCCGGCTCTTTGCCCGAGTTCAAAAATTTGAGATCTAAACCAAGCACGTCCTCCCGTGAATAACCCGTAATTTCCATGAATTTCGGGTTAACAAACTCAATTTTACCATCGGTATTTGTAATGACGATGCTGGCAGGGCTTTGCTCCACACCCTTGCTTAACTTCTGTATCTGCAGTTCAGCCTGTTTTTTTTCAGTAATGTCTATGGAAACGGCAATAACACTTTTTACCTTTCCCGTATCATCTTTTATGGGCGAAACGCTGGTAGAACGCCAGTAGGGTTCCCCGTTTTTCCTCCTGCATAGCATTTCTCCACTCCATATATTTCCCGAACTCACGGTATCCCTTAGTTGATTAAATATTTCCTTTGACTCTATATCCGGGTTAAGAAAGCTGAGATCTGTACCTATTACTTCTTTCAACGAGTATCCAGAGATCTGCTCAAACTTAGGATTCACATACTCTACCAACCCATTGGCGTCGGTCATCACCACCCCTGCCGGGCTATGCTCAATGCCCTTCGTTAGCTTAAATACCTGCTCTTCATATTGCTTTTTCTGAGTAACTTCGTAAACAATGGCGTGGATGTAATGCTTCTTCTTAAGGGTAATCCTGCTGGCAATAACTTCCACATCTCTTACTGCTCCTCCTTTAATTCTATGTTGCAAGTTATGGGTTGCCTTTCCTTGGGCCGATACATCTTGAAGTATGCTGCCCACCTTATTTGTCGATAGCATGTTGATTTCGCTTACGCTCATGCCTATCATTTCATTTCGGCTCCACCCGTAGAAACGCTCAGCTGCCTGGTTAACATCGATTAGTGTTTGGGTTTTAGGATCGACGATAATCATCACGGAATTGTTGTTGTAGAACAGGCTACTGAAAAGGGCTTCCCCTTCGTGAACGGCTTCCTCTGCTTGCTTGATATCGGTTATATCTATCACCGTGGAAACCATGGTATCCTGCTTGGACATTGGAATATTCACTGCATTAATTACCCTGTGCCCTCCATCCTTTTGAGTAATGATAACGTTGTCCCATTTCATCCGGTTGGGATCGCCAGAACCCAAATCTTCCAGTATTCGCTTGCTAATTTCATCGCGATAACCTTTTTCAGGAAAGACTTTTTCAAAAAAAACTGCCGTATTGCTAATTTCCTCTTTTGTCCATCCGTATATCTCCTCGAAGCGTTTATTGGTATATGTAACGTTACCATTGCTAATCGAATTCAGCGCAATGCCAACGGGTAGGTTGTCTAAAACTGTTTGGATAAACTCATTCTTTTGATGTACCTCCTGTTCGGCTTTCCAGCGCTTTGTATTATCTGAGCTAAGAATAGCCAACTGCCCCGGCTGGGGGCAAAATGCGATGGAAACTAGGTGTTTATCATATTGCTCGTAATACTCCTGAAAATGTAAGGGTTCTCCTCCCAGGGCAATCTTTCCTAGGGTTCTGATCCATTCTTGTTCAATATTGGGAGTTAGTTCCAACATGGTGTGCCCCAACACCTTTTCCTTTTTAAGTCCGGTAATCTCTTCAAAAGTTTTATTAATATCAGTGAACAGAAAATCTTTAGGTTCTCCGTTGCTGTCAGTCACAAGATTATGCAAAGCAAATCCCTGTGCCATATTGTCGAAAAGCATTTTATAGCGCTTCTCACTTTCAGCAATTTTAATAGCCGAGAGGGTTGAGTTGGTATTGTCATGTAAGGTGAGTACGACCCCTTGCAGCACATTGTTCTCGTTGTAAATGGGCGATGCGCTAACAGAGGCATACACTATTGGTGTTGCTTCATGCTTCACGGGGATTTCAATGTTAACCTCAAGGGTACGCTGCTGGATGAGCACATCGGAGACCAAGTTATCGAAACCTAACAATTGCTGTGTGATTTTATTTATAGGTTGGCCAATAGAATCGATTTCAGATATACCCAGTAGGGTTTCGGCCTTACTATTCATTTTGACCACTATCCCGTTTAAATCAGTGGTAACAATGCCATCGGCCACGCTGCTGAGTATGGTATGAAACTCTCTGTAATAAGAGCTGAGTTTACGCTCTTCCATAAGCGAATGTAAAAATGCAGTTTTTCTTAAATAGTAGTGGTGTGTAAATACACCCAATGATAGGAATATAATAAGCAATATAGTGACGAAGGTGGTAATTAATAGGTTAGCAGCTATGGCATTGTATATCTCTTTATATTCGACTACTGTAATAAAGAACCAATTGTTTATCCCAACCGGTGCAACGTATGCCAGTAATTTTTCATTTTCCACATTATACGTTTCACCAAATCCGGGAAAAGATCCATGATCCAAAAGTTTTTTCATACTTTTATCCGGTATCACCATTCCCTCAAGACCCCGTAAAAAAACCAACGAATCGTCTTCGATTCTAAAAATAAAACTATTGACCATTCTTGCCCCTGTAAGCTGTTTGTCTAAAAGCGAATAGATATCTTCGTCGAGATTAATTCTGAAAATAATTACAGCATTCACCCGATTGGAAGAATTTTTAATGGGAGCTATATAGTCGATGTGGGTAGTGCTGTGTAGCTGGCATTGATAGAAGTCAGTAAAGAGGCTTTCTCCTGTTGCCACTGATTTTTTCACGAAATCGAGGGTGGTGTCATCAAGGTATTCCAGGGGCTTCCCCTGATTAATAAGAATTTTTCCATCGGTATCTGTAATTATGATATTGGCATATATGTCGTTGGCATTGGAGAGTTTAATCCTTTCCTCTATGATGGCTTTTAACTCATCATTCGATGTATGGCTAAGCCATGCCGAAAGAGTATTGGCTACATAAGGACATTGAGAAAACAGATTTACATCGGCCATTCTCGCATGATGCCAGTTGACAAATTGTTTGATTTTTATTTCAGCCAACTCTTTTATATCATCCTTTTGGTGCATAAGGTTATGCTTCTTTTGCCTTTGGTACACCAATGTTGACCCAAGAATGGTTAGAAAAACCAGAATAAACCAAACCACAACCACTTTGCTTAAGTGATTGTAACGTTTTGTTAGAGAAGATAAACTTTTCATAACGATGGAAATTATGGCGTGGTTAAAGTTACTAATGTACCTATTTCATTTTTATCTCCAATAGATATTATTAGAAAAAAAAGAATTAAATGCATTTGACAATTACCTGCCTATAGGATTTCAATGCCGCATAACCGTTGGTCTTGTCTATAATACTATTTTTTACACTGCCAAAAAAAGCTGCCTTCTTAGGCAGCTTTTTTTATGTGTAATGTAATCAAGAAATTACATTAGTCCTCTCTTTTTCAGCAGGGCCTCTGGATTGGGATCTGCGCCCCTAAATTTGCGGTATAGCACATCCGCTTTTTCGGTGCTGCCCTTTTCCAGTACAAACTCGCGGAAACGATTTGCAGTTGCAGGATCAAAAATGTTGCCCGTCTCCTTAAATGCTTGGTAAGCATCAGAATCGAGTACTCCCGACCATATATAGCTATAGTATGAACTGGAGTAGCCACCGCTAAATATATGCTGGTAGTAGGTGCTGCGATATCTTGGAATTATTTCGTCAATAAGCCCGATTTTCTGCATCGCATCCTTTTCAAAAGCCATTACATCCTGCACTCCGTCCGATTCTATTGTATGATACATCATATCGAGGATGGCTGCTGCCAAGTATTCAGTGGTGATAAATCCCTGATTAAAGGTTTCGGTTGCCTCCATCTTTTTAATCAGATCATCAGGCATGGGCTCTCCTGTTTGGTAATGGAATGCATACATTTTGAGAAATTCAGGATCAGTGCACCAGTTTTCCATTATCTGCGATGGCAGTTCAACAAAATCGCGTGGAACATTGGTCCCTGCAAGCCGGGGATAGGTTACCTTGGATAGTAATCCGTGCAACCCATGGCCAAATTCATGGAAAAATGTGCTGGCCTCGTCAAGCGAAAGGAGAGCCGGTGTGTCGCCCGAAGGGCGAGTGAAATTGCAAACCAGCGTAACAATGGGTGTAATGAATTCACCATCTCTGGTTATGTACTGGTCGCGATAGCTGGTCATCCAGGCACCGCCCCTTTTGCTTTCGCGAGGATGAAAGTCCATGAACAGTATGCCTATGTGTTGGTTATCAGCACCTTTTACTTCATAGGCTTCAGCTTCGGGGTGGTAGATCGGTACATCGGATAGTTTCTCGTATTTGAGCCCATACAGTTTCTCGGTTAAAAGGAATATTCCCTTCTTAACATTTTCTAATGGGAAATAGGGTTTTAACATTTCCTCGTCCAGGTCGTATTTCGCTTTTCTTATTTTTTCGGTGTAGTACCACCAATCCCATGAAGCCAATTTGAATTTGCTTTCTTCCTCATCAATCATTTTTTGTATATCGTAAGCTTCAGCCTTTGCACGGTTGATGGAAGGACCCCACAATTTCATGAGAAAATCGTTTACAGTTTCGGGTGTTTTGGCCATATTGTCTTCTAAAACAAACTGTGCATGACTTTTATACCCCAGTAGTTGTGCGCGTTCCAGTCGAAGGGCAACAATTTCTTTGATTATCTCCTTGTTGTCGTATTCATTGTTGTTATTGCCACGCATAAAATATCCGCGGAAAAGGTTTTCACGAAGGTCCCTGTTCTCGGCATATTGCAGGAAGGGTATCCAGCTGGGATTGTGCAGGGTGAATACCCATTTCCCATCCTTACCACAGGCAGTAGCGCTCTCGGCGGCAGCAGCAACAATGGCATCGGGTAAGCCGGCCAAATCTTTTGCATCGTCAATTACCATCTGAAATCCATTGGTTTCGGCAAGGACATTGTCGCCAAATTTGAGGGTAAGGGTGGATAGCTTTTCGTTGATTTCGCGAAAACGCTGCTGCTTTTCTTCGGGTAAATTGGCTCCTCCTCTTACAAATTCGTTGTAAATTCTACTGAGCAGCATTTGCTGTTCTGCATTCAGATCAAGTTCATCCTTTTTCTCATACACCGATTTTATGCGCTGAAAGAGCTTTGGATTAAGGTTAATATCATCCATGTGGCTACTAAGCATAGGCGCAATGGTTTGTGCAACAGCCTGAAGTTCAGGACTTGTATTGGCTGAAGTCAGAGGGAAAAAGATATTCGCAACATTTATTAAAAGCCTGCCACTATACTCAAATGGTAAAATGGTATTCTCAAATGTTGGCTCATTTTCATCTGTGAGAATGGCTTCAATTTCCGCTTTTTGTTGCTTCATGGCTTCAGCAAAGGCAGGCTCAAAGTGCTCTACCTTAATCTTTTCGAAAGGAGGGATTCCAAATGGAGTATCGAATGGCGATAGTAAAGGGTTTGCATCCTTTTTACACGATGCCATGGATAAACAAAATCCAATAGAAACAGTAAACATGACAAATTTTTTCATAATAAGCATTAATTTTGAAATGATATAACTCATTGGGTTGATTGTATTCTGCAAAAAAACGCAGCAATATACAAAAAAATAGAGTATAATTACAACCGGTTAATATAACTTTCCTTTATTAAATTAAATGTTATTAAAATAACAGTGTTTGTATATTAACAAATAAATTATAACTTTGTGGCAGGTTTTTAAGGGTTAAAGTGTTGTTGTACTTAGTCTAGATTATTAAATATATTTAGTGTGGGTTATGAAAATAAGAGAGGTTGCCGATATTGTTCAAGGGGTAGTGCTGTCAGCTGATGATATGCTTGACCATGAGGTAGAGTTTGCCTTTGCCTCGGATTTGATGAGCGATGTGCTTACTATTCCTACCGAAAAATTAGTGCTTATTACTGGGTTGTCTAATATTCAGACAGTTAGAACTGCTGAAATGGCTGATGTACAATGCGTGGTTGTTGTTCGGAACAAAAAAGTTACCAATGAAATGGTGGAACTTGCCAATGAGAATCACATTGTCATCATAGAATGCAGCAGCTCGATGTTTAAAACCTCGGGCTTGCTATACCAAAACGGGATAAAACCAATTTATTAGCTTGGCAATTTGCGCTTTGTGTATATTTACATACCTTGCCAAACGAATTTTAATGGTATAAAAGCCACGAAAAAAAAATAATACCCATATGCAGCTTGAATATAGTATTGAAGGTGGTGATTTTTCACACGCGGGATTTGCCTCAAGTCAGGTGAAAAGGGTTTTGAAGCAGCTGAATGTGGACCCGAAGTTGATTAAAAGGGTGGTTGTTTGTTTGTATGAGGCTGAGGTTAATGTTGTTGCGCATGCATATAGCGGGATTATTCATGTCCTTATCAATACCAATGAGATTGTCATGAAGCTGGCGGACAAGGGCCCCGGGATACCCGATATATCGCTTGCTATGCAGAAAGGCTATTCTACCGCTTCCGACAAGGTTAGGGAAATGGGATTTGGGGCTGGTATGGGACTGCCAAACATTCAGCACAATGCCGATGATTTTAAGATAAGTAGCAACGTGGGTGAGGGTACTAATCTGGAAATAACCATTAAACTCTAATGCCAAAGTGCCATGGATAAGAGGGAGTTACATCATGCGCTGAAAATATTGCCCGAGGTGTGCATTGGTTGCTCCAATTGCATGAGGGTTTGCCCAACCCATGCTTTACGGATAAGCAATGGAAAGGCTATCCTATACCCCAACAGATGTATTGATTGCGGTGAATGCTACCGGGTTTGCCCTGTCAACGCAATTATTGTCGAACAGGATGACTTCAATATTATTTTCGAGTATAAACGTCGCGTTGCCTTGATACCGGCCGTGCTGCTTGGTCAATTCACTGAAGATGTGACTACTGATGATATCCATACCGCTCTTATTCAGCTCGGTTTTACCGATGTTTTTGAGGTGGAGAACTCGGCTGATTTTGTGGGAGAATACATTAACAAGTATTTGGCTGACCCCGATAAGCCTAAGCCCGTAATCTCCTCTTTCTGCCCGGCCATTGTCCGGTTGATCCAGGTAAAATACCCCGCACTGGTTGACAATATCATGCTGTTGAAACCCCCTCTCGATTTATCGGCAATGTACTACAAAAAAATGTTGATGGAGCAAGGGGTAGGCGAACAGGACATTGGAATTTTTTATGTAACTCCATGTGCCGCCAAAATAGCAGCCGTAAAAAGCCCTGTGGGCGAAGATAAATCGGAAATAAGCGGTGTGATTAACATGGACTTCATTTACAATAAGGTACTTAAGGTCTATAAAAATCGTGATAAGGAGTACGAGGCATTGAATCGGGAAACCGCCTGCAATCCTAAGAATCTGATGTGGAGTTTAACCAACGGTGAGGCCAACTTTGTAAAGGCTAAATGCTTGGCCATCGATAGTTTGGATAATGCCATGGAATTTTTGGATAAAGTTGAAAATCAGGAGATAGGCGATGTTGATTTTTTGGAAATTCGGGCCTGCGACGAAAGCTGTGCGGGCGGGGTTTTGACCACCGGCAATCGTTTTCTCACAGTTCAGCGGCTTAAATCTTTCTTCAACGATGAAAAGGTAAACTACGATGACGATAAGGCAAATATAAGTATTTGCGATAAGTATCGCGATTACCTAGTTGGAAGGATCAGTGTGGAGCCCATTGCACCCAGGGGTATCGATAAGCTGGACGACGATATGACCAAGGCCATGAAGAAGATGGAAAGGATAAATCGTATTATGTGCTATTTGCCTGGCATCGATTGCGGTTCGTGTGGTGCGCCTACTTGTCAAACTTTGGCAGAGGATATCGTGCACGGGAGAGCAGCCATATCGCATTGCATTTTCTTGCAAAAAACCATGGAGCAAATCCCTATGCTAAACCCTTCCCATTCATTCCGTATCATGGAAAAGATATGGGGCAAGGAAAGATTTCAGAAAGATTGCAGCAAGGCTAAAACCTACAGAATCAGGCGGTAACGAATGATTATTTGGTTCTTGGCATCGGCCAATGAACGCTTTTAGCTATTTCAAGATTTTTTCAATATACCTTAAAAATACTGAAAAATGACAGTAGATGATGTAGTTAAAACGCTTAACCTAAAAGTTTTTTGCGGCGAAGAGGGGTTAAGCCGCCAGGTTGAGAACGGTTATACTTCCGATTTGCTCAGCGATGTTATGGGTCATGCCGATGCCGGAAGCATTTGGATTACCCTGCAGTCGCATATCAACATCATGGCCGTTGCTTCTTTAAAGGAACTGGCTGGCATTGTTCTGGTTAAAGGCAACAAGCCCGATGAGGATACCATAAGGCAAAGCAACATTGAAGGGATGCCCATTCTGGGGACAGATTTAGAAGCATTTGAAATAACGGGCAGGCTGTATCAACTGATCCGTAGTGCATAGCCGAAACCTTGTTTGTTGTCAGACACCTTGACAATGGCAGGAAAAGGTATAACCAGTTAGGTAATAAGTCCATGAGAACATACCGCGCCGATCTGCATATACATTCCGTGCTTTCGCCCTGCGCCGATTTGGAAATGAGCCCTCGCAACATTGTGGCGTTGGCCAAATCGAAGGGATTGGACATTATTGCCGTTACCGACCATAACAGCACGCTGCACGGACCTGTCGTCAGAAAATTGGCCGAACCGCATGGCATTAAAGTATTGTTTGGCTCGGAGGTGACAACTCGTGAGGAGGCTCACTGTTTATGTCTTTTCGAAACAGAGGTACAACGATTAGCCTTTCAGCAATTTATTGAAATCAACCTCCCGGATGTTTACAACGATCCCGATAGGTTTGGATACCAGGTGGAAGTGAACGAAGAGGATGAGATAATACAACAGGTAGATAAATTGCTGATTTCTGCCCTTAATGCAGGCATCAACGAGGTGGAGGCAACAGTTCATCGGTTGGGCGGGCTGTTTATTCCCGCCCATGTGGATAGGCCCATGTTCAGCCTGATAAGCCAGCTTGGGTTTATTCCGCCAACCCTTAAGTTCGATGCGCTGGAGATATTTAGAATTACCGATCCCGCCGATTTTATGCAGAAAAATAAGTATTTACAAAATCCGGCCCTGATAAAAAACTCCGATGCCCACTATCCCCAGCAATTGGGAACTGTTTTTACAAATTATCTGATTCACGAGCCAACCCTCGATGAGATGGCAAAGGCCTTTAAACAGGAGGGGGGACGAAAGGTAGTGTTATGAAAGAGTTGGCGCTGCACATACTCGATATTGCCCAAAACTCAATTGTGGCGGGTGCCACTCTTATCCGGATTGGCATTACTGAAGACATGCAAGGCGATCTATTGCACATGACCGTTGAGGATAATGGCAAGGGAATGCCATCAGAAATGGTTGAAAGGGTGATGAACCCTTATACGACCTCCCGAACTACACGCAGGGTTGGCATGGGACTTCCATTGCTTCACGATGCCTGTCGGGCTGCAAACGGGATGCTGACCATTGAATCTGCTGTGAATGAAGGAACCAGGGTTTTGGCTACAATGCAGCTTAGCCATATCGACAGGCAACCCTTAGGTGATATCACAGGAGTAATCGTTCTGCTATTCTCGGCAAACCCGAGTATTGATTTCGTTTATTCCCACATCAGGAATGGAAACAGCTATATCTTCGATACACGTGAGGTGAAGGAATTGCTGGAGGGAATACCGCTTAATACACCTGAGGTGATTAAATCGATACGTGAAATGATTGCTTCAAATTTAGACGAATTATAAATAGTGAACGTAGGTTATATAACATAATTGTTTTACCTAAAATGTTTGATAATTAGGGTAATTTTGCAGACCGATTTTAATGTTAATCAATTAACAGCACAATACTAATCATAAAAACTACAGTAATTATGACAAAAGTTAAGTCTTTGGCAGATCTTAAAAAGATGAAAGATCAGTTTCAGTCGAAGATCGAGCTTAGAGAAAAGGGAGAGGACCCCGATAGCAGAGTCCAAATAAAGGTGGCCATGGCTACCTGTGGAATCGCTTCGGGTGCCAAAACCGTAATGGAATTCCTAATCGAAGAGCTGGATAAGCGTAGCATCGATGCGGTGGTTACCCAAACTGGCTGCATGGGGTATTGCTATGCCGAGCCCACCATTGAGGTGAAACTGCCCAATCAGGATCCCGTGGTTTTTGGTTATGTAGATAACAAAAAAGCCGATGAAATCATTGAGAAGTACATCAAAAACGGCGAACTGGTTGACGGGATTATTCCCATGAATTACAATACTATCGATAATCAATAAATTCCAGTAGGAGGATAAGTAATGGCAAAATATAAATCGCATCTATTGGTCTGCGGAGGAACAGGATGCCGTGCTTCGGAGAGCGATGCTGTGTTTGAAAGTTTAAAAGCAGCCATAGCAGAAAAAGGTCTCGAACAAGAAGTACAGGTGATCATGACCGGCTGTTTTGGCTTTTGCGAAAGGGGGCCAATCGTGAAGGTTCTTCCCGACAACACTTTCTATACCCAGGTGAAGAGTAGCGATGCAGCAGAAATTGTTGCCGAGCACATCATCAAGGGGAGAAAGGTGAACAGGATTCTATATACCGATCCTAAAACCAAAGAGCACATTAGCGACTCCAAGCACATGGGTTTCTACAAGAAACAGATTCGCATTGCCCTTAGGAATTGCGGTGTGATTAATCCCGAGAATATTGACGAGTACATTGCCCGCGATGGGTATCAGGCATTGGGCATGGCCTTTGAAATGGGCCCCCAGGCAGCCATTGATTTGATTAAAAAATCGGGATTGCGTGGTCGTGGAGGAGGAGGATTCCCAACGGGTGTTAAGTGGGAATTGGCATTACAGAACAAAGCCGATCAAAAGTACGTAGTGTGCAACGCCGACGAGGGTGACCCCGGTGCATTCATGGACCGTTCCATCCTCGAAGGCGATCCCCATTCGGTAATAGAGGCCATGACAATCAATGGTTTTTGCATTGGAGCAAGCAAGGGATTGATTTACATTCGTGCAGAGTATCCCTTGGCCATTCAACGCTTGAAGATTGCCATCGGTCAGGCCAGAGAGTACGGATTGCTTGGAAAGGATATCCTGGGTAGTGGTTTTGATTTCGACCTCGAGCTTCGCTACGGTGCGGGAGCATTCGTTTGCGGCGAGGAAACAGCTCTTATCCATTCCATGGAAGGCGACAGGGGCGAACCAACGTTTAAACCTCCATTCCCGGCACAAAGCGGATACCTTGCAAAGCCCACCATTGTTAATAACGTAGAGACATTTGCCAATGTTCCTGTTATATTCCTCAAGGGAGTAGAGTGGTTTACATCCATAGGTACTGAAAAATCCAAAGGAACCAAGGTATTTGCACTTGCAGGGAAGATTAACAACGTGGGGTTGATTGAGGTGCCCATGGGGATTACCTTACGTGAAGTGATCTACGAGATAGGCGGTGGCATTAAGAATGGTAAAAAATTCAAAGCCGTTCAAACAGGAGGCCCTTCGGGCGGTTGCTTAACAGAGAAACATCTTGATACACCCATTGATTACGATAACCTTATTGCAGCAGGTTCCATGATGGGATCGGGCGGGATGATCGTGATGGATGAAGACGATTGTATGGTGTCGGTGGCCAAGTTCTTCCTCGATTTCACCGTTGAGGAGAGTTGCGGTAAATGCTCACCCTGCCGTATCGGGAATAAGCGCTTGTACGAAGTGCTTAATAGAATATGCGAAGGGAAAGGCACTATGGAAGAGTTGGACAGGTTGCGTAACCTGAGTCAAGTTATCAAGGATACATCTCTCTGCGGACTTGGACAAACATCACCAAATCCCGTTCTTTCCACTTTGGACAACTTCTACGATGAATATCTGGATCATGTTCAGAACCATAAATGCAAGGCCGGTCAATGCAAGGCATTGATGAATTATGTTATCGACCCCGAAGCCTGTACCGGCTGTACTCTCTGTGCCAGGGTTTGTCCCGTGAATGCCATTAGCGGCGAGCGGAAAATGCCTCATTTCATCGATACCACTATATGTATCAAGTGTGGTGCATGTATGGAAAAATGTAAATTCAATGCCATTAGTATTCAATAGAAAGGGTAGGATAAGATGGAAACAGTAAAACTAACCATAGATAATAAAGTGGTTGAGGTTCCCAAGGGAACAACAATCTTTAAAGCGGCAAAACAGCTGGGTATTGATATACCTGCACTTTGCTACATGGAACTTAAGGATCTGAATATCGAGAATAAACCTGCAGGGTGTCGTATTTGCGTTGTTGAGGTGGAAGGGCGCAGGAATCTTGCTCCCTCATGCGCAACCGATTGTGTTGATGGGATGGTGGTAAAAACCCATACCATGCGCGTTATCAATGCCCGCAGAACCATAATGGAGCTCATCCTAAGCGATCACCCAAAGGATTGCCTAATCTGTCCCAAGAGCGGACGCTGCGACTTGCAGAAAATGGCCGTTAAACTGGGAGTTAGGGAAATTCCAGGTCAGGAGTATGCCGAGATGAGTACCTACCGCGTGGATACATCTCCATCTATTATTCGCGAGCTCGACAAGTGTATCATGTGTCGCAGGTGCGAAATGATGTGTAACGATGTTCAAACCGTATATGCTCTCAACGCCTTCGGCAGAGGATTCAATGCAGCAGTAGCCCCTGCTTTTGAGCAGAACCTCGACAAGTCGCCCTGCACATTCTGCGGACAGTGCGTGGCAGTATGCCCCACGGGCGCACTCACCGAGGTGGACCACACTCCACGGTTAATCCGTGCATTGTCCGATCCAACAAAAACGGTTATCGTTCAAACGGCTCCCGCAATTCGCGTTGCATTGGGCGAGGAGTTCGGTATGAAACCCGGAACCATTGTAACAGGCAAAATGGTGACCGCGTTGAAGGAGATTGGTTTTGACCATGTATTCGATACCGATTTTGCAGCCGACCTTACCATTATGGAAGAGGGTACTGAGTTGCTCGATCGATTGACTCGCTATTTGAATGGCGACAAAACCGTGAAACTCCCAATTCTAACCAGCTGCTGCCCTGCATGGGTCAATTTCTTTGAGCACTATTTTCCCGATATGCTCGATATCCCTTCCACTGCAAAATCACCGCAGCAGATGTTTGGTGCCATTGCTAAGACCTACTTTGCCGATATGCTGAAAATAAAGCGCGAAGATTTGATTGTGGTTTCAGTGATGCCCTGTTTGGCCAAAAAGTACGAGGCTCAGCGCGAGGAGTTTAAGGTGAATGGTAACCCCGATGTTGACTTCTCCATTTCAACGCGTGAATTGGCACATCTCATTAAGGAATTTAACATCGACTTTGCCAACCTAGAGGAGCAAGATTTCGATCGCCCGTTGGGCGAATCTACTGGGGCCGGTGTTATTTTTGGTGCCACAGGAGGAGTAATTGAGGCTGCTACCCGTACTGCATACGAATTGCATACTGGTAAAAAACTGGATAGGATTGATTTTAAAGAGCTGCGTGGGTTGAAGGGTGCACGGTCGGCTACTGTTGACTTCAACGGGTTGCCGATTAATATTGGAATTGCTCACGGACTGGGTAATGCACGCGAACTGCTGGAAGAGGTGCGTAGCGGAAAGGCTAACTACCATGCCATTGAAGTGATGGCATGCCCGGGAGGATGTATTGGTGGAGGAGGACAGCCACTGCATCATGGCGACAGCAGCATAATCAAAGCTCGTTTTGAAGCCATCTATCGCGAGGATGCAGGTAAACCAATTCGTAAATCGCACGAAAACCCGTACATCACCAAGTTGTACAATGAGTTTTTGGGTAAACCCATGAGCGAAAAGTCGCATCAACTGTTGCATACGCATTACTTTGCCAAAGGGCCCAAGGATATTTATATTTAAAAAATTGGAGGATTTTAGATATGTCACACATAAAAGTTGAGCTAAAAAAAGAGGATGTTGCCAAGCTCAAGGAGATTTGCAAATCCTTCAACAACAAACCCGGTGAGTTGATTAACGTGCTACACCAGGCCCAAACACACTTCGGATATTTACCTGCCGAAGTGCAAGAGATAATTGCCAGAGAACTTAACATTTCCGTTGCCAAAGTTTACGGAGTGGTTACTTTCTACACCTTCTTCACCATGATCCCCAAGGGTCAGCATCCCATCAGCGTATGTACGGGGACTGCTTGCTACGTAAGGGGTGCCGAAAATGTAGTGGAGGAGTTGAAACGCGCACTGAATATCAATGTTGGCGAAACTACCCCTGATGGGAAGTTTTCGCTTAGTTGCCTTCGCTGTGTAGGTGCCTGTGGTCTTGCACCAGTAGTGATGGTGGGCGAAAAGGTGTACGGACGCGTTTCGCCCGATGGCGTAGCCGATATTCTTAAGGAGTATGAATAGTTAGTTACAGATAGTGTTGGAAAAGAGGTGATGGACAATTTCCATCACCTTTTTTTATCCACTATTTTACGCTAACATGGGTTGAGTGATAGTTTGAACCTGTTCGCAGATTCTGTGAACGACCGGTTTGTATAAACAATATTAAAATAAAACTAAAATAAATCTGAAAAAACTAATTACTAATGAAATATGGAGTACCTTCGCACCCAATTTTATTTACTAACAAATACCATTTTTGAAGATGAATATTTTTTGTGGAAGCCTTCCTTTTAGCCTGCAGGAGTCGGAGTTAAAGGAATTTTTTGAAGAGTACGGTGAAGTTTCAGCTGCACGGATCATTACTGATAAGTTCTCCGGAAGAAGTAAAGGTTTTGGCTTTGTCGAGATGCCAAATGATGAACAGGCCAAAAAGGCCATTGAAGAGATGAACGGAGCCGAAATCAATGGACGTGCCATCGTTGTTAACCAAGCCGAAGAGAGGAAGGAATCCCGTGGCGGCTTCAGGGGAGGAAACCAGCGTGGTGGATACAACAGGGATAGAGGTCGAAAGGAGTATCGGTAGGATTTGTAATAACCCAAGGATTATTAAAAGGTCAATCCGTCGCGATTGGCCTTTTTTCGTGCCATTCTTTTTTATTTTTGTGTTAGTATTAATGTTCCGTTCGCTGCAATAGCCCAATGGATGAGATGCAAAGTTTCACCCTGTTCGATGCGGACTTGCCGCAACCCATTGCCTTCCTATCGTGGAAGCACCATTTAGGCTATATCAAAAAACAGCTGAAACTGTTGAAAGGAAGGGTATCTGAAGAAGAGGTGTGGAAACTGTGTAGAGGCATTGGCGGTTCGGTGCTCGATTTTTATGTTGGAGAGTTGATGCCATTAGACATTGCGGATCAAATAGTTGATATTTTCTCTCGTTTAAAAATTGTAAGCCATGCCGATTATGAAGATTGGCTTAGAACCAGTGGGTTAGAGTATAGATCAATAACTCTTTCCGATGGTTCGACGTGGACGCTCCGATTGGGGCGTATGCCCAATAGGTTTGTTCATATTCACCCCTGTCGATATTCTGCCAATACCCTGAGAATAAAGGCATCTACATTGAAAACAGCCATTGCTTTGACGATGGTTTTTCCCACTGTTAACATTCCTCCCAACCTGCAACAGGTTAATCAAGTTCGGGCTTTGCTGCACAATCTGTCGCCCGTCAAAGGAATACATAGTTCAAAATCCCTGATCAAGATACTGGCATATTTGAACGAATAAAAAAATAATTCACCAGGTTTGTAGTATTGGCAAGGGTTTTGTTAAAAGGTGATCTAAATCATCGTTAATCATTGAAACATAAAACGATGAGTTACGTTTTTACTAATGAAACTTAACGAGTTTTTCTTTTCATTAGGGTTTTAGTTGGTTTCGGGTTAGTTGTTTTAGGTTAATTTTTTAGGGTGTGAAGCCGGGCTTGGGGAAGTCCGGCTTCTTTTTTATGCCCTTTTACCATATCAGATAATCCATGCCAATTAGTTGTTTAAAAAAACGTGGTAACCTGTACGGTATTTTTGTAGGAATGCTGTTGTTTTTTCGTTACTTTGTTAAAATCAAAACAAAATAATGTTTTGATTAAACCACAGGTAATCAAAAGTATAGCATAGATGAATATTCCTGAAAAGGCAGTTGGAGTTGTGGCCTTTGGCTTAAAAACCGGAATAATAACCGGTGATGATAACATTGTTGATGTTGTAAGGAAATGTTTGATTAACAACCCCGATATCATTCGGGAGAATGATATCATCTGCATTACCGAGGCAGTAGTTGCCATTACGCAGCACAACATTGTTCAACTCGACGATGTGTCGATGGAGATTAAAGCCAAGTTGAACCTTAGCGATAATTCAACTTTAGGTGTTATTTTTCCAATCCTTTCGCGAAATCGCTTTTCGATGCTGCTCAAAGCTATGGCTAAAGCAGTGCCTAAAGGGAAGGTGATAATCCAGCTGATGTTCCCTGCTGATGAACAGGGAAATCCCATAGTGGCAAAATCAACCCTGAGGGATTTGAAAAAACATTCCGAGGATTTGATAACTGTGGACGAACTTGGCGAAAATAGGCTGCTCCATCCCGAGACAGGGTTGGATTATATTGATTATTATACCGAAATTGTTGAGGCAAACTCTGCCAAGGCAGATATTTACCTGGCCAACAGGGTTGAATACATGATTGGCAAGAAACCCGATGCCGTGATCGTGAGCAATGTTCATGCCCGGTACGAGGTTTGGGAAGAGTTTCTGAAGATGGGATATAAAAACGTCATTACGTTGCAGGATATCTGTTCTACTCCCGGTAAGGGAGCTCATTCGGAATTTGGATTGCTGGGATCGAACATTCTCGACCCTGCACACGAACAGCTTAAACTGTGCCCCGTGCATCCAAATGAGGTATGCAGGGAGGTGCAGCGAATGATATTCAGCGAGTTTGGAAAGCATACTGAGGTGATGATCAACGGTGACGGGGCATATAAAGACCCCGAATCGGGGATTTATGAACTGGCCGATCCTGTATCGTGCTTTGGCTGTACGGAAGGCATTAGGAACAGGAACAGGATTGGCGTTAAGACCAAGTACTTGATGCAGAAGCTTTACAATGAGGGTAAAACAAAGGAAGAGATTGAGCGGATTATCGACGAAGAGAAGCGAATGGTAATGGAAAAGAATGGCAAGGACGATTTTAGCGCACAGGGAACTACTCCCCGAAAAATTGAAAACCTTGTTTCGTCTTTGGCTGATTTAGTATCGGGAAGCGGCGATGCCAATACCCCAATAGTTGTCGTTCGTGGGTTTGTGTAGCCCAATTAGCCTGCCAACGGCATGAAGTGTAGTTTCATTAAGCACCGAGAATATTCATGAGAAATGCTTATTTGGCACTGGCAACTACACTGTTGTTATTCTCTTGCGTACAGCAGGAGCAGGAGGATATTCATTTGGTGTTCCGATACAACGAGAGTAAAGGCATTACAAGCCTTGATCCGGCATTCGCCAAGAGTTTGCCGTTGATTTGGCCTGTGCATCAACTTTACAACGGCCTTGTTCAGCTTAGCGATTCGCTAACCGTTGAACCCTGCATAGCGCGCGATTGGCGAATCTCGGGCGATGGTCTGATGTACACCTTTTATCTTCGTACAGATGTACGTTTCCACGATTCCCCCGCCTTCCCTCAGGGTAAAGGGCGAAAAGTTGTCGCTTCCGATTTTGTTTACAGTTTTGAGAGGATTCTCAATCCACAGGTAGCCTCGCCCGGCGCATGGATTTTTAGCGTACTCGATGTTCAAAAAGCTGGGACTTCATCGGGGTGTATGGCAGAGAATGATTCCACGTTAACCATCTATTTGAAAAAACCTTTCCCTGCTTTTCTCGGATTGCTCTCCATGCCTTATGCTTACGTTGTACCATTCGAAGCCGTGCAGTTCTATGGGAAAGATTTTAGGAGGAACCCTGTGGGAACCGGCCCTTTTTGCTTTCAGCATTGGAGCGAAGGCGAAAAACTTGTGCTACGAAAAAATCAGCATTATTTCGAAACCGACGGAATGGGAAATCAACTTCCCTACTTGGAAGCGGTATCCGTGACTTTTATTGCTGATAAGCAATCTGAATTTTTAGAATTTCTCAACGGTAAAAGCGATTTTTTATCGGGAGTGCAATCCGTTTCGAGGGATGAACTGCTAACCCGTTCGGGAACCCTCAACCCGCGTTACAACGATAGGATAAGGATGATAACCGGCCCTTACCTGAACACCGAGTACTTGGGTATTCTTTTGGATGCAACCATTGAGGGTGTAGCCAACAGCCCTTTGAGGGATGTTAGAGTTAGAAGGGCAATGTCATACGGTTTTGACAGATCACGAATGATGACCCATTTGCGAAGCAATATGGGCTATCCCGCACACAACGGTTTTATTCCCAAGGGTATGCCGGGCTTCCCAAGCGAACTACAGGGTTTTAACTATAATCCCGATTTGGCACGAAGATTATTGACTGAGGCAGGATATCCCGGGGGCAGTGGGCTTTCGCCCATTACTATATGCACAACCAGCGACTATGTTGATATCTTCGAATATATACAGCACCAATTGGGCGAAGTGGGAATACCGGTTAATATAGAGGTTTTTCCGGGAGCCGCCTATCGCGATATGATGGCGAATTCGCGTTTGATGCTTTTCAGAGGCAGTTGGGTAGCCGATTATGCTGATGCCGAGAATTACCTGAGCCTTTTCTGTACCGACAATTTTAGCCCTTCAGGTCCAAACTATACGCATTTCACAAGCAGTGAATATGATAAATTGTATGGCGAGGCTCTTTTCTGTCCCAATGACGAGGTGCGTTTTCGGCTTTACAGGCAAATGGATTCACTGATTATAGACCATGTGCCCGTAATTCCCTTATTTTACGATAAGGTTGTGCGGTTTACCGGCAAAGATGTTGTAGGATTGGGAACCAATCCAATGAACCTGTTGACACTCAAAAAGGTGAGAAAGATTAATAGGACAAATAAGCTTAATGACCATGATATTGATAGCAGATAGCGGTTCGACCAAAACCCATTGGAGGCTTGTGGTTAGGGGTAAAGTGGTTTCAGCATTCACCACGCAGGGGCTAAATCCCTATTACTGTACCAGCGAAACCTATGCTACGGTGTTAGAGAGTGGCTTACCTAAAGATTATCAGGCAAATGAGTTAAAAACGGTGTTCTTTTATAGCGCTGGTTGCGCAGGCAAGGAGATGGCAGATATTGCAAGAAGTTCTCTTGCCAAATTTTTTAAAAATGCGGAGGTAAATGTATATAGCGATATGCTTGCCGCAGCCCGTGCCCTTTTTGGAAAGGGGAAAGGCCTGTTTATTATCCTTGGTTCCGGCGCCAGTGTGGGGTACTACAATGGGGAAAGCATAGAGCAAAAATCTCCCTCCTTGGGATTTGTTCTGGGCGACGAGGGTAGTGGGGCTTACCTTGGTAAAAAATTGATTAAAGCATGGTTATATGGAGAACTACCGAATGACCTGTCGTTTCAACTTAAGGTAGAATGCCCTTTTGAAGTAAGTCAGATCTTAAAAAGAATATATTCCGAGCCATTTCCTAATCGTTTTCTGGCGAGTTTTGTCCCCTTCCTTGAAAAAAATTCAGGACATCCGTTTGTAAACCAAATGGTGGATGATGCGTTTGAAGATCTTATCAGACATCATTTGCTGAGATACAGCGATTTTTTTCGTTTGCCCATAGGCGTGGTAGGTTCAGTGGGTAGTATTTTTGGTAAGAATTTGTCAAAACTTATAGAAGCCAAAGGCGGAAAGATTAGCCGAATTCTACACTACCCCATCGATGAGATGGTACGCTTCCACATTGAGAACACCTAAAGCAGGTCGAAATCAATCCCCGTTTTATTGACCAGCCCTTTGGCAAAATCCTCGCAATCGTGGGCCTTTTTCGGCTCTCCTAACGATAGGAGCAAGGAGTTCAATGTTTTCAACATCCTCACTTCAAAAACAAGGTAACCTGCAAGGTTGCTGATTTCAATGCATTTTTGGATAAGTTCGTAGGCCCTTTCCACCTTGCCAAGCGAGAGAGAGTACATGGCATGCCAACTATTTCCTACGATAAGTGGAATATAGCTATTCCACTGGGGCATTTCGCTCATATACGTTTGGAGTTCAAGCATTGTCTCCGGGTCGTATTCAGGTTTCTCCAGCCATTTAGAGTATTCGTAAAAAAGGATGAGGGCTTTTTCCACTGAGTTTAAACTTCCTTTTGGAGCCGGATTGGAAAACCTGTTGAGAAGGGTAAAGAGCGAATGGTACTTTTGTGCAACGATTAGTCCAATGGTAAGCCCATAGTAGTATTGGTAATAACCTTTCTTGCCCCAAGTAGATAACTGCTCTTTGGAATATTTTTCAGACCGGGAAATTGTATCGTTAATCAAAACGGATTTAGAAAAGTATTGACAGATGATTTTACACGAAAACCAAATCCCCTGTATGTACGGGTTTACCCTATGATTGGGTATGTCATGTGGGAAAAAATCGGAGAACTTGTCAATCCAGCTCCTTTCGAGTCGCAGCAACCCCGAAATACATAGCATTGTATTGGCAAAGAAAATGTCCTGTTCGTTGTATGAGTTTTGTAAATAGTTGTAAATTAAGAATCTCCACGATGTTGAGATGG
The DNA here is from genome assembly GCA_002071445.1 of Bacteroidetes bacterium ADurb.Bin008. GTDB lineage: Bacteria > Bacteroidota > Bacteroidia > Bacteroidales > Tenuifilaceae > MWFE01. The sequence continues at coordinate 17,292 of MWFE01000009.1, read as the reverse complement.
AGTTGATATTAACTACCTCTTGAAAGAGAAACTGTCTGGCCTTTCTATCTTTAGCATAATGGGGTATGAGCGCATTGCGCATATAATCATCACCCTGTAATGTGGAAGGTATGGTGGGTTGAGATAAGGTCAATTGCAGGGTTTGGTCTGAAAGGGTGAAAAATTTTTCCAGTGCCTCAATGTTTTTGTTTTTATATGCCATCTCAAATAAAAGACAAATCAGGTTTGGCATCAAAGGCGAATTGGAAAAGTCTTCTTCAATTTTTTTAAAAAGCGAGAAATCGAGTCCTTTGTTCTGTTGGATTAGCTTCTGCAATAAAATCAGTTCAAAAACAGGCCATTGTAATATTTTAATCTGTATGGATATTGAGCCGAAACGGTTTTCGACATTTTCTTCCCCAATTATTCCGTATGACAGCATTTGGTTGTATGCCTGAAAATAGTTCCCTGCCAGTTTGAGATGAATGGGGTATATCTCCTTCAATGTATTTTTTAGTATAACGCCCGGAGTGCCATTGGAAGTTGATAGCTCTACGATTTTATTTAGGATATCCATTTTTTCTTCCGAATACTGCGATCTGTGCAACTCCTTGCTTACGAATTCATTCAGTAAATCCAGTCGATCGCCAATCAGATGGGTGGTTTCTGGATTGAAGAATTGGATGAATAGCTGTGTATAGTAGGGATAGGAAATAATTTGCAGTATGCTGGATGTTAACTCTTCAACCACTACTCTCGTAGTCGAGCCCCTGTTGATCGTATTATCCAAAACCAATTGAATCTCGCGATCGTTGAAGGGGGGCATATTGGCATCGGAGGAGGTAAAATAGGTCTCATCGGCAAAATACCAATCCTCATGCGAGGCGCTTTCGTTAAAGAAATGACGCCATGTAGCGTATCGTGAGGAAACGATGACTTTTATGCGCTGCTCTTCCGATGAAACCTGCTTAATGAACTGGTGCAAACCGGTAAATATTTTATTGGATTTGGTGCCAACATCAGTAAGTTCATCCAGCGCATCTATAACAAGGATGAATTTTCCAATAGGGGCATAAAGCGATTCGCCTATACACTCGAAAAAATTGTGGCAGGAGTCAATGCCAAGCAATGCCAATAGCCAGCTGTCAAAAAAAGGCAATGTGTGGGCAGTGTTCTCAAGGGTTGCCGCGGGAATGAAAAGGATAATATCATTATGGTTGCCGGTTTGCGCCATGTATTTGGTTACCCACCCTGCCAAAAGGGTGGATTTTCCGTATCCACCCGGGCCAACAAAGGGAGTAGCCACATACTCAGATTTCAAGAAGTATGTAAGTCTTTCCTCAGCAAATGCTCTGATTACAGTATTAGAAAAATTGATGGGTACCTGTTTCTTGATGGTTTCGCAGTATTTTTTGCTAAGGGTATGGGCTTTTGCTTGTGCTGCTTGCCAAAAATCTACAATGTCATTGCCAGTAGGCTGTTCATCCCCGGTTTTTGTAATAAAATCGCTCCAATCTGTAAAACCACAGTACTGGCTAAGAATATCAAGGCTGGCACGCGATGGATTAGAATTCGTTGTGAGAAAGCCGAACAACCTTCGTAGGGTTGAAGGGCTAATAAGTAGCCCGGTTGCTTCTAAAATATTGTATGACAGATAGGTGCAATCTTTCTGATAGGTAATTTTCTTGCCATATTTCAACTCTACCAGACCTTTAATTCTTTGTAGCATGTTTGTGGCATTTTACCAATTAGAATTCGTTAAACCTGTTAATTAGCAACCGGTTTGACAAATGTAATGATCAAATTTGGTTTAAAAAAAAGGTAAAATAAAAAATGACTTATTTGACCACTTGACAGCCATTCGATTCATAATAATTTTAGCGTTGTAAAATATATCTACTGGTAAGTATAAACCGAAAAATAAAAATTGCAATGCCATGAAAAAGATAGGGATTTTTTTAAAATCGCGTTTGACCATTGATGTTGCTGTTTTTATCGTTTTTTTTCTGGTTACAGTTCTGTTCGTATTAACAATCGTGAGTTCTTTTTAAATTACTACTTGGTAAGCCCTTAAAACCTTAAAAACCTAACGCAATGTACACGCAAGTTTGGAAAAATTGCCACGCATCTGTTTGCCAGTTGAGTTTCATCAATGCCCGAGGAGTATGCGTTGATACTCTAACCGGGTTTAAGGTTAAGAATTATTTGATTACTAGCCACAACGCTTTTACCATGGATAAAGCCCAACTGGTAGAAATAGCCTTTGTGGGTGAAGATGCAAATACTGTTACCGCTTCCATGAGGATACCCTATGCTGAGTTTAACAACGAACATCGGATAGGGGTACTCAATAATAATGGGTATTATGCAGTTTATGATATTGATTTTCAGGAATTCCAAAAAATTCCGGGTTTGCAATTAAGCAAGCGTCGAGAATTTACTATTGGAAGCCAGGTGGTGTCCATGGTTTTTTGTTGTGGTTTGTCTAGCCTAAGTCTTCGTCAAGGTTACATTTCTTCGTTAGGGACGAACAACGATGGGAATAGATTTATTCATGTCGATGGCCATTTGAGTTACGGTAATGGGGGAGCTCCCCTTATCGATCCCCAAACCCTTGAAGTGATAGGTATTTTAACATACAGAGACATACCAGCCACCAGCTCATTTAAGCAGATAATTGATGCGGTTTCGTTCAATCTACAAGAGCTTAAAAAAGTTGAAACTTCGGTTAAGTTTGGCGGAATCGATCCCATTCAGGTTTTGATAGCCAACCAAAACCAGCTTAAACTGTTGGCCAAGAGTATCTATAAATATTCCATGACCAACCACCCTATGGCGGTTACGCTTGACAGAATTATCACATTTTTCGATGAGGATGTGATTTACCACTCTGAAGGGACCAAGGCCTCTGAGGAGGAGTCTGATATTTTCTTTGCATAGTCTTTTAGGTTGGAGAATGAACCTTGTCCTTAGGGCAGGGTTCTTCTTTTTTTTAGATGCCTGACATCAAGTGCAATAGCCTTTTTATTACCGCGAATTGTATATACCAATAAATAAAATCTGACACGATGTTGAACTATATTGTTTATGTATAGTTTGTAGTTAAGCATGGCGCAAAAATTATTATTGCCTCTACGTTTTTTATAGGGTAATCTTCCATAACTTTGCGTTGCAAAACATATTTGGAATTAATTAAAACAAAAATATATAGCCATGGATAACAAGGAAATTATTGAATTTTTAAAAAAAATCGAACTATTTCGAGGCCTCACCGACGATGAATACCAAATGTTGATGTGTTGTGTGGAGGTTAAAACCTATCGTGCCTACCAATTTCTGTTTCGCGAGAATGGTCGCAGGGAGAACATTTTCATTATTTACGAAGGTGAAGTAGAGCTTTTTAAAAGCAATCCCTATGGGGTGGAGATGAAGCTTACCTATTTTAGTAAGGGCGACTTCCTTGGTGAGGGTTCATGGGATACCGAGACACCCCATTCAACTTCGGCCAGAACATTGGCTCCAACCACTGTGTTGACATTGGCCAATGAAGTGTTTAACAAGAATGCTACGACTACTCTTAAAATTTTTTCCAATATTACCCGTGTTATTTCCAGACGTATGCGCCATGCCAATTCGCGCATGATTAACCCTGCTGCACAGTACGAATCGGGGAGAACCCGTAATGAGCACGACCTGCTTGGCAACAGGGATGTTCCTTACGAATACTATTATGGCATTCAAACGCTGAGAGCGTTGGAAAACTTTAATATAAGCGGCGTAGCGCTGAACTTCTTCCCAATGTTAATTGATGCTTTGGCAATGGTAAAGGAAGCAGCTGCTGAGGCCAATTGCGAACTGGGACTGATGGATGAGAGGGTAAAAGATGCTATCGTGGCGGCCTGTCAAGAGATTGTAAACGGAAAATACCACAACCACTTTGTGGTTGATTTGATTCAGGGTGGGGCAGGCACATCTACCAATATGAATGCCAACGAGGTTATTGCCAATCGCGCATTAGAGCTGATGGGATACGAAAAGGGTCAGTACGAGCATTGCCACCCCAACAACCACGTTAACCTTTCGCAATCGACCAACGATGCCTATCCTACGGCTGTGAAGATTGCATTAATCCACTCCAACGAGAAGTTAGTTGACGTTTTAAAGAGCCTCATTGAATCATTTCAGGCCAAGGCCAGAGACTTTGCTCACGTGATAAAAATGGGCCGCACCCAGCTACAGGATGCCGTTCCGATGACATTGGGGCAGGAATTTGAGGCCTACGCTTCCACCCTGTCGGAGGAAGTGGAAAGGCTTAATCAGAATGCGAAGCTATTCCTCGAGGTTAATATGGGCGCGACTGCCATTGGGACAGGGATCAATTCGGAGCCGGAGTATGCCGAGAAAGTAATGAATCATCTGCGGCGCATAACTAAGCTCGATTTGAATTTAGCTTCAAACCTGGTGGAAGCCACTCAGGACACAGGTGCATTTGTGATTTACTCTTCGGCGGTAAAAAGGCTTTCAATTAAGCTGTCCAAAATTTGCAACGATTTGCGTTTGCTATCATCGGGACCCCGAACCGGATTAAACGAGATCAATTTGCCTCCAATGCAACCCGGATCATCCATCATGCCCGGTAAGGTTAATCCTGTTATTCCGGAGGTTGTTAACCAAATCGCATTCAAAGTAATAGGAAACGATTTAACCGTTACCATGGCAGCCGAGGGCGGTCAGCTGGAATTGAACGTGTTTGAACCTGTAATTGTGCAAAGTATTTTTGAATCCATCGAGATGCTGAAAAATGGAATGAATACTCTTAAATACAGATGTATTGACGGCATTACTGCCAACGAAGAGCACTGCAGGAATCAGGTTCACAATAGTATAGGCTTGGTAACCGCATTGAATCCCATTATTGGTTACGAGAAATCGACAGTAATTGCCAAGGAGGCCATGGAAACCGGAAAAAGTGTGTACGAACTAGTGTTAGAGCATAATATACTAACCAAGGAGCAGTTGGAGAAAATTCTTGCTCCGGAGAACATGATTAAGCCCGGGAAAATTACCCTATAGCAGAACGAAACTACTGGTCGAAGTCCTTTAGAATCTTCTCCACCTCATCCTCGGTGGCTTTTAGCTTGGCCTTGCAAAGATTAATCAACTCTGCAACCCGCTTAACGTTTACAGCTAAAAGGTCCAGGTCGAGTTCGTCGTTCTCAATTTTTTCGATAATCTCCTCTATTTCGGCTATGGCATCGGAATAGGTAATCGTTTTTTTTGGCATATCGCTTAGAGATTAATCTGTTTACGTTTGTGAATTTTAGGCTGATGGCAAAGTTATGGTAAAGGTGGTGCCATCATTAGCGTTACTTTCAACTGAAATATTGCCTTTGTTCAACTCTACATATTCTTGGCACACTATTAACCCCAAACCGGTTCCCTCTTCCCGATTGGTCCCCTGGGTAGAAAAACTTTCTTCCAGTTTAAAGAGTTTACTCTGGTTTTCGGGACTAATACCAATGCCTTTGTCAACAACTTGAATAATAATCTGGTTATCAAGTTTATACCCATTGATAGTAACAACGCTCTCACTGTGTGAGAATTTAATGGCATTGGAAACCAAATTGCGCAGCACGGTTGAAAGGGTATCGTAATCGGCAAACACGTTCAGCCCTTCCTCAATGCTGCTCTTCAATTCAATGGATTTGGCATCAGCTTGTAACTTTTGTACGTTAAGAACATCATCACATATCCTCTTTAGAGGGATTGACGTTGGCTCTATTCTAATATTTCCCGATTGCTTCCTCGACCAGTGTAGCAAATTCTCAATGAGGTTCAATAGTTTCTGAGCCGATTGGTGAACCAGCGAGCTGTATTTCGAAATGGTTTGCGTATCGAGGGTGTATGCGTTTTGCATCATCAGTTCGGTGAGCCCAACCAGACCTGAAAATGGGCTACGCAAATCGTGGGCAATAATGGAGAAAAGCTTATCCTTAGTATTAACCAATTTCTTTAGTTCCAATTCCGACGCCAGTAGCTTTTCGTTGGCCTCGTTAAGCCACCTGTTTTTATTTCTTATGGTAGTGTACCCGTATATGCTGACGGTTGCAAGCACTATTACGAGGATTGTAACGATGGCCAGAAAATTACGCTGAAGTTTTTGTTGCTGTAGCTCAATGGATTTTAGTTTCGCTTCCGTTCGTAATGTTTCAACTTCTCCTTCAATTTTTTTAATCTCTTCAGCCTTTTTATCGAGTTCAAGTTCAAGACTGGCCTGCCAGATGCTCTCATCCATATTCTTCTTTTCAAACTTGTCTTTTACCTGTAGATGCTGCTTGAAATACTCCAGTGCCTCACGATGCTCACCGCGGGCCAGATGAAAATCGTGCAGAGCCAACAGGGTTAGCTCAACCAACTTTTCATTTTTAGTACTCTCGCCCAACGATAGGGCCAACTTTAGGTTCTCCGATGCCTTGGTGTAATCGCCAAGTTTGGTTTGAATTTCTCCAATTTTTCTAAGGCAAAGCCCTCTTTTGTCAAGAAGAAAGTGTTTCCCATAGAGTAAGGCAGCTTGTTGAAAATGGGATAGCGCTTTGCCATAGTCATTTGTTTTTAGGTAGAGGTTTCCTAATTCGTTGAATATATCGGCAACCCCTATTTCGTCTCCCGCCTCCTCCAGCTTTCCGTGAGCCTTGATAAGGTAGCTACGGGCCTGCTCAAACGAATTAAGTTCCATATATGCAGCAGCTATGCTCCTGTAGGATTGTGAAATGGATATAGGGTTGTTCGTTGTTCTGCGAAGTTCGTATGCTTTCAAAAAACTTTCGAGGGCCTTATCGGGCAGACCCATGTCGAGCAAGGTGTTTCCATGATGAATGTACACATAGGCCTTCCCCAAGGGGTCAGATTTATCCGACATTAACTCAAGGGCTTGATCAAAGTATTTTAGAGCGTTCCTATGCGAGCCCAACTTCCGGTATGTAATGCCGATATTGTTGATAGCACGCGCTTTTTCATTTTGAAAATTAGCCTCTTGGCTAATTTTCAGCGATTTGAGGTAGTACTTTAACGCTTCGGCCAGATCGCGCTTTTCGGAGAAAAGATTGCCCATCTCGTTGTATGCAGATGCCAAGCCCTGCGAATCGTTTAGAGTAATCCTGATTTCAATGGCTTTCAGCAGGTTAATGGAAGCATCGTCGTACTGATTGAGCTCTCTTTGAGCCTTTGTAATATTTTCGAGGGTTGTAGCAGTGCTAACCAGATACCCTTCCTTTTCCCTAATCGTTAAACTGTGGTTATAATACTCTAAAGCCTCAGCGTTTTTTTTCGCACGAAGCGATAGACTACCCAAAAGGTTATATATGTCGGCCATATTTTTCTCATCATTAGTGGAATAGGCCAACTGTAGCGCATTGTCGAGCGAAGATTTTGCCTCCGAAAATTTTCCCATATCCCTGAATGCCAAGCTGCTATTTTTGAGAATGGCAATCAATCCCAATGTGTCGGGCAGCAATGAGTATATTTGCCTTGCTTTATCGTACCATTCCAGCGATTGTTCAAATTGGCTCAATCGGAAAAAGTAACTTCCCATGCTGCGAAAACATTCTGCCAACAGCGGCTCATCCCTTTCTTTTGAGGCAATATCAATAGCCTTCTTAATGGTCGGCTGTATATCGTCGGTATTGTTCAGCTGTCCGTATATTTGGGATTGAAGTAATGTAAACTCAACAAGTAACTTGTTATCCTTTGCCTTTTTAGCATTGTTCATCGCTTCAGCGACAATACTTAAAGATTCTTTCCCCTTGCCATTGCGGGCAAGGACTTCTGCCTTAACTTTTACAATATTCGGAAGTAGTTCCGGAGTGTTCAATTCGTAAACCAGCCGCATGGCCGAATCGGCAAATTGGATAGCCCTCTCGCTATTCCCCATGTTCTGGTTAGCTTTCGATAGGATAATATATGTGAGTTGGGTTAAATGATCGTTGTTTAACTTTTTTGCATCAGCAAGAGTGGATTCGCAGAAAATTACAGCGTTCTGGGGGTGCTCATCGGCAAGGATTAATACCCTGGCCAATTCCTGGTTCAGGTTAGAGTAGTAGAGCTGCAATTGCTCCGGTGTAATAGCTGTGCTTGTAATTGAAATGCAAAGAAGAAGCGCAATCGCTTGTAGTTTACCTGGTAACATAGGAAATCAGAATCTTCTAATGGATGTAATTAATAGCGTTGATAATCTGTTATACATAAAAATGCCATATTAGGCCCAACGGTCAGTACGAAGGGTGAAGAAGAACGTGCTACCTTTCTCCTTGGTACTGGATACCCATATTTTACCGCCATTCTTTTCGATAAACTCTTTACATAGGATCAAACCCAATCCGGTACCCGTTTCATTGGCAGTTCCTTTGGTTGTAAATGATTGATCTAATTTAAAAAGTTTATCCAATTCTTCACGATCCATTCCCACCCCGTTATCGGTGACAGCAACTTCAACCATATCGCCTTTTTCGTCGGCGCTAACCATTACTTTACCATCTATGTGGCTAAACTTTACAGCATTATTAATTAAATTTCTTAGTACAATGCCAATTACGTGTTTGTCGGCAAAAACCATTATGTGATCAGCTATTCGAACGGAAATTTTCACATTCTTGCGATCGGAAAAAGTTTCTATCAATTTAATTTCCTGATTAACTTCTGGAAGTAACGGGAAAAGTTCGGGCTGGTAAACAATTGAGTCTAATTGAGATCGCGACCAGTTGAGAAGATTATCCAGCAGTTTATATAAACTTAGCGTTGAATCGTGAATTATCTGTGACCGTTCTTGTATTTCTTCTTTAGTATAGCTATGAACGTTGGCACTTAGCAATTCGCTTATCCCAAGGAGCGTATTGAAAGGATTTTTAAGATCGTGAGCAATAATGGAAAAGAATTTATCTTTTGCAGTGTTCAATTCTTTTAAGTTTTCTTCAGATTTTAAGAGCTTAACATTGGCCTCTTTGAGCTCTTCGTTTTTCTCGGAGAGAAGAGCATTCACCTTTTTCTTTGATAAAAGATTATAGTAAATAGTCCCAATTACTGCAACAAGAAGAATAAATATGGCTATCCATAGGAATATCAGATTCCTTTGGCGAAGGATTGTTAAACTTTGAATCTCTTCATTTTTCTTAAGTAGTTCAATCTCTTTTTCCTTTTGGGCAGTTTCAAAGCGAACTTGCATTTCTGCGAACTTCTCATTTTTATTAACATTAAACAGGCTGTCCTTTAATTCCATGAATTTGGAAGTATATTTACATGCCTCCTGGTAAATCCCTTGCGAATACCGGATTTTACCCATAATTTCGTATGTTTCCGATTCATATGATAAATTTTGAACCTCCGGAATAAAACTCAAAGCCAGGGTAGCGTATTTCTCAGCCTCTTTAATCCTATTAGAATTGAAATATATCCAGGCAATATTATTGTATGTATTCATTTCACTGGAAATATTGCCTATCTCCTTGCTAATTTCAATGGATTTAAAGTAAGATTCAAGCGCCTCGTTATAATTCTTCATTTTAGCTTTAACGAATCCAATATTATTATAAGCGCTTGAAATTGTCTCCTTGTCATTATTTTTTATGGCAAAATCCAAGAAATGGGAAAAATATTCAAGGGCTTTAGGATAATCTTTTAGTTCATCATACATAATGCCCAGGTTATTAACCGCCGAAGCAAGCATTTTCTCATTATCAATTTGAAGGAATAATGAGTAGGCTCTTTTATAATATTCCAAACCCAATGAGAAATTTTTCAGATCCCTGTGGAGATGCCCCATTATCGTATATGTCCTTGCTAACCCTTGGGTATTATTTAAATGTAGATAGATGTTGGTGGCCTTGATGACATTCTCCAAAGCATTGTTACTGTCATTCAACTTTCTGTAAACATTTGCAATGCTCATTAGCAGGAATGCTTCGGTTGTCAAATCATTTTCTTCCTGACATAGGCTAACGCCTTCCTTGAGCAAACTAAGCGCTTCGGAGAACATATTAAGATCCATGTAGGCCAAAGACATGTTGTGTATGGAATTAGCAATGCCGACTTTATCGTTGAGTTTCTCTCTATAACCCTTGGAAATTTTATAGTTTTCAATGGCCAAATTAGGTTCCATAACTTCAATGTACGCGTTGCCTAAACTATTGTATGCAACACTCAGTGAGTATAGATCCTTGGTTTTTTCGGCATATTGCATTGACTGCTTAGCAAAAAGTAAACTTGAGTCAGCCGAGCGGCCCCAGAACATACGCGACAAAGTATCGTAAAGCAAAACTTTTCTCTTATCAGGCGATTTTTCGGCCAACCGGATAAGACTGTCCACCTTGGCGTGGAATGTTTGAGCATTACTTTGACCAATCAATAGCCAACCAATAATTACGAATGTCAAAACTTGAAATCTCACAGCTCTATTATTTTGAAATGTCATCAGTGTAAAATTTAATTTGCTGTCATTATTCTTGTAAAATTGGCGTCTTCAACCCTGCTGGTAATCTCGCCATCTGTAAGTTTGGATGATATAATATCTCCTTTCTGCACCTGAGTAATTCCGGATATAACCTTACCGTTCATTAAAGTAATTGAAAAACCACGCTTGAGAACATTCTTCGGATTTAGAGCATTAACCATTTTCTCCAGGGATATCAATTCATCGGATTTCGCTTTGTGTAAACCTTTGGTATACTGCTCTATTCTTGTGCTATATGTTTTTAAATGCTTCAAACTATCATTTTGAATAAGGTTATACTTGGTCTTTACAAACTCCATTTTATGGTGCAAGTTGTTATTAGAACGTAGCAAAAGCCTATCAGTTGCCTCGTTTAACGAATAGATTCGGTGATGTATATCATGGTTTATTGAATTTGCCTTACGAAGCACGAGGGGCGTAAACTTGTTTTGAATTTTTATTAGGGTATGCTTGCTTTCGTTGAATAAGCCTGAAGTAGCGCTGATAAATTCATCCACTATATCCTTAAGAAGTCCTTCAGCGTTGAAAAAGGTTCCTATAATAAATTCCGCTGCAGCAGTTGGTGTTTTCAGGCGGGTGTTGGCTACCAGATCGGCTACGGTTGTATCCTTTTCATGCCCGATTCCGGTAATTATGGGAAGAGGAAACTGGGCAATATGGCTTGCCAGCATATAACCATCGAAACACGCAAGGTCCGATTGTGACCCTCCGCCTCGGATAATGGCAACAATATCCCACGAAGCAGATTGTCGGTATATGCTATCCAAAGCATCGATAATAGTATTTTCCGCCTTTTCGCCCTGCATATCGGTCTCAAAAAGGTGGTATTGAATGGAATATCCCGAGGAGTTTGAATCGAGTTGGTTGGCAAAATCCTCAAATCCCGCCGCATTTCGCGACGAAATTACAGCTATTCGTTTTGGCAACATGGGCATTGGGATTTGCTTATTCATATCAAAAATTCCTTCATCCATAAGCCTTTGAATAGTTTCCTGCTTGCGCTTTTCTATGTCTCCAATGGTGTAACTGGGATCAATATCGCGGATGTTGAGCGATAGCCCATAAACCGGATGGTATTGAATTTCACAAAGAACCAGTACTTTTATGCCTGCTCCCAGTTTGCGCCCCGTGGCCATTTCAAAGAACGGTTTCAGAACCCTGTATGTGCTGCCCCATATGGTTGCCCTGGCTTTGGCCTTGGGAAGGTCTTTGGATTCGTCTTTCTCAACCAATTCCATATAGCAATGCCCTGTGCGGTGCTCCTTCATTTCTCCTATTTCGGCAATAACCCATATGCTTTCAGCGAATCGGTCGTAAATCGTATCCTGAATCCTCTGAGAAACTTCATACAGGGTTAAGCGTTCTGTGTCGTACATGGTAGAGCTATTGAAGTATGATTTTTCCAAACATGGTGTCTTCCTTCGAGGATAGCTTAACCAGGTATATGCCACTGGCCAATCCTCCCGGTAAATTTAGTGAATAAAGAGAGGCTTGAGGAATGAACTTTCCTGAATAAACCACTTCACCGAATGACGAGCTGATACAAAGCGAATACTCTGCCTGAAACTGCATGGGTAGCGATAACGTAATTTTCCCTGATGAGGGATTGGGAAAAACTTTAAGTTGATTCATCTTATTATTCACAGGGACACTGAGAGGATACATGGCGTTGAAAAAATTGGGTATTCCATATCCGATTAAATTGTTTGGATTATTGTAACAACTTGATGAATAATGTATTCTGTACCTTATTCCGTTTACAGTTTCGTTCTTTAATGCTTGCCACAGGCAGGCTGCCAAGCCCGAAATAATGGGGGCCGAAAGCGAGGTGCCATTGGCCGTAGCGATTTGCCCGTCGGTGCCTTGGACAACAGTTCTGCTTCCCATGGCTGCCACATCGGGCTTAACCCTTCCGTCGGCCGATGGGCCAATGGAACTGAACGAAACGTAGTTCCCATTGCCATCCACTGCACCCACTCCAAGGCAATAGAGCCCATCTGATGGGGTAATGATATGCTGCCACGCGTTATTCCCTTCATTGCCTGCGCTCGATACCACAAGCATTCCCACAGCGGCAGCAAAGTTGGCGGCCCTTGAGGCTGGGGTGGTTTCGCCATTCATGTCGTCGTATGTATGGTTTTGATAATCGGCATCAAATGCGTAATATCCAAGGGACGAGTTGATGACATCAACCCCGAGGCTGTCGGCCAGCTCGGCTCCGGCTGCCCAGTTGTACTCCTCAATGATTTGTTCCAATGAGCCATCCTCAGTACGGATAAGTACGTATTCTGCTTCGGGTGCTGTGCCAATGAGTTGCCCCGGAATGTTACCGGCCATGGCCGAGAGAACGATCATCCCATGTGTATGCTCCTGGTATATATCTGCATTGGGATTAACGAAATCACGGGTGAAGACTATCCTCCCTTCGGCATTTAAACTGTCGAAAGCGGGAAGCGAATTTACATGGTAAAAGCCTGCATCCAACACGGCAATCCTCATCCCTTTCCCTCTGTATCCCAAATTATGTAGCACATGCCCATTGAGCATTTTTACCTGTGTGGCAGAGCTTCCGTAGCTGTAATAATCCTTGGGGTCGCTTTTTTTCGAATAAACAGGGTAAAACTCATCTTCGGGCAACTGGCTGGCTTTAACACCCGATTTGTATATCCGCTCCACGGCAACAACGGGGTCAATGCTTTGAATGTCCTCTACCATTTGTTGCGAGTACACTTCAACTACAACGCCGTTGAACCACTTCAATGGGTATAGCACTTTGGCTCCGGCTTGTTCTACCCGTTCAATGTAATCGGGTGAAACGGGTAAATCCCTTTCGATTATTTCAATACCCTGCCTGTTCCTGCGTTCAATGGAACGCTGGGATAGATACGCTTCAGGATTATCGGTGGAGTAGGGTGTGCCATTCTTGTCTGTGAAGGCAACAAAATACTTATCCTGACTATACGTCAATGGCAGGGCAAAAACAATGGCTAAAAGGGTGAATATCAATTTATTCATAATGATTCTGAGAGTTATATAAATATTAACTGCATGGTACTAAACAGATTTCCCGGTTACCCTGATTTCTATCCCACGGCATCGAACCATATCGCCTGCACGAATCTTGGCCCTTTTTCTGCTTTCGGGTTTTCCGTTTACCGAAACAACTCCTGATTCCACAAGGCGTTGCGCCTCGCCGCCACTCTGAGCAACTCTCGTTACTTTGAGCAGTTGGATTAGGGGAATATATTCGGCTGCCAGACAGAATTCTTTCATGCAATAATAGTTTATTAAATCTTGCAATTTACCAATTTTTTGTTTAGCTCAACCAAAAACCCTTACCTCAATGCAAGTATTAAAAATCACTATATTTGCTTTAACAAAGCGGAAGGTCACATGAAGGTTTTTAGCAGCAGCCAGATACATAAAATCGACTCCTACACCATTGAAAATGAGCCAATAAATTCTATTGACTTGATGGAACGGGCTGCATTCGAATTGTTTAAGCGAATAGTGCAACTTCAAAACTCTTCAAAACCCATATTCATTTTTTCTGGTCCCGGCAACAATGGGGGCGATGGAGCTGCAATATCACGAATGCTTGCTGAGGTTGGCTACAACGTTAATTTTTTTCTACTGGCATCCGAAAAGTATTCACCCGATCTATTGATTAATGTTGAGAGGCTTAAAAAAATAGGGATTAACCCGATTTCCATTAAGTCAAGCGATGACTTTCCCAATTTAGAGGGTAATGAGGTAATACTCGACAGCCTTTTTGGCTCAGGCCTTTCTAAACCACTGGGAGGCGTTGCAGAGGAACTGGTTACTCATATTAATAAATCGCCTTGCGCTGTATTTGCCATCGACAGCCCTTCGGGGCTGTTTGGCGAGGAGAACCCTTTTCCCAATACCCATCAGGTGGTCAAGGCCAATGTTACATTGACTCTGCAGTTCCCTAAGCTGAGTTTCTTTTTTTCGGAGAATAACGGGTATGTTGGCAACTGGCAAATCGTTGATATTGGCTTACATCCTCAGGCGATTGCCCAAACAGAAACCCCTTTCAGCTACATAGATTTCGATTACGTTCAACAAATTTTAAAGACTCGGGGGAAGTTTCAGCACAAGGGTGCTTTTGGCCGTTGTATAATCATAGCCGGAAGTTACGGGATGCTGGGCGCCTCCGTGTTGTGTACCAAGGCCTGTTTAAGATCGGGTTCGGGCTTGGTTCATGTGCATTTGCCAACGCAGGGTGTACCCGTTATGCAGGTGGCAGTACCCGAGGCCATAGTGCAGACCGATGAGAACGGATGGTATTTCACGGGTATTGACGATTGCAGCGGATTCGACGCTGTGGCCATAGGCCCGGGAATAGGGCAGGAGTCGCATACCCAGATGGGGTTGTTCAGGCTTTTAAGCATTGTTAAGGTGCCTTTGGTAATCGATGCCGACGGGTTAAACATTCTTGCGCAGTACCCTGAAATGCTCAATCACCTACCTGCCAATTCCATACTGACACCCCATGTGGGAGAGTTTGACCGCATGTTTGGCAAGAGCCAATGTGATTACGACCGTTTGATGCTGGCCATTAAAAAGGCCGACGAGTTGAACGTTATCATTATCATCAAAGGAGCGCATACCCGGATTGTTTGCCCCGACGGTAAAGTTTTCTTCAACAGCACGGGCAACCCTGGGATGGCCACCGCCGGCAGCGGCGATGTGCTCACAGGTATTATCACCTCATTGGTAGGACAGGGTTACAGCCCTGTTGAGGCGGCCATTTGCGGAGTCTTCATTCATGGTTTGGCAGGCGATTTGGCTGCTCAGGCCAAGGGATATGCCTCATTGCTGGCCTCGGATATAATTGATTTTATGGATAAGGCTTTTTTGTGCTTGGCTAAATAACCCACTATATTTGCAGCTGTTAAAAACATTCTAATCCTGTACTAATCCAAACCACTATGCGTACTATAGCAATTATTGGCATCTTTACCTTAAGCGCCTTCATATGCTCGTGCACGAAGAAGGCTACAACTACTATAGCACCGCTTAATGAAATTCAGGCTTTGTCACCCAAAGGGATGATTTATGCCCTGCCTAAAACCAGTCTGATGGTCAAAGTGGATGCTATTCACACTTCCATCATACCGGGTCCTTATGCGCAGTATGCCGCTAAGTATCTGGGCATTGCCAATGTACCTTTAAGTGCTAAAAACCAGTGGGAGATTGGCAAAGTGGATATATTATGGTACAATGAGGCCGATATGGATGCGCTATATGCCATAGAACCCTCGCCGGGGTTCAGTCCCGATTTTCTTAGGTTAACATCCGAAGGGTTGGTTATCCCTGCAGGAGCGGCCAATTATTATAAACCCGATACACAAGGTGAGCAGCAAGCCTTTGTATCCGGTACCGATTTTTTGGATATGTCGCCCTCTTCATTTATAGGTTCTGAACGTACTACGCATTATTCCAGGGTGTTGCAGGATAGCGTTTTTATCCGTGTCCCCGTTCACAAAACCATTGTGGTTGAAAAATCGTTGGAGGACAAGGCAAGGGAAGCGGCCGATTTCATCTTCTCCCTTCGCAAGCGAAGGTTCGATTTGCTAGTGGGCGATGCCGATTTTGTTGCCGAAGGCAAAGCGGTGGAGGTTGTACTCAACGAAATATCCAAACTGGAGAAGGAATACCTCTCCCTTTTTATAGGTAAAACAGGTACAACTGCCTCAACCCATTACTTCAACTATACGCCTGCCGCCAACGACGAGGAAACAAGCATCATTTTCCGTTTCTCCACTACCAAAGGTGTGCTGCCATCCAGCGATTTAAGCGGCAATCCTGTCCTGCTCTCTGTTAAAAAGAGCGATGAATGGAAGGATTTGGAAGTGTTGAACAGCCTTGCCATTGAAAAAAAGAAACCTCGCAATGACTTAGTTTACTACAGGTTGCCTATTCCGCTCAGCGTGAGGGTTTATGATTCACAATCGGAATACATTGCGAAAATTGTAGGCGTTTATCAGTTGGGTCCAACGTTGAGATTGCCTGCCAGGATGGTTAGATAGCACTATCTGATTTTCCGTATGAGTGCCGAGAGAAAGAATGACACTACTCGTCAGTTATCTTCCCTTTAAATGACTGGTTGAAGACCTCCCAGGTTTTGGTTTTGTAGTGATCCTCAGCAAAAAAAACAAGGATGGGCTCTATCTGTGCAGGAGAGTAGTATCCGGGAACAGCTGTGAGCAGTTGATTATTCTCGTCTAAATAGGCTACAGATGGGTATGACATTTTTCCCTGCAACAGTGCTGCGGCCAATTGATGAGGGCTGCGGCTGCCCTTGCCGGTATTTTCAAATACCACATCCTTAAACTTAATGGGCTCGGTGGACTCGGCATTGAACTTAACGGGGTAGTAGTATTTATTAAGGTATGCAGCAATCTCGGGATGGCTAAAGGTTTTCTGGTCCATCACCTTGCACCAGCTGCACCAATCGGTGTAAACATCTATGAAAATCTTTTTAGGATTCGTTTCATTTAGCTTAACAGCTTCTTCAAAGGTGTACCACTTCACTCCCGATGCAGGATTCTTTGGGGGTTGTGCGGTGCACCCCATGATCATCATCATGCCAATGGCAAGGAAAAACGATTTTTTCATAAACCCGAACTTATAATAAACAGATTGTAAAATTAGCTAATATGGATGATAACAACAATTGCACCATTTTGTTGTTTCTCTCGAATAATAGAGGGGCTGTCTCAAAAGTAATTTGAGCAGCCTCTTTTTTTTTACCTAAACCCTTGGATATTTGACAGCAATATTGT
>MWFE01000008.1 GCA_002071445.1 Bacteroidetes bacterium ADurb.Bin008 | reverse complement strand
TCGTTTTTCCCAATAACAATAAATGAAATCATTCGTTGACTATTACATTAAAACTCAATATCTCCTCAATATACCTGTCCGCTCTTCTAATCTGTACTCCTTCGCTGGCCGATATAAATTGTATAAAACGTAAAAAACCATTGTAAATATGCCGTTTTTCAAATAATATCCAGGGATGAAATCCTATCCCAAAAAGTTGTCCTTTCTCTATCTGTTCGTATTTCTGTAGTAAAAAACTGAATGTTTCGTTTTCAGATAGTTTTCCGGTATATATGTGCCAATCATCTGTCAGGGAGTTTAACCTAACAATTGAGCACCCCCCATATTCAACAAAAATTGGAGTTCCTATATATCTATTGGTATTAGCCATGTCATAGTCATAGCCATTATCACATAAAAAACGGATCAGGCTTAGGCTCCATCTACCCTGAGGAGAATGGAAGCCTTTAATGTCGGCCAAGTTATTGGATGATTGACAAAACATTTGGAAGTCCCTCTCCAACTCGCTATTATTCATCTTTTTGGGAGCAACGTGCCCGTAAGAGTGAGAAGCTACTTCGTGCCCGCTGCTTACGATAGACCGGATTGAATCGGGATATTTTTCGAAGATCTGACCCACGGTAAACCAGGTTGCCTTAATCTTAAGTTCATCTAATTTGTTAAGAATCTCAAGTATAAATCCATCATCTATGGTTGTGGCGTGCCCCCCAAACTCCCTTTCGTAATCGAAATATATAAACACATTTTTTTTTTCAGCCATTGACGGGGGTAACAGGGCTTTCGTTTTTTTTACTGCCAGGGTTGCATAGCAGTAATAAAGCCTATGGCTTATCCTTTTAACTATACTCATAACTTTTTATACCGTATAAATTTGAAAACCTGTCCCATAAGGGGTTTGATTGCCTTGCCATAGGTGGGTAGAAACTGAACATGCATCCCTCCAAAACCATGCTTAAAACGCCACATATTGTAGTTGGGATGAGAAGCAATAGGAATCGGGCCGGGGCAGAATGCCATATCAAATAAACTATGCCCTCTCTCTTTTAAATGGTTAATCATAAGCCACTGCATATACTGACCCGGTGCTGGGCAGTCTTTAATACTTTTATAATCATGGTTTAAAGCACCATGGTAGTATGAGGCAATGCCAAAGGTGGTGGTTAAGCCAACGTTAATTACCACATTTTGGCATTTAATAATAAAAAGGGTAGCTCCATTATTCATCAAAACTTCTAAACTTTTCAAAAAGTAATCCTCCGTTAAAGTATCAAAAGCCTTTATTTCCCCCAATTGATGGTATAGCCTATAAAACAATTTGACTTCTTCTACTGAAAAACTCTCTATCACCTCAACCTTCAAGTTAGCTTTTAATGCTTTATTAATATTCCGACGGGTCTGGGTATTCATCCTTTTTAACAACTCCTCTTGCGATAAAGTCAGATCAATCCAATAAGTATGCCTCCCCTCATTTATTTTATTAAACCCCTTATTAAATAATACCCTATTAAAAACTGACTCGTAAGGAGTTGTAACGCCGTCAACAATCATTGGCAACCATGGCGAAATACGCATATAGGCCACCCCTTTTGATTTTGCATAGCTAATAAAGTGATTTATCAGCATGGTCAACAATTCCTCCGTAGGTTCCACTGTAAGAAGTATTCCAGAAAGAATGTCGGCAGTTGAAAGGAGATTAAATTTTGAGCGTTTTATTGAGTAGTGAACTCCTGCAATATCAACACTATCCTGTTTAACAATGAAAGTAGCTATTTCACGTCCCTTTTCCATAGTTAAATACTCAACATCTATGGTTTGCCGATAGGAGGGGTAAAGCGATGCGGAGAGCAATCGGTTCCAGCGCTCTTTATCATTTATATCAAATGGTTCAATCGAATAGCCCATATTAACCAACTATTTTACGATATGTTTAAATGGTTTTTTTAAAAACCCTTTTAAAGCACGATAGGTATTGAATATTGGCCAATGTATAACTATGTTTTGTTGCACGGGCCTATAACCATTGTCTAACACCGATTTAATGCCCTTTTTGTTGGGGTTATGAATTTGGATGTACATTGCCGTGGCTCCACGACCAACGCAGTAGTTAATGCGTTCCTGCTCCATCCGGGAATGGAGCCCCTGGTGACGATAGTGGGGAACGCAAAAGCCGTCCTTTAACAGGAACTCATTGGGTTTTAAGAAAATTCCAAACTCTTGAAGGTAGGGAATGGTTTTGTCAATTACCCATGCCAAATAGGCAATATCTCGTGTTTCCCTGTCTATTACAGCCAGCCCATGCCAGGCAGGGGAGTTTAACCTAGGGATTATTTTCTTTTCAAACGCCTTTGGATTTCGATATGATTCATGTTTTCTCAACTCCTCAATATCCTCCTTATTCACTTCCCGTATGAAAAATTTTTCATTTAGGGGAACCAGTGTTTTAATCTGCCCTTCTCTTGTAAGCATGTAGGTATTCACTTTGTGAAATCTCGGTATGGATCTATATATAAACTCACGAATTGAAGCCGGGATAAATATTCGTGCAATTCTCTTTATACCTTTCATTAAGTCAGTGTTTTAATAGCATTAGTAATACCGGTTTGGTATCTATCCATGTGGTACTTGTTAAAAACCATCATCATCACTAATCCCGGTTCAAAAAATTCTGCACGGGGTGTAGTAAATGATGCTGCCAAATAGCATATTAAGCCAACAAATGGAGGCCAATATCCTGCAAACTTGCCTGTTGTATAGGTTCTCATAAACAGGTATAGAAGAAAAATACTATGTGCCAAAAAAGCAAAAATTCCAAAGTAGTAAGCAATGTTCAAATGCACGTTATGCATGCGGGCCACACCTCCGAAACCTTCAAAAAGTGCCTTCTCCCTCTCGCCTCCTGTCCCAAAGTAAGGCTTCTTGGGAAATGCATAGGCAAAGGCTTTAAACGCATCTATTCTGGTAAAAGCTGTTTCTGATTTTAGCCTGCTTTCGATAAAGTAATTTTTGTCAAAATTTAAAAACGATAGGGAAACATTGATGAATATTAAAGTTGTAGCTATTATCAGGGCCGACTTCACTGATAATTTCTTATAGTAGAGCGATATGGTTGTAATTAAAAATGTTAGCATACCTACCCTGTAACCCGATAAAAGCATGACTAGGCCAACCATTATGGGCATGGCAACTGATATAATCCTCCTCCTCTCATTTTCCTTAATCAGGATACCATAAAAAATGGCAAATCCTATGGCCATGTATTGGGTATTCATTAAATCGCCCCACGAGAAAATGGAAACAATTCTTCGCTCAAAACCCTCAAGGGCAATATTGCCTGCTCCTGAATATTTTTCAAAGTTTAAAAAAAAGACTGGATTATAATACTGCACAACGCTAACAAGGGCAGCAGCCATTACCACTAACAGCATTAAAACCTTACTGGTTTCAATAAAACTTTCCGAAAACCGTGTGTTCTCAATTATTATAAAAAGCATAACGGCGTTGGCAATCCACACGAGTTGAGCCAAATCGTTGTTTATTTTAAATCCCTTACCATTGACAACATAAATTGATATAAAAACCAACAGCAAGTACAGTATCTGATATCTTATGTATTTCGGTATGGTAAATTTTTTAATCGTGATTAGAAATACTATAAAAACAGATAACAGCAACAGCGTATAAAGATAAAATGCAGGTTGCCCGACATAGGTAATCGTGATAAAACCAAACAACGGATATAAAATGAGAAAATAAAGGATTGTGGGAAAGAACCGTGGCATACTACCTATCGTTTTTTTGTTTGAAAAGCGCCCTAACTCTATCCAACAAAATGTTTTTCAACACTTTGTACTCATGCAGCCTAATAATCTCACACAACGCAATAACCAAAATTGCATAAATAGTTAGCTGCAACAGAAGCGTTACTCCCGGCGAATATTTAAATGGAATAATTATTAGGAAAGCGATTAAGGCCGAAAAGGCGCACACGATGAAAGAGATGGCTATGTCACCAACCTGTTTTGATAAGTGATATTCTATTGTTCTACCTGAATAAAAACCAATGGCCATATACGAAATAAAGGATATCAGGATTAACCCTGTTACCAGATAATTTATTCCCAAAACAACACCCAAAATAATGATTGGAACCGAAATTATTTTCAAAACAATCTCTAGTCGGAGAATGGTGGACGATAGCCCTTTGACTTTCAGCATGTTTTTATTGATCTCCTGAATGGGAAAAAAAATTCCGGCAATACTTAAAAGCCGAACAAATGGAACTACGGGCAGCCATTTCTCGCCAATCAGAAAAACGATTAGGGGTTCAGCTGTGGAAATTAAACCCAATGACAGAATGAAAACGATTAGCATATTGAACTTAATCAATATGCGATAGTATTCTTTTAACCGCTTCTCATCATCCTGTATTGACGCCAATGTGGGATAGCTTACCCTTTGAATAACTGTAGTGAGTTTTTTGGCAAATAAATCTTTAAACTGCACCGCTCGTGTGTAGTATCCCAGTTCAGTGCTTGAAAAAAACTTTCCTATAACCAACAGGTAAATGTTATCATACAGCCTATTGATCAAACTGCTTGCCAGCAATTTTGACCCAAAGGAGAACAACTCCTTAAATGAATCACGGCTAAACTGCTTTATGGGCCTCCAACTGGTAAAAAACCATAGGAGTGTGGAGATCAATGTAAGGTTGAGCAAATATTTCGCCACCAGACTCCACACACCAAAACCATGATAGGCTAAAAAAATACCTACCATACCCGAACCCAATGATGCAATAACCGAAATTTTAGTTTGATTTTTAAAATCAATCTTTTTAATAAGTATAACGGACTGTATTATGGAGAATGATTTAATTATTAAACCCAAGCTGACAACCTGCAAAACTGGCTTGAGCTGATTTTCTTTAAAAAAATGTGCTATTGAACCAGCCGAAACGAAAAGAAGTGTTGCCAAAGCAATACCAACAACAAGGTTGAAGTAAAATACGGTGGAAAAATCCTTCTGTGTACAGTTTTGTTTACGTACGAGAGCCTGACCAAAGCCGCTATCAATAATCGATTCCGATAGGGTCATGAAAATAGTCGTCATACCAATAAGACCAAACTCGCTGGGAGTTAAAAGCCTGGCCAGTATTATTCCAATAATAAACACCAATACCTGACCCGAGATAACGTCTATAAAACTCCAGGTAAATCCGGAAATCGTTTTCTCTTTTAAACCCAAGTTAATTAGTCTTTTTAGAACAGGTTGTCCTTTAAAAGGATTTCGGCCAGCTTGTTGTTATATATTTCAACCCCCTGTTGGTTCAAGTGGTTTGCATCCAGAAAATGTAGCGAATCGTTTAGGGTAATCAGTTGGTTGAAATTATAGTAACTCCCCCTTTTTTCCAAAAAACTGTCTATGAAAGAGTTATTAGCAAATGAAGCATATAGTTTTGGTGTTATTGGAGTTTGAACAATTATATATTTAACTCCAATGGTCTTTAAATATTCAATAATTTTATCAAATGCTCTCAGCTGTATTTTTCTATATTCCCACTCCTGTTTCTCATAATTAATGTGCTTAAAAAAAGCCAGTTCGTGCTCAACAAATCCACCGCTAATATATTTATCTCCATTGCGTACTGTATCTATTGGGGGCTTATCTTCGCCAAAAACGCTTGCATACCAGGCATATAGCAATGTGTGATAAACTTTTAAACTATTTAAGGAAAGCGCCATGTCAACCATTCCCTTGTTAAAACTATCGTTAGAAATAATATCTAGGGCCGATTCCGTTCCATCAATAGAAAGCATCAATGGATTGGCATCAATAACCAATAACTTAGGGTTTATTTCCATTAAATATCTTCTCAACAGGTAAAGAGTTTGAATGGGTGTTTGCGCACTTGATCCCAGATTGAAAGAATTGATGCCATACTTTTTAAATATTCTGGTATCAAATCCCCGATATGCGGCAGAAGAACCAATAAATAAAATGTCAACGTTTTTTATCCGTTTAGCTTCCTGTAACCTCAGTTGCATCTGTCCTATGGAGCCAATTTTGTAGCGAAGATTATTTATATACTTGGAAGGAATAAATTCTCCCCATACTACTATTCCTATTAAATACAAGGCAAAACAGAATGGAACAAAAAGTAAGATTTTTTTGAAAAATTGCTTCATGCATCAAAATTGAAAGTAAATGAAAGGCGTCTCGTTAGTTTGCATATGCATGCCTATCAAAAAAACAATCAGGGAATAAAACGACCATCGATATAAAGTCGTTCGATTTGTCCCAAAATTCGATAGAGCAAACTCTTTCTCCCGGTTAAACCATTCTAGAGCAATCATAAATGTTAACAAAAAGGCAATGGGTACTGTCCTGCCAATTCCGGAAAAGTGGGGTAAAGAAAATAGGGAAACCGAAAACATCCCCTTAAGAAAAACAAATGCGTGCATTAACGACTCGGAGCGGAAAAAAATCCAGGCCACTAGCGTTAGTAGAAATGTGAGAAGTATTTGAAAAAACTCTTTCAAAGTGGGGAAAAGTGAGTGCTTTGCAACGATTTCCAGATTGATCCTATTTTTATTAGTAAGAATTAATGGGAGAAAGTAAACAGCATTTAGGAAACCCCAAACAATAAAGGTCCAATTTGCTCCATGCCAAAACCCGCTTATGGTAAAAATGATAATAGTATTTTTGATTTTCCTCCATGTAGTTCCCCTGCTTCCTCCCATAGGAATATAAATGTAATCTCTAAACCAAGTTGATAATGAAATATGCCAACGCCTCCAAAATTCTGCAATATCCCTTGAAAAATACGGATAAGCAAAATTCCTCATTAAGTTAAAGCCAAATAATTTTGCTGTTCCTATGGCAATATCAGAATAGCCAGAAAAGTCGCCATAAATTTGAAAGGCAAAACAAATAACACCCAAAAGCAATGTACTGCCGGAATAATCGGCGGAATTATTAAAAACAAGGTTTGCAATCTCTGCACAATTGTCCGCTATTACAACCTTTTTAAAAAACCCCCAGAGTATTTGTCTTAACCCTTCTTTCGAATTGTCGAAATCAAAACTCCTTGTTCTGTAAAATTGAGGTAGCAGGTTAGTAGCCCTTTCAATGGGCCCAGCCACAAGCTGTGGGAAAAAACTCACATATGCCGAAAATGCTATGATATCTTTTGTTGGGGTTAACTTATTCCTATAAACATCGATGGTATAGCTCATCGTTTGAAAAGTGTAGAAGCTAATCCCCACAGGTAGTATTATTTTTAGGGTATTGGACTTGATGCTGAACCCCAAAAACGTAAATGCCGTAGCAAAATTTTCATAAAAGAAATTGTAGTATTTAAAAAAACCAAGTATGCCGATATTGGCAGCTATGCTAACTAAAAGCAGCCTTCGTCTATCACGTTCTATATCTGTTTTTGAAAGTAAAATACCTACAAAAAAATCGATAAAAGAACTTAAAGCAATTAAGAAAAGGAAGCGCCAATCCCACCAACCGTAGAAAACATAGCTTGCAACAACCAAAAATAGATTTTGAATTTTTATGTTTTTGTTAAAAACAAACCAGTAAAAAACAAAAACAATGGGTAAAAAAACTGCAAAGTCAATGGAGTTAAAAAGCATGTTATTACTAAATTTTGTTTTTTAAAATCCTTGATATATAAATACCCAATTCTTTATATCCCTTTTTGGTGTAATGTATGTTGTTGTCCCCTTTACCATATTTTGAATGGAGATCTTTTGAAATGTCGTAAATATCAATTATCTCAATCCCGTTTTCGTTCATTACCCTTTTTGCAATAGAATTGTATTTTTCTGCATCTTCCGTAAACATACCAGGTTCGGAGTTGGGAATATAAGTAGTAGTTACGAAATATAATTCGGCATTGTTTGACCGCAAAGAGGCTATTATTTTTTCCAGATTATTACTGTAGGTTACAGAATCTGTTTGCTGAATACCTCTGTTTTTACTCTTTTCCCCAAAGTTACCTTCGGCGGGTAAGCGATATACTAAATCCCACAGACCCCAATTGAAAAGGATAATATCTATGGAGTCGTTTTTTATCCATCTACCAATATTCTCGCAACCATATGTGCTGCTTCTTGCATTTTCGCCAATATGCTTAACCACTGCATTGCCTTTAAGCTCTTCTTTCAAATAGGGTGTATAGCCCAATGAAATGGAATCGCCAATCACTAATACAGTAGGCAAGTCGGAACTACATGCGAAGAAAACAAGTGGGAAGAAAAGAAAAAATAGTGTTCTGAAATATGCCATTTTGGGGGAAATTTGACTTTGACCTTTATAATTTTTTTTAAATACTTTATTAAATAATTCTATTGCACCCACCCATCCCACTATTATAAAAAATGCGTCCAAGGGCAATCGATACCGCCAGTTGGTATATGGAATGGTAATAGCATGAATCAATGCATAAATTATGATTATTGAGAATATTAAATAGAAAACTTTTCGGTTGATTTTGAATAGGCTGTAAAATCCGGGAATTGAAAAAAAGAATAGCACGCCATAGAAAATGAATGTGGCCAGATTGTTTCTCAGTGATTTTTTATAGTAATAATAGCCATTCTTTTCAAATCGTCCCTTGATTTGAAAAGGTTCAAACATGGCTAAAAGCCTTATTCCCGCCGCTCTAATTCCTGTCAATAGACGAGGGCGGTTCCCTTTGCGTATGGCTTCAACCATAGTAGGCGGAATTTTATATCCCATGTCCGTGTGGGTTTTAAGACCTGCCGCCACCGAATCTATCTGATTTTCCCTCAAATAGTAAAAGCCGAAAACATTATTATACTTATCCAGCATATGCTCCCGGGATTGGTACCCAAAAAATGGGTCGGTAAAAACTTCCGTTCGTGTGGAAATTATCACTACTTTCCCATGAACACGGTAATTCCTAATTGCCCACGGGGCCATTAAAAGCAATACCAATAAACTAAAGGAAAGGGTTTTTAGAATGGACAATTTTTTAAATCCCTGTGTTTCCCAAAATAGAATGTAAAGCCCAATAAATGGCAGGAAAACAAAATACCGCTCATCCAAATGAAACGATATTACGTATGCTGCAATAAAAAGCAGGTATCTCCACCAAGTAAAATGTCGGTTGACAAATAGCACCAACATCTCGTGCACCAAAAAAATCATAAAAAAAGCCATCCACGTATCCTTGCCAGGCGAGGGGGTAAAGTAAAAGTAAAAGAAGTAAAAAGCCGACCAGAGCCCAATAATCACTGCTGCTGATTTATTTACAATCAAACGCGCGGTTTTATAGGTATAAAGAGTTATTAATCCCGATACCAAAGCAGTAACTAAATACAACCCAAGATAATTTTTACCAAAAACAAGCATGGTAAGGGCGTTTACCCATATAATGAAAGGACCGGGAAACTCATAGTATGGGCGACTAGTATCGTAAAACACCTTCCCTTGCTCAATAACCTCTTGAGCCAACTCATAATAGAGGTTAGTGGCAGGAAGTGGTTGGGTATAATAATGGAAAATTGCATATGCTGCCCTTAAAGCAAATGCCAAAAAGAATAGAATAATTGCAAATCTGCCTTCCGGCTGCATTTCTATTTGTTTTGCTACCTTTTTAAACATACTTGTAACGAATTATGCCTCACGGGTAATTAAAAACACACCCAAAAGAATTACCAGTACTCCAATCCAGCGAGTGGTAGGAACTGTTTCTGAGAAAACAAACTTTGCGGCTAAGAGCCCAAAAACATAACTCAAACTAACCATGGGATAAAGTAAACCAAAATCCACCCTTTGGAGCAAATATAACCAAATGGAAATCGCTGCAACAAATGCTATTACACTAATCATAAGATCATACCTGAATAGTAAACCCAGCTTATTAAAGATAATTGGTAGAATTTGAGTAGCATATTTTCCCAACCAAATTTTTAAAAACACTTGGTTGGCTGTTAAGCAGATAGTGGTAATAACCACCAACATAAAATCAATCGCTCTCATCCTCTTTTAATTTTCGTATTTGGTGGTCTAAAATTCCAATATGAGATATCAATTCCTGCATCCTATCGCTCATTTGAGATATTCGAATGGAAAGATGAAGTACGTAAATCAATAAAAATGAGATAAGGCTTACAATTACCAGAAAAGATGCATCTGTTATTCCCAACAAGGTGGCTACCCATTTGTAAAACTTTTCAAAAACGACCAAACTGATCATAAGAAGACTAACCAGTAGCCATAGCGTTGAATAAAATGGTTTTATATTTTTTCTTCTTACCAGTGAAACAAAAACCAGTAGAAAAGAGATTCCAAAAAGCAGAACAATTATTTTAAGGCTTATTTGCATACTATTTAGGCTTTTGGATTAAAGTACCTATAAAACTAATCATATTGTAAAAAGGGAACTTAAAGGCATTGACAAAATTAATCTCAGATTTCCCGGTCTCTCGAGGCCTCATCTGTACAGGAACATCTTTTCCTTTAAGTCCAGCATAGTGCATTACCAACTCCAATTGTACAATTGTATCTATTTCCTGTTTAAACTTAAGCGCAAAATAATCAATGGCCTTTTTATTATATGCCCTAAATCCCGATGTAATATCGCTATAGGGTCTTCTACCAACCCAGCTCATCAATCTTGAAAATGAATGGATACCTATTCGCCTTGCAAAGCTGGATTGAAAACCCTCTTTGGTAATAAAGCGTGAGCCGGTAACCACATCCACCTCATTACTTGCAATGGGCTCCACTATCTTATCCAATTCCGAAGCCATATGCTGGTTATCCCCATCCATATGGCAGTATATATCGTAACCATGATAATGCGCATAGGCAAAGGCTGTTTTAATAACCCCTGCACTTCCTCCCGTATTTACCGGGTGTTTAAGATAATCCACCTTTAGCCTTTTCAGCTGCTCAATGCTGCTGTCGGTAGAGCAATTATCAATAACCAAAATATCCGTAACAATTGAAGCATTTTTTCTTACATCTTCAATGGTCTTTTCAATTATCTCCCCCTCGTTATAATTGGATATAACCGTTAAAATTCTCATTTTACGTACCTATCAATTTTGATAATTGGTGGGTTGATCTGATTAATGGCAACCCCTTTTTTATAAATGATTTATGAACTGGAAAATTCCCTAAGTACGTTCCCATCTCTGTAAAATCGGAGTTGTCAGCAAGCCAATTTAAAATAGTGTTGTCTAAAACCGTAAACACGCCCCGCCCCCTATATTGACTGTCAATTGCGGAAATTATTCCTTCTCCCAATGTTCTGTCAAACTCTTTAATATACCTCTTTTTACCAGTATAATAACCTGCAATCCTTCCGTCAATTTCAGCCACAAACACTACATCCACAAATTTTTTTTCTACAGCATTTCTTGCTGATAATCCTAAAAGATAATTTCCTTTTGTGTCATCTAGAAATGGGTCAAGCTTAAAACGACTTAACTCAAATGATTCAGCAGCAATTCTAGATATCTCTTCAGAATCTTCTTTAGTAGCAGTACGAATTGTAATACCTTTATTACGTCCTAAGTCTCCATTAAATTTCAACTTAATGGAGCTGAATGTCAACAGGGTATGATAATAGTAAAAGCCATTGCCTGTTAATGAGTTAAATATTTTATCAAAATCTTGCATATTATTACTTAGCCCTATCGAAACATGAAACTTTCTCTCCTTTTGTTTAAGTGTACCCTCTAACTTTTGAAACAAAGAACTCGTGATTGATTGTATCTCCCTTTGATAATTGGAAAAAACCTGAAGATTAGAAATTCTATAACATCCAAAACCAAAGATTTCACTATCAAAATGGTCTTTAACACAAGAAAGATATCCTATAAAATCCCTTTTTTCTATGGCCACTATTTGATAAGACTCAGAATTTTCAATTAATGACTTCTCCTTATTTAAAAAATATAATTGAAGTTGTTCGTCAGTTAAGAATTTATACTCAGAATAAAATAACTGGTCCCTTCGAACCTTACTAACTAACGATCCTAAAAGTTCAATATCTAATTTCCTAGTTTCCATTACACTATCTTCTTTATTTCCTCAACAATTGTTGAAATGTTTTTAGGTGTTAATTTTGAATACATTGGCAAGGTTATCATATTCTCTGCCACATAATCGGTTTTGGGCAAGTGGGTATAAAACTCTTTATAAATGGAAAAACGGTGTACCGCCTGGTAATGCACGCTGGTTTGTATCCCTCTTTTTGCCAACTCCTCTCTTACCTCATTCCTCCTCTCTTTATTATTCGTTTTAAGAACTATGGGAAAAATATAATTGGATGAGAAACAGGGATAACCCATAAAAGGCAGCACTATTTTATTTAGCGATTTAAGCATCTCCTCGTAATTTTTCCGTACCTCTACCCGTTTCAGTAAGTCATCTTTTAATTTTGCCAGTTGAACAATCCCAATGGCAGCTCTTATATCGTCCATTCGGTAATTATAACCCAGTTCCACCACATCATAGGTAGTGCTATGCCCCTTTGCCCTTTCGTATGAAAGGGTTGTCATACCGTGGGAGCGTAAAAGTTTTGCCCTTTCAAAGTAATTGGTATCGTTAGTAACCAACATACCCCCCTCTCCCGTGCTTATATTCTTATTGGAAAAAAAGCTGAAGCATCCCACGTCTCCTATGGTGCCCAACTTTTTCCCCTTATACTCCGATAACGGGCCGTGGCAAGCATCCTCAATCACTTTTAGGTTGTGTTTTTTTGCTATGTCCATTATCTGGTCCATATTGCATGCAAATCCTCCATAATGCATCACCACTATGGCTTTGGTTCTTGGGGTAATCTTGCGGTTAATATCCTCGGGATCGATATTTAAATTGTCATTCCCCACAATGTCGGCAAATATGGGGATTGCACCAACGTATCGAATGGCGTTGGCTGTTGCCACAAAAGTCAGTGACGGACAAATCACCTCATCGCCCTTTTGTATGCCTACTATCAGCATTGCAAGATGAAGCGCAACGGTACAGTTGGCCATTGTAAGGGCATGCCTAGCACCAAGCATTTGAGCAAATAGATTTTCAAGTTCTAACGTTTTGGGTCCGGTGGAAATCCATTTAGACCTTAAAACTTCAAGCACGGACTGTTCTTCTGCTTCATCAAAATTCAAATCGAAAAGGGGTATGGTATAGCCCATGTGGATATCGCTTAAAGGTTAAAAATATCGACTTTATATTTGGCCAAATTCAGAGGGTTCGTAAACCATGCTATGGTCTCTTTTAATCCATCCTCTAAATTGGTTTGGGAACTCCATCCGGTTAGTTGTTTCAGCAAGCTATTGTTTCCAAAAAGGCGAAACACCTCGGAATTTTTAGGTCTAAGCCTTTCAAGATCTGTTTTTATCTTTATGCTTGTCCCCATCAACTTGGCAATAAGCAGAACAAGGTCATTCATTGATATCTCCGTATTGGAAGCAATGTTAATCTCCATTCCAATAGTTGCAGGTTCCTGGTCTATGGCCAAAAAACCCATACAGGTATCCCTTACAAAATTGAGGTCGCGCGTGGGACGCAAATCCCCCAATTCAATGGTTTCTTTTCCTGAGGCAATTTGCGTAATGATAGTTGGTATTATTGCTCTTGCTGATTGTCTTGGGCCATAGGTGTTAAAAGGGCGAACAACCGTTACTGGTAACCCAAAAGAACTGTAAAAACTCATGGCCATTGCATCGGCTGCAATTTTTGAAGCCGAATAGGGCGACTGGGGCTGTTTGGGGTGGGATTCATCAATGGGAACGTATTGCGCTGTACCATATACCTCGGAGGTGGAGGTGTGTAAAACCCTAATTCCTTTCAGCTCTTTGGCTGCTTGACAAATGTTTAATGTTCCCTTAATATTGGTATCCACATAGCTGTCGGGTGCATGGTAAGAATAGGGTATGGCTATTAGTGCCGCCAAATGAAAAACCACTTCAATGTCTTTCATAATGGTTTTCACAAAAAATGGATCTCGAATATCACCGGTTACCACCTCCAGGTTTGGGTGAGATGAGAACTCTTCCAACCACCCCCAATGGTTGAATGAATTGTAATAGGCTAATGCCCTTACCTTATAGCCTTTTTCAAGTAACAGTTCTGTCAGATGTGAACCTATAAAACCATCAGCTCCTGTAACTAATACATGTTTACCCATGCCAAATATTTAAAATAGGTTGCTAAAATCTTTTTGTGCTTGCTCATAATCGGATAACCGTCCAATGTCCAACCAATACTCCTTAAGTTCATACTTGGTAACGGGCATATTGCCATCTATCATTTTGGTTATGAGCTTATCCATTCCAAAATACTCATCCTTCGGGAAAAGGGAAAATATTTCTGGTTTCATCACATAGATTCCGGCCAAAATATACATCACAATATCGGGTTTCTCCTGAATTCCGGTTACCCTATCCCCCTCAAAAAAAATATTTCCAAAGGCAAATGGGGTAATCTCTTTTTTTATGGATATGGTTAAAAGTGACTCTTGATGACATGCAAAAGAATAAAGTTTCCCAAAATCCACTAGGCTAAGAATATCTCCGTTCATTACAATAAACGGATCAACCAGTTTATCTTTCAGAAGAAGCAATGGTCCTGCTGTTCCTAAGGGTTTGTCCTCTTTGCTGATATTTAATTTAACTCCATATCTAAATCCATCGCCAAAATAGTTCTCAATATATTGAGATTTATAGTTTGTTGCCAAATAGATTTCATTAAATCCATGATTTTTAAGTCTTTCTATCTGTATTTCAAGCACCGATTTTTCTCCCACGGGTAAAAGCGGTTTTGGAATAACTTCTGTAAAAGGCTTTAGCCTTGTTCCTAGCCCTCCTGCAAGAATTACTGCTTTCATGATTATATATACTTTAGCAAAAAAATAAAGTTTATTCGGTCAGCCTTTTGATTAAACTCCATGTAAAACCGCGACAACCCTTTTCCTGATTAATATATTTGTCTATAAGAACCCTTTCAAATAAATTCAAAAATACTCCTTGAATCTATTCCACCAGTTAGTTTCTTTTGTTTCATCGGTATAGTAACCTCCGTTTGTTTTTTTATCACCATATCCGTAAACATATCCATAAGCATATGCATAGCCATATCCATACCCATATCCATATCCCTTAGGTTTTTTAAAATCGTTGAGCAAAAGTGCCATGTGTTTTATGGTTTTACTTTTCGATAATTCATCCACAAGGTTCAGCACATTTCGAGATGTATAACGATGACGTATCACAAATAGAGTTACATCACAGTGCGCACTCACAAGAATGGCATCGGTAACCACCGCCACAGGGGGTGAGTCAATAATTATATAGTCGTATTCTTCCTTTAATCTGTCAATCAACTGTTTTAACCTTACTCCTGCCAACATTTCAGCCGGATTGGGCGGAATAGGTCCTGCGGGCAAAACCCAAAGGTTGTCAATGTATGTAGAAAAAGTTATCTCCTCAAGGGTATTGCGCCCTACCAAAAAAGTGCTAATGCCCTTTGAACTATCTATTCCAAACAAGTTATGAATCTTGGGCTTACGAAGGTCCAACCCTAATAAGGCAACCTTTTTTCCAAGCTGGGCCAAACTAATAGCCAGATTGGAGGCCACAAACGATTTTCCCTCGCTGCTAATGGTTGAGGAGATAAGCACCGCCTTTTTCTCCTCTCCACCTAACAATAAATCCAGATTGGTTCGTAATGCCCTGAACGACTCGGTGAACGATGATTTGGGTTTGTCTTGCACCGGAATAGAACTATCGTAGTAATTGTTGCCAACTGTGCCCAATAGTGGTATTCGCGTTTTTCGACTGATTTCCGAAGGATCTTTAATAGCATTATCCAACATATCAAAAAGCAGTATTAATCCCATGGGAACAAGTAAACCTATTAACAAACTCATTATATAGTTATTCTTTCGGTTTGGCTTCACCACCTTGGCCATATCCTGACGTGCCATATCAATTACTTTACAGTCCGAAACGTTGGAGGCCTTGGCAATGCCCGCTTCAATACGTTTCTCCATGAGGTAGGTGTAAAACTTCTCGTGGATATTGTACTTGCGCTCAATATTCACCAGCTCCCTTTCGGTTACCGGAAGTAGGCTCAAATGCTCCTCCTGCTCCGCAATCCTGCGGTTTATCTCCTTGACCCGTATTTTATTAATTTGCCGCATCCCATCCAGCTTCTCGAAAAGCAGCGATATCAAACCGAAGATACTCTGATCAATTTTGGCTATTTGTAAATTGTCAGGTTTAACCGTTAAAAGTAAAGCATCGCGTTCCAGGGCAAACTGATTGAGTTGAGAAATTATTTTTGATATATCCGATTCCTCTAGCCCTATTGTTCCGGGAGAGACAAGACCTTTGAAATCCTTTTTTTCCTTCAAATAGCCTTCAAGATACTTAAAGTACTCCAGCTGGAATGTGAGCATATTTCTTTCGCCGTAAAGTGCTTCCAACCG
The DNA here is from genome assembly GCA_002071445.1 of Bacteroidetes bacterium ADurb.Bin008. GTDB lineage: Bacteria > Bacteroidota > Bacteroidia > Bacteroidales > Tenuifilaceae > MWFE01. The sequence goes on along the minus strand of MWFE01000008.1, from coordinate 20,314 downwards.
TTCCAGAAGGCTTTTCCCTTCGGTGCTAATGTTGATAATTCCCTTCTTTGTTCTGAAACTTTGAAGTAAAAACTCAGCCCTTCGCAGCGAATCGTAAATACCGCTTAACTGGTTGTCAACAAATAAAATGGTATTTATGGAAGTTTGCATTTTTTCGTTCAAATCGTTGCGCATATACACCTCTATCAATTTGTTTAAATAGTCGGCCTCCTGCTGTGCTACAAATCCCTGCGATGAGAGGTTCAATAAACTGCTATTCTCCTTGTCGGCCAAAGCAACGTTTACTTTTCCCATATATTTCAAAGCCAAACCATGCTCGCTGTTGAAAATGGCATAAAACTTCCGTTGCGATAAATTATTCACTTCCTGATCAGGATTGACCAAATTGACGATGAACGAGAATTTGCCATCAGAATATTTCTCTCCAAACTTAACCACAACCGACTCCTTTTCGTCTGGTTGCTCAATTCTATACTTTTCCCTGTTAAGAATGGTGATATAGATTGGTATGCCCGTGGGATTAATGGCCGAACTATCCAAAGTGATGACGAACGGTGATCTGTTGTATAACTTACTCTCTGCTATTCCCCTTCGTCCAACACTGGCATAGGTTATTTTAAAATCGGGCAACTCGGCTATGGCCGTTCTAGCCAAAGTATAGGATTTCAAAATACCTATTTCGTTTTCTATCATCTTCCTGTCCGACACAAGGTTCATCTCCCGCATTAAATTCTGAACCCCCTGCTTATTGGGTGCCATAACATTCCCCACCACAATAGTGGCTCTCACCGAGTAAATTGGCTCGGAATATCGGTTAACAAGATATGCCACGAACAGTGCCGCAAACAGGCAAATGGCTATAAAATACCATTTACCTAGAAATAGGAAAAAGTATCGCTTCAGGTCAATGGTCTCCTCAGGAAACGCTTGACCGGTATTGTTGGTTGAATCCATTGCTATCTTTTGTTTTTTCTATTAATTCAATTCCTTCCGTATATCATCATTGTTCTTTGCTCCCTTCGACAAGCTCAGGGCAGCGCATTGCTAATTGCATTTTACCGCTAAGATGCTGAGACACTAATCCCGACAATACTGTCGGGAGCGAATACGAATAACCGAATAGCCGAATCAACGAATTAGGAAATTGTTCATTACTAATTGCTCATTGTCCCTTTCCCCTTTCCCCTTTCTCCTTTTCCCTTTCTCCTTTCCCCTTTTCCCTTTCCCCTTTCCCCTTTTTCCTTTCCCCTTTTCCCTTTTCCCTTAATAACCTCTCTTCCCACCTCCACGCCGAAATCAACGCCTCTTCCAATGTCTTTTCTGCCTTCCAGCCCAGCTCCTTTTCAGCAAGGGTGGTATCGGCCCACACCTTTTCTATATCGCCTGCCCTGCGGCCTGTAAACTCATAATTTACTTTCTGTCCGATTACCTTCTCAAAAGTATTCACTATTTCCAATACGGTAATACCCCTACCTGCCCCCACGTTAAAAATCTCGTAGGGTTTTCGATTTTTGCTTTCCAGTAACCGTTCAAGGGCCACCACATGGGCCTTTGCCAAATCCACCACATGGAAATAATCACGAATGGCAGTTCCATCAGGAGTGTTATAATCTGAACCAAAAATCTGTAGTTTTTCCCATACCCCTCTCACGGTTTGGGTTATGAACGGGATCAGGTTATCCGGTTTGCCCACGGGATACTCCCCAATCTCAGCACTGGGATGGGCACCAATGGGATTAAAATAGCGCAACGAAATGGCATTGATATTGCCCATGGCAGCCACGGTATCCTCAATGATATTTTCCGCAATCCTCTTGGTATTGCCATAGGGAGAAAGTGCCTTTTTTATTGGTGACTCCTCAGTTACTGGCAGTATATCGGGTTGCCCGTACACCGTGCACGAGCTGGAAAAAACAAAATTCCCGCTCCGCTTGCCAAGCAGTTCCAAAAGGTTGATCACCGAGAGAATGTTATTCCTGTAGTAATCCAAAGGCTTTTCCACCGATTCACCCACTGCCTTCAGGGCTGCGAAATGGATTATGGAGCGGATATGGGGATATCTTTCAAAAAGGGTTCTCATCTGCTTCGGGTCAGAGCAATCGGCCTCCACAAACTCAGGCTTTCTGCCGGTGATACGCTTTATTCCTTCCAGGGGAGCAGTGGTGGAGTTGGACAAGTTGTCCACAATCACCACATCGTATCCGCTCTCCATAAGCTCCACCACGGTATGCGAACCGATGTATCCTGTTCCTCCGGTAATCAGTATTTTTGACATTTTTAAGCCTTGTTGTGTAACTTCTTTTAACTCTGCTCCTTTGCGGCTCTTTGCTTCTTTGCGGCTCTTTGCGTTACTACTTCTTAGTACCGCAGAGGTGCGCTGAGATTCCGCTAAGTTGCGCTAAGTGTAGCTGAGTTCTTTCCTTTGCGCTCCGAGCCTTCGGAGCTTTGCTCCTTCGCGGTTCTTTGCGGTACTATTTCTTTGTACAACTGAGATGCACAAAGTATGCGATAGTTTTTATAGGTTATTTACCATTCTTTTAATCCCGTTTTTCAGTACGGTTGTGTGAAAATTTAAAAGTAACCCCAACTTGAAATTTCCTAATTTTAAATAGGTTAATAACTGTGCCTCGTGAATATCAGAAATAAATTCTACCGATTTAATTTCAATCACAACCTTACTATTTACCAGTAAATCCAATCTGTATCCATGGTCTAGTTTTATTTCTTTATAAACAATCGGCATGGGGACTTCTCTTAAAACCTTTAATCCCTTCTGTTTTAACTCATAAGCAAGGCATTCCTGATATGCTGACTCTAAAAGCCCGGGCCCAAGTTGTTTGTGAACTTCAATTGCACTACCAATGATGATATTTGATATTTCGTTTTCAGTCATTTCTTTCTATTGTATTTTCTTTATGGTACTTCTTTTTTTAGTACCGCAGAGGTACGCCAAGTACCGCTAAGTTGCGCAGAGTTATTGTTCTTTGCGCTCCGAGCTTTCGGAGCTTTGCTTCCCGATACATCGGGATTGCGGCTCTTTGCGTTACTTCCTCTTAGTACCGCGAAGGTGCGCAGAGATGCCGCTAAGTTGCGCTAAGTGTGACAGAGTTCATTTCTTAGCGGTTCTTTGCTTCTTCGCGGTTCTTTGCGGTACTTCTTTTTTAATACCGCTGAGTTGCGCAGAGTATCATACCATGGAATTACAATCGCGTGATAAAATTGTAAAGCAGGATTAGTGTGCTTATGGTTGAAAAAGTTAACGTTATATACGGCACATTCATCTGGAATATTTTATTCCCAATGGGCTCCACAATAATCACATCGTTGGGAAGAAGATAGAATGCTTCCGATGTAAAAACCGATTTGTCGTTTAAATTAACCCTGAACGTTTTACTCCCGGTGTCTGTTTGCCGAACTACCAGCACATTTTTCCTGTTCCCGTTCTCGCTGATATCGCCCACCTGTGCCAAAGCCTCAAAAATATTAAGATAATCGTTAAAGTTTCTGAATGTACCCGGCTGCCTAACTTCGCCCACAACCGTAACCCGAAAATTGGCCAGTTTAACAACTACCGAGGCATCTTTAAATAATTTTTCGGTTAAAATCCTAATCTCGCTGCGCGCCTCGTCTAAAGTGAGACCTTCCAGCTTGGCACTACCTAAAAAAGGTAAGGTAACAAACCCCTCGGCATCCAGAGTATGCCCATTAAAATATAACGAGGATTCATCCTGCGTTCTGGTTAAAAATTGGGAGCCGGCAGGATTATTAAATGCCTGACTTATCTCAGGGCTGGAGGTGATAAGCTGTATAAACAACAGATCGCCGGGCTGTAGTTTATACTGAGGTGGCTTGGCCACCAACTCCTCTCCGGCCGGATTCAGGTCTTTCATATAGAGCAATTGGCTCCTGCGGTTGCATCCTGATAAAATCAGCAATACTATGCCTATGGTAATGATATATTTGACTCTCATTGGGTTATTTTTATCCTGTTTGTTTATTATTACTTTTTTCAACAATAACTTCTAATATTTTCTTATACAATGTTGCGCTGCGCTGCAGATGAATTTCATTTACTTTAAGAAACACTCTTAAGGCGCAGAGAGCTGAAACCTTTGTAACCTATCAAATAAAGAAAAAACTTAGATGTTTTCACAGCTTCGCCCGGTAACCCACAGCCAAATTCTGTGGGAGAACGTCAATGGCCTACAAAAGTAACTATAAAACCTTACTTATATTACTCTTTGTTAACAGCTATCTACAAAACAAGTTTAAGTCAGTGCCCTTTCCTGTGTGACAGCCCATAAACCATTTTTCCATATGCGAAAAAACTTGTGTCCCAACCTTCCGGAACACAAGTTAACTTCTCTCAATTACTTACCCTCCTATCACATATCATGCGTATTGGGAATGTGATACTGAGGCCCCGTTTCGGGTATTTTATACACCACAACATCCACCGTATTGTCTCCTGAATTGCTACAGCCGTTTGCGGAAGTTACAACAGGAATTGAATAGGTGTAGGTATTGTTTGTCCCCGGTCCCAACCATGTGGGAATATAAGCGGCATCGGGAATAAAAGTATATGGCGAGGTCGCTCCGTTAATAGTCTCCGTGTCCGTACCGTTAAATATTTCAAAACTGTATGGCGAAGTTCCTCCCGTTAGAGTAACGGTTATCTCCGTATTATCACCATCGCAAATTGCATCATGGGGTGAAATTACCGAAAGCGTAGCAGTAGGCCGTTCAAAAACCGTTACATATAGCTCAAGCGGGTCGCTATCGCCACAGTCATTAGTGGTGAAAACGCTTATAGTGCCCGATGTGGCATTGCCCAAAAAGTCAACCTCCACAACGTTGCCTGTACCCGAAATATTAACATGCTCACCATCATAGCCCCAAGTGTAGGTTAACGAAGGATCGTTTACCACGGAGTAGCGAACCTCCGTATCTCCCTGACATACCTCATCGGTATATAATACAAAATGATCGGGCTGAACGGGCATTAGCGGGAACGATATGGTAACATTATCGGACGATGTACAGCCGCCATTGGAAATGGTCCATGTAAGTATGTAGGTATTGCCATTCACCCCGTTGAATTCGCTATTGTTAACCGTAGGTTGAATTACCGTACCCCCGTCCCCGCTGAAAATACTCCATAAACCGGTACCTACAATTGGGTTATTTCCGTCAAGGGTGGCCGATGTGGCTCCGCATAACGATTGGTCAGAGCCGGCATTGGCAGGCGTGGGCACTGTGTATGCAGTAACTATGGTAGCATCTACAACACCAGTAAGCACAGGTGCAGCATGGGGCGGATTGTTATAGGTAAAGCTAACCAGCTGATAGGTATTGCCTGTAGCATCAGTGGGTAGAGTGTAAGGAAGGCTGTTAACCGTTACCGCAGGCTGTAAAACTCCTCCCTTACGATAGGTTAGAACAAAATTGAGGTTTGTACCATCTACCCCCGAGAAGGTTAATGGTATTCCCACATCTCCGCAAATGGGTCCTGAAGGGCTAAAACGTGCCCTCGGTTTGGTAATGTTGATACAGGCCGTGGTGAAATTTCCAAATCCCGCAGCGGGGATGGCAACCCTGCTAAATGTACGTACGGTGCCGTTACTTCCATCCCCTGATGCCGATGACGAAATTTCTTCCCAACTCGATGTTCCGGTATTCCATCCTGCAACCCTCATGTCCGATACTCCGTTTTCAGTCATTAGGGGTGTTAAATCGCTGCTGGGATCCCACGTTAAATGAACATATGCCTGACTGCTCACAGGAGCAGATACACTCCAGTACTCTTGCGCATTAACATAGGTGAGCGGATCGGTGAAATCTGTAAATGTGGGGTTGGGTGTAAAATACTCGGCCGTCCATAATGCTGCTGCCCCGGATGTTTGAGTCGCCGTAATCTCCAGTTTGTGGCCCAAAGTTGAACCTTTACCTATTGGAAAAATAAATTTATCGCCATGATTTATCCTTTTTGTTAAAGGTCCATCCACAAACGATGTTGCCTTCCCTTGTGCCGGGGTAACACAATTTATTGCTGTATTGGTAATGGTCAACGTAGCATTGGATGATGTGGTAATGTTACCAGAGGTAAGGAGTAGATTTCCCTTCACCTCTATTGCACCCGAACCATTAACCGTTAAGCCTGCTGGGTTATTTATCTCAAAATAGTTGAACGCATTGGCACCCGTGAAGTTACCAAGCGCTCCTCCAATAGTTTGTGGAGCCGAACCGGCAAAGCTAACCACTGCATTGGCTCCGCTACCACTAATAAAAGAACCGGACAGACGCTCGAAGGTTCCCTGAATAGTTAACTTCCTATTGCTGGCATTATTAAGCGTTGGGCCATCAATGAGCAAACGTCTGCAAATGGTAAGGTCCTTATTGGGAACATTACGTGTACCTGTTCCCACAAAATAAAGATTAGGCAAACTTGAGTAAAGATCTGCAATAATGGTATAATCAGTATTGCCCCCATACTCTAATACACTGTTGTTTGAACAGTCGAAAAACTGTGAGTAACGCCCTGCAGGAAAAGTACCGGACTCCAGATGTAGGGTTCCACTACCTGTTACAGTTCCAAGGCTGTGGCCATAATAGTCAGGGTCGAAGTGAAGAGTACCATCAATACGTGTACGATAGGTGCGTGCATAGTTCTCGCTAACGGTTACCGTGGTTCCATTGCGAATGGTTACAATAAAACCATTGGGTGGTCCTGTAAGGGTATATGGGTCGCCACCGGTTTGTTCCCAATTGGATATATCATTCCAGCTCCCGGTAGCGATATTGGTAAATTCAGGAACATTGTCGGGCAAGGCAACATCAATACCAGCAGTGTACTCGCCACTGAGGTTGTTTGACCCACTATAACGGAATATTATGGTATTATTATCCTCATCCACATCACCGGTACCATATTTTGCCCAACTGTTACCCGGAATCATCACTGCTGCTGCAATGTAGTCGGCCTCAGTATTGCCACCTGTTACCCTCACATCGGCATCCTTATAGTTAAATACCACATTACCATCAAAACCAGATATTCCATAGCTTTCCAGTTCCCAATAGTAGTCAAGTACATTGGCGGGGTCGTAGGCCGAAGGGTGGTGGCTATTGATATTATTTATTCTTACGTATCCCACATTGCCAATATTGGTATAGGTAAGTACAGCAGGTGTATACTTCCCTGAGGTACCCATGGGATAAGTAAAGGTTTGTGCAGCACCGCTATAAACAGCGAAATGTTTACGAATCCCCACATTGCTGAATACCCCATCGGTGGTAAACATTTTCGATGCCCCAAAACTGCTACCCTCTATGTTACTATTTACCCCCATGGTCATCAAATACTTGTTAAGGCTAAAAATACCATTGGTAAGCCTTATATTCCTCTGAAGAGTAATGCTGTTGTTTATCCTTGCCCCAAGGGAGTTGTCCAACTCCAAGCGGCCAAATGTACCGGTTCCCGAAATCTCCTGAAGCACGGTTCCATTGAGCACAACACCACCGGTTGCAACATCCCCATCGTAGTTGGCATTGTTTACCAAATGGCGTTTCAGATTTATGGTATATGTACCATTGAGCAGCTGTCCCGAGCTTAGCGTCAGGTCGTTATCCACGGTAATATTCCTAATGAGGGTAAGTGAAGTAATGGGATTTACCGTTAGGTTGTAGAAATTGGTAACAGCCGTGCCCTCCAATCGCTGAGTATTACCATTGAACGTTGTAAGGTTATTATAATAATTGTATGTTCCATTATTAACAAAATCGCCCTTTAAAGATACATTAACGTTATATGCACTGTTTGCGTCAAATGTACTGTATGCGTTACTAATGGTTAAATCTCCATTGAGTTGCAATGGGCTAATAAGCAATGTAACGGTAGCATATCTATTTGCTACTGTTCCCGTTGTAAATCCTGTAATTGTAAGGTTATTCAAAGAAACGGTGGCATCAAGCACATAACTCTGTGCTGGGGTAACATTAGCGCTAGCACCCATGGGTGATGTTTTAGTAAACTCTATGGTACTCGACCCACTCACATTGCTGGTTTCGGGGCGGATATAGAGGTCGCCATAGGTGCTGCCACCGCCCCCGCGTAAAATATACAACGAGCTGCTCCCCGTCATTTCGAAAACGCTACCGGGATTATATACCTCCAGTTTGGCCTTTGTTAAGTTTGCCGCTTGCCCGTTGATTACCACCCGGCTATTGCCGCTCTGACGATACTTCAACACACCCGCTGTGGACGAAGGGCTCATACGTATCTGACCATTCACCACCAGCGTACCGCCATCCTGCACATCTATTTCGGAAAGGCCACCACCACCATACTCTATGTCGTTGTTGTAGTTTGCCGTACCCGATGTGGGCCCAACATAAACAGTGGCGTTGGCTACCGTTAATTTGCCATGCAAGAAAAGATCGTTAACATGGCTATTGGCGTTGGCAATCAATGTACTTACACCATTAGAGTTTCCTTGCAGATTAACCTCTAGCCCTGCCGTGCCCGGTATGGTAAGGGCTGTGGTGGTGCTAACCGTAAAATCGCGGCGTGGGTTGGAAAGCTGGTAGCTTAGTGTACCATTCTGAAGGGTAAGCCAATTATTGTCTGGGGTAGAAACCATACCCCCCGTAAAGGTAAGCGTGGTGGCTTGGCTGTTGCCTTTATTCACGGTTACTCGACCAAGAATAGTAGCGCTATACCTTTGTGGAGCGGGTGGGTTATTCTGGTCATATAGGGAACTTCCTTGCCCCCCCGTAAAATCAGTATCATTTTCTGTATAAACAACTGCATCGCCATCACCAAAGAAGGTTACTGGTACTGCATTGAAGTTAACATAACTTCTACAATCTACTCCGTTCCTCTGATTGTTACCATAGTTCATAAGGCTACCTCCAATGGCAACACTCTGGCTGGAGTTACTCTCCCATACATTAATTCCTGAGTATTGGCCAACTATAATATCGCCATACACAACCAGGTTCTGCGCTCCGCCTCCATAGCCCCCATACCAGCCAAAAGAGCCTCCCTGTATATCCATATTGCCCAAAATAGTAATGGTCTTTGCAATACGGGGAATACCGCCCGGGTAGTTGCCATTCCACGTGGGGAGGAACCACGAGTCGGCATTCTGCCCCTTAATAGTTAGCGTTCCATAGATCAGCACATCGTGGTTGGCAAAAATAATATTCGAGCCGCCCAACGGGCTAATAGTTAAATTTCCATAGGATGTAGTGCCATTAGGAAGGTAGAAGGTAGTCCCCGGCAAGTCATTTGTAGTATATAAATCGGTGGTCCCCAGATTTTTATTAAAATCGGTGAAATCGCCCGAGGGGAATTCAAAAGTTTCCACAGCACTACTTAAATAGGGTCCCCTATTGCACGCCACCCTAAAAAGCCCATTGCCATTGGGATGCGACGATACCACAGCAAAATTACATCCCGGATTATAGCCTATATCGAGGGAAGCACCCGCCTCTATCCGTAAATTTGCGCAACTTCGTGTATCGGTGTTTGGGTCTGTAAGGTGCGTATTCAGGGTTATCGCATGATCATTTCCAATAATTACAATATCGGCAACACCGGGAACCCTTGATGCTGGAGCTCCGCCATGGCCTGTAGTTGACCAACTTGAAGTAAGTCCCCATCTACCTGATTGTCTGCTATAAAAGGTTTGTGGTGCACCAAACGGGTTGGTTGGATCATCATCACCAGCAGTGAAATCGCCGTCAATATAGTCAACACCCGATAGCCAGGGGCCGTCCATCACATTGGTTGCGGGGTCTATACTAGCCGTGGTGCCACGGCTCCATGTCAATGCAGAATTATCAAATCGGGCGGGTACATATCCTGCTTCAGATACATCGCCTCCCGCAACCACATCGTCCTGCGAGTAGGTGTAGGAGTGACTTACCGAGCCAGGTGCTATACCATCGAAACCCTCAGTTTTAACCCTCCAGTAGTAGGTCAACGACCGATTCTGGGGATCGGTGGCAAAGTGAACCGCTCCCACGGGCACTACGGTAACAGTTCCATAGGCACTTGGGTCGGCCGATAGGCTAATGGTTGCAGGGGTATAATGGGGAGCCGCATGACGTGTGGAGGGAGCACCTATGGGGAATGTGAATGAGTTAGAGGTTACTGAGTACACCTTCGAGACGCCTCCATTACCCACCTGGCCAAGGGTATAGATAAAGCGATTATCGCTGTATCCTGTCACAGAGGCATTAGGTCCTAAAAGTAAATTGTACTCATCCAGATTTAGCCGCTTGTAACCTGTGGCATGGCCCGCAAAATTAAGTATTCCATTAACGGTTATATCATTTTTTAACGTTACATCGGCTGTGCCCGCAGCCGGCTTATTGAGGCGCAGATTAGTAAACACACCTTTTCCGCTTATGGTTTGGGCTGCATCGCCGTTCATCACTAAATAGCCCGAAGTGTTTAAATTTATGCCATTATTCTCCACATGTCCATAACAGTTCACCGACCTTACATAATTAAGAAAAGTTCCTGATAGAATTCTAAGTGAATCATTAATGTTTATTGCCGGCAGACTATTGTATCGAAGTTGAGCCATGTCAGGTTTATTGACAATAAACTTGTGAAAATTTAAAATCAATCCAGTATTATTGGTTATTGTTTGTGTTCCTCCCCCGTTGAATATTGTTCTGTTGTTTCCACTTGTATATGAAGTTGTGGCTGCAATGAAAAAGTTACCTCCAATGGTTACATCCAAATTATTGGCATTAAAATCTCCGGCACTAATAGTAAAATGCGATAGCACGGTCAAAGGGTTGGTTCGAAGCCGTACTTCGGAGCTACCACTTACCCTGTTCACAGTAAGGTTACCCACAGGAGCAGTGGACTCAATGTAATAGTATGCGGGATCTGCAAGGACAGTGCCAGTAGTGGGCACTATCTCAAGGGTGCCTCCCGAAACATTGATATTGCCAGCCGAAGAAACAACCTCAAAGGCCTTCTGCTGAGCACCACCCGTACCCGTCACATCATAAATGGTAATCGTGCCGCCTGACATGGTAAAGACGTTGGAGGCATCGTTAAGGTTGAAAGAACCCACAGCATCACCAAGCGATCCCTCTGTTGCACGGATAGTATTAAGTGTTGATATCGAGAAATCTTTTAAGTCTTCAATAGAACCGTATGCCGTTGGAGTTCGTTGAAAACGGCCCCGTAACAGAAGATGCCCACCGGTTTGGGTATAGGAGGCCAACCCTCCACTCCCACCAGCAGCAGCAGCTCTATACTGCTTTGCATCCACCGTACCGCCATTGATTATAAACTGACCCGAAGCCCAGTCCCAGGTGATAAACCCTCCCGACTCGCGGGTGGAGAAGTAACCATCGTTCACCTGCAGCCTACCCAAAATAGAGAATGAGCTGCATCCACCCTGAGTTATCCCCATAGCTGCATCGTTGAGTGCCGCTACACCGTAGGCGAGGTTTACCTCCTGGTAATTATCGGCGGTGGAAAGCACTACTACCTCGGGACCATCCAGTACTAATGCTCCATTGGCAGGAATGTAAAAATTAGAATTTGGTGTTGCACCATCGCCACAAGTACCCTCTGATAGTGAAGGGATTATGGTTAATCCCTGTAGCACGAGGCTACCGTTTCGGATCCAGAGCGCTTTGCGCAGATTTGGGTTAGCTCCTGCATTGAAACCTCCAGCCGTATTGGCTCCAAAAAGGCGGAAGTAATGGTAATTGGTTGAATAAACGGTAAGCTGGTACGACTGGTCTATCCCCTTATCCACCACTAGGTTGTAAAAATCGGTTGTGCCGTTGCAGGTTACGGTATTGTGCGTGGCACCCATGAAATATACGGTGGCAAAGCCGGTTGTTGCTCCAAGCGAGGTGGAGGGAAATGCATTGTATACGGGGTAGTCTAGATTGGTAAATTTCACGGTACCATTATTGGTAAGGTCGCCATAGAGCACCACCCTGTGCGAATGCTGGTCGTAGTAGTTCAAGAAGGGTGGCGTTCCACCACCTATACCGTATGGATCGGTAGTACTATTTGTAACCCCCGTACCCACCGTGAGCGAGGCGCCACTATTAACGGTTACATCGCCATGTACGGTTAGCTGCCTACGGGCGCTGGTATTATCGTTGATACGAAATGTCCCCGTCTTCACCGTTAAATCGCCATTAAGGGTAAGATTATTCATCTGTGTGGCCGTGATACCTCCGGGCACATTGATACTTAGGTTATTATAAGTGGTCTGTGCGATGGGTAGGTTGAAGTCGGAACTATTGTAATACTCAGTGGTTCCTCCACCAGCTGCAACAAATAGGTTGGAGGTTACCGTTGGGAAATTGGTGGATGACAATCTGAGGGTACCCAGCCCCCTAAACGATTGTATGGTTTGGGTAAAACGGTATCCTCCCATATCAATAATACCCATGGGGTTTATGGTGATATCGAGCCCCGTGGTGGCCACATCGGCGGTGAGCGTTACCGTTCGGCCATCGAGTATCACCACCACATCGCCGTTGCCCGGTACGGCGGGATCTACTAAATGGGTACCCCCTGGGTCGCGTGTCCATGTATCGGCAACATTCCAATTACCCGTTTGGTAGCTGTAGTAGGTGCCCACAGTGCCCGCAGTGAAAGAGTGTGTGCCTGCTGTAGTTATGCTTGTGTTGCCCGTTGTGGTAAAACTATTGCTCCCAAATGATGAGGTACCCGTGGGATCGCCCCAGGCACCTGCTCCCTGACGGTACTTGATAAATGTGGGAGCCTCGCTGGCCTCGGTCGATTCGTAGTTAAAGGTAAGGGTTAAAGTGGCTCTGTTAACACTCGTTTGTATATCCCACACGCGCTGCACATACTTGGGCCCAAGGGCACCCGATTGGGCAGTTCGCATACTAATGGTGCCTGTAATGGGATTACGTGCATCTACCGTTACGGGGTCGTAGTACCCATCCGATCCAATGGGGTAGATAACGGGTAGTCCTAAATTAGCATTCCGTATCACAAAGCCCGTTCCACTGGTGACTATCATATTGGTGTTGCTAAAGGGTATCCCATCCACAATGCTTGCAGCATTAAGGGTTAGGTTATAGTTGCCAATATCTAGTACTCCCGAGTTAAGGGTAAGACTATTGGTAACGGTAGTATTGCCCTGCAACGACTTGGTGCCCCCGTTGGATACGGTAAGGTTATAGTATGTATAGTTGCCCATCGCTTGGTTGCCCGCACCGTTGTAGTTTACGGTGCCTCTTGCGGGTGTACCGCCTCCACCGGCTGTGCTTGTTATAGTTCCCCCGGTAATAGTTCCTCCCACATTTAATGTCCCATTTCCGGTAAACAGAATATAATTTCGTTGTCCTTGTGTCGCATTCATCGTGATGTCACCGGACACGTTCACAGAGCCAGTGCCAGTGATTGAAATATAACAATCCCGAGTATTGGTACTCGTTGCAGCCATGGTAATGGAGGCACAGTTCAGCGTACCAGAACTAACAGTAATATACTTATTTACATTTTTAGAAGTTGCCGCATTAATCGTTATTGCTCCCCCAACGGTAAGGCTATTGGCCCCTACGGTAACATAGGTGTTGCTCCCCCCTCCGTTAATGGTTAGGCTCTGACATTCAGCATTGGCAATATTTATGGTTACATTAATACCATCGTTAATCACCACATCGTTAACCGCCGTTGGTACAGATTGCCCACCCCAAGTTGTTGTGTTATTCCAGTTGCCCGAAACGGATGCTGTGCGGGTTTGCCCCCATGCTCCGTTACCTGCAAAAACAAGAACAAAAACAACAAGAGTTAAGCCAATTGCTTTTACTCTATCATAAAGGTTTTGTGGTATAAAAGGGGCTTGTGGCTTGAGTAGATTTCTCCGTATCATAGTGTATGGCTTTTTATCGTAGTAATATATTTTTTTTGTAACCTTATATATATGCAAAATTTGCACCACTCGATATATTTTACTGGTATTCAGCAAAATGCAGAGTGGTCATTCCATACATGAGGTACTGTGTGCCCATTATCGGACAAATAGCCCCGCAAGTTATGTATATTTTTATCATTTTCGGGCATTTGGCTGCTCCCATTACGGTTTTAATCACTGCTTTGTTTACCAACGTATCATTTATTTTGGTCAATGGCTTTTTTTTAGCTATGAACGATGAAAAAGGAATATTTAAATTTTTGGGAGTTTTGTAAATGAGTAAATGCGTGAATTTGTGAATTCGTAAATTCGTAAATTTGTGAATGCGTTAATGCGTGAATTCGTAAATTTGCTAATTTGTAATTAACCGAATCACCGAATCAACGAATCAACGAATAATAATGCACGAGTTTTACTTTGAGCGATTAGAGGTTTGGCAGGAGGCACGTTCTTTTGTTAAAGATATTTATGAGGCTACCAAAGAATTTCCTCTGGATGAACGATATGGAATGGTGATGCAAATAAGAAGAGCAGCCATAAGCATTGCAGCTAACGTTGCAGAGGGGATGGCGCGTAATACCCAAAAGGACAAAGCAAGATTTATTAACCAAGCCTTTGGTTCAGCAATTGAAGTTTTAAACTTTATCATTTTAGCCAATGATTTTAATTGGATTGATGCAAAACAATATTCAGAGTTACGAGAAAAGAATGAAAAAATAACAAATCAATTAAATAGTCTTTATAATAAATTGAGTGAATAGTAATTTGCGTTAATGCGTTAATACGCTGATGCGTGAATGCGTGAATTCGTAAATTTGCTAATTTGTTAATATGTAAATAACCGAATAACCGAATAACCGAATCTACTATTTGAATCACAAAGAACAAAAGTTCTGCACATCTTTGCGCATCTTAGCGGTACTTGGCGTAACTCTGCGGTACTAAAAAAGAAGTGCCGCAAAGAACCGCCAAGAAGCAAAGTACCGCTAAGAACAAAAACTCAGCGAAACTTAGCGGTATCTCTGCGTAACTCTGCGGTACTAAAGTTATACCGCAAAGAAAAAACTCTGCGGTACTAAAGCCCATACCACCAGTCAATTGCTCATTGTATTTAACCGCAGAGGCTCATAGACGCTGAGCTTCACGAACCACGAACTAGGAACAATGAACTCCTACCCCGTACCCCGTTTAACCGCTAAGACGCAGAGACGCTAATCTGCAAATCAACGAATAATCGAATTTGCGAATAACTGAATAACCAAATAATCGCTTATAAAAGTATCACTGTTTCAAAAATATTCTCGATTATTTTTAAGATAAAGTTCACTATACTGAGCAAAATACATTATATTTGTGCATTATAATTAACATTACAAAAAATGAAACGCCCCCTTCTTCCATCGCAAAAGAGAACCCTGTCAGCCTTTGGCGACAATATCAGGCTTGCCCGGTTACGCAGGAATCTCACAGCGGAGCAGATTGCCGAGAGGGCAGATATTTCTCGCAATACCCTCATAAAAATTGAACGGGGCAACGAGGGTGTTTCTCTGGGCAACTACTTCAGGGTGCTTGCCATACTTGGGCTGGACAAGGATTTGATAAAAGTGGCAAAGGACGATGAGCTGGGTAGAATTTTACAGGATGCCAAATTGACTGTGAAGGAAAGGGTTTCGAAAAGGTAAAAATGTTAGCCAAAAGAAATATATATGTTTACATGGATTGGCATGAATTCGTTCAGCCAATTTTCATGGGTACACTTCAAAGCGAGATGGTGAGGGGCAAAGAGGTTTTCTACTTCGAGAATGACACTCAATGGCTTAAATACTCTCAATTCCGCAACATCGATCCCGATTTAACGGCCTTCACCGGCAAGCAGTTCCTCCCCCCGAGCAAACAAAACTTTGGTATTTTCCTCGACTCATCACCCGACAGATGGGGGCGAACTTTACTCCAACGCAAGGAGGCCATTGTGGCTCGTAATGAGGGGAGAACTCCCCGACACTTATGGGAAACCGATTATTTGATGGGGATATACGATGGCAACCGTATGGGCGCATTGCGCTTCAAGTTTTCAAAGGATGGCGATTTTATGGATAACAACCCCCATATGGCTACTCCTCCCTGGACATCATTGAGGGAATTGGAACATGCCAGTTGGCAAATAGAACTAGAGGAACCCAACAAGTCAGCGATTTTTTACGGGGTATTCATTTTAGTAAATCTTATTTGAACCTAAAATCTAACTTGTAATCATAGAGCCAGGGCATTTTGGGGTTAATCCCTTCCGACATCAGCTTTGCCGGTAGGCCCTGATAGTTGTTTTGCAACCCTAATTCTTGTGGGGCATTATAACAGGTTACCACGATCGCGTCGTCTTTCACCCTTATATCCCCATCCATTTTTGTAAATACTGCGTCAGCCAAATGCGTTGCATTCCATCGGCTGTACGGCTTTGGCAACCTCTTTCTTAGATCATGCGTTGCCGCTTGGGCCAGTAGGGCCAGGGACATCTTGCCATAGCGTATGTTCAGGTTAAACGTTGAAGCCCGGTCAAAGCCCATGGCGCCATCGAAATTAAAAAAGTCTTCAATGGCCCACCTCTCCCTGTACATTTCCGTTAGCAGCTCTGTTGCAGATTTTTCGGATATGGCCAAAAACGATTTGTACCGGTAGCTTGCGGCTGTTTCCCCCTCACGCTGGGAGATCAGCCTGTATTTTTCTTTACGCCCCGCAAAATTAAACCTCGTTTCCGCCACCGCATACCCGGCCCATTCCCGCAGGTAAGTTTGGGAGCGTTCTGCCGCTCGGACCCTCGCTGTTGATACTGCGGGGACAAGGAGTTCAAAGTCGCCGTTGTGCGCTATGCTCCGGATTAACCGTTCGGTGAAGTGCTCCTTGTCGGCCAGTACCAGCGCATCCTTACTCACCGGCCCCACCATCTTCAGCAGGCCCATGGTCGCCTGGGCAGTATTGGCGCCGGGCGAACCTATGCCACACCCTATCGGCTGCCCGGTTTGGGCATCCAGGGCAAAAAAGGTCTGCACCATTTTTCTTGAGGGCTCCTGCGGCTGCTTCCTCTTCATCGGCATGACCCGTTGGGAGGTGGACACAATGCGGTGGGGGTCTATGGCCACTAAGCGCCCCCGGTAATGGCCATGGTTCATCCTCATGGCAGCCAATGCTTCCTGTAACGATTGGGCTTCGCTGACCGTGTGCCGGTTGAGCAGGTCGTGCGCCTGCTTGTCGGTCACCAGGAACCCCAGCCCGTTGAGCAGCTCAAACCCCTGATGGGTAATGTAATTGCTCCTCCTTATGCGGTTGCTGCACAGCGCGGCCTCATTGACTAGCTGCATGGCTATGCGGGGTTCAAGGTCCGCATCGGCACCCCCGGTGTAGCCCTTGATCAGGTCCCAGCTGCCCAGGCGTAGATGCTCAGCGGCCAGGAACCATAAACCGACCAGGGTACCGCTTATCTTTTTTGAGAGGCTCTCCCTGAACAGCCGCTCTACCCCCGGGGGCTGACGCTGGCCCGCACTAGCTCCCGCTTCGTTTGGTGTACCTCAACGTCCTGCCTGCGTTTCTCCTCCCGGGGGTTCAGGGCATGCGTTTTTTTTGAAGCCCGTACTCCGTGATGGTCCTCTCCACGCTGCGCCGGCTCACCCTACACCCCATCTGGTTCAGCTTCTGGGCGAGCACATCAGCGCCGGAGAGGGGGTCCAGAAAGCGGAGCCGGATGATCTGATTCACTACCTCCCTGGTCCTGACGGCGGGCTTGTCCGGGCCGGGCTTGCTGTTCATGAGGGCACGGGCGCCGCCCTCCTTGTATTTCCGCAGCAGCTGGTAGTACCTCTGCTCGGTATACCCGTACTTCTTTATGGCCTCCTGCACCCCGATGGTGCAGTGCCCCTCGATGAGCATGGACAGCTTCCTGCATAAGCTATCCGTTGGGCCAATGACAAAATCTTTCCCCCTGATGCCTTTGATTGAGATTTCCATGGCTTTTACCTATGAGTTGAACAAAAATAGACTAAATTTATATATGGCGGTAAAGGTAGAAATAATTTTGAATACCAGAGCAATAAGGTAAATAATAATTACCACAATGCAAACATGTATAAATATATATGTAAATTCGAGTTGTGGCGTTAGAGCTAATCGAAGAAATAGTATCGCCTTATTCTAATTTAGCATTAGGGATGGCTCGTGCTGCAAATTCAGGGAAGGGACCACCGTATTGAAGGGAGGGCAATGAAAGTAATTCAACTCGATAGAAATTCAGATTAAAAATGATGCTTAAAACTAAAACCAATGTATCTAAAAAAATCGCTGACGTGTCGGGATTCGGGATTGCGGTACTTGGCGTAACTCTGCGGTACTAAAACCCATACCGCCAGTCAATTGTTCATTGAATTTAACCGCAATCCCGATTCATCGTGATAGGGGATGCAAATCACCTCATCATAGGATTAGCATATAGCCGAATAAACGAATAACCGAATCTGCAAAATCAACAAATTACTAATTTCTCATTGCATTGTTCATTGCTTCAAAACAGTTCCATGGGGTTTATTGACAAAAATTCATCCAAGGCAATGCCCTGACTTCCCACCATCAGCACTCGTTTGGGTTTGAATTGTTCAGTAAACACTTCCATTCCCCTACTCCTGATTTTTGCTCCGCTCTTCACTTCCAAAGCAACCACTTCATGCCCCCGCTCCAGTATGTAGTCCACCTCGTTGTTACCATCCCTCCAGTAATATAGGTTATATCCTTGGGAAGCAGCGCAATTTATAAGATGCGCTCCCACAGCCGACTCAACCCAACGCCCCCAAAGCATTGCATCCTGCACGGTAGAGTCAAAGATAACGTGCGACACGGCGCTCATAAGCGCATTGTTAAATACCTGAAACTTAGGACTAGAATTGCGTTTCCGAATTATGTTGCCGGCATACTTGCTAAGCCCTCCCAGCAATCCACTCTCCGAGAGCAGTTGTAGATAATGTGACAGGGTGGTGGTATTACCTGCGTCGTGGAGCTGTCCCATAATTTTGGTAAACGACACTATTTGCCCCGAGTATGTACACCCCACATCGAAGAGCTGCCTCAGCAGCGATGGTTTATCAACCCGGGTAAGCATAAGTATATCGCTCGATATGCTGGTTTCGACAAACGAATCCCTTATGTAACTTCTCCACCTGACCTCGTCGTGAATTAGTGATGCGGCACCCGGATACCCGCCAAAAAATATGTATTGCTCAAGACTCAACCCATAAGCCTGTTGCATTTCGGTGTAACTCCAGTGCCCAAGGTGCAATATTTCGAAGCGTCCTGCCAGCGATTCCGACAACCCCCTTTGTATAAGTGTACGCGATGAACCCAGCAGCACCACCTTAATGCTTATACCAGCAAGGGTGTCGTTATCCCACTGGAGTTTAACCAGCTCGCTCCAATTAGAAATTTTTTGCACTTCGTCTATAACAAGGAGCAACTCATCTGCATCCGATACCCGCAGGCGTAACCGTGCCGACTCCCACACCTGTTCAATCCAGGTTTCGGTGGATACTGTAACCCCATCGGCCGATTGGTATAGATAGGGGGTCGCAATGGTTTTTAATACCTGATTGATAAGAGTGGTTTTGCCAACCTGACGGGGCCCCATAATAACCTGAATAAAACGTCGTGGCTCTGCCAATCGCTCCCTAACTTGCTTAATATATGAACGTTCAAACATGTTATTAAATTTTACTCAATATGCTGAGCAAATATACTCAATGAATCGTAATACAGGATTCGTGAAACGTTAATCGAATTTACGAATTTACAAATAACCGAATCTGCTATTTGAACTGCAAAGAATAAAAACTCTGCGAAACTTAGCGATATCTCTGCGCACCTCTGCGGTACAAAAAAAGTTATACCGCAAAGAGCCGCAAAGCAGGCGCAAAGACCGCAAAGAACAAAAACTCTGCGCATCTTAGCGGTACTTGGCGTAACTCTGCGGTACTAAAACCCACACCACCAGTCAATTACTAATTGTATTTAACCGCCATCCCGAAATCACGAATAACCGAATAACCAAATCAACGAATTAGCAAATTGTTCATTATTAATTGCACATTGCTAATTGCTAATTGCCCTGCCAATTTTTGTATAGCACGAAAAAAAGCTAACTTTAGCGTCAATAAATAGATTGTTTCATTACACAAATCGCTGTAATTATGTTTAGTAAGGAGATATACACCGAACGTCGGTTAAAACTGCGGAAAAAAATCCGTACCGGGCTTATTCTCATCCCCGGCAACTGCGAGTCGCCCATGAACTACCCTGCCAATACCTATCGCTTCCGCCAGGATAGCAACTTCCTCTACTTCTTT
>MWFE01000007.1 GCA_002071445.1 Bacteroidetes bacterium ADurb.Bin008 | reverse complement strand
TGTTCAAAGGTACACAGTTCGCGACTCAATTTTCATCCGTGTTTGTGCTTATGCACTATCATGGGTGTTTCATAATATTCAGCTATTTTTGCAAAGATAACCGCTTTACCATTGAAAAAGGCTTAGAAGGCAAATAATGTCGGGTATATACATTCATGTTCCGTACTGCAAGCGCAAATGCCACTACTGCGATTTTTTCTCCGTGGAAGATGCCCGGGGCATGAATGAATTTGCAAACCTGATTCTTGAGGAGTTGCGGTTGCGAAAAGACTATTTGCCAACCGAACCCATCGAAACGGTCTATTTTGGGGGCGGTACCCCGTCGTTGCTGACGGCCGACCGTATTGCTACCATGCTGAATGGCATTGCAAAAACCTTTTCCATCTCCCCGTTGCCGGAGATAACCCTGGAGGCAAATCCCGACGACCTCAATCCCGGGTACATAAGGTCGCTGCTGGACATAGGCTTCAACAGGCTCAGCCTCGGGGTTCAATCCTTCGACGATAACGACCTGCAACAGCTTGGCCGAAGGCACAACGCGAAACAGGCAACGAATGCCGTGGATATGGCAAGCCAACTGGGCTTCAACAATATCAGCATCGATTTGATTTATGGGCTACCCTATTCCAGCACAAACGTTTGGGAATCGAACCTAAGAAAGGCATTCAGGCTGCCCATACAGCACCTTTCGTGCTATCACATCATATACGAAGAGGGAACGCCACTCCAACGAAAGGTATTCATGGGTCGGGTAACCCCCGTTGACGAAGCGGTGAGCGTTGAGCAGTTTGATCTGCTCCACGATTTGGCCTCTCAAAATGGGTTTATCCATTATGAAATTTCAAACCTGGGGAAAGAGGGCTATTTCTCAAGGCACAACACAGCCTACTGGAAACAGATTCCCTACCTTGGATTAGGCCCCTCGGCACATTCATACAACAAAACCTCAAGAGCGTGGAACCCAAGGTCGGTTGATGCTTGGATAAATGCCATAAAAAAAGGTAGCATTGAGGCTGAAAACGAGCTGTTATCAGAGAAGGATATACTTAATGAGTATCTGCTAACCTCCCTCAGAACCATATGGGGGATAGATAATGGCTACATAGCCGGAACATTTGGCATTGATCAGGCCAACAGAATAGAAAGGGTTGCCAATAAATACATGCAGCTGGAAATACTGGAAAAATGCGATTCTAATTATAGAATTAAACCGAAAAAGTTTATCGTTTCCGATGGGGTAATAGCAGATTTCCTTACGGAATAGTTTTTTTCACTATTGAATCTTAACCTTTTCAATTAATTCAATTTTTTGCAGTAAATTGCTCTGGCTTTTTTCGTGAAACAATCGTTCCTGTGCCCATTTTAACTGGTTGCTGTATCGTAAATAATTACCATTAACCCCTTACGCCATAGTGCATATGAAAACCATTCTGTCGCAAGCCTTTAACAGCCATTCATCAATAAAAGTATTTTTATTTCTGTTTGCATTATACCTGTGCAATCCGATTTGCACACGTGCCACAGATCGTCAACTCGATAGCCTTTACACCATTTTGAGGCAAACCAACGACATTCATGTTCTGGCTAAAACCCATATTGAAATTGCAAAACTGTTTTGGACTTCCAATCCCGATTCGGCCTTTTTCCATATCGATAAGGCCGACGGGCTGATTACGAAAACCAAGGTAAATGATGATTATTTAAACAATCAAATTATCCGCAGCAATCTCTCATTTGACCTTGGGCATTTCGAAGAAGCGCTGCACACCATGCAAACTACACTACAAAATACAAATGAAAAAACAGATCCGGTTATCGTCGCAAGGATTATCAGTAATATTGGCAATTGCTACGCTCAAAAAGGCGATTTAAGTAAGGCCATTGAAAATTACACCAGGGCCATCAGCTATCTGGATGAGAATAAAAACGTATCTGAAATGGCAGTGCTTTATGGCCGCTTGGGAAATCTTTACTACCAGAATAAAAACTATAATGAGGGTATTGTTTTCTACAAAAAAGCAAGCAGGCTGTTCATTGCGCTTGAGAGGCGATCAGGAGAGGCCATTTCAAGTATGAACATCGGTAACTGCTATAAACAGCTGCAAGTTCCTGATTCGGCCATATTTTATTACAACAAAGCCCTAAAACAGTATAAAGCCATAGGGAATATGCAGTTCAACGAAGCGCAGTGTTTGGCAAATTTAGGAAATATACATGCCGAACTATTGCAAACCGACAAAGCTTTAAAGTACCTTCTTAATGCCGATTCTCTTTTCAACTCCACTCAAAATCTGTACTCCATTGCACAGGTTAATAGTGATATAGCCTATCTTTACCTCATGCTCGACAAACCCTCGCTAGCCAAAAACCGCATTGACAAATGCCTTGAAATTTCCAAAAAGAATGGCTACGACCGGCTTATCGAAACCGGTTATCGACTCCTTTGGAAATATTATGATAAGCTGGGCGATTGTAGTAATGCCTACGAATGGCTTAACAAGTATTCCGTTATAAAAGATTCCATAGGCAATGTTTCCCGACAGGAGAACATTGATAAACTTTTAACCCAATTCGAAACGGAACGAAAAGAGAAAGAGATTGAGCTGCTAAAACAATCCGAAGAGATCAACCGGCTTGAGCTAAGGCGAAAATCCTTTGTGCAGCACATTACACTCATAGGGCTTTTATTGATGCTGATATTCACAGTGTTACTCTACTTGAACAATATCAGGAGAAAAAGGCTAAATCAACTCCTTACACGGCAGAATGCTGAAATCAATCAACAAAAGGAAGAGATTATTACCCAGCGAGATGAGATTGAAAATCAGCGTGACATGCTTCAGGACCAGAATTATTTGCTGGAGCGATTCCACGAAAATACAACCCATAGCCTTCGCTATGCCCAAAGCATACAGGCAGCCATTCTTCCGTCCGAGAAAGTGCTTAGGCAAATCAGCCCCAATTATTTTGTGCTAATGAAACCCTGCGAATTGGTCAGCGGTGATTTTTACTGGGCTACCTGCTTTGATGAACATCAGATTCTTTGCGTGGCCGATTGTACCGGACACGGGGTGCCGGGAGCATTTATGAGTATTTTGGGGATCACCGCGCTGAACGACATTGTTGTCAGGCACAGAATAACGAAACCCGGAGAAATTCTTGGGCACCTACGCTCAAGTGTTATCGAATCGCTTAGCCAGAACGATGTTGAGCATCTGCATAAGGATGGATTGGATATAGCGTTGTGTTCCTTCAATTTGAAAACACGCGAACTTCAGTATGCCGGAGCAAAAATTCCGTTATGGATTGTATCGGACGATGAAACTACGCTTGACAAGATAAAAGACTCTGCAAAGCAAATTTCTGAAAATGGCAGGGTTTTATACGAAATCAACGGCGATATAATGCCCGTTGGGCATTCGCCCCGAATGAGCGCTTTCACAAACCACAGCCTCTCGCTGAAAAATACCAAAGCCACCATTTACCTTGCAACCGATGGCTTTGCCGATCAACTTGGAGGAAGTAAACACAGCAAATATGGATCCGTGAAGCTGAAAAAAGGTATTATTTCAAACAGCATGAAACCCTTTGCGGAGCAACAGGAGATATTACATAATGCCTTCGACAGCTGGATGGGAAGTTCGTTTCAGGTTGATGATGTAACCATTCTGGGCATTAAAATATAACTCCCAGTGGTTATTTGCTATTTTTCAAATGTAAAAAAAGGGTTACTCTGTATGCTCCATTTGCCCTTTGGGCACGCAGAAAGAAAAAGTTGTTCCAACGCCAATCTGGCTTTGCACCCAAATTTTTCCCCCGTTTCGCTCAACGAACTCCCTGGAGAGAATTAAACCCAGTCCCGTTCCCTTTTCCTGTGAAGTCCCGATGGTGGTGGGGTTGGAGTCCAGCAGGAATAAACGATTCATGTCTTTTTCGGCAATGCCTATGCCATTGTCCTCAACCGATACAACCCAGAACCCGTTTTTAGATTTCACTTTGATATTAATCTTTCCATTGATCTCTGTGAACTTAATGGCATTTGAAAGCAGGTTTCTAACGACGGTAGTAATCTGGTTTACATCGACATAAGCATAGCAGTCGCTACTCTTGGAAATGGTAATTCGAATATTTTTTTGCTTAGCATTCCCGGAAAGCAATTCAACATTCTCCTGAACTATATCCATTACATTGACAATGGACGGACGCAAAGGCATGCGACCGGTTTGCAGCATCGACCACTGCAGCAGGTTCTCCAACAGGTTGTATGTGTTGTTTGAATACTTATAAATCTGAGTTATAAAATTTTTAAGGCTATCCGGATCAAACGATTCAAACTCACGGGCAAGCAATTCGCTAATGCCCAGAACTGTGCTGAATGGATTTTTTAAATCGTGCGCAATGATGGCAAAAAATTTATCCTTTGTAGAGTTGAGCGATTCCAATTCCATGCGCTGCCTCTCCAACTCTTTTCTCTGTTTCTCAATTTCGATATTCTTTTTGGTAAGCTCAACCTCTATGGTGTTGTAATCCCTTAACCTGTGTACCAATCCTTTGAGTAGAGAACGGGAAATTTCAGGCTGCTTGTCAATTAACTTTAAAAAATCCTTCTGATCGAAACGTAACAGCTGGGAGTTATCAACTGCTGTTACCGAAGCGCTACGGGGAGATGAGTCTAAAAGCGAATACTCTCCGATATACTGATTCTTCCCAAAGTAAGCATAAATATGGGTTCCAACGTGCACTTTTACCTTTCCTTTCTCGATGAGGTAAAGAGCGTAATCAAGATCTCCATTTTTAAATAAAATTTCCCCTTTATTAAGATTAACAGTAGTCAGAGACTTGGAAATTTCCAACAGCATAGCGTTATCCATAGCGCTAAACAGCTGGATGGATTTTAATATCTTAACCCTATCGCTCCTATCGTTGGTTACCATACTATTCAGTGTAGATGCCACAAATTTGAAGGGGTCAAATTTATCAATATTCTATCAATTATCATAACGATATAATTAGATTTGTCCCACTTTGCAGGTCATATTTAGCAAATCAATAAGGCGCGAAGAATTAAGTATGATTTTTTTTACTATGTTTATGGCCTTAAACCCTGTTTATCCATAGAACAACGGCAATGAAAGTTAAGCTCTCAATTAGCCAGAAAATTTTAGTATTGATTCTGGGCACATCGGTATTATTATTCTCGCTTACCATTGGTTATTTCAGCCTGTCGGGTAAAAAGAATTTGTATAACAGCGCTATTAAACTGACCAATTCATATACCGACAACTATTCGGCCGTTGTAGAAAATTGGCTGAACAGCGACTTAACCATTACCCGAACTCTTGCTCGATCATTCCTGGAGCATAAAAGGATGGATTTCGATAAGTGGAGAGAGCTAATCATGGGAATGTATAAGCAAATAATAACTGACAATAAGCATATTGATGCCATCTGGGATAGCTGGGAATTTACATACCTATACCCCGATTGGGATAAACCCTACGGAAGATGGATTCATATTTTTTACCATGAAAATGGCAAGCTATTATCGAAATACGAAAAGCGCAGCCTAGACGGCGACCCCGAAACATATGCCATATTGAAAAATGCGGGAAAGGAAACCATTCTTGAACCATACCTGTCGGCATTGCAAAAGGGAGGGCTGATGACTTCGCTGGCAACTCCAATGTTTGTAAACGGGCGATTCATTGGGCTTGTTGGTATCGATCTATTTCTTGGACGTTTTCAAAATTTAATTTGCGATATTAAACCTTATCCTCAATGCGATGCCTTTCTGATTTCATACAATGGAACGTTCGTTGCCCATCCCGATTCCACTATATTTAGTAAAAACATTGCAGAGGTTTACCCGCAGCTCAATTCTCAATACCGAATATTGGAAAAAATAAAAAAGGGTGAAAATTTTAACTTCACATCTTCCAATGGCGATGGAGAAAAAATGTACTACTCATTCTCTCCAATAGTCATTGGCAGAACTCAAACTCCCTGGTCGCTGGGCATTATGGTCCCGGAAAATATTATCCTGGCCGAAGCCAATCGTAATCTCAACATTGGGATTTTAGTGGGTGTTGGTGGCTTGCTTATTCTGATACTCATTATTTTTTACCTTGCCAATAATATAACCAAGCCCATTAAACAAGTTACCGAAATGCTCTCTCAGTTGGCCAGAGGCAAAATTGATAACTCATTTTATTTCGACATTAACTCCGGTGACGAAATATCGGTAATGGCAAAAGCACTCTCATTGTCAATTGATGGGCTACTGGTTAAAACAGAATTTGCCAAAAGCATTGGCAAGGGAGAACTGGATAAGGATTTGGATCTCCTCGACGAGGATGATGTTTTAGGAAAATCGCTTATCGAAATGCGAGACAGCCTGAAGAAAGCCCGTGAAGAGGAGAGAAACCGGAAGGAAGAAGAAGAAAAGAGATCGTGGATAAACGAAGGATTAGCCAAATTTGCTGAAATTCTTAGGCAGAATAACGACGACCTGGTAAAATTAGGGGATGAGCTGATAAAGAATATAGTTTGGTATTTAAAAGCAAATCTTGGGGGATTATTTATTGCCAACGAAAACCAAGGAGAAGTAACTTACGATTTGGTTTCGGCATTCGCCTACGACAGGATAAGGTATATCGAAAGAAGTTTTCAAGAGGGTGAAGGTCTTGTGGGCTCGTGTGCTGTGGAGAAAGAAACCATTTACCTTTTGGAAGTACCCGATAACTATATAGAAATCACCTCCGGGCTTGGCGGAGCCCGCCCCAATTCAGTCCTTCTTATACCTCTTAAAATCGATGAGGACGTGCTTGGTGTCATCGAACTGGCCTCCCTCAAAAAATTTCTTCCCCATGAGATAGAGTTTATGGAAAAAATAGCCGAAAGCATAGCGTCGGCCCTGCGAACAGTGAGAATAAATCAGAAAACTGCCGAGCTACTCAGAGTGTCTCAGGAGCAATCGGAGATATTGAAAGCACAGGAGGAAGAGATGCGACAGAATATGGAGGAATTGCAGGCTACTCAGGAAGAATCGGCAAGAAAAGCGTCTGAGATGGAAGGGCTTGTTGAGGCCATCAACGCCTCTTCTTATGTGGCTGAATATGACACCAATGGTTATGTTATCAACATGAATAAAGCTTATCTGGATTTACAGGGGATTAAGCGCGAAGATGCCATTGGGCGGCATCATTCAGAAAATCTGGTGATGAGCGATCAGCAAAGGAGCAGCTACAATGAATTTTGGGCCAACCTCCGCAATGGCCATATCCAAAAGCAAACTACCTGCTTTACCATTGCCGGGAAGAATTACACTTTCCATGAAACGTATACTCCTATTCACGATGCCAACGGTGAGGTTTACAAAATTCTGAAACTATCCAACGACATTACTGCACACACCGATAATGCTTAGCACTTTGCATCGGTTGTAACACATTGCATAAAGAAAAACGTCTAATAGCTGATTTCCACGTGGTAGCCTGAAAATTTTCGGATGTTTAGCACATGACCTGTTGCAAAGATCAGGTATTGCCCCTTAATCCCAACAACCTCTCCGCTGACTTGAGTGTCGGTATCAAGATTAAGGGAGATAATCTTTGAGGGGAATGATTTAACAGGATACTGAATTGAATATTCATTATCATCAGCCATGCGAAAACTAAGGCCTTGCCTTTCAATATATTCTATAGCAATCCGCTTCTTTTCGGTCAAATCCTGCCAGGGATCATTGCCCATCAGCATTTTGCGCCAATTGGTTTTATCGGCATATATTTTTTTCAGTTCAACCTCTATCAAACCGGCCAGGTACCTGTTTTGGGCTATGGCTACCTTAATGGCCCTTACCGCACCCTGATCTACCCATCGAATGGGTACCTGATGATACCGTGTGACTCCTACCTTAAGCCCTCCCGATAACGCCAGGTAAACGTACTGGTCAACTAAGCAGTTCTGTTCTGCATATTTCATGTCGCGCGCCTCCCCCTCATGCGCTCTGCAAAGCTCAGGGCGGAAAACACACTCTTCCGTTTGTGGTACTGATATAAAACAGGGGTAACAATACCCCTGGCCGTACGATTTTTTAGTGTCCCTACCGCAGCTAATGCAAGTAATTCTGTTTAAAAATCTTAGATTTATAGATTTGCCTATAATATCCGATAAATCAAGCTTTGTTGAGCCCATTTCCAACTCATAGCTCGGAATTATATTGAACTCACTCCCTTTATTCACAAAGGTCATTTTATTCAGTATGCCTTTACTGTTCATAACATGCATTTTTTATCACTATAAAGATAGGATTTTTAAGAGACAACACCTACAACAAATTCCGCATGACTGTAATTAATAGATATTCTTTTACTTAAAAAAAATAAATATTTTTAAAAAACATATACTATGTATTGCATGGTATTAATTTACTATTTATATTTGCAGAAAAATATTACTATCCTTAACAAAGTATAATAAAAATGAAAAGAAACATTTCCGTGAGTCTTGGGGGTATGGTCTTCCACCTTGCAGAAGATGCCTACCACCGCTTGTCCGCCTACATTAATAAACTCGAAATCCATTTCCGTTCGGATAAGGATCGCAGAGAAATTATGGCAGATATTGAGAGCAGGATGGCCGAACATTTTAAAGAAAGGCTAACCTCACCCGATATGGTTATTACCCTAAGCGAGGTAAACCGTGTAATCGAGATAATGGGGGAGCCATCAGACATGGAGAGCAACGATGACACAAACACCACAGGATCGTTCTACAGTGGCGAAAGGGTCAAAAAACGGCTTTACAGGGATCCTGACGGCTCAGTAATTGCCGGCGTCTGTTCCGGATTAGGATATTACTGGAATATTGAGGTAGCATTAATCAGGGTTCTGTTTATCATTATCTTCTTTTGGGGAGGAGGAGGACTGCTTATTTACATAATACTTTGGATAGCAATACCAAAGGCATTAACAGTGGCCGAAAAACTTGAAATGAAGGGAGAGCCGGTAAATGCTGAGAACATAGGAAGATCTTTCCAGGACGAATAAAAACATAAAATCATACTGCAATGAAAGTTGAAAATGCCAACGCTCAAATGCGTAAAGGGGTACTTGAACTATGCATACTATCCTTGCTTTCGCGTGGGGATGCCTACACCACCGATTTGATTAATAAGCTCAAAGAGTCGCAAATGATAGTGGTAGAAGGGACATTGTACCCCCTGTTGAACCGGCAGAAGAATGCCGGGTTGCTGAGCTACCGGTGGGAGGAATCGCCTCAGGGCCCTCCTCGTAAATACTATTCCATTACCGAAAAGGGGAAAGAATTTCTGGCCGAGTTGGAATCGGGGTGGGATACGCTGGTAGAAACCGTGAATGCCATTAGAAACAACCTATAACAAACGACAACATGAAGAAAACAGTGAAAATAAGCCTTGGTGGAGTAGCCTTCGACATTGAAGAGGACGCATTTGACGCTTTGGACGGGTATATCAAATCCCTGAAAAATCACCTTGGCAATTCGCCCGAAACCGATGAAATAGTGAATGACATTGAAGAAAGGGCAGGCGAACTATTGACCGAGATGCTTGGTCGTACCCAAGTAATAACTTTAGATATGGTGAACCGGGTGATAGCCATTTTGGGCGAACCCGAACAAATTGTCAGCGACGAGGGTGAAACCACAAGCCAAAGCGATAGCAGTACCTATAAAAGCGATACCAAAAAACGGCTCTACAGGGATCCCGATAATGCTGCCATTGCCGGTATCGGGGCCGGACTTGGAGCCTATTTCGGTATTGATCCATTGGTGTTCCGTATCCTGTTCATCATACTAACCTTTGCCAATGGATTTGGGCTTTTGGCCTATATTATCTTCTGGATATCCCTGCCTAAGGCCGAAACCACTCGCCAGCGAATGGAAATGCGCGGTGAAGCGATTAATTTCGATAACCTTGAAAAGAACATAAAGAGAGAGTATCAGCAGGTGAAAGAGAACCTGAACAAACGGAATGTGTCAACCTTTTTTGAAAAGATATTTTCATTTTTTGGAAAAATATTCATCGCCCTGGGCGTTGCTTTGGCGGGTCTTTTCAAGGCCATTGGGGTAATCCTTGCCATAACTTTTATCTGCGTCGGCCTGCTTGGTATTACTGCAGCCATTGGCTCAATATTTTTTGGAGGGGTTGTAATTTCTGAGTTTTCGCCCAGCTATACCGAATTGGCATTGAGTGAATTCTTAAGATCAACATTCGATCTGGGATCCATGCTGTGGGTTTCCATTCCCGTTTTTCTTATAGTGGCCATACCACTTCTTGCCATTATTTATGTGGGACTTCGAATGGTTTTACGTTTTAAGGTGCGGGATAGTGTATTTTTCGTTTTATCTGCATCGGCCTGGATTGTCTCGTTTTTGGTACTGGCTTTTGTGGTATTCATGCAAGCCCGAAGTTTTACCATACGTGAAAGTGTTAAAGAGCAAACTGAACTTATCACTTCTGAAACGGAAATCAAAACGCTTACTTTAACAACCCAGCCCCTTGATTCTACTCTTGTAATTCCTGAAAAACCCATACGATTTGATCACTATACCGTGGCAATCGATAACGAAACCACTTCCGTTGTTGGAAAACCCAAGTTGTACTTTGGCAAAGCATCAGGCGAAAAATTTGAATTGGTTGTGGTAAAAATATCGAGGGGGGGAACAAAGCTGTCGGCCCGGAACAGCGCCAAGAGGATATCTTTAAAATATGAGCTGGAAGGCTCAACGCTTAATCTATACCCTTACTTTTTCCTGTCGAAGGGCGATAAATGGCGGGCTCAGGAAGTATCCATAACCATAAATATCCCTGAAGGGAAAGCCATTTATTTAGACAAAAGTGTTGAAATGCTCATAAGTTCCGATCAAGACTACACATTTAAATGGCCCGATGAATTGGTTGGCAAAACATGGGTTATGAAAGATGATGAGCTGGTAGAGCAATAGAGAATAATTGTAGGGTTTTTTGTTACTCAAAAAAAAGAATCTATATTTGCACCGCCAAAATTTATTTGGATTGACCTATGGTGTAATGGCAGCACAGCAGATTTTGGTTCTGTTAGTCTAGGTTCGAGTCCTGGTAGGTCAACCACACCCTGCGCTACAAATGCTTGCGTAGGGTTTTTTGTTTGCCCTTCACCAACAATCCGTTCTCAATTCCCCATCGCATTTACTTAAGGTGAGTGCCGATTTGCGCTGCATCCAAGAACTTTTAGGGCATTAAAGCAGCAAAACCACCGAAATATATACCCATGTAACCACTAAAAGCATTCAGTGTATTAAAAATCCTTTTGACAGTTTATAGTTTATGGTTTTGGCTATTTAAAATTAATATGTTTTATATCTTTAACCATACTATTGAGAAATAGTATGCAACCCGGTTGCGCCTATCCGTCCGCTTGGGGTGTATTGGGGCAATGAAGTAGCGGGTATAAACGAGTTATAGCCAATGGTAGGACGACCGTGCAAAGAACGAACAAACAACCAAAACTTAAACAGAGAGTAAACCATTTTGACAGGTGAACACAGACATAAAAACGATACAACAATCGGACAACGAGTAAGCCGACACTCATTGCCTACCCTTCTGTGTTTTAATTTTTTTCCCACCGCACAAAATATTTTAAATTTTAATGCCACCGCACAAATGGCACATTTGGTTTTTTCCGACACACAAGCCAACGCCCAAAAAACCAAAAGAGCCATTTTTTGCCAACGCACCGACAAAAATGATAACTTTACGAATTGATAAAAACAGAAATAAATAATGTTCGAACAGACTTTTAAAAATATTGACGATATACTTCACAAAGACGCAGGTTGCGGAAGTGAATTGGACTATGTGGAGCAAACTTCTTGGATTTTGTTCCTCAAATATCTGGATGACTTGGAACGCGACCGAGCCACAGCAGCCGAACTAACAGGCAAAACCTACACACCCATTATTGACAAAGATTATCAATGGACAGTTTGGGCAATGCCAAAAGGCAAGGACGGTAAACTCGATCACCACAACGCCCTGACTGGTGATGACCTCACCGACTTTGTAAACAACAAACTCTTTCCTTACCTCAAAAAGTTTAAAACTAGTGCTGAAAGTGCTGACACGATTGAATATAAAATTGGCGAAATTTTCAGCGAACTAAAAAACCGCATACAAAGCGGCTACAATTTGCGTGAAGTGATAAATCGTATTGACGAATTGCGTTTCCGCACCCACGCAGAGAAGCACGAAATGAGCCATCTGTATGAAGACAAAATCAAAAATATGGGCAACGCAGGGCGAAACGGTGGCGAATACTACACGCCCCGACCGCTCATTACCACCATTGTAAAAGTGGTTGCCCCAAAAATTGGCGATAAAATTTATGACGGTGCTTGTGGTAGTGCAGGTTTCTTATGCGAAGCCTTTAATTATCTGAAAAATTCCAAGTCCCTTTCTACCAAAGAAACCGAGATACTGCAAAAACGCACCTTTTACGGAAAAGAGAAAAAATCATTGGCGTATATCATTGGCATTATGAATATGATTTTGCACGGTGTGGAAGCTCCAAACATTATACATACCAATACGCTTGCTGAAAACCTTGCCGACATACAGGAAAAAGACCGCTATGATGTAGTGCTTGCCAATCCGCCTTTTGGTGGAAAGGAAAGAGCCGAAGTGCAGCAAAACTTCCCGATTAAAACAGGCGAAACCGCTTCACTTTTTTTGCAGCACTTTATTAAAATTCTGAAAGCAGGTGGCAAGGCAGGTGTAGTTATTAAAAACACTTTTTTGAGCAATACCGACAATGCCACCGTTGCCATACGCAAAACTTTATTGGAAAGTTGTAACCTGCATACTGTATTGGATTTGCCAGGCGGAACTTTTACAGGTGCAGGTGTGAAAACCGTTGTGCTATTTTTTGAGAAAGGAAAACCCACGCAAAACATTTGGTATTATCAACTAAACCTTGACCGCAATTTGGGCAAAACCAATCCGCTTAATGAAAATGATTTGGCAGAGTTTGTAGCATTGCAAAAAACCTTTGCAGATAGCGAAAATTCGTGGACAATAAATGTAAAAGATATTGACCAAAATACTTTTGATTTGAGCGTTAAAAACCCAAACAAAAAAGAAGAAACCGCACTACGCCAACCGCAAGCCATTTTGGAAGAAATAAAAACATTGGACGAGGAAAGTGCTGAAATCTTAAACGCAATCTCGGAATTGATATGAAGCAGGGTTGGCAAATAAAAAAGTTAGGGGAAGTTTGTGAAATGTATCAACCAAAAACAATTTCAACAAAAGAAATGGTTGAAAATGGTGCGCATCCTGTATTTGGTGCAAATGGGATTATTGGAAAATATGATAAATACAATCACGAAGAACCACAATTATTGATTACTTGTCGTGGTGCAACTTGCGGTTCGGTAAATATTTCAGAACCAAAATCGTGGATAAATGGAAATGCAATGGTTGTTCGTTCAAAAGACAATTCTATTGATTTTCGTTTTTTAGAGTATTTGTTTCGTGGAGGAATTGATTTATCAAAAGTAATTACGGGAGCTGCACAACCACAAATTACAAGACAAGCGTTAATTCCAATAGAAATTTCTTATCCAAAATCCCTCGAAGAACAACAACGCATAGTTTCCATTTTAGACCGTGCATTTTCGGCTATTGATAAAGCCAAAGCCAATGCAGAACAAAACCTTAGAAACGCCAAAGAACTTTTTGAAAGCTATTTGCAGGGGGTGTTCGAGAGTGGGAATGAAAATTGGGAAGTAAATTGCTTAGATGAATTAGGCACTATTACATCAAGTAAGCGGATATATAAAAGCGAGTATGTAAAAGAGGGTGTTCCGTTTTACAGAACAAAAGAAATTAAAGAATTATCCAACGGGAAACCAATAACTCTTGAATTATTTATTTCAAGACAAAGATACGAGGAAATCAAACAATCTTTTGGCGTTCCAAAAATTGGAGATTTATTAATGTCAGCAGTAGGAACTATTGGTGAAATAATGGTAATTGAAAATGAAGATGAATTTTATTTTAAAGACGGAAATATTGTTTGGTTTAAGAATTTTGATAGTTTAGATACTAACTACTTAAAATATGCACTAACTGCATTTGTTGAAAAAATAAAAAGCCTTGCAATTGGGGCGGCATATAGTGCATTAACCATCGAAAAACTTAATAAATATCAAATCTCATTTCCAAAATCAAAAACAGAACAACAAACCATCGTCCGCCAATTAGATGCCCTGCGAGCCGAAACACAAAAGTTGGAAGCGGTGTATCAAAAGAAATTAGAAGATTTGGAAGAACTCAAAAAATCAATCTTGCAAAAGGCATTTGCGGGAGAATTGAAAACTGAAAAAGCATTGGCAGTATGAGAATTAGAAAAGTTTGCATACAAGGTTTTCGTTCAATAAAAGAACCTTTGGAGTTAAATCTTGAACAGGTTAATGCCTTGATTGGTGCTAACAACTGTGGTAAAAGTAACATACTGAGTGCTATTTATAGAGTTCTTGGCAGAGATTGGGTAACCAAAAACACCTTCTTTGAAAATGATGTTTATAATGAAGACTACGACACAGATATTGTTATTGATTTTGAGTTTGATGAACCATTTCAATATGAGCAATTCGTTGGTATTCCTGTTGAAATCCCCAAGGTCAGATTTTTTTATACCCGATACAAGAAGGGTGAAAATTCAGGAGAGAGAAGATTAGAGAAACAATGTTTGCAACTCAATGACAAACCAGTATTCGGTTTTAAATCAAGACCAAAAAAAGGTGAACAGCCACAAATGGTTCCCTTAACAACAATTCCGCAAGAAATCCAAGAAGCATTTCCAGTTATTTTTATTGGCACTGATAGAAATTTAAAAAATCAACTTCCGAGTAGCAGAAATTCTATACTTGGCACATTGATGAAAGATATAAATACAGATTTTGAAAATCCCGAAAACCTTATTGAAGTTGGAAAGGAAGGAAGCGGGAAAATGTTACCACGTATTGAAAGATTCAAGCAAGCCATTGATGAAGCAATAAGAACTTTAAGAACAGATGAATTTCTTGCTCTTGAAAAAGCAATAAAAGATAATGCCCTTAAACAACTCGGATTTAATCCTGAAACCGAAACAGACAAACTCGATTTATACTTTAATCCATTAAGTTCACTTGAATTTTACAAGTCGTTAGAAATTTACGTTAAGGAGCACGAATACAACATTAATGCAACAGAATTAGGAGCAGGTTTTCAAAATGCAATAGTATTGGCTATTCTTAAAGCATTTGAAGACAGAAAAAAGCAAGGTGCATTATTTTTAATCGAAGAACCTGAAATGTATTTGCATCCGCAAATGCAACGCTCTCTTTATAAAACTATCAGACAAATTGGTGAAACCAACCAAGTAATTTACATTACTCATTCACCACATTTTGTTACAATTCCCGAGTTCAATGAAATTGTAATTGTTTCAAAAAACAATAATGGTACACACATAAAAAAATCAACTTTTAAAACAAGTGATGCTCTTAGGAATAAGTTTAGAAAAGAATTAGACCCTGAACGGAATGAAATGTTCTTTGCAAGAAAACTTCTTATAGTTGAAGGCGATACAGAAAAAATGGCTTTCCCAGAATTTGCAAAACGAATGGGAATTGATTTTGATGGTGTTGGTAGCACAATCATTGAAGTTGGTGGAAAAAGAAATTTGATTGACTTTATTGAGTTAGCCATTTCTTTTGAAATACCAGTCGGCTTAGTTTACGATACAGATAGTTCAGACTTCAAAAAAGATGAAAAAGACGAAGAAGCAAAATATAACGAGCTTCTAAATTCATATGCAGCAAAGGGTGTTCAGGTTTTTGTATTTGAAAAGAACTATGAAGATGAATGTAAAAAATTCTATACCGAAAAAATATACCAAGAGCATTGCCAAAATTTTGGCAGAAATAAAACTTTAAGAGCCAGACTGATGGCACAGGAAGAAACAATTCCAATCCCTGATTTTGTTAAACCAATAATCGGTTGGCTTGGAAGCTAAAATATTAAGAAAATGAACGAAGCAGAAACCCGAGCCGAACTCATAGACCCAAAGCTAAAAGCTTGTGGTTGGGGCGTTGTGGAAGGCTCTAAAGTCCTTCGTGAATACCACATTACGCAAGGAAAAATACAAACAGGCGGTGGTCGTGGCAAAAAAGAAATTGCCGATTATGTGTTGGTTTACAAAGGCATCAAGTTAGCAATTGTAGAAGCCAAAAGTGATGAACAGGAAGTTGGCGAAGGCGTAATGCAAGCCAAAAAATACGCACAGAAACTTCAATTAGAAACCACCTACAGCACCAACGGAAAAGATATTTACCAAATATGTATGAAAACAGGCGAAGAAGGTTTGGTAACAGACTTTTTAAGCCCAGATGAACTTTGGAACAAAACATTCCCAAAAGACCGTCACACTGAGCTTGTCGAAGTGTGGCGTGAGCAATTTGCCAATGTGCCGTTTGAAGATAAAAGTGGAAGTTGGCAGTTAAGATATTATCAGGAAATAGCCGTTCAGCGAACCGTTGAAGCCATTGCACAAAGCAAAGACAGAATTTTGCTCACTCTTGCCACAGGCACAGGAAAGACGGCAATAGCTTTTCAAATTGCGTGGAAACTCTTTCAAACCCGTTGGAATTTAAAACGAGACGGCAGCCGCAGACCAAGAATTTTATTTTTAGCGGACAGAAACATTTTAGCAGACCAAGCCTATAATTCATTTTCGGCATTTCCAGAAGATGCGTTGGTGCGGATAAAACCTAATGAAATAAAGAAAAGCGGAAAAGTGCCAACCAACGGCAGCATTTTCTTTACCATTTTTCAAACCTTTATGAGT
>MWFE01000006.1 GCA_002071445.1 Bacteroidetes bacterium ADurb.Bin008 | reverse complement strand
GCAAAGACGTTCGAAGCCCATGCCCGTATCCACATGTTTGGCCGGAAGAGGGGACAAAGTACCATCGGATTTGCGGTTGAACTGGATGAAGACCAAATTCCATATCTCTATTACCTGTGGATGACCCGCATTGACCAACTTGTAACCCGGAACCTTGGACTTCTCTGCATCATCCCGAATATCAATATGAATTTCGGAGCAAGGGCCGCAGGGACCAGTATCGCCCATCTCCCAGAAGTTATCCTTCTTACTGCCCTTAAGCACCCTTTGTTCGGGAAGAATCCGTAGCCAATGCTCATAGGCTTCTGTATCAGCCTCCAGGCCCTCGTCAGGGCTACCTTCGAAATAGGTAGCATACAGATTGCTGCCATCTATTTTTAGCTCATCTACCAGGAACTCCCATGCCCACTCTATGGCCTCTTTCTTAAAATAATCGCCAAACGACCAGTTGCCCAGCATTTCGAACATGGTATGATGGTATGTATCGTGTCCTACCTCTTCCAAATCGTTATGCTTGCCCGATACTCTAAGGCATTTCTGCGAATTCGCTACCCTTTTATACTTTATTGGGCTATTGCCCAGGAAAATATCTTTGAACTGGTTCATTCCGGCGTTGGTGAACATAAGCGTAGGGTCGTCCTTAATAACCATAGGAGACGACGGAACCACCTGATGCAGTTTTGCTACAAAAAAATCTAAAAAAGTCTGTCTTATCTCGGTAGAAGTCATCATATTTTTTTTATTCAAGTTTTACGAAATACCGTTCGTCACCATTTTTTAGCCAAAAACTTTGCAAAAATAAATATTTACATTAGTTTTGCTGCCGTTAGTCAATTTAGAACGCTTATAAACAATCGACTAGTCTGCTTTCTCATGGTTAATAAAAAGTTCAAGTATAATCCCAATACCCTTACATTTGAACAAGAAGAAAGCCCTTGTCGCAAAAAGTTAGCAAATTTAGCAATTCGTTTCGTTTTAAGTCTTGTAATTGCCGTAATTGTTTTCTTAAGTTACTCCTATTTTTTCGATACTCCCAAGGAAAAAATCCTCAAACGCGATAATGCCCATTTGGCATTGCAGTTTGAGCTGCTGGAAAAGAAGATTGTTGAATCCATCGATATCCTAAACGAGATACAGCAGCGCGACAATAGTATTTACCGTTCCATATTTGAAGCCGATACAATTCCGCACTCCCTGCGGGCCGGCGGAGTTGGCGGAACCAACCATTACGAGGAATTTGAAGGTTTTAGAACCAGCAACCTGCTGATCAATGTAGCATCCCTGTTGGATCAGCTAACCTGGAAAACCTATGTGCAGTCCAAATCGTTCGACGAAGTTATTGACTTGGCCAAGAATAAAGAACAAATGATTCTTTGCATACCTGCCATTCAGCCCATATCGGTAAAGGACTTGATAAGAATCTCCGATTTTTTTGGGATACGCCGCGATCCCTTTACTAGAGAAATAAGGGTACATCAAGGGGTTGATTTTGCAGGGCCGAAAAGTTCTCCCATCTATGCAACCGGAAACGGGAAAGTGGTATCGGCAGAATTTTCGTTTTTTGGCTATGGCAACGTAGTGGTTATCGACCATGGCTTTGGCTATAAAAGCCGTTATGCCCACCTTCAAAAGATTGAGGTAAAACCCGGCGATGAGGTTATCAGAGGACAGGTTATTGGGAGGCTTGGCAATTCGGGGCGCAGTACCGGGCCACATCTTCATTACGAAGTGCAACTCCGTAACAAAACCGTTGACCCCATGAATTACTTTAGCGATATGAGCCCCGAGGTGTACGACATGATGGTTAAAAACAATGCCCAATCGGCAATGGATTAGCCATTTTCCACAACCGTTATATAAAAAGCCTCTTTAATAATAGAATTTCAGCGGATTGCTCTGTGGACTATTCTAACTTTCTGACAAACGCATCGCTGTAGCCAAGTTCTTTAATCCTTGGCAATTCGTGCTTGGCCTCCTCAAGCGATTGGTATGTGCCATAGAAATAACGGTAAAAGCCATCGTCGCCATGCGAAACTCTTACATTGTCCAGATTGCTGAAAAAGTTTACCTCAACCGGGTTTTTTAGCGCCATTACCTGAATGGCAAACCGGGCAGCAGCAGCCGCTGGGGCAATGGCTTTTCTTACAAAGGCATCCTTATACCCCAAGGCAACAAGCTGCTGTCGCGAATTCAGTGCCTCTTCCCTTGTGGTGAATGAACCCACCGTATAGCGGTGGAATCCATCGCTCCCTTTAACGACAGAAACGCCCTCAATATCCTGAAAAAAATCTAGTCCCACGGGAACAATAAGGGCAAGGATTTGCACGGTAAATGCTGATTCTGAAGCGGAAGATGAATTATCAAAAACAATTTTTGGCATTACAGCAACGTCCCTCTTAGGCGAAGGTTTCTCAACATCTCGTTTCTTTCCCATTGCTTCATGGTGTTTGTCATCAGAAACAGGCTGATTTAGTACTGGTAATGCTACCTCTACTTCATCGGGCAATTCTTGCTGTACCTCAGCTACAGCAACCTGCTGTACAATGGGGATCATTGCTATTTCCAGAGGGAAGTTGGTCAAATCGTAATCCTCTGAAATATTTATGGTTTGATCGAAATCGTTAAAACCATCCCCCTTCACCGAAACATGATAATTCCCCGGCAATAGAGTATGGGCAAAACTTCTGCTATGCCTATCCACATCTAAGGGGGTTTCGCTCATATTCTCATCTATGCTGTAAAGGGAAACGTTAAAATCCGGCGACAGATTGGTTCCTCCATCGTTGGTGATGGTAATATTACCCATAAGGTTAACGTAGGGCAGTAGTTTTGTATAAAAAATATCCTTGTGTCCATGGCCTTTGGGATCATGGTATGCCATATAGCCCGATGTCAGGTCGTTTGGAAAGAAGAAAAGGTTGTCTTCGGCATTATTCAAGGGAAATCCCATGCGTACCGGTTGAGTGCCTACCGTTAAATCGGCGTAAAAAATATCGTAGCCACCCATGCTATTGTGAGCCTCTGAACTAAAAAACAGATACCTCCCATCGGAAGAAAGGAATGGTGTATTCTCATTAAATTCACTGTTGATAGTTGGTCCAAGGTTTTCAGGTTGGCTCCATTTACCTTTGGAATCGATGGTAGATTTATAAATATCCAACCCGCCATAACCGCCGGGCCTGT
This sequence comes from Bacteroidetes bacterium ADurb.Bin008, assembly GCA_002071445.1. GTDB lineage: Bacteria > Bacteroidota > Bacteroidia > Bacteroidales > Tenuifilaceae > MWFE01. Next base: position 2,336 of record MWFE01000006.1, on the reverse strand, counting down.
CGCTGGCAAAGTAAAGTGTTTGCCCGTCGGGCGAAATGGAAGCATGCGATTCGTTGTATTTACTATTTATCGGTTTTTTCATCTTCTGTACCTTTGCCCATTTCCCATTATCGTAATAGGTATAGTACACCGACCCTTTCTCGTAAGGGAAATAGTATATGATGCCGTCCGAAGTGAAGTCATCAATTAAATATAGTTCTGTACCATCGTACGAAATGCCCGAGGTTTTCAAAAAGAAGGCTCTGATTTCCTCCGAAATGCTAACCGGGTCGCCCCACGATTCTCCCAAATTACGGGCTACCAGAACCTCGTACCCCGATTCATTGCATCGGGTAAAAGCCATGGTTTTCCCATCGCCCGAAAAAACGGCATTGAAGTTCATATCGCTGTCGTTTATCGAGGTTCCGAGGTTTTTTGCTTTTAACCCTTTTTTTTCTTCCATCAAAGCCGGAGCATTTTTACACTGTGCAATGAGCAAGTCAACGTACTTGCAAAAGTCCTCTAATGGGTCTAAATACTCACGATAGCGCCTATATACATCCTCGGCACGTTTAAACTGATTGGTTATCTGGTAGGCCTTACCCAAGTAGAATAATGCTTCGGGAGGAGCATTGTCCTCCTTAATGGCCTTAGGATTGTAATCCAAAGAAACCTTTTCGGCTGCCTGTTCAAGGTATTTAATGGCGTATTCCTTTTTATCGGGCGTCAACAGGTAGCTATACCCGATTTTATAGAGCATATTCGCATTTTTAGAGTATAGGTCAAGGGCCTCAAGGTATTTCAAGGCTGCTTTTTCGTAACACTTCTCTAATAAAAAGTATTCGGCCTCTATCTCTTTCGATAATATCTGGTTCCAATTCTGAGCCTGAAGAAGAATAGTGCCAAAGGCCGCTAGAAAGAGAGTAGTTAAAAATCGATGCATCGTCGATTGATAAAAAATTACTACTTTGTAATTTGCACAAATATAGAGTATAAGGGAATAAAAAAAAATTCTTTTTATGAATATCGCCTAAGTACACGACAAAAATTTTAAACAATTGATATTATAGCGATTAAATCCAGTAATCAATACCCTTGCCAAGTAGTCCAACCCGTACTTAAAGATGCTAACCGCCCTGTTCCCGTGTTTTTTGATAGTTATTGGCTTAAGGTGCGTGTCTATGTAGTCGCCAATTTTATAGCACCACACAAAGGCCACCATGACCAGCAGTACCAGCTTCTCCAGCCTGTCCATGTGCGTTACATGCGTATCCTCAAGGTTGAACCCGCTGGACTTCAGCCCCCTAAATAGGGTTTCGATCTGCCATCTCTGGCCGTATTTTTCCAGCGCCTCATCGGGCCTGCTGAATGAAACGACGATACAGCACTCCAGCCTCCCATCTCTGATGGTCTTGATGCCTGATAGGTAGCAGTACTGGTTCCCCAACTTCATGATCCTATGGTAATACTTCAATTGCCCAATTTTCAAACCGTTGAATAGGTGCCAGGCCTTCACCTGGGTCTGCCTTTTCGGGCAGTACACCCAAAAGTTGTTCCGTATGCGGATGTGGTACCGAATCCTGTGCTCGTTGAGAAAACACAGCCACTTCTCCCCGACAAACTCTCGATCCGCCAGCAGGCAGTCGATGCAATCCGTTCCGAACCAGTCCATGAAGTCCCTCATCAGGGCAATCCGGTCCGCGGTATGGGAGTTTCCGCCCTTATCGAGCATCCTAAACATGAGGGGGAAGGCCACGTTCTTGTAGCTGACCCCCAGCATCAGGATGTTGATGCTGTGCTGCCCCAGCTTCCAGTTGGTACGGTCCATAACCAGAACTAGCGAGTCTTTCTCTGGGAGCAGGCTGAAAATAAGCCTAGAGATCCACTTCATGGGCAGCTCTACCTCTGCGATGAAGCGCTGGATACGCCGGTAGCTGCTCGAAGCAGCAACAGGGTTGTCAAATCCAGCGGATAGCTTAGAGAAGTTAACGCTTCGAACCTTGCATAGGGAGCTGATAAACATGCTGATGAGACGGATCCTGGCCAGGTTGAGAAAGCCCGTGAAATGGGCTTGAAATACGGTTAGAAGTTCAGTATCTTTACTGCTTTGACTGGTGTTCATTTTTAAAGCCATTACTTCGAAAATAATGCTTTAATATACTGAATACCAGTCTTTTATCCAAATTTTTAGACGATTAATTTACTGATTTGTAGTCAGTTATATTTTTTGTCGTGTACTAAAGAATATCGCAATTCTTTTGGCTAACAATACAGAACTTACCACTGGTTTGACCCCCTATAAATCGGACTTTCGTATAGATGGTTCAACAACCGTATTCATTCTTTTCTAACTTTGC
>MWFE01000005.1 GCA_002071445.1 Bacteroidetes bacterium ADurb.Bin008 | reverse complement strand
TTGCTAATTCTTTCTAATGGATTTCCTATTTCAGACAAACGTTCAATTGTATATTGCTCATCAAATAATCCTTTAGTGCCCTGGGACTTATAATTATGCTTAATCATTTTTTCGTTTTTTTAAATAAGCAAATATAGTAATAAATAACTGAATAACAATCAATTAAATTTTAGAACTCCCCTTAAATACTTTTTCCATCGAATCTGTTTCTTCTATCCCAATAACAGAAACCGGATATGCAAACTTATCATTAAAACCTTCTTTGAAAAGGTGAATATGTGGACCTTCAAATTTTTCTCCATCAGGGTTTGTATGCCTACCACCATTGTCATAACGAAGCATTATAATGGTTTGTCTATAGCGCTTGTTTACTGTATATTTTGAGATTTCAATACTCCCCCTATAAAAATCAATGAGAAAAATATCTTTACTTGTCAATGAATTAATTTGTCTAGTCCAATGAATTGGTGGGGGACCAAGTTCAATTGGCGTTGATAAATCTTTAAAAACCTTTTCTAAGCTCATTAAGAAGTCATATTCACTTTGAGTAATTCCCATAATATTTTTTAATTATAAATACAATTCACTTGTTCAGATATTCAATATTTTAATTAGAATTACCGCCATCTTAGAAATTTGGCTGACTCATTGTTCTTGTTTGCAAATTAAATCTAAAAAGCGTATCGCTGAACCCGCCATCATCCACAAACTTTTGCATGGCCTGTTTGGTCAATTTGCCGCCATAGTAGAAATCATTGCCTAAAACTGAATCGGGAAGCAGCCCAATGGAATTTTTTAATATTAAACTGTCAGCTTTAGCCAGCCTTTTAATCAGGAATAGGTTGTCAGATTGGCATCCAAGGTAAACACTCCAGAATCCGTTGCTGTTAAGCTCATTAAAAAAATAGCGCTTATCATCCCTTTTGATTATCAACGAATCGGACAGTGCGTATTCAATTTTACTAACGGTAATGCCATTGGAGTCGGTGTCAACGGAAATCCACTGATTGTTGTTAACAATCAATTTTCCTCCATCGCCTTGCCATTCGCCAATAAGAATTTTAGGCATTTCATTGACCGTTTTCGCATCGTAGGGCACAGGATGTTCGAAATAGTAGGAGATGCACGAACTAAGAAAAACAACGGCAAAAATTACTAGTAAGGATTTTATCCCTGGCACCATTTTGTTCTTTTCCATAATAATCCGTTTATCAGTTAGGCAAATTTACATTTATTTTGGCAAATTTGTGCGGACAGTAAGTTCAAATAAATCTACGTTAAATCTTATTGCTGAAAATATTATGCCCGAATTCTTCAACGACTACCCTTTAAATAAGCTGAATACATTTGGCCTGCCGGTTAAGGCAAAATACTTCACAAAGCCAAAAACGGAAGAGGAGCTGATTGATAGCATCAACAGAATTAAGCAGATGGGTTTACCCATGCTGGTATTAGGTGGAGGCTCTAATATTCTTTTCACCCGTGATTATGCCGGCGTTGTTCTTCAGCCCTCCATAACGGGCATTGAGGAAATAGAAAACACCAGCGATTATATCGCTCTTTCGGTTGGAGCAGGCGAGGTTTGGGACAATCTGGTGGAGTATGCCGTACAAAGGGGATTGGGCGGAATAGAAAACCTTTCAAATATCCCGGGCAGTGTGGGCGCCTCGCCCATTCAAAATATCGGAGCCTATGGCGTTGAAGCGAAAGAAACCATTTTACAAGTAATGGGTTTCAACCTTGAAACCATGAGCAGGGTTGTGTGGAAGAATGAAGAGTGCCAATTTGGCTACCGCGATAGTATATTCAAAAGGGAATTGAAAGGCAAAGTGGTAATTACCAATGTAATATACAGATTGTCAAAGCATCCTAAATTTGTAACGCACTATGGGAACATTGAGCATGAGCTGGCTAAAATGGGTGAAACAACCCTAATCAACATCCGTAAGGCAGTGATTAATATCCGAAACTCGAAGCTGCCCGATCCCAACAAGCTGGGTAATGCCGGCAGCTTCTTTAAAAATCCCATTGTTCACATGGATTTGTTGCATGAGCTTAAAAAGCGGTACGACAGAGTACCCTCTTACCCCATTGACGATAAAAGTGTGAAAATTCCGGCAGGTTGGCTCATAGAGCAAAGCGGTTGGAAAGGTAAACGCCTTGGCAATGCCGGGGTGCATGAGAATCAGGCATTGGTATTGGTTAACCACGGCGGAGCTACGGGGGTTGAAATACTTAACATTGCAGAGCAAATTCGTAGTTCGGTGCAAAATAGGTTTAACGTTATGTTAGAGATGGAGGTCAACGTGGTGTAAACACTGCATTTAGCTCTCATCTGATCAAAAAAGTCATCCACTTACACTTTTTCTTTTTTTTGGATTAAGACAATTAAAATCTTTGTGTGCCAAAGCATTCCGAATATCTTCGGGAGATATTGCCTTGGATGGTGTAATACAGAAACTTTTTTTATATTTGTACCCGTCATTTAGGATTTTTAAACGGTAATCAAGACAATGGAACCTTTAAGAGTGTTGGAAACCAGTTATTCGCCGGAAATTAACCTTGATAAGGATAGGAATCGATTCGAATTTATTGGAAAATCCTTCCCCGAAGATGTTAAAGAGTTTTACGACCCGATTATTGCCTGGTTTAAGGAATATGTGGCTGAGCCCAACAGGGAGACCATTGTCCTGTTCAAACTTGAATACTTCAATACAGCCTCTTCCAAAAAGCTGGTTGATATTCTCACCGTACTGCAAGAAATACACAAGCAAAGGAAAACAGTAATTATCCACTGGTATTACCGAACCAACGACGACGACATGATGGAATCGGGTGAAACCTTTGCTGAAATTGTTGGCTTGCCTTTCAAGTACTTCCCATATTAGTTTTGGCAGAAGTCCACAGTATCTGTCGCTTGATCCCAATATCAGCTAACATTGTTTAACAGGCATAATTACTTTTTGTCATAAAAACTGACATAAATGTTAAGCATTGTTAATGTAGTCACCCTCAGCAATCAAAGGCACAGCGTTTGAACGTCCCTTCAGTGCAATAAAAATTAAAATGATATGAAACACCCATGATAGTGCATAAGCACAAACACGGATGAAAATTGAGTCGCGAACTGTGTACCTTTGAACAA
>MWFE01000004.1 GCA_002071445.1 Bacteroidetes bacterium ADurb.Bin008 | reverse complement strand
TGCAAAGTTAGAAAAGAATGAATACGGTTGTTGAACCATCTATACGAAAGTCCGATTTATAGGGGGTCAAACCAGCCTGTATGGTTTGTAAGAAAAATAAAAAGACTTAAGGAATTATAATTGATAACAATATAAACGCAACACAACATGACCTATAATCAAGTGCCAGTTTCAAGGTTTTCGCCTTTATTAAAGTTCGTTATAGCTTGACAAGAAAGTGCTCCGAAATCGGCAACAAAAACATATCGCCAAACCGTTAGGTGCAATTTTAAAATCAAGACTTATGAAGCAATCAATTTTTATTTCAGTAGCAATAATTTTTTTTTATAGTTTTCCAATCCTGCAATAGGAAAGTGGAGTTTAAGGATACATTAATGGAAATGAATAGACCATCTTACCTACTAAAAGATACCAGTTTTTGGACATCCATTGAAGATAAGTATTTTAGACTTCACATTTCAAATTCCATAACCGATTCAGAATATCCACATAAGTTGCAAGTAGCACAACAAGGTGTTTTTAATCATCTGTTTAAACTTATGGAAATTAAAGAACCGATTGATTCGCTTCCTTTAATTGACATATTCATATTCAAAGACATAGAAGAAAAATATTCAAAAACCCAGGTTAAGTCTTCTGCACACTCAATACCGCCATATTATGCTGCTTACTATTTGACAGTCAATGCCGGAGGAGCACATGAAATAGCACATATTTTGAATAGTCATCTTTGGTGTTCATTTAGTAATGAACAATTTGATATGTTACTGAATGAAGGGTTTTCATTTTACTCAGACGAAGGAATTATTTTCAAGTTTGATTTTTATGAAACAGCAAAACAAATATTGAAGAGTAAGAAATACCAAATTAATAGAATAATCTCCTCCTCCGCAGGAGATTCGTATGAAAAACAAGCATTCGTATCAGGTGCTTTTGTAAAATATTTAATTGAAACTTATGGTATTGAAAAGTTTGGTGAATTATGGTTGTCAATAAACAAAGAAGAAGCAGATGAAGAAGTATTCAAAGTTGTTTACAACCAATCAATAAGTAATTTAGAATCGAATTTCTACCTAAAGGTTGGAGTATAGAATGCTAGAAACAGCACCTAACAGCGCCTTGGTCCCGTCCCGACCTCGACCCCAAAACTTCGGGTTCTGAGTCGGGATCGGGACAGGTGGTGGCGACTTGCCCGTTGGATAAATTTTTATACATTTGATAGGCCATTGGTTCTCAGGGTGTGCGCCGGGTTTACCGTCTGATTCCAACGATCTTTCGTCGGGACAAAGCCGCGGAGTGCCAGCGGTAAAACCGGCTGAGTGAACTGTTAGGTAGAGATTTAATATGTAGTTGTCTATCAAATTCTGCAACGTTAGTTGAAGACTTGTATATGAAAATTTCTTTTGTTTTTGTTTTATTGTTTTCAAGTGCTGTTGTCCGTGCGCAGACAGTAAACTATTCTCCTGCTTACTTTGGTCCGAATGCCAATCCCGTCTCGAAATTTACGAATGGGAAAATTGTTAGAGAAACAACTATTGAGCTGGCTTGAGAGCATTATTTTGGTTTTGGTGACCATACACGCAATTTCTCTTTTTTGATAGAAGTTCCATTGCTTTCAGAGCGTATTGCATTTAAAGTTTGGGTTCCTTTACTTGAAAGATGGCGTGTAACGCAAGAGATTTCTGATTATCGTAATATGAAAGGGGACGCACTTTCAGGAACGGCAGCAGGAGATTTTTATGTGCAAACACGAATGCTCATTCTATCAGAAAACAATCGAAGACCAAATATTATTTTGAACAGTACCCTAAAAACCGCTTCGGGGACAAATTTTAACCAAAGACGTTATTTTGATACTCCCGGTTACTACTTCGATTTAGAAATAGGGAAATCGTTGTCCCTTGAGAATCGATTTTTGAATGAAATTAGATTTGTTGCTAATCTGGGTTTTCTCTGTTGGGAAACAACGAATAGTACGCAAAATGATGCACCGATGTATGGTTGGAAAATTATTTTGTCAAACCATTGGTTTGATTTTGACAATACACTTGCAGGGTATTACGGCTGGATGAATAACGGAGACGCACCCTTGGTTTATTTCTCAAGATTGACCATGAAGCGCACAAATTTTAATATTTTCGTTCAGTATCAATATGGCATTTATGATTTTCCATATCACGGAGTTCAAGCCGGATTTTCAATTGGATTAACAAAACTGACGCCTAAATATGACAGGTAAAAATTGTATAACAAGAAAGGGAGGTGCACTGCCCCTGTAGGCTTCCCATTTTTAGTACGGTTCTAAATTACACTATTTAATTCCAATCCGATTGAAGCTTCTGTTTTGTGAAAGGGCGTTTGCCAACTATACAACCAACGATAATTATAGGCTAAGCATAGAATTTGTTTGCACACAAACTAATTGGACTTTGTGGTACAACTGCTAAGGAAAAGTATCCCGTTTAGTTAGATTATTGTGAAACAGGAAATTTTCCATAATTTTGTCTCTATGGGAGAGAAAGAAATTAATATCGAAAAGTTAGTCAAATACTGGATTGAAAGTTCTGATGATGACTTTGATACAATGATGTCCATGTTTGAAATCAAACGATACAGCTGGTCATTGTTTGTTGGACATCTTATGATTGAGAAGCTTTTAAAAGCATACTACGTGAAATCCAAACAAGACTTTCCTCCTTTTATTCACAACCTTCTCAGGTTAGCTGAACTATCTGAACTGGTAATGACTGAAGAGCAAAAACTTTTTTTTGCAACAGTAACAGCCTTCAATATAAATGCAAGATATGACGATTACAAATTGAGTTTTCAGAAGAAGTGCACTTTGGAATACACCACGGAATGGATTAATAAACTTAAAACTCAACGATTATGGATGAAGGAATTAATATTACAATAAATCGATATATTTCACTATTAAAAAAAAATCACAAGGGGATTACCAAAGCCATTCTTTTTGGCTCGTATGCCAAGAAAAATGAGAGTTTGGATAGCGATATTGACATTGCTTTAATCTTTGATAAGTTGAATGATAGCGATAGGTTCGACTTACAAGTTCAACTAATGTTACTGGCGTCCCAAATCGACTCGCGAATTGAACCACACCCAATATCAAAAGAAGATTTTTACTCTAATAGTCCATTTGTTAATGAGATTAAAAGAACCGGTGTAGAGATAAAAGCATAATACAAAAACACTCAACCCCACAACGGCTTTGATCCGACCCCACCTATTTCTTTACAAAGCCATTGTCCCTCTTCAATTATTACTGTCGGTTGATTCTCACATTCCCGTTTTGCATTAAGAATATTTGAGGAATGTCTAAACAACGTTTGATTATTTGTTAAGGAATCAATAAATTGCGCAACAATAAGCAGCTAAAACTAAATAAAAAAAGAGTTATGGGCTGAATTCCCACGGCGGGTGAAAAACTTGACCTGAACGCATCCAAAAACAAAGTAGGGCGATACTAAAATCATAAACAGATGAAAAGAATTCTTTTATTTTGGATTGTTATTATTGTCGGAGTAACATCAGCAAGTGCACAATTCTTGGTTGGTGGTAGTTTTGGGCTTGATTTTACCGGAGGGGAAATTAAATCTATTAATCAATCGAGTGATTATAAATCATCTTTTACCTGGCAACTCTCTCCAAAAGTTGGCTACTACCTGATTGACGACTTAGCTGTGGGGGTCGAAGCAACTTTTATCAAGTATTCGCTCACCGAACCATCATCGTGGGACGATAGCAAAATAGTTACAGACGTAAATGGATGGATGTTTGGTGGCTTTGCCCGATACAACCTGATTGGTTACGAAAAGCTTTCATTGTTACTTGAAGGTGGGGCGGGAATCGGTAAAGTAACTTCCAAAATTACAAGAGGGTCAAGTTCGATAAACGGCGATCCTATCCCAACTTTAACGTAGTTTGCATGTAATGTGGCTGTTTTTTAAGGAATTGCAGTTTTTTATGCATTACGTGGGTACTACAGATTTTTTATCTGGTGGGTGGGATTTAACTACTATGGTGTAACGCTTAAATGGTTTTGGATTGTATTTTAGCACTCGGTATAGCTCTGAGGCTGCATCTGTCGGGTCTGAACAAAGGCGTATTTGTACACGTTCGCCAAGCGCATTCTCGGCCTGGGTAGTTATCGCTTTTTGGGTGGAAAGGATGCGCTTAAGCTCTGTCCAGTAATGAGTTATACCCTGCTCTTTTAGCTTGTGACGGATAGTGTTCACAATCCAGTACGATAGGAGTCCAAAGAAGAGGTGCGCATCAGAGTTCTCGTCTTTCTGATGGTAAATTGGGCGTAGTTCGAGGTCGGTTTTGAGCTGTCGGTTTGACGCCTCTATTTCTCTGATCAGGTTATAGTAATCCCATGTAGAGCGCTCATCAAGGGTGGCCACATTGGTACGTAGGAAGTAGGTCCCGAAGCTCTGCTCTGCCTCATTCTCATTGATTCTGATTTCCCAATGCATATCAGCCATATTATCCAGATTTTCCTTTGAACGGACATAGCCTATCTGATAGTATTTTGAAACAGAAGGGTATTTGCCCAGTGCACGCCCTACACGCTCTACAACTTTGTCGTATTTTTTTATGCCTCCCTTTGCTGTAAGGGCATTGCGAGCCCTTGTCAGCTCGAGCTCAAAACGTTCCCTCCACTGCCGATTCATGGAGCGTTCCGTTAAGGCTTTTGACGAAGAGTTGACCCGAAGATAGAAATCTCCCCCTTCCTCATGCTCCACCTCTGCAAGGGTGATAGGGTTTTTCCGGCTGTCATACACAGTCACAGTGCGCCCATCGCCTTTAAGGGTATAATCCTTTAGCTTTGTACGGCTGACACAAAGGTAATTATACCCACGCTCTTTCAGCAAGGTTAGATTGGCCTCGGTGGCGATTCCAGCATCAATCACCACCATGACTTTCTGCTCCGGGTCTGACGATACGGGGTTCATCGCAATAATACTATCCACCATGGCCGGAAGTGAGGTGGGATCGGCGGTACTGCCAGAAAGGATTGAGCTGTACCGAATAAAACCTTCCGTGTTGATGGCCAATGCAAGTACAAGAAGGCGACAATCTGAACGTTTCTCCTTGGAGTGGCCAAATTGGGCTTTTTTCGATGCTCGTTTGCTACCCTCAAAATAGAAGTTTGTCAGATCGAACAGCATCACACGATTGGTGAGGTTGAACAGCGAGTCGGTGCGCGAGCAGAGGTGGCGTTCAAGTTTGCCCTTCAACTCGTAAAGTGCAGGTGCTGCAGCATACACCTCACGTTGAGTTGGGCTATCTCCAAACTGACCCGTAATAAGCTCCATGGCTGCAGAGTTATCAGTAAGGATACGTAGGGCAGACCACTCCGACGGGGAATATACTGTTCTGACTATCAATGAGGCCAATGTTGCGTTTACCTTACGCTCCGACCAGCCTTCGTGTCGTAGAAATGTGTCAAGCTGAAGCTCACGAATGGCCTGCAGACAGACATTTTCAGCACCCACCTCACGCGCGTCGGTATGTTGTATGGTGTCTATATCTACTAATTTGCGTGCCTTGCGCTTGGCGTCATCATAGCTGGAACGTGCGGTATCAATCTTACCACTACCCATGATCTGGGCCCAAAATCGTTCTATGTGGCTGCAAACTTTTTCACTGTACTCCTGCCTTGGATCTGTTTTAAACAAGGCTTGTTGATTGGGTATCAATGCGCTTTGTTCCATTAGATAGGTTAACCCCCGACGGATTTGTACTATCTCATCGCTGCACAGCTCGGGAAGATATCCTGGCGTCAGCATCACACGGGTGTGTACTCGTCCCACAACATCACGGAACGACTCCTTAATTTTGTAGTAGGGAAGTTCCCTGCCATGCTCTGGACTAAAGCGTATAGTCGAAGTAAAATACATGGCGCCAAGTTACAACACAAAAAACATTGTCGTGGGTATTACAAAACGCTTTTGAGAGAACCTATGTTTGGAAATCAAAGAGTTGTGAATTTTTTACCATCAAAAAAAGGCAAAAAAACTTTTTCTTGTTAAAGTTGGGCTATCTCTTTTTTTAGTATAGGCTTCCTTCCCGTTTTGTCATACAGCATCACAGAAAATTTAAACGTTGAAGCCAGCTGTGATTTCTTAAGGCTTAGCTTTGTATCAACGACAGTAACTGACATAGACGACACAAGCAATAAAGATTCCTACTATCATTTTGGTTTTGGAGTCAATTCCCACACTCTTTTTTTCGAAGAACTAATTGAACTACCCAAAATTAATATTGGGATAACTTTGAAATTCTAGTCCTTACCCTTTTTTTTAAACAAACTAAAAATTAAAACAGCCTTTATTAGGCTATATATCAGGGTTTTGAATATTCAAAAAAACGGGTATAAACAACGCAAGGAACTGTAGGAACGGCTAGGCAATCAAGCGAGAATGGATTTTGGTACTGTGCCAAATCGTGCATTGTTGATGGGCACCCAAACCTGTTACGGAGCTATTGACAAAACCCTGTTCGGCTGAGACTCCTGTCTCAGTCCAAATTATTTTGTCTTGGTTTCACCAAGAGGCCCTGCCTGCTTTTGATAGTTCGACGGCGGTACAACCACCACCAAACGGGGTGTTTGCAAAATGCCCAGACAACATTTGGTGCTTAGAAAAGAATAAATAACTTGCAGGGTGTAAAACAGCTAAAACTATACATACACGACAAGGGGGTGATGGATAAGAATAGTTTTTGTTGACATATTTTGCAACTAATATCATTATGAAACACCCATGATAGTGCATAAGCACAAACACGGATGAAAATTGAGTCGCGAACTGTGTACCTTTGAACA
>MWFE01000003.1 GCA_002071445.1 Bacteroidetes bacterium ADurb.Bin008 | reverse complement strand
CGCCTGCCAATGAACTTTTTACATCGGCAAAGAGTGTCCATCCTTTTTTAAGCGTTAATTCATAACCTGAAGCAAGGTTAAAGAGATATTTTCCGTCGAAAACAGTACTCCATTCTTTTTTGTTAAATCCGTTTGTATAGGTTGATCTGTAAAGCGTAGAATTAAACAACAGGTAGTAATTTTTGCTCATAAACTTTTCAATAGAGAACTCGATACCATAATTTTTTCCCGTTCCCTTATTAACCAGATTTCCCTCACGCATAATTACATTTTCACCAGCACCACCAGCTTGTAGAATAGTATAAGTTTCGTTAGGGTCGTTTTTCACAGGGATATTATAGAGCCATTGATAGTAAGCCTCCGCTTTGAAATTCCAATCGGGTGCAAAACTCCAACTATATGAAAAGTCAGCATGTGCACTTTTCATAAATCCAAGTTTTTTATTGCTAAGCTCAATTTCGCTTTGTGGGGTAAGTGTCCGGATAAAGTAGAACGAGCGGGGAATCATCTGACTATACAATCCACCTGCCAATGCAAAAGTATGCTTCGGGACGGGCGTGTAACGTGCGCCAAATCGTGGCTCAACCGAATAAGTATTATTCATATCAAGATACATGCCATGCAGTCCACCTGTCAGTATCAACTTCGATGCTATATTTTGCCTGTATTGTGTATAAACTCGCCACAGACCGAAACTTCCTTTCTTGTCAACATTGGTAAAAAGCCCCCTTTCATCGCTATACGATTCTTTTTCCAGATAATTTACATTATACAAGTCATACTTAACTCCGGCTTCTATTGACGAAGCATAAGAAAAACGATGTTCTATTTTAGAATAGAGAGAATATTTATCTTCCAAAGCCTGCTCGTCCCACAATGTTTTCCACTCTGCATTCGGCTGTCTCAAAGACATTGTGTCCACCGGCATATGTGTGTCGCTCCTTACAAAAGAGAGCAATGTAGTAAGCTTTGTTTTGGGTGTAAAATCAACTCTATGCGTAACTCCAAGGATGTAAGTTTTAGCATCAATTTTGATGCGTTGATCATACTGCCCAAGTAAATCTTCATCAAATTCAACCATTCCTACTTCAGATGTTACAAAGTTTATTCCGCTGCTACCGTATAACCCAATGACAGAAAGTTGGTTTTTCTTATTTATATCAAAGTTAAGTTTCATAGTAAAGTCCTGATATTTTGGAGTTATACCCGAATAAAAACCTAACTTCTCCATCAAGTCGGGAATAGAATATCTGTACGAAACAAGATAGGATGAAGTGCTATTCTTTGAAAAATAACCTTCCGAACCCGCTTCGATACCGTTAAAACCCATCTGCCCCCAAAACTCATGCTTTTGGTTGTTCCCCTTTCTCATCTGCAAGTCAAATATCCCTGCCATCGCATTGCCGTAGGGCGCGGGCCACGCACTCATATGAAAATCAGAATTCGCGAGTAAATTGGTATTAAGCATGGTAACCTGGCCACCCGTCATACCTACGCCAGTGTTGAAGTGATTTAGATTAGGAATCTCCACACCGTCAAGTGACCACTGAACACCTATGGGCGAGTTGCCTCTGATGATAATATCATTTCGTGAATCGTTGGCAGGTATAACTCCCGGAAAACTGCGCACCATACGAGCAGGGTCTCCCAGTGAGCCGGCGAACCGAAAAGTCTCTTCCGTGCTGAAAGTTCTTGCTCCTGTTACAGTCAACTTGTTTATCGGGCGACTTTTATCATGTCTTGCCACTACCTCTATGTCTTGTAGCTCAACAAGGGAAGGCTCCAACACCACCTCCAGCACAACTTCCTTGCCAGTAATTGCCAATATATCAACATCTTGAGTAAGAAATCCAACACTGCTAAATCTCAATTTCTGCCTCCCGACAGGAACACCGAAAGCAAAATTGCCAAATTCATCCGTTACTGTTCCTATGGGAGGCTCACTCCCATATACATATATTGAAGCCTGAACCAACTCAGCAGCAGGATCACCTGAAGTCACTACGCCTCTGACTGTGTCAACTAAAACATTTTGTGCTATGCCTTGTGATAGTGACAGAATCAAAAGAAGTGAAAAAACAAACAAATATTTTTTGATAAACATCATCCATTCTATTTAATGCAAAAATGATTGCATAGAATTTAAGAGTAAAAGAAAAAGCATTAAGTTTTTGTGAAATTTTTTCTCAATGATTCAAGTAGTTTTTTTGTTGATTCTCTGGCAAATGCTTTTGTCTCAATTGGTCAGCCAGTGTTTGTTTATTTTTTTTGAATTCTGTCCACCCTTGGGGGAGAAGTTAAAAGGCTCCTTCACCTGATAGAGCTCCAGCTGAAAGGAAGAGCAAAAGACCAACCAATAGATTTCTATGTTTCATGCTTCAAGGCGTTAACGTCATTAATAATGCGGCTATTAAACCCATAAAATTACCTCCCATATGGACAATAATCGCATACGCGTTGTTATCATATTTTTCTTGATAATAACCGGCAATTAATCCAAGGGAAAAAGTGAATACCAGTGTTCTGACGATGAAAAAAGTGTTTGCCCCCGATGTTATCAGGATTAAATGTGCTAAGCCAAATACAATGGCACCAATTATTACCGGAACGCTAATATGTCTTTTGAATATTTTTACCCCTTTGTCTTTCAATGGCTTTAAAATATTCTGAAGAAAGCCGCGAAACAAAACCTCTTCTGTCACACTTGCATAGATAAATATAAAGAGGAAAACCTGCAATGGGGTCATCATATCAAATGCAAAATGAGATTCGACTTCGCCTCCTAAACCTTTCGTCAGAGCAATCATAAAGGCATTGACGATAACCGCCGCCAAGAACCCGAATAATATTGGCTTTAGTGTCTTTTTGAACTTAGGCCATGCCATATTATATTTTACATGCTTTTTTAAACCACAAATCAAACCTATGGAAAGTATCAGCATAGTCGTGTGTGTTACAAACGAATAAGGAAGAAAGTCAATATTCAATTTGATAATTCTACCCGCTATAGTGGCTAATACGAACGCTATTATTGTTAAAAGCGTTCCATAAATGATTCGTTCACTGTTTTTCATTTTCCTGCTACTCCATTTTTATTTTGTTCAACGATTGTTATAACAACATTACCTTTTTTATGACCTTTATCAACATATTCATGGGCCTCAACAATTTGCTCAATTGAACAGACCCGGTCAATAACAGGTTTCATTATTCATTCTTTCCTCAATATATTCTTCAAGTATATGATTGAATTCCACAGGATTGTCATAATTTGCATTGTGCGAAGCATTTTTAATCACTTTTAATCTGGCATTTATCGCCGCCGCCCAATTCTGATTGTATTTTGCAACCAATCCGACTTTATCAAACTCACCATAAGTTAACAGGATAGGGAAAGGAAACTGAACACTCTCCTTAATCTTCAAAAATTCCTGATAAACCGCATTTGTTGCATTTAGCATACCCTTTTTGCCTAAACGCACCAATGTCTGGTTCATATTATCCTGCGCTTCCGGAGTTATAGCCACTTGCTTTGAGCAGGCTTTGCGATAAAGCGAATAAGGATACAGGTTTGCAATAGTGGCAAAATGTTTTACCCAAAAGAGTTCTGATTTTTTATAGTATTTCAGGCCAAAAGGTGTGGTTCCGACACCAACAAAACCATGCACCTTATCGGGGTATTTATTGATAAATGCCTGTGAAATAAACCCTCCTCCGGATTGCCCGACAAAAACAAGTTTGCTTGTGCACTCCTTTTCAATTATTTCATTTAAATCGGAAACAACATTGTCAAACGTAAAGTTTTTGTAGGGAATAGATTTACCGTGCAAAGGAATATCCCATAGTAAAATTTGATAGTTGGATGCAAAAAAGTCGATTTGTTTTTCAAACAATGTATGGTCTGCTGTCAGACCATGGCAAAAAACAATGCACAGGTCTGAACATGTCAGGTTTTTATTTAACCAATAATAGATCTCACCATTTTGTGTTTTTATCGATTCTTCCTTGAGCATGTTCGTTGATGTATTTTGCTAAGAATACGTATCGGGAAATACATTGCATCCTTTAATCATCATTATTGGTCATGGATTAACTGGTTTTAGTTTTACACTTTTACTCCCGCGAATAATTAGCCAAATTGCGAAAACCACCTCCCAAAGTCCGCCGGGACCAAGAAGGTACATGCTCCACGCTTTTCCAAACAACTCCATCAGAAAGCCAAAGGCAAAAACAGCATAGCCTGCCGCTCCCCAAATTGCCAGCCAGG
>MWFE01000002.1 GCA_002071445.1 Bacteroidetes bacterium ADurb.Bin008 | reverse complement strand
ACCAACACTTTTAACATCAATGGCTTGGTGGGGTTTATGTATCCTCCGTCATCCGGGAGTTTGGTAGTAAAAGATGTCAATTCGGGATTAATGGATATTATCTCTCCTCCCTTTGCAGGACAGAGTAATTTTTCCATCAAAAACATCCCCTGTGATGGACAGGTACACACCATTGAAGCCTGGTTTACCGATGGGGAGTGCAGCTTAGATACCACAATCGTGGCCCCACAGGGGGAATGCACCATAGGCGTGATGTCGGGAGGGGGTCACATTTGTCTGCCTACAGGTACTCCGACAGAGGTGTATATCACGGCGTATGGCGGTCTGCCTCCCTATAGTTTCAGCTGGTCGTTTAACGGTGTACCCCAACCTGGGGTATCAGGCTATAACGGTCCCTGGCCCTATGTGATCAGCGCCACGGAAGCAGGAACCTATGCCCTGCTCAGCATGTCGGGCAGCGACTGCCCCGGCACAGCCACCGGCTCGGCTGTGGTTACCGCCTCAGAGCCCATCGTTACTCTCAACGACACAACGGTGTGCGCCGGCGAAGCGGTGGTGCTGGATGCAGGAGCAGGTTTCAGTACCTATGTCTGGAGCACGGGTTACACAGGCCAGGCGCTGACGGTAACGGAACCCGGGACCTACAGCGTGACGGTAAGCGATTCCTTCAGCTGCCAGGCCTCCGACAGCGCCACCGTTACCCATCATCCCATACCTCAGCCCCTGCTTATCAAACACAATTGAACTGTCGCTCCTTCGGGGCCCTATGAAATTTAAAACGAAATCGTGTACATTACATTCCGTTACAATTTAGCCCTGGACGGGTGACCCTATAATATCCATTGCTTGAACACAGTTAATTCAACACAGTTTTTCAACATGTTTATGTATAATGTAATCATCAAAAAAATTCTATTAAAATGACCCTATAAAAAGATATTTTGATTATATTCGAGCCCACATTCAACTACTTAAGACTCTCCATGTTTTTCTCAGCGACTATAGGGCTCTTCTGCCGCAAAGGGTTTACCAGGCAATACCTCTCTCACATGTGCCGGAGTTGGATGTGTTTCCTTTTTTCAGAGCTCATAAGTAATTTCAATAAAAACACAAGTATCACTAATTCAATAACTTACCCCCCCCGCACATAACAACACCCTGCCTTACCCCCGAGTTATCTGTGCCTGGAGGAGAGGGGCATTCGGTATGGGTAGGACTCAAGGGTTATTTCCTCCCCGGGGGAACTTAGTATCGTTTGACCGACTAAATCAGCATCATAAAATCAAAGAAGCTGCAATGAACGTATCGTGATAGGTGACCAACAAATTTCTCGTTAATCAGTTTAGAAAAATCAAGAAATCTATCTAAAAAAACCAAGTAAGTATTTAAATCCAAACAAATTAAAAAATGAAAAAGATTATAATTATAACCGGAAGCGCTATAATAGTAATAGCATTAGCTGCAGTTGTTTTGTTTTCCTGCTCAAAGGAAAAAGCTGTTTTGAACAACCCCGTTCTGAAAAGTTCGGATACCTGTCTGATAAAAATTGCCTACATTAATCCGAATGGCGAGGCGATTTTCGATATTAACACCACCCATTTGGCATCATTGTTTGCAAACGGTATGACCCACAATTATCAGAACGAATATCCCAGCTCGGAATATAAAGTGGATTCCATGGCTTTTATAAAGTATTTTAACAGCAGTGAGGATACCCTGCGTGCTGATAGTGCCCACTATTATCTTATTCTATTTGGCAGATTAAACGTTGCAGATACGAATCTGTTCTTCGTTAAGTCTGCTATAAAACTTGCCAGGAATAATAACAACCTCTTTTTAAACAAATGCAAGGAGAATGGAGATGGGCCACAGATCATTATTGAACATGAATGCGAAGGTGTAAATTGTGCATCTTGTGATTTTACGTATACGTGGAGCTGGTGGATTTTTTACGGAAGTATTAATGGATGTATCTGTAATAAACCTGTAGGACCGAACGGGTACTGCAACCATATTGTCAGAAAAACAGTTCATTTACTTCCATCCCTGTAAAAAAACAAGGAGTAATTGGTAATATACTCAATTTAAAACAATAATAAAGATAAAACCAAACTTACTTCAAAAAAAATAATAAGTTTAAAATCAAACACATAACAAAAAAAAGAGATGAAAAAAACACTATTAATCCTATTCATTTTTATTGCTGCAGGATTATCTTGCCATAGTCCTCAACGAATCCTTCTTGCTGAGAGGAACAAAACCAAGAACACATTTTCCATATTAATAGATACAAACAGGTTAAAGTCATTGATTGCAGAGGATTTCGAAATTAACAATGCAAAACATAATTTGCTTGTTACCCCATCTCAAACTTTAATAATTGAAAATAACAACATGGATACAGGGATGGATGCATTCGTTTCATTTCTGAAAAAAAAATACCCGCCAAATGAAGAATTCATTGGTTATTCAGTTACCGTAAAATATGGCCCTGATTCGATTGTTTATAACAAATATATTATGGTAAGTACGTCTGAACCCATGGATTTAATTAATCTGAGACCTTTAACATACAAGCTTAAAATCATCCATATAATGATAAAAAAAATAGGCTCACAATGGTGGCTGGAAGCCAGAGGAAAATATGATAATAAAAATGTTGCTGTCTATTATTTGCTTGACAAATCTGGTAACTTCTTATATTTAACAAAAAAATCGGGAAAAAACAAAAGGGTGGTTGAGTGTAAGCAAAATTTTGAAAACATTGATTGCAATCCATTTCTTACGGAAAAATTTACATGTGCCTGTGAAGGAGTCGTCTATCCGGAAAATGCTTGTTCAAATGATATTTGCTATCGCTATAGCACTGCGCTATCCAGTTATGGGCTTGGCAGGTTATTTGAAGAAAAACCATAAGTAAACCTTAGTTTCCGGGTTAATGACGTTTCGCCCCTTTTGGGCTTTATGGAATTTAAGACTGAAATTTTACATTGCCATTTAGGAACTAATCATTGAAATCATGAATTTTAAATTATATATTTATGTTCAATGATTTTGGCAGAATTGATGTATGATTAAATACTTTTGTAAAGGGTTCGTTTATCATTCAATTATCAGTAATAATAGAATAATTTGCTAAGACTATGAAAAAAGATAAATTCGTTTTTTTACTTGCAATATTAAATTTGTGCATTTTAAATCTTGTAGCTCAGGTCAAGATTGCAAAAGTCCAGAATAAAACAACTTTAACGTATGTAGTTGATAAAAATTTACTCAAAACTTAATATTAGAAGATATTATTGTTGAAACCTGTAAAAGCAATATGTTAATAACCCCAAGCGCTATTTATTGTATAATACCGACAATGATAGACACAGGAGACATAATAAAAATTTTAAAACCAAAATATCCAAGAAATGAGAAATTCATATTAAATATATCTTCCGTTCAAACTAAAAACTAATTTGAAACCGATTCTATTATGCTCCCCAGGTTTGTGGTCTCTGCAGAAAAAGAACCCGGTGAACTATCAGGACTACAACCCATTGAATTAAAGGAAAATATAAAAAGCCTGGGTATTCAAAAAATCGGTGGAGCATGGTGGCTTGTAGCAAGAGGATGATATCAAGACAAAAATATCGCTGTTTTTTATCGACTGCGTAAATCCGGGAATACGCCTAGTCTTAAACATAAAGCAAGAAAAGGCCAAAAGAACATGATTATCTGTAGTCAAAAATATGATTTTATGAAGTGTACCCCAGTTATAGGTGTAGAATTGTTTTGTTATTGTGAAGGTTTTCCCCCACCCAAAGGCACCTGTAGTACTGATGTATCGGGTCTGTCCATGGATGGATTAAATCTCAGCTATGGTCTCGGTCGTTTGTTGCGGCAATGAATCAGGATAAGTTGTCCACTGTTGTTGTTTTTCATGGAAGTGGCTCATTTCAGGGCATGCAATCGATCAGCACCCTGGCTATGATGGCATCCCAGATGTAATTGGGCGGACTGTTGAGGACTTCGTTATCGGGGCTGTACGATTCCCAGAAATTGTGGTTTTTCGCAAGCTGGGTTTTCACGGCGAGCATCATTTTGGCTGCCAGCTCGCGTGCAACGGACTGATAGCCATATTGGCGCAAACCATCGACAACCATGTAATCCCAAAGCAGCCAAACCGGCCCGTTCCATTTGCAGCAATAATCCACATCAGGACTATACCAGTCGTCGAGAGCGGAGAGCGTGGGTACTCCATATTTGCGCCAGAAACGGGTTGTGTCCGTAAGGTGTTTTACCAGAACTGCCGCCCTAACACTATCCACTGCCTCTGCCCAAAGGGGAAGAAATCCGATGATTTCCTGGCGTTTGAGGTCGCGGGTCATAAAACGAAATTCATGGGTATGTTTATCCACATGATAGAAAAATTGAGTCTCATTATCCCAGAAACGTTCGTTGATAAGATGTTGCAGATTTAGGGCCAACGAGTCCCAATGAGTTTGCTCATCATGCAACTTCAACAGGGCAGCCATAGATGAAAGACATTTAAGCTCTTTAAGCACCATCAATGAAAGGTCGAGGCATTCGAGTTCGTCGGAGATATCTTCCTTATCGATATCGAGAAAACGTTCTTTGGAAACCTGGAAAATAACGTTATACCAGTCCCTGACATTTTCGATCAGGCCATAGGGTCCCCATTCGAAGGTTCCGTCGCGGTCGGTATCGCGGTTTTTGTAAAGCCACACCACATATCGCGCACCGGAGCGGTAAGCCTCTCTGAGGAAAGCCGTATCGCGGCTGATTTTAAATACTTCGAGATTAATCCAGTTGAAAAACGGGGCTGAAGTCGTAGGCATACCTTTATGGGGATAATCCTGCTTTCCCCGCGGGCCATGACGATAAGCGATAAGGCCTGAAGTGTCCTGCTGTTCAATATACACCCGCTGAGATTCCATTGCTGAATAAGGATCAAGAAAAGCATAATCCAGCATAGTAAGACTTTCGTGCAAGACCTGATGCCCGTGTCCCCATCCCCACAAGGGTTGTCGGGAAAACACATAATAATTATGGCTGGTTTTCCCTTCAGGAGGAAGCATACATCCCCGCGCCAGGTTGAAGGCACCCAAATAAACCATTTTATCTTCAGGGTTTGTAAAATGAATGCGGGGGATTCGTGAAAATAATCTAACATTATCATCCAGAAATGGCTGAAGGCTTGAATTATTCAAAAAGGCAATCTGGCGAAAAATTTCTTCAGGACTTTCTTTTATATCCTGCCAACCGCGATAGTAACGCAACCTGACGCTTTGTCCCGGTGCTAGCTTGTATTTATAATGCATGCAAATGAAATCAGTCCAAACTCCGGTTATCATGTTGAGACTGTCGTTATGAATATTGGCAGCATAAAAATCGGTTTTCATGCAATTGTAAAAATCGGCCATGTTGCCGGAATAACTTCCATAAGAGTTTGGAGTCGAGGATCCACCGAAAATATCGCGGCAATTGCGGGGATATTTCCCATTTCGGTACAGATTGCTTATAAGGCGTTTGTAAGTTTCGTTATGAGTAGCAATCAATGAAAAATGACCAGCATCGTAGCTCTGACAAAATAAACTATCGTTGCCAAGCTCCAGGACCGGATAAACCTCCACAAGGAGTGAATCGGGCCCACCATTGGTCATTTGGATTTCAACCACTGCCAGGCTGCTGGAATAAACCAAAAATGCCTGTTCGACATGCAGATTAGACCAGGGTTTGTATTCAAGCAGAGCCATATCGGGAAAAGAAGCATGAATTACAGGTTGTTTATAAAATTCAGCAATAGAAGGAATTACGACTTTGTTGACTTTAAATATATGAAAAAAACGGCCTGCTTGATCTCCCTCAAAATCAATAGGACTGCAGGAGCTGTAATAATCCATTTTATAACCTTTATCACCGTAAAGCCGGCTTCGTTGCATAGCGGCTGTATAGGTAGTGTATATTGGACTCTTAGCTTTTGCTTCGATTTTCAGGTATTCATCATTCACGTGATAGAAAGTCTGAGCTAATAAAATTTTTCCAGAACTAATAAATAACACAAAGACCATCAATAATATATATCTCATAGTAATATTATTTAAAATTTTAATTGATTTCAACGAAAAGTAAAGCATGGTTAAAGATTTGTAAAAATATTGACTTCTTATTAAACATATGATTTTCAATATAATTTTAATTAAAATAATGTTCTTTGTAGGGGTATTGTGAAGGGTATTTGCAAACGATTGCGGTTTGTGTGAATACAGAATAACCCATTTTTTGTATTCATTGGAATATAAAGTTGTAAATGATACACTAATTTCGCTAGGTACAATTTTGCTTTATCAACCTCAATCACAAACCAAAATTAAAAAACATGAGAAAATTTTTAATGCTGCTGAGCCTTTTCGTTATGGGCAGCCTGATATTGCAGGCACAGACCCTCACGGTGAAAGGGCGGGTAACATCGAAATCTGACGGTAGTCCGCTACCGGGTGTTACCGTAAAAGTGAAGGAAGTGCCCGGCAAGGGTACCGTGACTGATGTCAATGGCGAATACAGCTTATCGGTAGACGCCAAACACACCCTCGAATTCTCGTTTGTAGGCATGACGCCTGTAAGCGTGAAGGTAGAAGGAAAGTCGGTTATTAATGTTGAAATGGAAGAAGCCGTAACTAAACTCGACGAATTAGTGGTAGTAGGTTATGGCGTACGAAAGAAGAGTTTGCTAACAACTGCTATTTCGCAGGTAAGTGGGGAAGAAATTGCAAAAGCCCAACCCTTGCGGGTAGAGCAAGCCCTTCAAGGACGTACACCAGGTGTGCAAATAATACCCAATAGCGGTCAACCCGGTGATAAACTTACCGTAAGAATCCGAGGAGCAGGAACCACAGGCGATGCCGATCCTTTGTTTATTGTTGACGGAATGCCAGTAGGTGGTATTGATTACCTGAATCCCAATGACATAGAATCGGTAGAGATTATGAAAGATGCTGCCTCAACAGCTATCTATGGTGCGAGCGGCTGCCTACATCAATCCCGGCAGCATGTGGATTGACAACTTCCATCGAAATTTCTTGTTCTTCCATTGCATTTTAGTGTTAAAAAAAGTGCTCTCAGGAGATGTGCTTTTGGCAGAGTAAATATTTTGAACGGGGTTTCCGTATGAGCGGAACCGCCACTGAAATCATCGCAAACATCTCAACCAGGATTGCTGCACGTGCTATGATGCAACAGTTTAAAGATCGGCCTTACAAAGAGCTTCGCAAAGATACTGTTTGAAATGTTTTGATGCCTTGTCATTAGCTTCAGAAATCAATGGTTCCGGTATAGGGAGGATGGCTGCTAACGTCCGATGGTATGGTGTCGTGAGGGATTGCGAAGCAATTTCTTATCAGTTTACACCGACCTTTTTTACGCGCCACAAACGATCGCAAACTGCTGAAATCTGCAGGCACTATACCATGTGTTAGGCTTTCGTGCATTATTGTTTTAGTATTTCAATCAAGTTTCTGTTTATATATAGTGTTTCTCTTCCAACTTTCTGTGATTCAACAATTCCAATCTCCTCTAATTCTTTCAAATATCGTGAAGCGGCTTTCCGCTCGACTCCCAACCTATTGACTACAAACTCAATTTTTGAGTATGGCTGTTCAAATAATAATTCCACAAGCTCTTTTTTATAAACTTTTGGTGCTTTTTCCTGAACTTTAACTATCGTTAAATCAAGTTGGTCTTTGATATTTATAATCCGTGTGATTGTGTCTCTTGAAGTACTTTCAACAGCCTTGAGCATAAACATTATCCATTCTTCCCACTTGCCTGTTTTGTTTGTTTGATTTAGAAGTCGGTAATATTCTTGTTTATTGTCAATAATGTATGAACTAAGATATAATATTGGCACATCAATCAACTCATTAAGTATCAGATATAAAATATTCAGAATCCTGCCTGTTCTGCCATTTCCGTCATAAAAAGGGTGAATGCTTTCAAACTGGTAATGCAATATTGCCAGGTTAATCAATGGCGATAAATCATCCTGTTGGTTGAAATGATTAATAAAATTGGTCAATAAATCAAGTATTTCAGCTTTGTCCTGCGGCGGGGTATAAACAACCTCCCCTGTTTTATCGTTTTTCAACACAGTCCCGGGAGTACTTCTAATGCCGGCAGTGTCATCAACTAATTCCTGTTGAATACTTACAATGTCGTTAACTCTCAAAAATCCTTGTTTTTTTACAAGGTCAAATCCATGAAATATTGCTTTTCGATAATTTACAACTTCTTTTGTTTCTGCCGATATATTAGTTCTGTTAATAGTCAAAGCTTTGTAAAGCTCATCCTGTGTTGTAATAATATTTTCAATTTCAGAGCTATCCTTAGCTTCTTGAAGCACTATGGCATTAATCAACATTGTCTGGTTGGGAATCGTTTTTGCAATCCCTTTCAATTCAGCTAATGCAGATGTAGATTTATTTGTTTGTCTAAGTATCTCAATAGTCTCCACCTTTTCTCTCAATGGTGGTAGTTTATCAAGTTTGTTATGTGGTGCATTTTGTCCCATATTATTTTTCTTTGTCCCAAAAATACAAATTATGGTACAAATATCAATGTTAGCAGTGTCTTTTTTGCATGAAGCCTAACGTTTTGCGGCTTGGCGATCGTGCGGGATTTCGGAGCACAAAACTGTCAACCTGCCACTAAAGCCCACTAGGAGCAATGCGCTTGAATTTAAGCACGTCACCCCGCCTGACGCAAAGCACCTATGTAAAAGCAGTAAATTGAGTCCATCATTAATTTTAACCTGTAGTCTGCGTTATGCAGCTACCAAAATTTGTTATTATGAAACATCAATTTACTGCAAGTCCAAAGTTATACATTGGCATGGACATACACAAAAAAAGTTGGTCCATTCATCTTCGAACGGATATCAGCGATCACAAGTCGATGACCATTCCGCCGAATACTGCAATTCTTGAACGCTATGTTTTCGAGAACTTTCCTGACCATGAAGTTCATTTGGTTTATGAATCGGGTTGCTGCGGATTTTGGGTGGCGCGTTACTTTCTGAACTTAGGTTGGCATGTGAAGGTTGTCAATCCTGCCGATATCCCAACGATGAACAAACAAACGTATCAGAAAACC
>MWFE01000001.1 GCA_002071445.1 Bacteroidetes bacterium ADurb.Bin008 | reverse complement strand
GAGCCTGTTTTCAGCCCGTTTAAAAGAACGTTATGCTGACGACGAGGGAAATGTCAGGTGTTTCACTTGCGGGGCTAACATGAGATTAAATACCACGAATTGTCAGGGCGGACATTATCTTTCCCGAGGTGCGTATCCTGGATTAACTTTTCATCCTGATAATTCCAGGCCTCAATGTTATAGGTGCAACGTACATTTACACGGCAACACGGTTGAATTTCGGGCGAAGTTGATTGAAGAAATAGGACTTGAAAGAGTTAAAAACTTGGAAGCTCAGAGACATGTTCAGGTAAAACTTACCCGGTCAGACTATGAAGAAATGATAAAAAAATTGAAAAATAATCTTTAAAAGATTTGAATAATTAAAAAACTTATATTATATTTGATGAAACAAATTTGAAGAATATGACAACAGAAGAGGCAATGATCCAAGTGACAAACGAATTAAAGACGGACCCGGTCTATCGTATCGGGTGGCAGTCTAATATTGCAATGGCATTTTGCGATGCTGCGGCAAGGTATAAAAAGCGGTCAGGGAAGGTTTATCTTTCGGCTGTTGATATCCATAAGGTGGCAAATGAGGCTGCGAATGATTTTATCACTCAACTTTGCAAATAAAAACAACCATGAAAATCCTACTCATTCTTTTAGTCATTGGAATTGCGGCCTATATTTTATGGGTGCAGCAATCGGAGATCAACCGGAAGTGCGAAAGCCGAAGACAGTACTCTGACTTATGGGACTTTTACCATTTTGTTGGAACCTGTCACATGAATGAAAAGAACCGGGCGTATATTTCAGACCGGATAAAAAGTGAAAGGTCACTGAGTGAAGACGACAAAGCCCTTCACATTGTTGATATTTGCGAAGAGGTATTTGATGCAAGGTTTAACAGATAGGGAAATGAAAGAAGAAAACAAGTTTGAAGCGTGGGCAATTATTGAGTTATTCGGTCATAATCAAATTGCCGGGAAGTGTACAGAACAAAATATTGCAGGTTCAAATATGCTGAGAGTAGATGTACCCGAAACCGACGAACATCCACCCTTTACCCGTTTCTTGGGTAGTGGGGCGATTTATGCTATTAATCCGGTAACAGAGGAAATAGCGAGACATTGGGCTAAGTCGTTACAAGTATCGCCCGTTAACGCATGGGACATTCATCAGTATATTAAGAAGCAGGAGCTCGCATTACAGGAAGGGAGGGACGAAGAATGACAGCAGAAAGAAAACAGGCAGAGGAAATACTTGACATGTATTGGGATGACCCCATTAACGTAAAATACGAGTGTGCATTGAGAGCTATGGAATCCTACGCCCCCCTCCGTGTTGCCGAGGCAACAAAAGGGATGTACCCCCGAAGTTTCGTTGAGTGGAAGGATATGTATGTCCAATTTTATGCCTATGGAAATATTTACGAAGTAAGGTCAACAGATAAGCATTTCGTGGGATTAGAATCACTTTTTGAATATTGGAAAAAACATAAGCAATGACAGCAATTCTATTGAGCAAAAAAATGTAAGAAAATCAATAAAAAAATAATATAATCAAATGACAGCAAAAGAATGGATAATAAACGACTGGGGAGAAGAGTGGCTGAGTAAGGAATGGCAGGCAGGCGATGTAATTGATGCTCTACAACAATTTGCCGCCCTCAAAGTATCCGAGGCAACAAAAGAGATGTACCAGTTCGTGGAGTGGATTGGCGCAAATGCCAATATGCTTTATTACCCAAACTCAAGGGATAAGTGGTTATTATCACGGATCGTAATGAGTGAAAACCCGTCTGTCGAATATGACGAATACACCACAGCTGAACTTTTTGAATACTGGAAACAAAACATAAGGAAATGACAGCAGAAGAATACATAAAAGACAATTGGGGTGAAAAATGGCTGAGTGTCGATTGGACTGCCGGAGATGTTGTTGATGCGTTAGAAGAGTTTGCTAAGATGCAGCTTGCCGGGCAGTCGAAGATGCCGAGCGAGGAAGAGTGGATTGACATAAAGGACAGAATGCCAGAAAGTGGACAATGCGTATTGATTTATAGTCATAGTGGAGGCGTGGCAGAGGGGGCATGGTTGAGTTCTAAGAATCATTTTGAACAGTGGCGATGGAGTGCGGTGTTAAATGATGTAACACATTGGTTCATTGACGTGTTTTTAAATAACAGCGAAAAGTATCACAATAAAATTGACAAAAAATGAAAGTATATGTTGTTTATCAGGAAAACGGTTTTGGGGGCTCAGAAGTTGCAGAAGTGTTTTCATCACGAGGTATTGCAAGAGAATATGTTATTGATGAAATATTTGGCAAAAATCAAGCGTATAAAAACAAGACAGAAAACGTATTAAACAATTGCGCTGACCAGTTTATTCACGAACACGATGTTCTATTTAATTGGCGGTAACGTTGCGTATATGAAACGTAGCCATATACAACACTTGATATAAACCACGAACCTTAATTGGCTATGTTTTATACACGTTGTTAGGTGCTGTACGGTAAATAACCGATAAACTTGATTTGAAAAACAAACGTAAAAAATTAAAAAAATAGGGAGGGAAATTTTTATGAAATATATGGGAAGTAAAAACAGAATTGCAAAGCACATTTTACCTATAATGCTAAAATACAGAACACCTGAAATGACTTGGGTAGAACCGTTTGTTGGTGGAGCAAATATGATTGATAAAGTTGAAGGCAATAGAATTGGTGCTGATTTTAATAAATACCTTATTGATTTTTGGAACGCCTTAAAAAACGGATGGACACCGCCAATACATACCACTAAAGAAGAATATTACGCCATTAAAGAGAATAAAGAAAATGATACTAAAATGACATTGTGGGCTGGTATTTGTTGCAGTTACGGTGGTAAATGGTTTGGTGGTTGGATTAATGATTATAAGGAAAACAGAAGGTTGCAAAATGGTAGATTACCAAACCACCAAACCGAAAGCAGAAACGGAGTAATGAAACAATTACCGAAAATAAAGGATGTTGATTTTGTGCATTGTAGTTACCAAGATTTAGAGATACCGCCAAGCAGCCTAATATACTGCGACCCACCTTATGAGGGAACAACAGCCTATAAAGATGGATTTAACCATACTGATTTTTGGCAATGGTGCAGAGATAAAGCGAGTGAAGGACACATTGTATTTGTAAGTGAGTATAATGCACCGAAAGACTTTTTTTGCATAAAGACAGTGCAAACAAATACACAACTTGGGAATGGATGCAATACAGGAAACCAACATAAACTCGAGAAACTTTTTACCCCAATGGCTGCGATAGCAGACAAAGAGCGTGGGCTTTTTTAATTTTTGGTAATATACTACGAACTTTCATTAAAAGAACGAATGTAGTATTGCACCTAACGCAAAAAGGCTTTGTGCAGGTGGGGTATCAAGGCACGAAAGTTTCAACCCACAACTAAACTTTAATAGAATTAAAAATGATGAATATAGCAGATAACCCCCACTTGCACAAAACCGATGTTAGCCGCAGTACTTTATTCTGGGCTGACTGCTTTGATGTTTTTCCTTCAATCCCTGATAAAAGTATTGATGCTATAATTGCCGATTTGCCTTATGGTACTACTGCTTGTAAATGGGATAGCGTTTTGCCTTTGGATAAACTTTGGACTGAATACAAACGGATTTTGAAGCCAAACGGAGTAGTGGTTTTAACAGCATCACAACCATTTACAAGTGTATTGGGCTGCAGTAACCTTGAATGGCTAAAATACGAGTGGATATGGGATAAAGTTAGGGGTGTAGGTTTTCAAGTGGCTAAACATAGACCAATGATGCAACACGAAAATATATTGGTTTTTGGCAAGGGAAGGGTAACTTACAACCCTATAATGACCAAAAGGGATAAGGTAAAAAAAAGCAAGTGTTACACAAGTTCAGACAGCAACCCATTAAAATACAACGACGGCATTGAACGTGAGTATAATGAAAAATACCCGACAAGTATTTTAACTTATAGTAATGCATCACAGAAAGGGAAACAACACCCAACACAAAAAAACTTAGACCTTTTTGAATACCTAATAAAAACATACACCAATGAAAATGAAATAGTTTTGGATAACACAATGGGTTCAGGAACAACGGGATTGGCTTGTCTGAAAACAAATCGGCAATTTATAGGCATTGAAAAGGAAAAACAATATTACGATGTGGCCGTACGGAGGTTGTCCGAGTATTGCGGCTAACTATGTTATATGTACACTAAAGGTAAACATATAAAACCAGGGAATGATTTGGCATATTTTACCGATAAAC